>DAOUAC010000001.1:0-16604 GCA_034434155.1 Anaerolineaceae bacterium
ACCCGGCCAACCCCTACACGCCGAGCGGAGACGTGACCATTTCGGCGGGGGCGGGGCTGGAATGCACCTTCACCCTGCCCGCCGCGGCCTGTGACCTTACCTTCCCCGCCGCCGGAGACTACACCCTCTCGGCGGCCTACGCGGGCGACGCCCACTTTGCGCCCGGTGTTTCGGCGGAGGTGGCCTACGTGGTCAACCCGGCTGACACAAGCACGACGATTGTTTCGCACCTGCCCGATCCATCGGCGGCCGGCCAGCCGGTGACGGTGAGCGTGGAGGTGACTGCCGTTGCGCCCGGTTCGGGGACGCCCACCGGAACCGTAACTGTTCAGGCGGTTGACAGCGGCGGGAATACGTATTCCTGCGCGGCTGAACTGCCTGATGCTTCCTGTGACCTGACCTTACCCACCGTTGGCAGTTACGTCCTGTCTGCCGCATACGCGGGCGACGCGAATTTCTTGCCTTCTGAGGCCGCTGCAGCGGCCCATACCGTTGAAAAAGATTCCACCGTTACCACCCTGGAAGTCCTCAGCGCCGAGTCGGTCGTTGGAGAGGCGGTTCGGGTGCGCTTCAACGTGGCTGGGGTCCACCCCGGCTCAGGCGCGCCGACCGGCTCGGTCATCGTCTCCGGCGGGGATGCTTCGTGCCTCACGGCTGTATCGGTTGGCTGGTGCGATCTGATTTTCGTCAACGTGGGAGTTAAAACCATTACGGCGCGCTACCTCGGAGACGACAACCATCAGGCCAGCCTTTCGGCCCCGGTGGAACACACCGTCCGCAAAGCGGCGACGATCGTAACGCTCACCGGAGACCCCGATGGCCGCTCAGAAATGGGTGAGGCTGTGCTGTTCCAGGTGGGCGTGGCCGTGCAGGCCCCCGGCGGGGGAACCCCGACCGGCAGTGTGACGATCAGCGACGGCGTGAATGCCTGCACCGTGACCCTGCCCAATACCACCTGCTCCATCACCTGGCACGCCCCCGGAGATAACCTGCTGACGGCCACCTACAGCGGCGACAATAAATTCTTGAGCGGCACGTCCGCGGCGGTTCCGCACCACGTTCTGGATAATCGCGTAGACATTGCGCTCTCTCTGCCAGATTCATCCGTAACCGGAGAAGCCGTTGCCGCCGCGTTTACGCTGACGCCGCTCGACGCGTTGATGCCCTTTACGCCTGGCGGTACGGTGACGATCTCGGCGGGGGGCGGGGTAGAATGCACGGCCACCCTGCCAGATACATTCTGCACGCTGGTATTTCCTGCCGCGGGCGGCTATTCGCTCTCCGCTTCCTATTCCGGCGACGCGCATTTTGCCGCCGCCGGGCTAACCGGCGTAGCGTATGCCGTGCGGCCCGCCGCTACCACCCTGACGGTGGTTTCTGTCAGCCCACAGCCCAGCCGGGTGGGGCAGGTTGTTACCGTGCAGTTCGCGCTGGCGGTAAGCGCGCCGGGCGGCGGCGTGCCTTCGGGGAGCGTGACGGTCACCGCCAGCGGCGCGGCAGAAACGATCTCGTGTACGGCCCCGGCGCCGGCCGGAAGCTGTACCCTGATATTTTCGCAGGTCGGGCAGTACGCCATCCATGCCGATTACCCGGGTGATGCGAACTATTTAGGAAGCGTCTCGCCGGATGTGCCGCATACCGTTGATCAGCCGGGCAAGGCAGATACCACCACCACGATCCTGACGCGCACCCCCGACGTTTCGGTCGTGGGACAGCCGGTCAGCGTAGCCTTTAGCGTGACCTCTGGCATGGCCGGGACGCCCACCGGGACCGTTACCGTAATGGACGATCACGGCACGAGCTGTTCGGCGGCGGTGGCCCAGGGGCAGTGCAGTCTGGTGTTTATGACCGCCGGGGTGAAAACCCTGCGGGCCGTCTACGCGGGCGATGAGCGGTTCAATGCCAGCGCCTCGGCAGAGGTGAGCCATACTGTACAGCGCGCCGCCACCATTACCCTGATCCTGGCGGTACAGCCGGCCGCGCCAACCGCCGGAAGGCCCGCAACGGTATTCTTCCAGGTGTTAGCGGCCCCGCCGGGCGGGGGAACGCCGGGCGGAACTGTAACCGTGAGCGCCGGAGACGGCGTTGCCTGTTCGGCCCCGGCCTCGGCAGGTCAGTGCGTGCTGGTATTCCCGGAGCCGGGTAGTTATATCCTGCTGGCAGTTTATGACGGCGATGAGAATTACCTCCCCAGCGTTTCGCCCGAACTGAGCCAGGGGATTGACCCGGCCAAACAGGTGCTGTATATGCCCATCATCGGGCGGTGAACCCTTATTCAGTCATGGATAGGCTCTGGCCCTGCGCGGGCGTACCCTTTTTGTGATAAGATTGGCACATTAGTCCTTAATTTGTGTTAATCGAGGCGCAAGGGGGGCCGCCTGGCATGGATGGGGAGGAAAAATTGGCGAAAAAGTGGATGACCGGCTTGCGCCGGTTGGCACTGCTGATTGCCCTGGCGTTGGTCGTCTTGGCGCCGGCGTCTCCGGCGCTGGGCCAGAACGCCGATGACGAGGGCGTAGAAATCATCTTCTTTTGGGGCGATGGCTGTCCGCACTGCGCGCGGGCCAAGCCGTTTTTAGAGGATCTCCAGGCCCGCTACCCCTACGTAAAGGTGACCTCTTACGAAGTCTGGTACAACCAGGAAAACCAGGCCCTCTATCAGCAGATGGCCGACCAGTACCAGGTTCCTGAAGGCGGGCGCGGCGTGCCGTTTATCATCCTCGGCGACCGTTATTGGATGGGCTACAACGAAGAGGTCGCCGCGCAGATCGAGGCCGCCGTTAAAGAGCGGGGGGCCCAGGCCAAAGCTCCACCCGGCAGGGATGAACTGGTCATCCCCTGGATCGGCGCGGTGGATTTATCGAAGCAGTCACTGCTGGTCAGCACTCTGCTGATATCCTTTGTGGATGGGTTTAACCCCTGTTCGGTCTGGGTGCTGACGATGCTGTTGGCCTTAACCCTGCATACCGGTTCCCGCAAGAAGGTTGTGATCATTGGCCTGATCTTTCTCACGGTCACAGCTCTGGTTTACGGCCTGTTTATCGGCGGGCTGTTTACCATTTTTAGCGTCGTCCGTTTCGTGGGCTGGATTCAGGTGGCCGTGGCGCTGTTAGCGCTCTTTTTTGGCCTGGTGAACGTCAAAGATTACTTCTGGTACAAAGAGGGCCTCTCGCTGACCATTGCAGACGCGCACAAGCCCGGGATTTACCGCAGTATCCGTAAGATTATGGATGCCGGCCAGTCGTTTTGGGGTCTGGCCGGGGCAACGGCGGCGATGGCGGCGGGGGTATCGCTGGTGGAATTTTCCTGTACGGCGGGCTTTCCGGTGCTGTGGACAAACCTGCTGGCTTCGCAAAAAGTGGGCGCGCTGACTTTCGTCGTGCTTCTGGTCGTGTATATGGTCATCTACCAGCTCGACGAACTGGCGATCTTCTTTACGGCGGTCTACAGCCTGAAGGCCAGCCGGCTCGAAGAAAAGCACGGGCGCATTCTCAAGTTGATCGGCGGGGTGTTAATGCTCACCCTGGCCGTGGTCATGCTGGTGAACCCGGGGCTGATGAACTCGCTGGGGAGCGCGCTGGCGGTCTTCGCCGCAGCGTTTGGCGGGGTGGCGCTGGTGTTAGTACTGCACCGGCGGGTCCTGCCAGCGTTGGGCATTTGGATCGGCAGTGAAATGGAGAGCCGGAAAAAACAGCGGCGGCGGGCCGCGCGCCGCTAAACCGGAAATGGAAAAGGTAGTTGTATTATTAGAATTTTTGTGCTATAAATGATAGAGCTTTAGTCACGTAACCTTGCTGAACCTCGGGCTCTGCCGATCCCATCCGGCGGGGGTATTTCCTCGTCTCGGTTCCTGAAAACTTCTGGCAGAGTTTTCACGTTCTGAGCAGGGGTTTTCGCCCCGCGCCTACTGGACCGCCCTGCTGTGGCTGCTGCCTCGTTACGCGATTAATGGGTGAATCTCCACAGTTACAGAAAATTAGAACCATCCTTCCAAAAGGAGCAGCCATGATGGACGTACCGGAATTGACAGTAGCGTATGCGAACATCTCGCAGCGCGTGGCCTTATCGTACCTGCGGTCGCTGGCAGACCTGACATTGGTCGCGCCGGAAGGGCTGGCAGAGGAACAGCAGGCCGAACTGCTGGCGGCGGAGCGAGAATTACACGCATTCTTCCGCGCCTTTTACGAGGCGCTCTATGCCAACCCCGGCGGCTTTGGCCTGCCGGTTCAGGCGGATACGGCGATCCCAGAAGATCACCGCATTGATCAGCGCGTCCGGCAGGAAATCAACCAGAAGTTTAAGCGGATTCGGGCGGCGATTAACCTGGCGTTAGACGTGCTGATGGAATTTGGCCGCAACGGCCGGCTCGCGGGCCCGGCCCTGATCCTGCCGCAGGGCGCGGATGAACCCCTGGCCAAGCCCCTCAAGACGTTGAAGAAGTTCCTGGCGGGGTTGGAGCAGGTTGGCGTGCAGGTAGAGCGCGTGTCTGACGGCCTGGCGCTTTCCAGTACGGCTTATCCGGCGATGGCCCCGGCCCTGCAGGCCCTGGCGCGCGCCGCCGCGCAGATGGAAGATGCTCACCTGGGCCGGTTTTGCTTTGCCCGCTGTGATTTTCAGGCACTGCGGGCCGGCTATGCGCCCGAACCGCTGACCCTGTACCGTACCTTTAACGCGGCAGATTACGCGCGGGTGGTCGAACTGCACCGCTTCTATACCGGGTTGGGCTACAAGGCCCTTCCCGAAATCCGCGATGTGGCAACCTGGCTGGTGAACTATCAGGGGAATCGGAAGATCAAAGCTACGCCCTTACTGCAAGTTTTTTTCCAGGATCACTGGCGGCAGCAGATGATGGTGGCGATTAAGCCCGCCAGCGCCAACCGCATTGCGCCGATCATGGCGCATCAGCCAGAGTCGTTACAGCGTGATTTCTTTGCGCGGGCCAACCGCTGTAATGCCCCCCAATGCCAGTGGTGCAAGACCAGAAAGGGGTTGGGACCATCTCAACTGGAGTATCAGGGCCAGCAGAAAACCATCTGCTGGTACGTCAACCCCGACGTCCGCGAACTGGATGACGAGATGGTCGCGGTCATCAAGGCTTATGCTCTGATGCACGAAGAATTGAAATAGCCTGACGGCGGCCCTTAGCGGAGAAGGAAGGCCGGAGCCTCAACAACTTCCGCGCGCGCTTTAACGAGGTGATACGGAAGCCAGACGAGGGCGAAGCGCCGCAGGAACACGTCTTTGCGGTAAGGGGTGATCGTTAACCGCGAGATCTGCTCCACGCGGCGCTTCCATTCTTCCACCACGCGCTGTAAAGCGGCCTGACGGTCGCGCAAGAGATCATCCCAGGCCTGCTGGAGTTCCGCGAGGGTCTGGCGGGCCTCTTCTAACTCGTTCTGAGCCTGGCTGGTCAGGCGGCGCTTGGTCAGAGACGTGCCGATGGAGCGTTTGCGGCGGGTGATGAGCGAGGCGAAGAGTTCCAAATCCGCGCCGGTTTGCTCGCGCCGGCGCAGATCCACTTCCTCTTCGCGGCGGTTGACGGTTCCATGCTGGCGCTCGATCTTACGCTTGAGGGTTTCGAGGCGGTCATCAAAGGCGGCGGCGGTCTTTTCCAGTTCGGACTGCATGGCGGCGCGCGCGGCATCTTCCACCTGAGCGCGGAAGGCTTCTGCCGTCACCCAGGGGGGCGCATAGACTTTTAACGGCTCATTGGCCCACAGTTGGAGCGCGGCAGAGCGGTAGGCCCAGTCGAGGAAGTCTTTTTGCAGGGCGGCCAGGCCGCGCGCATTGGCCCAGGCCGGCGGCAGGGGGGCGTAACGCGCCCCGGCAGGGGGCTGGGTGGACGGATCGGGTTCAAAAGGCGCACAGCGGGCGGCGTCCCAATCTACCGGGGTGGGGCGGCGCAGTAAACCAGCCGCCCGCAGAGAGGTATCTAGCCCGTAGCGGGGCTGGAGGTAGCGAATCTCGGCTTCGGCCAGCAGGGCGGGGCGGTAGATCAGACCGAGCGGCTCTAATGGGCCGGGGAGCGCGCCGCCCAAAGCGGCCAGCGCCTGCGGCAGGGCCAGCGCCGGGGCGACGAAGAACTCGGATGTGCCGGCGGGCGCGGGCGGGCGGCTGGTAGAATACTCGCCGGCTGGCGTCTGGGCCGGGGGCTGAGGCGGTTGGACGGCCGCCAGGGGCGGGGCCGCTGGAACCGGCGGATCGGCTGGCCCGGCGGGGGCTTTGGCTTCGGGCGGAGCGGCCAGGTCTAGCAGAGCGGGGATTTGAGCGCGGGTGAGGGGGCCGGCCAGAAAGTTGAGCGTCCAACGGGTGTTAAAGAGGCGCGGGCCGCCCCGGTGAACGTTGTGGAGCAGAAAGACGCGCGGTTTAAGGGCCGCGGCCAGCCGGTCGAAAGCGGCGCGGTCTATGCCGCCCTCTAAAGACTGCAAGCCATCGAGCAGGCGTTCTTTATCGCGCTCGGTCTGCAAACGCCCGATGAACCACGAACCGGCATTCGAGAGAGCCTTGTAGTTAAGGTCGGTGGGGTTTTGGGTGGCAAGCGCCAGCCCCACCCCAAAGGCGCGCGCCTGCTTGAGCAGACGCAGCAGTACGGGCCGCGAGGGCGGGTTGGCAACCGGCGGCAGATAGCCGGTGATTTCATCGAAGGCCAGCAGGGCGCGCAGGCCCCCCGTGCCGCGCTGGGCGCGCATCCAGCTTTCGAGTGAGGCCAACAGCAGGGTAACAAAAAACATGCGCTCGCTTTCGGCCAGGTGCGCCAGGTAGAAGATCGAAAAGCGGGGCCGGCCAGAAGGGGTATATAAAAACCGCTCCGCTGACAGGTCATCGCCCTCCATCCAGGTCTGAAAAGAAGGCGACGCCAGAAAGTTGTTCAACAGCAGGGCCAGGTCGAAGCGGTCTTTCTCTGGGAAGAAGCGTTCCAGCGGGAAGGCCCCCAGCCGGTCCATGGGGGGCTGCTGCACCTGAGCGATGATCTCACTCAGGTCGAGCGATTGGCCGCGGCTCCAGGCGTGTTCCAACAGGTTCGCCAGCAGAATATGCTCGCGCGAGCGCAGCGGGTCAATCTCGGTCAGGCCAACCAGGCCCAAGAGCGCCGTCACCGTAGCGGCGATGCGTTCGCGCAGGACCTCGCGGTTCTCATCCCAATTCAGGTCAGGGGCGGCAAACGATGAGACCAGGCTGACGGGCCGCCCCGCCGTGGAACCGGGGGTATAGATGGCATACTCCACCGCCTCGACCAGCTCGCTAATCTGCTCGCGGCCCAGACCCCAACCGGCCAGGCCCACGCGCCACTTTTCGGCGGTTTGGGCGGCCAGTTCTTCCAGCGGCACGCCGGCGCGGCGGGCGGCTTCGGGGTCAATCCAGGGTTGAAAATCTTGCGGGCGCAGTTCGGGGAAGTGCAGAAGCAGGTTGGTCAGGTCGCCTTTGGGGTCTATAATGATCGCCGGCAGGCCCTGACGGGCGGCCTCTTCGAGCAGGGCCACCAGCAGGCCGGTTTTGCCGGAGCCGGTCATGCCAATGATGACGGCATGGGTGGTGAGGTCGGCGGGGTCATACAGAACCGGGGCTGGTTCTTCGCCGAGGGTGCGCCCCAAGAAAAATGCTGGCTCTGGCATGCATCCTCCTGAAGGTAGTGCTTCAAATTGTGTGTAAACTGCGGAGTGCGGCCCGCAGTTTACACGCAGTTCAGTAAATGACCCTCCTGAAACAGGCGGCGGGCGAATCGGGTGATGGCGCGGCTAAACACAATGAATCATAGCGCAAGTGGGGCATGATTTCAAATCTATTGACCAGGCTGGCGGTGATGAAGCCATGCCCCAAAAACGCTGGCGAAAGCGACGGTTTGGATGGCGGGGAAGCGGCCGGTTACGCCGCCCCAAGGGGGGTAACGGCGGCTTCGGGCTTTGAAAAGCGCGCGAACAACAGCGCCGCAATCAGACGGCCCGCCCCAGAGAGGATAAACAGGGTCAGGTAGCCGGTGTGGGTGACGAGCAGACTGCCCACTGCCGCGCCTGCGGCCAGCGAAGTGGTGACGGTGATCTGAAAGATGGCCGAGTAGCGCGCCCGCTGTGCAGGCGGAGTGAGCGCCAGCAGGTAGTTGAAATTTGCCAGGCTGTACGCGCCCCACAGCGCGCCGCTGAGCAGGTTGAGGGGGATGATGTGCCAGGGCTGGCGTACAAACACCCACAACCAGGGGACGATGGGGATTAACAGCCCTGCGATCATCTGGAGCTTGCGCGCGCCCCAGCGGTCGTTGAGTTCGCCGAATTTGCGCTGTAACAGCATGGTGGAGAGCGTCGAAGCGATGCTGGTGAGGCCCACCATGCTCGCGTCTGCGCCGAGGCCCTTCACCATGTAGACGGTGAAGAACGGCCCGGCAATGTTGAGCGCAAAGTTCCAGGCGAAGGTTGTGCCGAGCAGGACCAGAAAGTCGGGATGGGCGCGCAGGTCGGCCAGGGCCGCAGACCAGGCGCGCCGGAGCGATTGCGGCGCACCTTTGGCGGCTGGCTCTTTGGGCAGTGGGTCGGGGTGGGGGTCTTGAATGCGCCAGAAGCTGTAGGTTCCCAACATGCCGATGACGAAGGCGACCGCCATGGCCCCCTGGTAGCCGCCCGGTTGGGGGACGTGCGTGAGGATATAGCCCGCCAGGAACGTCACCACAATGCCGACCGCCGCCATGGCGAAGTTGCGCGCGGCGAAATAGCGCCCGCGCCCTTCAATGGGGACAATCTCGCCGGTCAGGGCCATCCAGGCGGGGTAAGCCAGGTTGGCAAGCATATCGCGGGTGACGGCCGCCGCGATAGCGGCCAGCACCAGCGCCGGCCCCTGCAAGAAGAAAGGCAGTACCGCCAAAACCAGGATCATCAGGCGCGAGCCGATGCCGCCGCTCCACACGGTAATGTCTTTGCGCCGCCCCACCCGCTCCACCAACAGCGCGCCCGGCAGAAGTAACAGCGCGGCCGTCAGGCTGGAAAGCGAGCTCATCAGGCCGATCTGGGCCTGGGTGGCCCCCAGGGCCAGCAGGTAGATCACCAGGTAGTTGAGGTAGATGTTATCGCTGGCGGCGGCAAAGAAGCCATCGTAAAAAAAGGCGATCAGGTTCTGGCGGACGGCGGCGGGCAGGGTTAAGGCCCAATCGCCGCCGGTTTGCATGC
The DNA here is from genome assembly GCA_034434155.1 of Anaerolineaceae bacterium. GTDB lineage: Bacteria > Chloroflexota > Anaerolineae > Anaerolineales > Anaerolineaceae > DSYU01. The sequence goes on from DAOUAC010000001.1 coordinate 9,153, forward strand.
GCACCAGGCTGGTACGCGCCAGGGCCAGGCGGGTTTTGAGGGTTTTCAAAGAGAGAGGCATACGGATAAAGGGTGTCGAAACCGTTAAATTTTGGCGTAAAACGGCATATTGAGGATGAAGATGGTGGCGCGGCGGTGCTCGCCCTCAGCAGGACTGCACACGCGCCGCAGCAGGTCGGTAACGGTCTCGACGCGCTCATCTTCCACCCCTACCAGCAGGGTGCTGTTGCCGCGCCGCAGAAAGCCGCCGGTTGAAGCCATGCGGGTGACGCGAAAATCGTTTTGGATCAGCTCTTGCGTGACCAGCTCGGCGTCCTCGTCTCGGACGATCATCAGCATTAGTTTCATGGGGGCCTCGTTAGAACTGGATAAACTGTTCGACTTCAACGGCATATACCAGCGCTCCGCCGGCCTCGGCCGCGATCATCTGCATGGGGGGCAGTCCAGCGGGCGGGGTGGGCTGTACCGGGATGTATTCCTCGAAGCGCCGGCAGGCCGCCCGAACTACGCTCATCAGGTGGTCCAGGCGAGCGCCGTTGAGGCCGATTAACAGGCAAACGGTGGGTTCTTGCAGGGGGCCGCCGGAACTGTCAATCACTGTGAAGTAAAAGCGCTCGCGCACCAGTTGGTTTTTGAGTTCTTCCGACTGCCGCCCTGAGACGATCACAAAAATGAGCAGATTAATAGGATCAGAAGGGGTCATTCGCCCACAAGGGTCTCCTGGGGAGTGGGTTTGAGATTGGCCCTATCATATCACCAAACTCATTAAATCCCTAGATGGCGGCGTGAGCTGTAAACGCCTCTCCCCCTCATGCTGAGATGCCTGACCGCCAGATCACCGCCAGGGAATAAAGCGATCTGTTGATGTGGGTGGTTTTCACGCGCTCACCGCGTGAAAACCACCCAACAACTTTGCTTACCGTTTTAACAAAACCTCGGCTTCGTAAGCTTTGACCTCATCCAGCCAGGCGCGGCCAACCGGCGCGCCCTGCTGCAAGCAGAAGTAATCCCACACTGCGCCGACCGGCAGGGTCTTGATTTCCTCTTGCAGGGCCAGGCGCGCGGTGTAATCGCCGCAGACTTCGTAAGCGCGCATCTGCTCGTATGGCTCCAGCAGGGCCGCCAGCAGGGCGCGCTGGGTGTTGCGCACGCCGATCACCCAGGCCGCCACGCGGTTGATCGAGGCATCGAAGTAATCCAGCCCGATGTGAGTGCGCTCCAGATAGCCGCCGCGCACAATTTCCTGCGCGATGGCGGCCAGGTCGTCATTGTAGATCACCACGTGGTCGCTGTCCCAGCGCACGCCGCGCGAGACGTGCAGAAGTACTTCAGGAACGTACAGCAGGACCGCCGAGAGCTTATCCGCGATGGTTTCGGTGGGGTGAAAATGCCCGGCGTCGAGGCAGAGAAGGATGTTCTTTTGGACGGCGTAGCCCAGGTAGAACTCGTGCGAGCCGACGGTGTAGCTTTCGGCCCCCAGGCCAAAGAGCTTGCCTTCTACGGCGTCGAGGTTATAGCGCGGGTCAATGGGTTCTGCCAGAATCTGGTCGAGCGAAGCCTTCAGCAGTTCACGCGGCGTTTTGCGGTCTACGGGCGTATCTTTATAGCCGTCGGGAATCCAGATATTGGTGACGGCCGGACTGCCCAATTCTCGGCCAAAGTACGCGCCGATCCTGCGGCAGGCAACGCAGTGATCAATCCAGAATTTGCGGATGGCCGGATCGTAGCTGGAGAGGGTGAAGCCCGTGGCCGCCTTGGGGTGCGAGAACAGGGTGGGGTTGAAGTCCAGCCCGTGACCATTGGCTTTGGCCCAGTCCACCCAGCGGGAGAAGTGTTCGGGGGCCAGCGCGTCGCGGTCTACGCGGTGACCGCCGGTTTCGGCGTAACTGGCGTGCAGGTTCAGGCGGTGGCGGCCGGGGATCATGCGGTAGGCCATATCCAGGTCACTGCGCAGTTCGTCGGCGGTGCGGGCCTTGCCGGGGTAGTTGCCGGTGGCGGCGATGCCGCCGCTCAGCCCTTCGCCGGAGTTCTCGAACCCGCCTACGTCATCTCCCTGCCAGCAGTGCAGGCTGATGGAAACCCCCGCCAGCGTTGCGAGGGCGCGGTCTACATCCACGCCCAGGGCGGCGTAACGCTCGCGGGCCAGGGAAAAGGTGGCTTGAATTTTATCGTCGGTCATAAGGGGACCTTTCATAAGAGGGATGGGGTGTACTGGCGAGCTTCCAACTTCCTAATTATAACGATAATCGCAAAGAGCAATGGGGTAATTGGGGGAGGCGCGCCCGCTGTGGAAACGGTCCGCTGGGAATCTGATGTAGAATGATCCCATCATCCTGCGATACCTGATAAGGATTTGCCTATGGAATACCGTCAGTTAGGTCAAACCGAGATGCGCGTCTCGCGGCTGGCACTGGGAGGGTTATTTGTCTCGCGGATTGGCACGGATCTGGCGGGGGCCAGGCAGGCCGTGGTGCGCGCGCTGGAATTGGGGATCAATTATATTGACACCGCGCCCGGCTATCTGGACAGCGAAGAGGTCTTGGGGCAGTGTTTAGAGGGGGTGCGCTACCCCTATTATCTCTCCACCAAGTTGGGGGGCCGTCCACAGCCCTTCGACCCGCGCAGTAAAGAACAGTTATATGCCAGCGTATCCGAAAGCCTGCGCCTGTTGAAGCGCGACTGTATTGACATCCTGCTGATCCACGAACCCGACCGGGGCGGGCAGTATGACTGGTTTGAAAGCTGGGATACCTTTCACGGCCCGGTCTGCGATGTGCTGGAAGACCTGAAGCGGCGCGGCGTGATCCGCTATACCGGCCTGGGCGGGACGACCGTCTACCAGATGCAGCGCATCGTCGAAAAGGCCAATTATGACGTGCTGCTGACGGCCTTTAACTACAGCCTGCTCTTCCGCGAGGCCGGCAGCGGGCTGATCCCTACAGCGAAGGCGAAGGGCATGGGGGTGGTGGCCGGCTCGCCGTTACAGCAGGGCTGGTTTGCCCAACGCTACGATGAGATCATCCGCCGCCAGCGCCCGGCGTGGATGGCCCCCCAGCGCGCCGCCCAAATGCTGCGCCTGTATGAATTTTCGGACCGGGTTGGGATCTCTGTGCCAGAACTGGCACTGCGCTTTGTCCTCTCGAACCCGCTGATTGATACGGTGTTGAGCGGCTCGCGCTCGGCGGCGGAGATTGAGCAGAACTGGCAGGCCGCCGAAAAAGGCCCACTGCCGGCGGATGTGCTGGCGGAACTGGACGACATCGCCGCGATGGTGCCCTTCCGGCCCTTTGAGGAGCCGTTTGGGGCGCTTTTTAAGAACCTGGAGCAGTATCACGGGCCAGGATGGGCGCGTTAAGGGCGGGGTGAAGGGATCAAAGCGGCCGTAGAGACAGGCCCCGGCAAGGCGGTCAGCTTTCATCCTGTTCGGCGGGCGGTGGCCTGCCAATTCCGTCCAAAAATTCCGCGCGGAATTTTTGGACGGCCTGCCGCCATTCGCGTTGAGTGTCTGGCCCGTAGCTCAGTTCGTTCAGGAAGGCGATGGTATCTTCCAGTTTGCCGTCAATCAGGTTCAGCCCGGCGGGGCGGGTGGGCAGGCCGGGGTATTGCCGCAGGGAATAATGGAAGGCGTGGATCAGGCGGTCAACGGCGAACATTTTGGCCTGGGGGGTGCGGGCGGCGGGCCAGCGGCGCAGAAATTCCTCGAAGGCGTCGGCGGCTCCGCCCAGGTTGAGCTGACGGCGTTTGTAGGCGCGCTGGTATTCGCGCCAGGTGATGCTCCAGCCGCACGCCGGGCAGGTGATAGGAAGGTCTAACGCTGTCTTATCCCGCCGGCGCGGAATGATCGTCTCGCGGCCCTGGCGCTGACAGCGCGGACAGCGCACCCGGCCCTGTTTGGCCTCGTGGACGGTAAAAATGGCCTGACAGCGCTGGTACAGGAGCGTGCCAACGTCGTCGAGCAGTTCTTCATCGAGCAGACCCTGCGCATCAGAGCGGTACAGCCGCCGGAGTTTGGCTTTGGGGACGCGCCCCGGCCATTGGATTTCGCCGCGCTCGTCCATAAGGTCAGGCGCTCGCCGGTTTTTCCAGAATGCCGACCACGCCGCGCCCGTTGAGGGCCGGTTCGATCTGGAAACCCAATTGCCGCATGAGGTGGATGGAATTTTCGTTGGAGCGCGGCGCGCCCTGCCGGATGCGCCCGACGCCGAGCCATTGGAAGGCGTAGGCGATGAGGGCGCGGCCCATTTCCAGGGCGCAGCCGTGTTCCCAGCAGGCGCGGCCCAGGGCGTAGGTCAGCTCCACTTCGAGGCGGCGCGGGTCCTGGTTGACGGCGCGGTCGGGGGTGCTGGCGGTGAGCAGGTGATCAATCTCCGCGCCGCGCGTTGGAGCGAGGATCTGAAGCCCCATCAGGCCGATGAGCGTGCCGCTCTCGCGCAGGCAGATGGCCTTCAGCCCAAAGCGCCCCGGCGGGTAGATGTGCCGCCGGGCGAAGCGCATTTTCCATTCGGCGGGCGTCCCTTCCGCCGCCAACCCGCCCTCTTTGGCCGCCGGGTCAGCATAGACGAGGGCGTAGATAGCGTCGAGATCAGCGTCATCGCAGTCGCGCCAGATGAGGCGCTCGGTTTGCAGGAGGGGCGGCGGCGGCGAGACGGCCCTGGAACTGAAGCCAGAGAGCAGCGCGATGGCGGCGGCGTCGTCCAGGCCGGCGGGGGGGCGGAAGCCGGTCTGCTCGAAGTAGGCCAGGGTTGGCCCCAGGTGATGCAGGTTGTTGAGGAGCGGCTCGGTGTAGTTAATGTCGCCGTAGAAGTCGCCGTGGACGTGGTGGCGCTGGCTGACGTGGTTGTTCCAATCTACGCCCTCGGTGAGGAAACCGAGGCCGCCGTGATGGTGGTTAGCAATGGCGCGCAAGATGGCTAAACCGGTCTCGCGGTAGTGAACGCTTCCGGTATCAGCCCAGGCGTCGAGGTAAGCGTGGGCGGACTCGGCATTTTCCCAGAGGTAAGCGGTATCCCAGGATGGTTCCATCCAGAGCAGGTTGCGCGTAGCCACGCCGTTGCGGTCGGTCGCCATGCGGTAGCCTTCCAGGGCGGGCAGGACCGTCTGATCAGCGAAGCTGCGCCAGGCCGGGCGGTTGAGGAGCGAAGCGGCGGCGCGCAGGATGCGGAAGGCGGCGGCGTAGGCCACGCTCTCGTGATCGTCGTAGGTGTCGTGGTTGATCGAGCCGAACAGGCCGCCGAGGGCGACAAAGGCGTCGCCTAACGCCAGGGCCGGGGCGGCGAAAACATCTTCGCCCCGCGCGGCCAGATTGGCCCATAATTCCAGCAGAAAGAGGCCGTCGGCGGAGTGGTCATAGATGGCGTCTGGCCCGCCGGTAGGGCATTGGTCGTAAGGCTGGCCCTGCGGCGTGATGCGGCGCGGAACCCAGCCGGAGGGCAGTAAGGGGGTGTTCGCCAACAGCCAATGACCCAACGCCGAGGCTGCCCGCTCCAGCTTTACGGTTCGGGGGGAGGGAGGCAGCAGGCGCGCGGCGGCGAGCAGGTCCGTGCCGATGCGGGCGAGCGAGCCGGGGCAGAGCCAGGCGTCGCCGTGCGTGTAGTTAAAGCAAAAACGCCGCTGTGCCAGTTCGTAATAGGGGTGGATCAGCCCGCTGGCGGGGTCAATAAAGCCGTCTTCTAACACATGGTCTATCAAAGCCACGGCCTGTTCCTGGATGCGCGCATCGCCCACATAGGCCCCCCAGCGGTAGAGCAGGTTAGCCCCACCCACCGCGTTGGCCGCCCAGCCGGGGCCTTCCAGGTCGCCGAACTCGTGCCAGTGCATAATCTCGCCGGCCGGGTCTACAAAAGAGGATTTCGCCCGCAGGTGTCCGTTGTACGGTTCCAGGCACGCCAGCGCAAAGTGGGCCGAGGCCCGCGCAGAAGCAAACAAGATCATTTCCAGAGGGTTCATGGCATTGCTTTCCGGTCGGGCAGATTGGAAATCTCTTTTACCTGGATAGATACAGATATTTCTTTAGGAATGCGTCCGGTAAAAGTACTTCAATTCGCAGCTCATGCAAAAATTCGAAATGTTTCAGGTTTCCAGTAACAATCGCTTCTGCCCCGCTGCAAATCGCTACCTCAGCAAATGGCAAGTCGCCAGGGTCCTGAACCAATTGAGGGTTAAATTGCAGGGGTTGCGTTTTAACCCATACTGCTGAAAAGGAGATAAACCGAAGGATGGCGTCCGCCTTTTCCGCAGGAATGTTTAACCTCGGTCGTTGGATTACTGCGGAATACTCTTCAAGAATGCGTTCATCAATTGCTAATTCGATCTTTCTTTCCAGTACAGCGTCAAGAATCTGTGCGGGCTTGCTGGTGCGTTTCAGCATCGCCGAAATGAGGACGTTGGTGTCTAAAACGATCAGCATATCAGGGCCGTTTTCGTGTTTCCCGGATTTCTGCCTCTATCTCTTCGTCGGATAATTCCGGGCCAGATTCGGCGGCAGTACGGATCGCTTCAACTGCGGCCTGGGCTTTAAGCTGTAGGGCCTGCAAGAGTATATTGCGTTCCTCTGGGCGGAGATCAAATTCTCGTGCTAAAGCATCCGCTCCTACTTTTTGGGAGCGCTCTAGAACATCAGATAACTGAATACCTCGTGCCAGCAGAGATTTTTCCAGCGCTGCCAGTAAATCACTGGCTGCCAGGTCGAGGGTTTTGATCAGAACGCCGTTCTCTGTGCTGATAAAGGTGACCAGATCACCTTTTTTTAAGTTGAGCTGCCGGCGGATTGTGCGCGGAATCGTTACCTGGCCTTTTTCTTGAATACGAGCTGTGCCAATCATACGTACCTCCATACAGTCATACGGTCATACTTTAAATATTATATCATGGAAGTAGTAATTGACTGTACTGGCCCATTCTGCCCGGCTTGGATGGTGATCTGCCCATCGGCCATCTGGTAGATGCTGTCTACGTATTTATCTACCAGTGGGTCGTGCGAGGCTACCAGCAGGGTAACGCCTTCGCTGTCTACGATGTTGCGGAAGAAGGCCAGGATTTCGTTGGCAGTGCTTGAGTCTAATTCGCCGGTGGGTTCGTCTGCCAGGATGAGCGGCGGGCGGTTTGCCAGGGCGCGGGCGATTGCCAGCCGCTGCTGCTGTCCGCCGGACATTTCATAAGGGCGGTGATGAATCCATTTGCCCAGGCCCACCAACTGCAAGACTTCGATGGCGCGGGCGTGGCGCTGTTTCTCTCCAAGGCCGGCAATGCGCAGGATTAGCTCCACGTTCTCGTAAGCCGAGAGGGTCGGAAGCAGGCCGAAAGACTGAAACACAAAGCCCACCTGCTCGCGCCGCCAGCGGGTGGCCTGTTCCTCGGTCATTTTGGAGACTTCTTTCCCAAATACGATCACGGTTCCGCGCGTAGGCTGGTCTAACCCTCCCAGGCAGTTGAGCAGGGTGGTCTTGCCCGAAC
>DAOUAC010000002.1:0-24878 GCA_034434155.1 Anaerolineaceae bacterium
GGCGGTGTTTGCCCTGGTGGTCTTTAACCGCCTGTGGATGGCCCACCTTTATCCCTTCCCGGCCTGGTCCGATTCGCTTCATCACACCCTGCTGACCCAACTGACGGCCCAATCGGGGCGCTTGCCGCTTACGCTGGAGCCTTACGCCCCCATCCCGCTGGAGATGTACCATTTGGGGCTGTACGCTCTGGCCGGGCCGGTGCAGATCCTGGCCGAAGTTCCCGCGCACATGGCCCTGCTGTGGACGGCGCAGTTTTTCAACGCCCTGTGCATCATCGGCGTGTTTTTGGCGTTAGATGCGCTGGCGGGGCGCAAAGCGGCCCTGGTTGGCAGTCTGGTAGTGGGGCTGTTTTCGTTCCAGCCGGCCTGGTACATCAACTGGGGGCGCTTCACCCAGGCGGCGGGCCAGGCCGTCCTGCTGGTGGGCTGGTTCGTCACCTATGAGGCCATCCGCGCGTGGACGGAACCTTCAACCGTCTCTACCTTGAAGGGCTTGCCCCTCAAGGTAGAGAAAAATAATAACCCCATCCGCGCATGGATGGGCCGGGCGGCAGAGAATCCAGGCGCCCTCGTGCTGACGCTGGCCGCCGCCCTGCTGAATGCCGGTATCTTTGAACTGCACTTTCGCGTGGCGGGCTTTTACCTGCCGCTGTTATTCCTTTCCACCGCGTGGCAGATCCTCCAGGCGGCGCGCGCCCGGCGGGCGCGTTGGGCGCTGGCGGGCATCGCCGCGGTGGGGGTGTTGAGCGTCCTGCTGATCCTGCCTGTCGCGCTGGATGGCGTGCAGGTCTATCTGCGGCGCAGTGCCGCCACTGCCGCCGCCGCGGCGGCCCGCACCGGCCCCCGCGACCTGACGTACTATTCTGGCAGTCCCGGCGATATTTTCGCCCTTGGCTTACAGCCCTGGTTGTTGGCGTGGGCGGCTCTCTCGGCGGTGATCCTGGTACTGCGCCGCAGGGGTTGGGGGATTGGAACGCTGTTGTGGGTTGTATTACTCTGGCTGGAAGGCCACGCCTACCTGCTGGATATTCCGGCGCTGTCCTTTACCAATTACGGGGCTATCCTGATCTTGTATTACCTGCCCGCCGGACTGCTCATCGGCCTGGGCGCGCAAGAACTGCTGGCCTGGCTGCCGCGCCTGGATACGCCCGCCTTCCATCACGGGGCGCTGACCGTTCTGCTCACCGGGGCCGTCTTTGCCAGCCACATCCACAGCCAGACCATTGATGCCCCCCGCTACTTCGTCACCCCCGCCGACCTGCCGGCGATGGATTGGATTAATGCCAACACGCCCCCCGATGCGCTGTTCGCCGTGAATACCTATTTTTGGATGAAGGACGCCGCGCACGGCGTTGACGCCGGATATTGGATTCCGTATTTCACCGGGCGGCAGACGACGGCTTCGGTCATGCTTTACCCTTATGGGCCGCCGGAATACCGCGAGAAAATTCTGGCGCTCTCGCGCGCCGCCGCCAGCCTGGCAGAAGACCCGGCGGCGCTGGATACGCTGTGCCAGATGGGGGTGGATTATCTTTACCTGGGGGCCAACCGCTACCCGACTGCCGCCCTCAGCGCCGGGGCCGCCGCCGCTCTGCCGGGCGCGCGCCTGGTCTACGACCAGGATGGGGTGAAGATCTTCAGGCTTTGCGGGCCGTAAACGCACCCTCCATAAAATCCCTCTAAACATTAACATCTCACTTTGTTTATCGAAATGATCCAACTATAATATTGGGAGACCTGCAGAGGCAAATCTGGCAGGTCGGGTTCAGGGCTGTGAAAAGCACCCATGCCGCGCCGAAAGCCCGTAAATTTCACCACAGAACGCCCTGGACCTGACATTTTGATGGAATGGGCGCACGGCGGGCTGTAGGGGCGGGGTCTCCCCGCCCGCGCGGCCGCCTGGGCGAGAGTCCCGCCGCGAGGGTTGGATTTGGATGGAATGAGGCTGCAAGAGCTGACCACAAGGATGTTGCCGCATGGGTAGGAGAAGGCTTATGGTGAAATCACGGATGATTGTACTGCTGGCACTGCTGTTGACGGCCTGCCAGACGGCGGCCCCTACTCTGGTTCCTACCCCTTTGCCCACCGCCGCTCCGGCCCCTTCGGCCACGCCTTTTACGCCGCCCACCCCCACGCCCCCGTCTGATTCCCCTTCCGCTGGTTCTTCCGGCTCCACCGAAGGCCCTGGTTTGGGCGGTTTTTCTTATGACACGCCCGCGCCGGCCTCATCTGGCAGTCTGGCGGAAGAAGGCAAAAACCAGGCCGGCTTTGGCAGCCGGTTTGCCGAGGGCGATCTGTTCAGCATTGCCATGGAAGGCCTTCCACAGCCCCCCGCCGGGCAGACTTACCAGGCCTGGCTGTTGAAGGATGATGGTTCGCCCTTTGCATTGGGCATTGTGCCGGTAGCGCAGGATGGCACGGTGCGCTTTGAGTGGGTCTCGCCCACCGGTGAAAACCTGCTGAACACCTACCGGCGCTTTCAGATCACTTTAGAGGGCGATCAGCCCTCTGCCGCGCCGCAGGGGCGCGTCTTTTACTTTGGCGGTCTGGAGCCAGAAGCCTGGGCTATGGCCCAAACCCTGTTCGTCAAGAACAACCGCGAGCCCGTCACCCCGCTGAACACGGCGCTGGTTCCAGGTCTGCGCGCGCAGTTAGACGTTGCCATTCAGCACATCCACAATGCCGAGAACGCCGCCCAAATTGGCGCGCTGGCCGAGATGCGCAATCACCTGGAACACACCATTAACATCCTCGAAGGTTCGGGCGGCGCGCGGTTTAAGGACTATAACGGGGATGGGGCCGCTCAAAACCCCGGCGATGGCTTTGGCACGCGCGCCTATGCCCGCGAGACTGCCGCGCTCTTAAACACGCCAGAGGCCCGCGCCGCCGCCCAAAAACTGGATGCCGCCATCATCGCCATTCAGGACCGCTGTGAGGCCATCATCGCCCTGCAAGACCTGGCGGAAGCCAAGGCCGGCCTGGCAGAGATTGAAACGGTGCTGGCGCAGGCCAACGATGACGCCGCCGCGCTCATGGACCTGGCCGCCCATGCCATCTGGTTCCCGGTCGTCGAAGATGCGGGTGGGTAGCCAGCATGAGGCGCTTTCGCTCCAGCCTGCGCTATAAGATCGGCTTCTGGATGCTGTTCCTCAGCCTGGGGCCGCTGATTCTGGTGGGCGTCATCAGCGTGGGGGTGATGGTGACGCAGTTTCGAAGCCTGGCGGCGCGCATGGGCGAAACCGAGGCCGCCTTGCGCAGTGACGTGGTGGGGCGCAGTCTCACCGGTCAGGCGGTGGATACCGCCGCCGAGATTGACCGCTATATGCTGGAGCGCATCGAGGACGTGCGCCGCTGGGCCGAAGAGCCAGAACTGATCGAGGCGGCGCGCCTGGGCGGCCTGGCCGCCGAGCAGAGTGGAATCGCCCAAATCGCCGCTGACCCCGCCGCCGTGCGCGAGCGTCTGCAGGGCAGTCTTTTCATCCCCATCCCCGAAGAAGCCTTTTCTCCGGCCCTGTCGTATATCTTCCAGCAGGCCGAGCGCCCCTCTACCCCCTTCGTCGAGATTCTCTTGAGCGAGAGTCACGGCATCCATGTGATCGCTACGCGCCCGGTGGAGCCGGTTTCGTCAAACTCAGAACGCTGGTTCCAGGCGGCGGTGCGCCCCGACCGGGCGGGCATTGGCATCACCCCGGTATTTTTCGATGGCCCTACCCAAAAGCCGGTGGTGGGCCTGGCCCTGCCGGTCTTTGACCCCGATACCAAGCAGATCTTAGGCGTGGTGCGCGCGCTGGTCGCGCTGACCGATTTGCAGGCGCGGCTCTCGCAGAAGAGCGTCAGCAGTATGGCCGCCATCCGCGTCATTGGCCCAGGGGGAACGATCCTGGCGGATACGGCCAGCAGTCACAGCCCTCAGGTAGTGCTGGCCCAGGCGCAGACCGATTCGCTGGCGCAGAAGGTGTTAGCCGCCGGCCCCGGCGTGGGCGGAGCTGGCTATGAGGTGATCGTCAAAAGTTCGGGCGGCGAGATCGCCGGGTACGCGCACACCTCTGGCAGTGACTTTTACGATACCCCGGCACAGCTTTCGGGCTTTGGCGGCTTTGGCTGGGGGGTTATCGTCACCCAACCCGAGGCGCAGGCCCTCCAGGTCCTCAACCCGCTCATTGTCACGGCCCAATCGGTGGCGGCCCTGCCGCAGCAGTTGGCGACTCTGTTTGGGGTGGTCACCGTGCTGGCGGCGCTCCTCAGCCTGGGCGGGGCCATTCTCACCTCCGGGCAGATCACCGTCCCTCTCATCCGGCTCAGTCAGGCGGCCCAGCGCATCCAACAGGGCGATCTGACCGTCCGTGTCAGGCCGACTTCTGCCGACGAAGTGGGCATCCTGGAGCAGGGCTTTAACCAGATGGTTGACGGCCTGCGCCAGCGCGAGCGCGAGCGCGACATCTTTGGCCGCGTCGTCACCCCCGAAGTCCGCGAGCGCCTGCTGACCGGCAACCTGGAATTGGGCGGCGAGACGCGCCGCGTTTCGGTGCTGTTTTCAGACATCCGCAATTTTTCCACCCTCTCCGAGCAGATGCACCCCCAGCAGGTGGTGGCGTTTTTAAACGAATACCTCACCGAAATGAACCACGCCATCCAGCCGCAGGGGGGGTACATCAATAACTTTATCGGGGATGCCATTGTGGCGATCTTCGGCGCGCCGGTGGATCAGCCGGATAAAGAATGCCGCGCCGCCGCCGCCGCTCTGGCGATGCAGGAACGCCTGGAAGCCCTCAACCAGCGCCGGATCGCGCGCGGCGAGGTCCCCATCCGTTCTGGCATCGGTATTTCTACCGGAGACGTGGTTGCCGGGCAAATTGGCTCGCTCGACCGGCTGCTTTACACCGTCATCGGCGACGCCGTGAACGTGGCCTCGCGCCTCGAAACGCTGACCAAAGAGAGCGCCTATTCCATCCTGATGAACGAAGACACCGCCGCCCGCCTGGAATATGACTGCGGCTTTGAGGTCGTCTGCCTGGGGCCAACCCAGGTGAAGGGCCGCAGTGAGCCGGTGGTGGTCTATGCTCTGGTTGGAAGGCAGAAAAACGGTTAAAATCGAGGCGTGGTCTCACCTCAACCCTCTTCGCAGGCGCCGACCCCCGAAGCACGCCAGAGTAAGCTTTGGGTGCTGTGGCTGTTATTTTTCTTCCAATACGCCGCCATCGGCGTTTACTTTACCTTCCTCAACGTTTACTTTCACGAAGCCGGCCTGAGCGGAACGCAAATTGGGCTGTTGAATATGACCACTGCCCTGGTGGGGGTGGGGAGTTCGGTGGTGTGGGGCTACCTGGCCGACCGCACCGGCAAGCCCCGCTTGTGGATCGCCCTGGGAGTGGCGGGGTCGCTCGTGGTCAACCAGTTTGTGCCATACGTGCAGGGGTTTTGGGCGTATCTGGCGCTGGGCTGTCTGGGCAGTATGATGAACTCTGCCCCCGGTACTCTGGTGGACAGCACCGCCCTGGTGCTGTTGGGCAAACGCCGCGAGGATTACGGCCGCTACCGCCTGGGCGGGACGATTGGCTACATCCTCACCGCGCTGACTTCCGGGTTCCTCTTCCAGCGGATCGGCCTGCGTGCCATGTTCCCGGCTTACGGGGTGGTGATGTTGGGTTTTGCGCTGGCGGCCCTGCTGCTGCCCCCGGCGGTAGTGCGTCTAGAGGCGCGCAGTTCTGCCGCCTTTGGCAAGATGCTCGCCCGCCCGGCCTGGCTGTTGTTCATCACCGTCCTCTTTTTATGCTGGATCGCTACCAACGCCTCGATTATGTTCCTGAGCGTGGCTCTCAGCGCCATGGGGGCCGGTCAGGGGTTGATCGGTGTGACCGCCACGGCCCCGGCGGTGCTGGAAATCCCCTTTATGTTCTTCAGCGGCGCGCTTTTGCGGCGCTATGGCTCTGTCCGCCTGATGATGGTGGGAATGGGGCTGATGATGGCGCGCTTCTTCCTGTTGGGCATCATGCCAGACCCTTCTTGGGCGGTGCTGGCGAACCTGCTCAACGGCCCGGCCTTTGTGTTCTTCTGGAACTCCGCTGTTAATTACGCCAATCAGATGGCTCCCCCCGGCATGGCCGGCACGGCCCAGGGGATGCTGGCTTCGACGGCCAGCCTGGCGGGGGTGGTCAGCTCGCTCTTGAGCGGCTGGCTGTTAGATCAGTTGGGGCCGAATGGGATTTTTCGGGTGATGGCGGTGCTGGTGCTGGCGGCGCTGTTGTTATTTGCCGTGGGGCGGCGCTTCACGCGGCCCGCTCAGGCCTGAGCTGTCTTTCGCCTGTGCCGGGCGGACCGGCGTTTTGCGCCCTCCGTCAATAAAATGGCGGATGGTTAAAATGGGGTGGTGCAGGAACATGCGCGGGCCGGCCACGCGCATCACCTTGCGAATGCGCGCGCGCATTTCACTGCGGTAGCAGTGCACCGGGCATTTGGCGCAGGTGGTTTTCCCTTCCTGAAACGGGCATTTCTCTAACCGAAAGATGGCATAGGCCATCAGCTCGGCGCAGTCGGTGCAGATCACGCCCTCGCGGGGGTGATCCTCCAGCCGGCAGTACAGGCGGATCATCGCTTGGACGGTGGCGGCTTCGCGTTTCAGGCGGGGGGTAGTAAAAGGCATAGCATCTCCTGGCAATTTATAGGCGAGAGGATACCTGTTACAAGCATAACACAGGCCGGCTCCTGGGGTGATCTACAAAACTGCAAGGATTTACGCGGCCTCTGGCAGGTTGGGCCGGATGTTTTTGAGCAGGAAGTAAGCCAGAACCAGGTTTGCCAGGGTGAGGGCCATGAAGATGCCCACGAGAACCGCGCTGTCTGGCTCGCCTTGCAGGGCCATATTCAGCCCCATCGTGCTGACGGCCACGCCCATGGTAATCATCTTAGTCACCGCCACCGCGGCCAGCAGGTAGCCCCAGGCGCTCTTTTTGAGCAGAAGGGTGGCCGCCAGCCACGCCAGCGGCAGTACCAGGCCCAGGTCCAGCGTCTGAATGACCATGGTGGTGGTATTTTCGAGCAGGGGGGGCGTGCCCTGCGTCAGCGGGGGCAGTATGCGCCCGCCCACCCAGGCCATCAGCAGAAAAGCTCCGGTGAAGTAGAGCAGTCCGGCGATGGCGCGCACGGGCGTACCCGCGCCGAAATAGCGCGGCAGTGTGGTCAGGTCGAAAGACATGAGGGTGAGGATGAAGGCAAACAGGCTGAGGCTGAAGAGGGCCACGTACACCAGGAAGAGCGGGTTAAAGGCCGTGCTGGTCGCCATCGAGAGGTACGTGTAGAGGATGAAGCCCAGCGTGCCGGCCAGCAGAAGCCGCCCGCGCAGAGAGCCGCGCCATGTCAGCCACGCCGAGAGCGCCAGCAGGGGCAGGCCCAGCACGAGCGTCACCAGGTCGTTGGCCTGCATTTGGGCGGCGGAGCTAACCGTGTCGTAGACGTACAGGCCGCGGTTGTTGATGGTCACCTGCTCGCCGCGCAGGCTGGTATAGGCGTAGGGTTCGCCGCCGCCGGGGGTAAACAGGCCCAGGCCGGCGGCCAAGAGCGCCAGGGCAAAGATGAGTGGCACCAGCCACTTTAACGGGCGCAGGACAGCGGGGCTTTTCATTCCGTCAGTTCTCCGATTCAGAGAGGTGGGTGAATGCCGGTATTATATCATCAAAGAGCGGCCTGAAAAACATTAACCCCGGCAGTCATCCGGGGTTAATTCTATATCGTGCGTCAGTGGAAGAAACAGGATGCCCGTAGTGGTCACATCCTTTTCTTGCGGTCTCCCCCTGCTTCCGCTTTTTCTGCACTGAACGGCTTGTTTAGTTATTTTGCACTTTACCACAAGAATATTAATTTTTTATTGGTTTTTTATCTGAAACAGATATGATTTTGGCCCCCATGACGCGCGAACGGGCTGGCGGGGGCGGGGTCCGCCCGCCCGCGCGGGGTTGCGAGCCGGTAGGGGCGGGGTCTCCCCGCCCGCGCGGGGTTGCGAGCCGGTAGCAGGGGTTGCGAGCCGGTAGGGGCGGGGTCTCCCCGCCCGCATGAGGATGGGCCGGGGAACCCGGCCCCTACGGTTGCGTGGAGGGGGGCGGGGTCTCCCCGCCCGCGTGGGGTTGCGAGCCGGTAGGGGCGGGGTCTCCCTGCCCGCAGGGGTTGGGAGACCCGTCAAAATAATACAAGCCCACCGCTGGCGCAGTGGGCTTGTGGTTCTCAAAAGGGGTGGGTTACGGCAGGACGGTGATGCGGTTCTGCGGCCCCGGCGGTACGGGCGAATGGGCCCGGAAGTACGCCTCAAAGGCATCGGTATCCACTGCGCCGCCCAGGCGGTCCGTCCCTTCGCGCAAGACGAAGAAGTTATCGCCGCCGTCGGCCAGGAAGCTGTTGACCGTCACGCGGTAGGTGGCGCTGGGGTCAATCGGCACGCCGTTGATGGTGATGGAGGCGATATCCACTTTACTGCCGGTGGGGGCCGAGGCGCTCCATGCGTAGGCGAAGCCTTCAGAGACCTGCAAGATGCGATTCTGCCCCGGCGCGGGGTTATCGAACTGCTGTTCCAGCAGGGTATCAATCTGCGCGCCGGTCAGCGTCAGCGTCACCAGGTTATTGCCGAAGGGCTGTACGGTGAACATCTCGCCGTAGGTTACTTCGCCGGGCTGTTCGCCGCCGGAGATCATGTTATACACCAGGTCGGCGCGGATGCCGCCCGGGTTCATAAAGGCCACCACTGCGCCGCCAAAGGCCGGGTCGCGCGTGGCTTCGAGCTGGCCGTCGGCGATCACATCGCCCAGGGCGCTCTCACCGGCGGCGTTGGCCGTGCGGGTGATGTCGGCCGTGATAGAGCCGATGACGCGGTTCGCCAGGGGGGCCACCAGGGCGCGGTAGCGGTCTACCAGGGCCGTCAGCAGTGAATGCTTGGGGACGTCGCGCGTGACGATGACGTTGTTGGCGCTCGCCGAGATGACCTCGCCTGTGCTTCGATCAATGGCGAGGTCCACGTCCGTCACCAGGCGGCCAAAAGAAGCGGCGCTGGTGACCAGCTTGTTGTCAATCACGCAGTTGTAGGCGTTGTGGGTATGCCCGCTGATCACTACATCCACTTCGTCATCCATGCGCTCGACGATATCCACAATGGGGCCAGAGATGCCCACACAGCCGTTGTAGGGGGCCGGAGCGGCCTGCACCCCGCCTTCATGGATCAGCACCACAATGGTTTCAACGCCTTTGGCCTTCAGCAGTGGGATGAGCCTGTTGACCGTGTCGGCCTCGTCCATGAATTTCAGCCCGGCCACGCCAGAGGGGGTGACGATGGAGGGCGTGCCTTCGAGCGTCATGCCGATAAAGGCCACTTTCGCATGGTTAAAGGTGCGGACTTTGAAGGGTTTAAAGAAAGGCTTGCCGTTTTCGTAGACGACGTTGGCCGAGAGGAAGGTGAAGTCCGCTCCGGCGAAGTCATCACCGTCCAGACAGCCATCTACCGGGTGACAGCCGCCGTTCTGCATGCGCAGTAGTTCTTGGGCGCCCTCGTCGAACTCGTGGTTGCCCACCGCGTTGAGCTCCAGCCCGATCAGGTTAAAGGCTTCGATGGTGGGTTCATCGTGGAACAGAGCCGAGATCAGCGGGCTGGCGCCGATCAGGTCGCCGGCCGAGACGACAATGGTGTTGGGGTTGGTGGCGCGCAACTGGTCAATGTGGGTCGCCAGGTATTCTACTCCGCCAGCGTTGATCGTCCCAATGCGGCCAGAGGAACCGCTGGGCGGCTCCAGGTTGCCGTGGAAGTCGTTGACGGCCAGGATTTGTACGTTCACCACAGACGGCGGTGCCGCCGCTACAGTGATAGTCACTGCCAGAAGCAGGGCCATCACGACGACCAGGAAGATGGGTTTGCGAAACTTGAGTACAGGCATGGTGCAAGCTCCTTCATTCGTAAAGAAAGGTCTTGTCTGCGTTGCAATCATTGTAATAGACAGAAGTAGACAATATCAATTTATTAGATTACTAGAAAAGGACTAATTTTTCCCCGGTTAAATACCACTTCCCACACCCCGCTCAGGGTGTGGGAAGTGGTAAAGAAACCAATGAGCGACAGCGAGACGCGCTGTAAGACTCTATCGGGCGCGGCTCACTGTTTTCTGGCCGGTTACAGGTTCAGCCGTTGGCCCGATGGGTTATTTTCATCAGAGGGCTGGCCCTTTAATGAATGAAAAAATCTACCCTCAGCCGTTAACCCGGATAGTGCGCCTGAAGCAGCCGGATGCGGTGATTGGTCTTGTGATCCTCGATCGTTGAGAGGACGACCAGCAGGCGGGTCGGTTGATCTGTATCGTTGATCCAGGAATGCGGCATGTGCGAGGCAAACATCAGGCTGTCGCCCGGTTCGAGGACGTATTCGTTTCCGGCGACGTTGTAGACCATCCGTCCAGACAGGCAGTAGATAAATTCGTTGCCGTCGTGCGTCAGCGGCTGTGACCCACTGCCAGAGTGGGGGTTGATGGTGGTGATCAAAGGCTGAAAGCCCTCATTCCCTAAGCCCGCGCCCATTTCTTCAATCGTGCCGTATGCAAAGGCCGTCCCCTGCCGGGTAGCACTGCGGGTATAAATGACCGGTTCGGTGCGGTTTTCTACTTCAAAGAAATCGGTAATCGTAACGTTAAGCGCAAGGGCGACTTGCTGAAGGGTTGCTACGCTCGGCGAGGTCTTGCCGTTTTCGATCAGGCTGAGCGTGTTAGCTGACAGGCCGCTCTTTTCTGCAAGTGATCGGAGTGAAAGACCCTGCTGGCGGCGCAGTTCGCGCAGCCGATTCCCCAGGTTTTCTTCCAGCCTTTCCTCAAATACCGGCATTAAAAGAGTAGCCAAAGTTTCCGCGCGCTGGCGGTTTTCGCGGTGTTTCTTAGACATTTGTCCTTCCAATTTTTCTAGGGTCTTTCAACCACTTGAGTGAGTATCTACAACCTATTTTAGAGGAATTCACCTCGTTTCGTCAATACTTTTCCAGTATTTTTGACGATTAAATGGTTGAAAAGAACCCAATGGATCGCACACAAGATGCGGTTTTGCGGTAATGAATGACATCGCAGGAATGCGCGAACGCTTGTTTGTGCGAATTATACAATGTTTTTACAAAATGTACAGTATAAACCGGGTAAAAAGGAAAAATATCATGGGTATATATAACGAAAATAATTGTTTTTTGTCATGGCCGGGGCTGGTCACGCAGTTTACGCCGTTTAAATACCCGCCGCCTATCAGGTATGCTACAATGCAGAGCAACTGACAAACGAAAGCGGGGAAATGCGTATGAGATTGCTTTCCAATCTTAGGGCGCTGGCCGGGTGGTTCCTGGCCCTGGCGCTGGTGCTAAGCCTGGCGCCGCCGCGCGGGGCGGCGCAGGCCTGGGCGGAGCCGCCGGAACCGCCCGGAACGGTGATCGTCCTGCCAATGGTGACGACGCCCGCAATCTTCGGCGAGCGTTACCTGGCGGGCTATTCGGTGGCGGGACGCTCTCTAGAAGCGTTCCGCTACGGCTACGGCGAGCACCGCAAGTTGATCCTGGCGGGCATTCACGGCGGGTATGAGTGGAACACGGTGGAACTGGCCGAGATGTTCATGGAACATCTCTCGGAGAACCCCGAATTAATCCCTTACGATCAGACCCTCTTTATCCTGCCGGTTCTTAACCCAGACGGCCTGGCCCGCTCGCGCTGGATACAGGGGCGCGCCAACGACAACAACGCCGACATCAACCGCAATTTCGATGCCAACTGGAAGGCCGACTGGCACCGGGTGGGCTGTTGGAACTACCTGCCGATCACTGCCGGAACCGCGCCGTTTTCAGAACCAGAGGCGGCGGCGCTGCGCGATTTCGTCCTCGCCTACCAGATTGAGGCGCTCATCAGCTATCACAGTTCGGGGGCAGAAATCTACGCCGGGGGCGTGCCGCCCGACCCGGCCTCTCTAGACCTGACGCTGACGCTGGAAGCGGCCAGCGGCTACGCTTACCCTCCGCACCAAAGCGAGTGCGAGATGACCGGCCAGCTCATTGACTGGGCCTCGGCGCAGGGCATTGCGGCGGTAGACGTGGAACTGGCGAATCACCAATCGGTGGATTGGGAGCCGAATTTGCGCATCCTCGAAGCGTTCTTACAATGGAGCGCGCCAGAAGAGTAATGCCGCGCGGGCGCTGGGCAAACCGTAAGTTGTGGTAGACTTAGCGCGTATCCATCCTGCGCCCGCCGCCCGGTAGGGCGCTGTCTTACAACGGGTTGTTGATTGAACTGCGTGTCAACTGCGGGCTTCATCCCGCAGTTGACACGCAGTCTGAAAAACTATCTCACAACGGAACAGGAATACCACGCTGATGGAATGGGTTCAATACTTGTTGGTCATCGCCGCGGCCTTCGGGGCCGGTTTCGTCAACGCTCTGGCCGGCGGCGGCACGTTGATTTCTTTCCCCGCGCTCGTGGCCGCTGGCCTGCCGGCGGTCGCCGCGAACGTCACCAATACGGTGGCGCTGGTTCCGGGTTACCTGGGAGCGACCTTTGCCCAAGCCGGTGATCTGCGCGCGCAAAAGACCCGCCTGTACTACATCATCCCTGCCGCGGTGATCGGCGGGATCGTCGGCGGGATTTTGCTCTTGAGCACCGGCGAGCGGTTGTTCCGATCGCTCATTCCCTATTTAATCCTGCTGGCGGCGCTGCTGTTAGCCGTCTCAGACCGGGTGCGCGGCTGGCTGTTGGCGCTCTCGGCCCGGCGGGCGGGCGGGGGCGGCGGCGCAGAGCCTGCCCTGCTGGCGGCACTGCCGGTGGGCCTGGCGGCGGTGTACGGCGGGTATTTTGGCGCGGGGTTGAGCGTCATCGTGCTGGCCGTGCTGGGCATCACCCTGACCGACTCACTGACGAAGCTCAACGCCCTCAAACAGGCGGTTTCGTTCAGCGTCAACGTGGCGGCGGCGGTCTTTTTTGTCTTTTCGGGCGAGGTCGTCTGGCCGGTGGCGCTCATCATGGCCGTCTCGGCCCTGTTGGGGGGTACGCTGGGCGGGCGGCTGGCCGGGCGCATCCAACCGGCCCTGCTGCGCTGGGTGGTGGTGACGATTGCGGTGATTATTGCCATCGCGTATTGGGTTCGCTGAGCCTTGGCGGCTTTACCAAACAGCGGTCAGCTTGAAGAAGCTGGCCGCTGTTTGCTGTTGGGGGTACAGGGATGTGTCAGTATTTGTCCACCTCTTGTGCGTAAAAATATGACCAAATTGGTCACAATAAAGCTATATTGAGGGCGTAGAGATGGAAAACCGCGGGCGGGGTAACCCGGCTTGAGAGGTGGGACGATGGTTTGTTCAGAGGTCGTTATGCTGAATGAGGGGTTGGCGCACAGGGCGGCGAATCCAGAGGGCATGCACCAGGCCGAGGCCGCCCTGTTAGGGGCCGCGCGTCAGGGTGATCTGGCCGCCTTCAACCGCCTGGTCCTGCTGTACCAGGACAGTCTGTATGGGTGGGTAAACTCTCTGGTGAAAGATGAGGCGCTGGCCGATGACATCACTCAGGCGGTGTTTCTGAAGGCCTACGAAAAGCTGGATCACTTCCGCGGGGGTTCCTTCCGGGCCTGGTTGTTCACCATTGCGCGCAACCGCAGTTTCGACGAACTTCGCAAGCACAGGCGGCACCCTACGGTGAGCCTGGACGGCTCGCCGGAGGACGAGCGCGAGCGTCTGGCCGCTCTGCCCGATGGCGCTCCACTGCCTGAAGAAGCCCTGCTGGCGAGCGAGCAGGCCGAGATCGTCTTGCAGATGCTCAACCGCCTGCCGGATGCGTTTCAGCAGGTGCTGCGCCTGGTGGATATGGAAGGGCTGGAGTATCTGGAAGCCGCCGCGATCCTGGGTCTGACGCTGGGAACCCTCAAAAGCCGGCTGACGCGCGCCCGCCTGAAAATGCGCGACCTGCTGTCTACCTGGGAGAGCGAGCGCCGCACGTTGGCGCTGTGATCCGCTGTTTTGCGTTACAATTGCCCCTGTGAAGCCAACTCGACATACCCTTGCCCTCTTTGGGGGGCTGTTTCTGCTGTTGTGGCTCGCTTTTGGGCTGATGATCCCCTGGTTGGGGTTTTATTGGGATGACTGGCCGGTGCTGTTGACGGCCCGCGAAGGCGGCGCGCCCGGTTTTTGGGAGTTTTACCGCTACGACCGGCCTTTTTCGGCCTGGACTTATGTGGTGATGATGCCGCTGTTGGGCGCGAGCGCCCCGGCGTGGCACGCCGCCTCGTTACTGCTGCGCTGGCTGACGACGGTCAGCCTGGCCTGGGCGCTGGGGGGGCTGTGGCCTGGGCGCTGGCGCGCGGTAGGCTGGGCGGTGTGCCTGTTTGCCATTTACCCGGTGTTTACTCAGCAGGCCATCGCGGTGGCCTACAGCCAGCACTGGATCTGCTACGCCCTGTACTGCTTCTCGCTGGGGTGCATGGTCTGGGCCTGGCGCCGCCCGCGCCTGGCCCTGCCGCTGACGCTCTTGGGCGCGCCCGCCGCGCTGGTGGGCCTGCTGACGATGGAGTATTTCGCCGGGCTGGAACTGCTCCGCCCGCTGGTACTATGGCTGTTGGCCTCTGAACCGTCGCCCCGCCCGCCGGTGATGGCGCGGGCGCGGGCTGTTCTGGGGCACTGGCTTCCCTATCTGATCGTGCTGGCTGGTTTTGTGGTTTGGCGGCTGTTCTTCGCTCAGTTGGCCGACGCCGAGGCCAATGCCCCAGGACTGCTCTACCGCTTCCCTGCTGACCCTCTGGGAACGCTGGCGCGGCTGGTGGAGATGATCCTGCAAGACCTGTCGTTTGTGTTAGTGACGGCCTGGGCCAACCTGGTGGGGGTGAACGCCATTCGCATCACCGACCGGTTTGTGCTGTTCTCGTGGGGCATTGGTCTGCTGGCGGCGGCGGCGGTATATTGGACGCTGAGAGAACCGGCGCCCGCCGGCGAGGCGCGGCCCACCGGCGACCGTTGGGCGCTCCAGGCGTTAGGGGTGGGGGCGGCGGCGCTGTTGTTAGGGCCTCTGCCGGTGTGGCTCACCGACCGGCAGATCACCGTAGGGACGTACTCGAACCGTTTTGGCCTGCCGGCCATGCTGGGGGCCAGCCTGGTGATCGTGGGGCTGACGTTCTGGCTCACCCCGGCGTGGCGCAAGCGGGTTGCCATCCTCAGCCTGTTGGTGGGGTTGAGCGTGGGTCTGCATCTGCGCACAGCCAATGATTATTACTGGTCGTGGGTCAAGCAGACCCGCTTTTACTGGCAGTTGGCGTGGCGCGCGCCGTCCATCCAGCCGCATACCGCCATCTTCTCCGACGGCGAAATCTTCCCCTTTGTGGGCCTCTACTCTACGACGGCGGGCATCAACCTGCTCTACCCGCCCGCCGGCCTGCCCGATCACGAACTGCCTTATTACTTCTACTCGTTGGGGCGCTATTTTGCCCACGAGATGCCCCTTTTCTTGCAGGGCATCGAGTTGGGGGCGCGTGAGTTCCGCATGTATACGTTTCGCGGTAACAGCCGCGATGCTTTGGTCATCCATTACGAGCCGACCGTCAACAACTGCCTGCACGTTCTCTCACCTGCCGATGGCTCGGCGCCGGGCCTGCCCGCGCTGACGCGCCAGGCCCTGCTCAACGCCAACCTGGGGCGCATTTCCGCTGAGGACCCGCCGGGCTACCCCCCTGCGTCCATCTTTGGCCCAGAACCCGAGCACGATTGGTGCTACCTTTACCAAAAGGCCGAACTGGCACGTCAGTTGGGCGACTGGGAGCAGGTAGCCGCCCTGGGCGAGCAGGCCGCCGCGCAGGGCTATCACATTAACCGCTCGGCTTCCAGCACGCCGTTTGAGTGGCTGCCCTTCATCGAAGCCTACGCCCGCCTGGGCCGTTGGGAGCAGGCCAGTGAACTGACCCGCGCCATTGCCGCGCGCGACCCGCAGATCATCCCCCGCGCCTGTGATTTGTGGCGCAGTCTGCCGCCCGGCGCACCGGTTGAGGCCGCGCTGGCCGAATTGAACTGTGGGGAATAGGGAGCCGCGGCCAGCCGGCAGGCCGGGGCTGAGAAGCGGACCGCTGACGGTTTACAGCGGTTAGCTGATACCGGCTACGGGCAGATCAGCGCGCGCGCGGCGGCGCTGAGGCCCGTTCCGCGGCACAGACCCAGGCGCAGGGCTTCCTGCGTGCGGATTTCGCTCTCGGCCAGGGCGCGGGCTTCGTCTGCCCGCCCCAACTTTAACAGCCCTTCGAGGAACACCACGTATTCCGACGGGTCGGCGGCGGCCAGGCCGAGGGCGCGGGCGGCGTCGTACAGCTCTCCGACGCGCGGCCAGTTTCCGGCCTGGGCGGCCAGGGCGGCCTGCTGATAATGGTAGCACCAGCCGCGCTCTGGCTCGGGGCCAAAGACGGTCTCCGGCGGGCGGGGGGCCTCTCCGCTGGGGATGATCCGGTCAATGTGCGAATACGCCCCCGCCTGCTGAACGATCGGGCGCTCATTGGCGGCGTAGAGCGGCGCGGCCCCGTCTATGGCGTGCAGGCAGGCGGCGGTGGTCGGCTGGCTGACGAGCAGTAGTTTGGTGTAGTCACGCGGGACGAAAATATCGCGCACGTGCGGGTCCGTCACCCGCCCGGCCATCACATCCACCAGCGTACCGGCGTTCAGCACTTCGGATTGGATGGGCGGGAAGTTGGCCGGCTGGGGGCGGTAGATCAGGTTGACCGGGCCCCACACCTCATAATCCTGCTGAAAGACGAACCCTTCTGGCAGATAGGCCATGATGAGGGTGTCATCGCGGAGGTCCGGCGCGCGCCAGGTGAGCTGCCACCAAAAGCCGCGCTGGGCTTCCCAATACTTCGCCCAGGCGTCTACGTTTAAAAACTGCGTCCCGATGGCAAGCGCGAACAGCGTGATCAGCGCCGCGCCGCGGTAGCGGGGTTTGAGCATGGCCGCCGCGCCTACCAGGGCCATCAGCACCCCGGCGGAAGGGTGCAGGCCGTAGCCCTTGTAAGCGTTCATCAGGTCGAGCGAGCGGTTCGAGGCCACTACCGGCGCAACGGCCCCCAGCGCGCTTAACAGGCCGATGCCCACCAAAACGTAGGGCGAGGGCTGTTCTTCCGCCGCCGGCTGTTCTTCCGCCGCCGGCTGTTCCGCTTCCAGCGGGCGCGCCAGCCGCCAGCCGGCCGCCGCCAGCAGTGCGCCCGCCCCGCTCACCAGCAGGGCAGAGGCCATCAGGCCGTAGTCGGCCCGCGCCGCCAGGTGATAGGGCTGTACAAACCAGGCAAAGACCGTCACCGCCAAAAAATCTTTCACCGTTTGCATCGCCAGCCTCAGCCCCATGAGGGCGAAATTGGCCTGATATTCATCCACCAGGCCGCGCAGGTCGGTGGCGTCGCGCGTGCTGTCGAAGATGAACACGCGCCAGTAGATGAACAGGACGATCACCGCCGCGTAAGGCAGGTAAGCCAAAAAGGTCCGGCGGGCCGCCGGCCAAAACGGCTCGCGCCGGTCCTGCCACAGCGCCCATAACAGCAGAGCGGCGCGCATCACTTCCAGGCCGAGCATGTACTCGTAAATCCACAGGTACAGGGCCGTCAGCAGAAGCGCCAGTGCCGTACAGACGGCCTGCCACAGTCTGCGCCGCGCTTTAAAAGCCTGGAGCGTGAGCGCGATGGAAAAGAGCGCCGCGGCGTAGCCCGTCAGGTGGTTGATCTTGGTGGCCGCGTTGGGCTGTGCCAGAAAGCCGGGAAAGACCACAAACAGCATCGCCGCCAGGATGAACAGCCGTTTGTACCCCCCCCAGGCCAGCGACAGAATCCAGTAAAACGCCGCGCCCCCGGCAATGCGCAGAAGCAGGCTGAAGCCGTGCCAGAGGGGCCGGCTGTCGCGGAAGAGGTCGTAATAGACGGAATAGATCACCCCCATAAAGGGGCGGTCCATGCTGAACAGTGAGATCAGGCTGTCGGGGCCGCGGATCGCTCCCGACCACAGCATATACCAGTCATCATGGTAATATCCCAGCCGCCAGAGGGCCGGTGCATAGGCTAAGAGGGCCGCCAGGGCGATCATCCCTACCGCCGCCGCCCCGCCGGGTATTCGTTGGTTTGGTTTGGTCTCCATCCGTGGTTGTAATGATTCCTTTTTCGATCCAGGAAAGTTTGGGTTCATCCTGTGGGGTTCATTTCAGGAATGCTCACTCACCGGCATCTACCTGAGACGGCCGCTCTTCCCGTTCATTTTGGCCCGTCACCCTGAACAGCATCTCGGCGGCATATTCGGGCGGCAGGGTGACCGGGCGGGCGTAAACGCCCAGCTCATCAATGTGCTGTTGGGTGAGGGGGGCATCCTGATAGAGCAGGCCGTAATCGGGGTCATCGGGCAGGTCAGGGGTGGGGTAGACGCGCCAGCCGCCGTGTTCCACCGCGTCGGCGTAGCCGTCGCGCTCAAAGCGGGCGATAAGCTCTTCGCGCAGTTCAACCGTTTTGCGCCGGTAAGCGGGGTTATAGGCCAGGTTGTGGCTCTCGCGCGGGTCCAGGTGCAGGTCGAAAAGCCATTCTTTGCGGTCGGCGGCGGAGTAAGAGTACTTCCAGCGCCCATCGGTGATGAGGTACAGCCCGGTCCGTTTCTGCGAGAACTGGCTGAACACGTAGCGGTGGGCAAAGCGGCCGCCCGCCACTGCCATCAGCGTAGCGCCTTCGGGGTCAGCGCGGCTGCATGCGTAGCCGGCCGCCGAGAGGAACGTGGGCCACAGGTCAATCAGCGAAGCCGGAGCGGCCGTCCGCCCGCCAGAGGTGAAGTGCCCCGGCCAGCGCGCGATCAGCGGCACGCGCGCGGCGGCGTCTAACATACAGCGTTTGCCGAAACTGCCGTAATCACCCAACAACTCGCCGTGATCGGATGTGACGACGATTAACGTATGGTGGATGTCCTCGCCCAGCGCCGCCAGGATGCGCCCCAAATTGTAGTCTAAGAACGAAACCTGGGCGTAATAGGCGGCGCGCATGGTGCGCAAGAGGTGATCGTCTTGCCCGGCGTCGCGGTATTTGTAGCGGTTCTGGACGCGGTTCCAGAAGGTCAGCAGGTTTTCGCAGCCTTCCGGGCGGAAGGGGGGGAGCATCTCGGCCCCGCGGTAGAGCTTGTTCCAGGGGGTAGGGACCTCGAAGGGCGGGTGCGGCTTGATAAAACTGGCCCACAAGAAGAACGGGCGCGTCTTGTCGCGCCGCCGCAGGAAGTCAATACTGCGGTCGGCCACCCAATGGCTGTTGTGCAGATGGGCGGGCAGTTGCGAGACCTGCGGGATGTAATAATACTCGCCGCGCACGCCGTTGGCGTCTTCTACGTGACCAAACCCGGCGGCGCGCAGGCTTTCTTTAAAATCGTCGTCTTCCATGCCCTCTTCCGAGAGGTCGCGGCTCTCAAAGCCCCACATCCGGCGCGGGTCGGGGGTAAAGTGCATCTTGCCCACGCCGTGCGTCTGGTAGCCGCGCTCGCGCAGGCGCTCCATAAAGCTGGGCAGGTTTTGGGGCATGGCGGTATTGTCGAACACGCCGGTGCGGTGCGGCTGTAAGCCGGTGACGAGCGAACAGCGCGCCGAAACGCACACCGGCGAAGGGGTGTAACAGCGTTCAAAGACCGTCCCTTCGCGCGCCAGGCGGTCGAAGGTGGGAGTGCGGATGATCGGGTTGCCCAGCGCGGCGATACTGTCGTACCGCTGTTGATCGGTGAACACGAGCAGGATGTTGGGCAGAGAGTGAGGCATGGGGCCTCCTTACGCCAGGCGCGGAAGCTGCTCCGGGAGAATCCGCCAGCGCAGTTCCTGGCCGGCCAGCCAGCGTTCGATCTCTTGCAGGGCAAACTGGCCCATGCGCCGGGCCTCGCGCCCCAGCGCCCCGGCAATGTGCGGGGTGAGGATGACGTTAGAGAGCGTCCACAGCGGCGAGTCGGGTTCGGGGGGTTCGGGGTAGGTGACGTCCAATACGGCGGTCAGGTCGGGGCGGGCCTGTAAGACGGCGATCATCTCATCTTCGCGCACGACCGCGCCGCGCGAGGTGTTAATGAAGGTGCTGTAGGGCTTCATCAGCGCCAGGTGCGCCCCGGTGATTAACCCTTCGGTCTCTGGCAGCCAGGGGGTGTGCAGTGAAACCACGTCGCCGCGCCGGAACACGTCTTCCAGCGAGCCGGTTTCAACCCCCAACCGGGCCGCTTCGTCCGCGCTCAGGTAGGGGTCGTAGGCCAGCACGCGCAGGTCGTGCGGGCGGAGCAGTTCTACCACCGTGCGCCCGATCATCCCCAGTGAGACAAGGCCTACCGTTGAGCCGAAAGCGCCGGCCAGGGGCAGTTCGGTTTTGGCGCGGTGCTGGCGCATCCACGCCACGTGCTGCCAGCCAGACTTGAGGCCAAAGAGGATGTGAGCCAGGGTGTATTCGGCCACCGGAATGGCGTTGGCCGCGTAGGTGCTGGAAAGTACCACCCCGTGCCGCAGAAGGTTGGCGCTGGCAACGCGCTTGCTGGAGCCGCCCGCGTGGAAGATGGCCTTCAGGTTCACCAGGGCCGCTTCCATTTCTTCGGTCAGCATCGGCACGCCCCAACCGGCGATCAGCACTTCCACCTCGCGCCAGGGGGCAGGATCATCGTAAAAATTGGCGATGGTCTGCGGTGGGGCGATAAAGTTAAACAGCTCATTCAGGCGGGCCTGTTCGGCAGGGCCAAAGAGGTCGTCTATGCTCTTCCAGCTGCCGGTGTAATAGAAGGCTTTCAGGCGAGAGTCTGTGGGCAAGTTGGCATTCCTTAGCGTTGGTTTGCTTTGATTATACCGCGTGCGGGGTTAAATCAGCTCCAACTGCGCCGGCTCTGGCCCGTCTTTTCCCGAATTGTGGAGCGCAGCGCTGGAATAGCGCCCGCTATGCTTTGCGCGCTTGCGAGGCCAGGCCGTGTTTGCGGGCGAAGTCAATGGCTTCGCGGCGGTTGTTAAGCTTGAGCTTATCGAGAATATTGTGGACGTGGTTCTTCACGGTGTTTTCAGAGATGAACAGGCGGTTGGCGATCTCTTGATTGGTGATGCCGGCGGCCAGTTCTTGGAGCACTTCGATTTCGCGGGCCGTCAGGCTGACGAGCGGGCTGGGCGCGCTTGCGGCGGGTTCGCTTTGGGCAAATTCTTCAATAATGCGCGCCATCATCGAGCGCGAGAGGGCCACTTCGCCGCGTTCCAGGGCGCGCAGTGAGGCCAGCAGTTTATTGACCGATAGATTTTTTAAGAGGTAGCCCTTGGCCCCGGCGCGCATGGCGGCGATCAGGCGCTCGTCGTTTTCGTGGACGGTTAAAAAGATCACCTGGGTATCGGGCTGATTTGCCAGGATGGCGCGGGTGGCTTCCAGACCGGTGCCGTCGGGCAGGGAAAAGTCCATCAGCACTGTGTCGGGCCGCACTTCCAGGGCCGTGTCAATGGCTTCCTGCACCGAACCACACTCTCCAACCACTTCCATATCCGGCTGAGATCGTAACAGCCCCGCCAACCCCTCGCGGAACAGGATGTGGTCGTCTACGATTAGAATACGCATACTCACGGTACTCCCTCTCTGTTGAACTTCTGCGGTGAATGGCGTTTGGCCGCAGGCAGGTTAACCCAAAGTGCCGGTTGGCCCGGCGAATGATCCGGGCAAAAGACCCGGTTACATTGGCATTTTTGAAACAAGACCTGGGGCGTTTGACTCCAGGCGCGCTGGCGAATTTTCCACCGGCGGGGCGTTCAGCGGGCTTTGGCTTTCTCCCACGCCCCGAAAAAAGGGAACCGCCCGTTCCTGGGTCTCGCGCCGGGGAACCCACAGGGTGACTTCTGTCCCCCGTCCTTCTTCGCCGGGGGTGATCTTTAGATCTCCCCCGACTTCGCGCGCCCGGTAGTTCATAATCCACAGGCCGTAGTGGCCCTCGCCGTGCGGCTGGCGCGGGTCGAACCCAATACCGTCATCGGTGATCTTCAAGATCAATTCTTGCTCCAGCCACAGCAGTTGGATGCTTACCCGGCGGGCGTGGGCGTGTTTTTCGATGTTAAACAGCGCCTCGCGGGCCATGTACAGGATGTGATGGCGCACATTCGCCGTGAGGGCATACGGCACGCCGATCTGGTGGATGCGCAGTTGCAGGCCGGCGCGGCGCGAGATGGCTTGGGCCTGCCGGGTGATCGCATCCTGCAAATCTTCATCGGGGGCAGGGTTGAGTTCGTCTAACGCACTGCGCACCTGCACGTAGGCTTCTTCGGCGGTGGCGTGCAGGCGTTCCAGTTCTTCCATCAGATGACTGCCGGGCGGCTGTGAGGTGATCTGGTCGAGCTTAAGGCGCAGGTAGCCGATGTTTTGCGCCAGCGTATCGTGCAGGTCTTGGGCAATGCGGCGGCGCTGTGTTTCGATTTCAGCGGACTGTTCGGCAGAGACCGCGCGCAGTAAGAACCCTTCAATCGCCAGCGCCGCCAGTGGAGCGGCCAGATAGATCAGCCGTTGGGGTTCCTCATCAGGCGCGCCGCCGGGGGGGTAGTTTAACTGCATGGTTCCAACCTGCCGTTCCTGCACGATGAGAGGGAATTCGATCAGCCGCCCGTCTGCATGATCGCCGCCCCGCCACGACAGGTCGGGTGGGATTGCCAGGCGGCCCTGACGGTCACAGGTGACCTGGGCTTCGTACTGCAAGGTGCGCGGATTGAGGGTATAGACGGCCACGCTGGCCTGTCCGGTCACCTGGTGGGCAAAGCGGGCCAGTTGAGCGGCGGCGTCGGTCAGGCTGGCGGCCTCGGCCAGGCCGTAAGCCAGGTCTTCCAGGGCGCGCGCGTGGCCCGGCACAGTCTCGCGCCCTTTGAAGCTCAACAGTACAACCACGCCGCCGGAAGCCATCATCACCATGAGGGCGGCCGTTACCCACCAGGAAGTTCCGGCGGCGGTTCCTGGCCTCAGGATGAGATCCAGCACCAGGTCTACTTCGGCAGCGATCAGCGCAGCTAGAAAGATCACCAGGAAAGCGGTAAGAAGAACCCGATGTTTATTCCTTAAGACCGGCATTGCTTAACTCCACATACCGGGCTATGGGAGGAGAATCTTTATGCAGACAGCGGTTTCCACACGCATGTTCATGTCTCCCCCTCTTTTCGCCGGCGTCCAGACCATTGGTTTGTAAATCCTCACCTGTCCGACCAGTACGGCTGCTGGCACGCTACTACGATTCTACTAGATTGTAGCGGAAACCCCATAAAAAAGCAATTTCAATGTGCAGAAAGAACTAGCCTGAAACCCATTATTGTCCTATATTTGTGTGTATATTCCTGGTTTCTTTGCTTTTTTTTGAGGTGTCCGCTCTCATACAGCACTGCTGACAACCGTTACGTACTAGATAACGGAAACGGTACAGTCTTGTTACAGTGATCCGCGTACAGCCAGCCGGGCGGGTTCAGGGCTGTGAAAAGCACCCCTCAACCCGGCGCAGTGGGTACGGCCTCTAGCGCAGTGGGGGGATGTGTTTTGTCACCCGCAAATACCACACCAGCAGTTTTGCCAGCAGTGGGCGCGAAAACCCCGGCAGGAAGAAAAGCGGCAGGATGGATTGTTCCGCGACGGTCTGCTCTTCGGTGTATTTCAGCAGTCCTTCTGGCCCGTGCCGCCGTCCCAGGCCCGACTGCTTCATGCCGCCCATCGGGGCGTCAATGGAACCCCATGAGGCGGCGTAGCTTTCGTTGAGGTTCACTGTGCCGGCCTGAAGGCGCAGTGCCAGCCGCCGCCCGCGCGCGCTGTGCCCCGTCCACACGTCGGCATTGAGGCCGTAACAGGTGTCGTTGGCGCGCGCCGCCGCTTCTTCGTCCGTCTCCACCCGGTACAGCGAGGCCACCGGGCCAAAAGTCTCATCGGCATAGACCTGCATGGCCGGGGTAACGCCTTCCAGCAGGGTGGGTTCAAAGAAGAACGGGCCCAAGTCGGGGCGGGGACGGCCCCCGGCCAACAGGCGCGCCCCTTTGGTGACCGCATCGGAGACGTGGGCCTGTACCTTATCCAGTTGGGCGCGTGAGAGCAGTGAACCAACGTCGGTGGAGAAGTCGAACGCGGCTCCGAGGCGCAGGCGGCCCAAATATTCCACCAACTGCCCGACAAAGCGCTCGTAAATGCCCGCCTGGACGAAAACGCGCTCCACCGAAACGCATAACTGCCCCCCGTTGGCGATGATGGCGCGGGCCACGCCCGGCACGGCACAACGCAGGTCGGCGTCATCGAGGACGATGGCGGCGTTCTTGCCGCCCAATTCGAGCGAAGACTTCACCAGCCGCTCCGCCGCAATGCGCGCCACCGCCCGCCCGGTGACGGTGGAGCCGGTGAACTGGATAAAATCGGCCCCGGCCGCCAGCGCCGCGCCCACCACCGGGCCATCGCCCACCACTACCTGAAACACGTCCGGCGGCAGGCCGCATTCATCCAGCAGGCGCGCGGCGTTGAGAGCCGAGTAGGGCGTAAACTCCGACGGCTTCAACACCACCGCGTTGCCGGCCATCAGCGCGGGGATGGCATCGCTGACGGCCATAGTGAGGGGGTAATTCCAGGGGGCGATCACCCCTACCACGCCGACAGGGTGGTGGTAAAGGCGCGCGCGGGTGAAGATCGGTAACGCGCCGCGCCGCCAGTGCGGCCCCAAGATGCGCCGCGCCCGCGCGGCATAGTAGCGCGCGTTGATGGCAACGTCCAGCACCTCTTCATAAGCGTGGACGCGCGCCTTGCCCCCTTCTAGCTGGATCAGGTCCATCAGGCGCTCACGCTCCGCCAGTACCCGGTCGTGAAAGCGCATCAAAATGCGCCGCCGGCCGGCAAGCGGGGTGCTGGCCCAACCGGCCTGGGCCTGGCGCGCCCGCTGGAGG
>DAOUAC010000003.1:0-38775 GCA_034434155.1 Anaerolineaceae bacterium
CACCGTCATCCCCTGTTCCAACGCCACCTGAGTGGAATGCTGAATGGTTGGGCCATCGGCCAGCGGGTCCGAAAACGGCACGCCCAGTTCAATCAGGTCGGCCCCGGCGCCGGCCAGCGCCTCAATCACCGCTAACGAGGCTTCTGGCGTGGGGTAGCCCAGGGTGAAGTAAGGCATTAAGGCGGCGCGCCCGGCAGCCCGCGCCTGGTCAAAAGCGGATTGAATGTGTTCCAGCCCGTTCATAAGTTGCTTCCTGCCTTTCTGTTGTCGTTTTCCGCCAAAGCGCGCGTCACCGTATCGAGGTCTTTATCGCCGCGCCCCGAAAGGTTCACCAGGAGCAGTTGGTCAGGGCGCATGAGCGGGGCCAGGCGGATGGCCTCGGCCACTGCATGGGCCGATTCCAGGGCCGGCAAAATGCCCTCGCTGTGCGCCAGCCGTTGAAAGGCCGCCAGCGCCTGCTCATCGGTGGCGTAGGTATATTCCGCCCGGCCCATGGCCCGCAGATAGGCGTGTTCTGGCCCGACGGCGGCGTAATCCAGCCCGGCGGAAATGGAATGGGTTTCGGCCACCTGCCCGTCGGCATTTTGGAGCAGGTAGGTATAGCTGCCGTGCAGTACGCCAGGCCGCCCCAGCGTGGGGTCACTGAAGCGGGCAGCGTGTTTACCCGTTTCGATTCCGGCGCCGCCAGCCTCCACCCCCACCAGACGCACGGCCAGGTCTTCGCGGAAGGCATGAAACAGCCCGATGGCATTCGAGCCGCCGCCCACGCAGGCCACGCACACGTCTGGCAGGCGGCCTTCGCGCTCTAAGATCTGGGCGCGGGCCTCCTGGCCGATGACGGCCTGAAAATCACGCACCAGGCTGGGGTAAGGGTGCGGACCCAGTGCCGAACCGAGCAAGTAATACGTATTGCCCACGTTCGAGACCCAATCGCGGATGGCCTCGTTGACGGCATCTTTCAGCGTGCGGCTGCCGCTTGCCACCGGGCGGACTTCTGCGCCCAGCAGACGCATCCGCAAAACGTTGGGCTGCTGGCGGGCGATATCCACCTCGCCCATGTAGACCACGCACTCCAATCCCAGCAGAGCCGCCGCCGTCGCTGAGGCCACCCCGTGCTGGCCCGCGCCCGTCTCGGCAATGATGCGGCGCTTGCCCATGCGGCGCGCCAGCATGGCTTGACCGAGCGCGTTGTTAATCTTGTGCGCGCCCGAATGAGCCAGATCTTCGCGCTTCAGGTAAATGCGCGCTCCGCCCAGGTGACTGCTCAGGTTTTTCGCCTCGGTCAGCGGGGTGGGGCGGCCCACGTAATGACGGAGCAAATCGTGAAATTCTCGTTGAAACGCCGCATCTTCCTGAATGGCGTGGTAGGCTTCTTCCAGCTCTTCCAGAGCGGGCATCAGCGTTTCGGGGACGAACTGGCCCCCATACATGCCAAACTTGGTGCGCGTGGTGGTGTCGGTCAGAGTCATGCTAAAAACTCCTCTTCTGCTCTTTGCGCTGCTTCTACAAAGGCCCGCATCCGCGCGGGGTCTTTACAGCCCGGGGCCGATTCCACGCCCGAAGCCACATCTACCCCCCAGGGATGCACCTGGCGGATGGCAATGCCCACATTTTCAACCGTCAACCCGCCGGCCAGCAGAATCGGCGACTGCACGGCCAACTGGCGCGCTAAGCTCCAATCGGCGGCGTGACCTGAACCGCCATAGAGGCCAGGACGGTTGGCGTCAATCAACCAGGCGGGCGAGCCGCTGCGCCGGGGGTATGCGGCGACAGCGCGGGCCAGTTCCGCGGCGCTGGCCGGGCGCAGGGCTTTAAAAGCCTTTTCGCCCAGGGCGGCCATCTCTTCTGGCGTCTCATCGCCCGAAAGCTGTGCCAGGTCCAGGTTGCAGTCGCCCAGCACGGTGGTGATTTCGTTGACCCCGTAATTGACAAACACCCCCACCATGATGATTTTGCGGTTGGTCATGCCTTGCAGAGCAATTTGCAGCTTAACTTGCAAGCGCATACATTCCCCTGGGCTGATATAACGCGGGCTGGGCCGGTAAAAATTAAACCCCAACAGGTCGGCGCCGGCCTCGATTGCCGCCATTGCTTCGTCATAGGTGCGCAGACCGCAGATTTTAACTTTCACAGCGTTCTCCCTTTTGTAGCAGTTTCTTTTCCCGCCAGCAAGCGCACCTGCGCGCCTACATCTGGAGCCGTTACCAGCCCTTCGCCCACCAGAATGGCATCTACCCCGGCTTCGGCCAGCCGGGCCACATCCTGCGGGGTGTGGATGCCGCTCTCAGCCACCAGGCACACCCCCGGCGGGACGTGGGGGCGCAGTTCCAGAGTGGTTTCGATGCGGACGGTGAAATCGCGCAGGTCGCGGTTATTAACGCCAATCAGGGTGGGGTTTACGGGCAGTATGGCTTCTAATTCGGCGCGGTTGTGGATTTCCACCAGCGCCGCCATGCCCAGCGCGCAGATCAGAGCGTGCAGTTCAGCCAGGAGCGCAGGGGGCAGATAAGCCGCGATCAACAGCACGGCATCAGCCCCGGCGGCCCTGGCTTCGTACACCTGGTAGGGGTCGAAGATAAAATCTTTGCGCAGGAGCGGCAGGCCCAGTTCCAGGGCGCGCACCTGGCGCAAATCATCCAGACTGCCGCGGAAGTAAGGTTCATCGGTTAGCACGCTGATAGCCGCCGCGCCGTTGGCGTGGTACAGGCGGGCCAGGCGCAGAGGGTCAAAATCGTTCACCAGCACGCCGCGCGAGGGCGAGGCTCGTTTAATTTCGGCAATTAAGGCAGGAGCATCTCGGCGCGCGACGGCCTGGGCAAAACCCAGAGGGGCAGGCGCGGCGGCGGCTTCAGCCATCACCTGCGCCAGTGGGCGGGCCTGACGGCGGGCGGCCACTTCGCGGCGCTTGGCGGCGAAAATCTCATCCAGAATAGTCATTGCACCACACCCTGGGTATAGGCGATAAAAGCGTTTAACTTTGCCAGGGCCGCGCCGCTTTCGAGCGAGCGGCGGGCTTCGCGCAGTCCGGCGGCGAAATCGCCGTCTTCGGCGGCCAGGGCGGCGGCGCTGTTGAGCAGCACCACGTCCACGCGGGGCGAGGCATCTTCACAGGCCAGCAGAGCACGCAGCATGGCGGCATTTTCTGCCGGGTCGCCCCCGCGCAGATCATCAGCCGCGGCAGGGCGCAGGCCCAGGTCGGCGGAGTGAAATTCATAGGTAGTCACGGTGCCATCCTTCAGGTGGCTGATGCGGTTCGGGCCATTGGTGGTCAGTTCATCCAGCCCGCCGTAGCCATGCACCACAAAAGCCGCGCGCCCGCCCAACGCTCCCAATACCTCGGCCAGC
Source organism: Anaerolineaceae bacterium (assembly GCA_034434155.1). GTDB lineage: Bacteria > Chloroflexota > Anaerolineae > Anaerolineales > Anaerolineaceae > DSYU01. The sequence goes on from DAOUAC010000003.1 coordinate 3,346, forward strand.
GGGTGGGTGAGGGCCGGGTCGTAGACGCCGATGAGCTGGTGCGTGGCCCCCGCGGGGTTGGTGAGCGGGCCAAGCAGGTTGAAGATGGTGCGCTGGCCTAACTCACGGCGCGGGCCGATGGCGTACTTCATGGCCGGGTGGAAACGCGGGGCAAAGATAAAGCCAATCCCTACCGCGTCAATGCAAGCCGCCACCTGTTCGGGGGTCAGTTCCAGGTTGGCGCCCAGAGCGGCCAGCACGTCGGCGCTGCCGCAGCGCGATGAAGCCGCCCGGTTGCCGTGTTTGGCAACCTTACGCCCGGCCCCGGCGATGACAAACGCCGCGGCGGTGGAGATGTTAAAGGTGTGCGCGCCGTCGCCGCCCGTGCCGGCGGTGTCGATCAGCGCGCCGCCTTTTAAGGCGTAGGGTACGCGGCTGGCCCGCGCGCGCATGGCCCGCGCGCTCCCGGTGATTTCGGCAGGCGTTTCACCCTTCATGCGCAGGGCTACCAAATAGCCGCCAATTTGCGCATCGGTGGCCTGGCCCGACATGATAATCTGCATGGCCTGTTCGGCTTCTTCGGCAGTTAAATCCTGCCGGTGCATTACTTTGGCGATATAAGGTTTCAGCATAACGGCATCTCTCCTAATGTACCGCTAAAAAATTCCGTAAAATCTGCTTGCCCGCCGCTGTGAGGATCGATTCGGGGTGGAACTGCACCCCGAAGATCGGATAAGTTTTGTGGCGCAGGGCCATCAACTCACCTTCTTTGGTGAAAGCAGTGGCCTGAAGGCTGGCGGGCAGTGGTTCGCTGACGATCAGTGAATGGTAGCGGGTGGCCTCAAACGGGCTGGAAACGCCCTGAAAGAGCACGTCTCCGTAATGATACACTGCGGAGGTTTTGCCGTGCATCAGCCGCCCGGCGCGCACCACTTTGCCGCCGAAGACCTCGCCAACGCATTGATGCCCCAGGCACACGCCCAGCAGAGGGCGTTTGGGGCCTAACTGGCAGATCACCGCGCCTGAGATGCCCGCGTCGGATGGCTCACCGGGGCCGGGAGAGATGACAATGTGGCTGGGGTCGAGTGCGTCTAGCTGTTCGACAGTGATGGCGTCGTTGCGAAAAACGCGCACCTGCGCGCCCAGCTCTCCGAAATACTGCACCAGGTTATAAGTAAACGAGTCGTAATTATCAATCACCGCGATCATTTTAACATGCTCCCATACGTTTAACCGGCCTGTTCGGCCTGCCGCACAGCAACGGCCAGAGCACGGGCTTTGTTGAGCGTTTCCTGATACTCGGTTTCGGGGTCCGAATCGGCCACGATCCCGGCGCCGGCCTGCACAGAGACGGTCTGCCCGCGCATCACCATCGTGCGAATGGTGATGCAGGTATCGAGCGAGCCATCATAGCCAAAATATCCCACCAGCCCGGCGTAGGTTCCGCGCGGCGCAGGTTCCAGGTCGCGGATGATCTGCATGGCGCGAATTTTGGGCGCTCCGCTGACGGTTCCCGCCGGGAAGGTGGCGCGTACCAGGTCCACCGCGCCGTATTCGGGGCGCAGGCGGCCCTCCACCTGCGAAACAATGTGCATCACATGCGAGTAGCGTTCCACCACCATCTGTTCTGGCACGCTCACGCTGCCAAACTCGCATACCCGCCCCAGGTCATTGCGGGCCAGGTCCACCAGCATCACATGTTCGGCGCGTTCTTTGGGATCGGCCAGCAAATCACGCTCCATTTGGGCATCTTCGGCAGGGGTTTTGCCGCGTGGGCGCGTGCCAGCAATCGGGCGGACGGTGGCCTTGCCGTTTTCCAGGCGGACGTGCAGTTCGGGCGAGGCGCCGATGATGTGGAGATTCGGCTCGCCGGCCAGTCCGTCAAAGTCGAAGAAGAACATATAGGGCGATGGGTTCAGGCGGCGTAAGGCGCGGTAGATGCTGAAGGGGGTGGCGGTCGTCTCGCGGCTGAGGCGCTGTGACAGCACCACCTGAAAGATGTCGCCAGCGGCAATATGTTCTTTGGCCCGGCGTACTGCCTGAGTAAACTGCTCGCGGGTGACGTTGGAGCGCAGTTCCGTTGAAGCAGGCTCACCCAGCGGAGCAGGCAGATCGGGGAGCGGCTGTGCCAGGCGCTGTTCAATGGCATCTAAGCGAGCTTCGGCATCGGCGCGCCCGCGCCCATTCTCTTCCGGACGGATGTTGGCGATCAGCACCAGTTTGCCAAAGGCATGGTCAAAAGCCACCAGCGTATCGGTCTGTAAGAAGATTCCGTCCGGCAGGTCTGGGTGAGGGCCAACGCCCACGCTTGGCTCAAAGTGACGGATGATCTCATAGCCCAAATAGCCGACCAGCCCGCCGGAAAAGCGCGGCAGACCAGAGATGGCCGCCGGGCGGTAAGCGCCAATCTCCGCGCGGATATACTCTAATGGGTCGCCTTCCACTGGAACGCGGGTAATCGCGCCGCTGGGGAGATGCCAGCGTTCCACCGCGCCAGCGCGCAGTACATAAGCAGCGGTGGGGTGAACGCCGATGAACGAATAGCGCGCCAACTGCTCGCCGCCGGTCACGCTCTCCAGTAAGAACGAAGGCCCCTGTCCTGCCAGTTTAAGGTAGACCGACACCGGCGTTTCCAGGTCGGCGGGCAGTTCGCGCACCACCGGCGCGGGAGCCGCGACCGGGGCGGGCCTTTGGAAGGTGGAATGAATTGCTTGGGTTACCATACGTTTCCTCTCTACTCGAAATAAAAAATCCTCTCCATCCCATGCGGAAATCTCTCACTCAGAACTCTTTTGGAGAAAATTTCCATTTGGGACGGGAGAGGACTCCCGCGGTGCCACCCAAATTAGGCCGGTAATTGACTGCTGCTGAGACGAAAAACCCCGTCGTGACGACGACGGGGAAATAAGCCAGCCTCACTCGTGGGGTACGTCAGCTCATGGCTGAGTATACCCTTTGCCCTGATAACGGTGGCAGCTCCGGCTCTGGTTACTGGTCAATAAACGTTCACCATGCAGCTCCGAGAACCATTCGACGCTGGCGTGTGTGCGATACTCTCACCTGATACCGCTCTCTGGAACACCGTTTCAACGCCTACTCTTTCTCATCACAGCTTTGAGTATTCGGTTGGATTGTTTATATCAAAACCGACCACAGTTGTCAATAAGTATTTTTTTTCGCTTATGGAATCGCGACGATATTGGCTCACAAATCCTCCCCAATTTCTCAACAATTTGGTAAAATTAGCTTATCCAATTTTAATCTTTGGGAAACCCCATCATGAGAATCGTTTTTGCCATTGCGCTGGTTTCATTGGTCGTTGTAATGGGCGTTGGGTTATGGGCCACTGAGTTTACAGTGTACCTGGGCAATGACCCGACGACTTGCAACAACTGCCATGTCATGGATGCCGTCTACGAAGGCTGGTACCATGCCGCGCACCAATCGTGGGCCACCTGCGTGGACTGCCACACGCCGCACAACCCCGTGCTGAAATACCTCTATAAAGCCAAATCGGGGATGAACCATGTGACTATGTTCACTCTGGGCAACATCCCTGAGCCGCTGCGCGCCGCCGAGGATACGAAGCGCATTGTGCAGTCGAACTGCGTGCGCTGCCACGCAGAGACGGTATCAGAAATCAACGACGGGGTGATGGACCCCGAAAGCACGGGCGGGCGCTACTGCTACGAGTGCCACCGTTCCGTTGCCCATGGGCCGCGCGGCATTACGATCTTGCCCTATCAAGATAAGGGCCTGTACGAAAAGAGAGATGTCCAGCCCATTTACACCACTGAGGAGAAGTGATCTTTATGAAAAAATCCTGGATTTTACCCGGCGCGCTTGGCGCAATTATCATTATCCTGGCGGCTACGGTCGTTGCCCTGCTGGTGTTTATGAAGAACCAGCCGCTCCAGAAGCGCGGCGTCGCCCCTCTGGTGACGGTGAAACCAATGGAACCCGACAGCAGCCAGTGGGGGTTGAACTTCCCCAACCAGTATTCCACCTTCCTCAAAACTGAGACCAACAACACCCGCACGACCTTCGGCGGCTCGGAACCTTACTCTAAACTGGAGGCCGACCCGCGCCTGAAGAAGTTATTTGCCGGCATGGCCTTCAGCGTGGAATATAACGAGGAGCGCGGCCATATGAACGCCCTGGCAGACGTTCAGCGGACCAAGCGCGTCAACGAGAAGACGCCCGCTACCTGCTATTCCTGTAAAACCGCCGATAACCCCGCTTTGTGGGATCAGATGGGCATGGCCGCCTACGACAAGATGTTATTCAGCGAAATGACGCCCAAGATCAACCAGTCGATTGGCTGCGCCAACTGCCACGAGGCAGGAACGATGCGCCTGATCGTCACCAACCCCGCCCTCGACGAAGCTCTGAAGGCTCAGGGCAAAGATTGGCGCACCTTCACCCGCCAGGAGATGCGCACGGTAGTGTGCGCCAACTGCCACGTGGAATACTACTTTAAGGGCGACGGCAAATACCTGACCTTCCCCTGGGAAAACGGCACGCGCATTGAGGAAATCGAGGCGTACTACCAGGCGATCGAGTTTTCCGATTGGAAGCATAAGGAAAGCGAAGCGCCGATGATTAAAATGCAGCATCCGGAATACGAGTTCTACACTGCCGGTAGTACGCATTACGAGGCGGGCGTTTCCTGCGCCGACTGCCATATGCCTTACACCCGCGATGGGGCGGTGAAGTTCTCTACCCATGACGTTCACAGCCCCCTGCTCGACCCGGCGCGCTCATGCGGAACCTGCCATACGGACGTCAACTATGTCACCGGGCGGGTGGCTGAGATTCAAAAACAAGTCAACACTACTATGATTGCCGCTGAAGACGCTATCAGCGCGGCGATTGACGCCATTAAAGCGGCGGCCGCCGAGCCAGACGCCAACGCGGACATGATCGAAGAGGCCCGCCAGTTGCACCGCGCGGCCCAACTGCGCTGGGACTTTATCGCGGCGGAGAACAGCATGGGCTTTCACAACCCTGAAGAGGCGCTGCGCATCCTGGCGGCGGCTATTGACCTGGCCCGCCAGAGCCAGTTGAAGGCTCTCCAGGCCACTATGCCCCAATAACCCGTTCTACCGGGAGACAGTTGATTGCGGCGTTAGCCAGGGGCGTGTACCCTACGCGCCTGGCTAACGTTTTTTTTCAACGATTTGTGTTACAATCGGGGGCGCAAAAACCCGACGGAGAAACCAGGTAGGTGGAATGGTACAGAACGCATTTGACGAATTAAAGTGGCGTGGACTGGTTTACGACTACATGGAAGGCGTGGAAGAACTGCTGGCGCGTGAAGCGGTGACGGTCTATAACGGCTTCGACGCTACCGCCGACAGCCTGCACGTCGGCCACCTCGTCCCGTTGATCGCCCTGGCGCGCCTGCAGCGCTTCGGCCACCATCCCATTGCCCTGGCCGGCGGTGGAACCAGCATGATCGGCGACCCCAGCGGCCGCTCCGCCGAGCGCCAGTTGCTTTCGCGTGAGATTATCGAAAGCAATGTTGAGGCGATTAAGAAGCAACTGGCCCATTTCCTCGATTTTGAGGTTAAAAGCAACCCGGCGCGGGTCATGAACAACGCCAACTGGCTGATGTCGCTGCCGCTGATTGACTTTTTGCGCGACATCGGCAAGCACTTTACCGTCAACTACATGATTGCCAAAGACTCGGTGCGCAACCGGCTGGAACGCGAAGACGGGCTTTCTTTTACCGAGTTCAGCTATATGTTGTTACAGGCTTATGACTTCCTGCACCTGTACGACACCGAAAACTGCAAACTGCAAACCGGCGGCTCGGATCAGTGGGGCAACATCACCGCTGGGGCCGAGCTGGTACGCCGGGTGCGGGGCGCTCAGGTATATGGCCTGGTTTACCCGCTGATCACCAAGGCAGACGGAACCAAGTTCGGCAAGTCCGAGTCGGGGGCCGTCTGGCTGGCGGCTCACCGCACGTCGCCGTACCGCTTTTACCAGTTCTGGTTGAATACCGACGACCGCGACGTGGTTAATTACCTGAAGTTCTTTACCTTTTTGCCACAGCCAGAGGTGGAAGGGCTGGCCCAGGCCGTGGCCGAAAAACCGGAACAGCGCGAAGCCCAGCGTGTGCTGGCGCGCGAGATGACCAGTTTGGTTCACGGCCCAACCGCTCTGGCGCGTGCTGAACAGGCCTCGCAGGCTCTGTTTGGCGGCGATATCACCGGGCTGCCGGGCGAGGATATTCAGGACATCTTTGCCGAAGTGCCTTCCAGCGAACTGCCCAAGCAGCAGATTGAGGGCGAAGGGCTGGGGATTGTGGACTTGCTGGTTTGCGCCGGCTTTGTAAAGTCAAAAGGCGAGGCGCGCCGGGCGATCCAGGAAGGCGGAATCTATCTGAACAATCGGCGCGTTTCAGAGCCGACACAGACCGTTACCCTGAGCGACCTGCTGGACGGGCGCTTTGTGGTGCTGCGCCGGGGACGGAAGAATTATCACCTGGTAAGAGTGGTTGCCTGATCAACCGTCCTTCTTAAAATGCCACCCAATTGAATTACCCAAACAGTTTCCCCTGCTTTCCATTCCCCACCGGCAGAGTTTCTCCACCGGCTGCGCGGTGCGCCCAGCGAGTCGTCTCGGGCAGGCGGTAGCCGGCCACGCAGGCCATCACCAGTTGAACGGATGTCGCTATGTCTATCTTGTGGCCGGGCGACACAAACAGCGGCTTGACTTTTGCGCGGGTGCGCAGCACAGCCCCAATCGCCACAGCGGGCTGGCGCGGGTCGCGCAGGGGCGAAAAGTCGCCCGGGTTGGGGCCGGGTTCCTCGTAAAGCCCGTAGAGCCAGGATTTCGCCACGCCAATGGTTGGCCGGTCTAACCACAGGCCCATGTGAGCGGCAATGCCCATGCCGCGCGGGTGCGCGATGCCCTGACCGTCAAACATCACCACATCGGGCCTGGTTTCCAGCCGCTCCCAGGCGGCCAGAATCGCGGGACCCTCACGAAATGCCAACAACCCTGGAACGTAAGGGAATTCCAGGGGTGCTTCGGCCGTCACCCCCGCGATGGGTTCTAAGCTGGGGTATTGCAGGGTCACGATGGCCGCTCTGGCTTGGTCGCCCACCAACCCAATATCCACTCCCCCGATTGTGGAGATTTCGTGCCCTTCCCAGGCCAGCGACAAGCGCCCGCGCAGGTCTTTTTGAAGGGCGGCGGCCTCGCTGGGATCGAGATTCCAGGGGTGTAACGGCTGCGCACTCATGACTTTTATTATAGAAAGGCGCGTATGCAGGGGCAAGCGGGGGAAAAGCCAGATCTATACCGGGAAAACCCATTATTCCAGGCCGCCGCACGAACAACGGATAACCAGTTCTGTGGGCAAGATCACCTGGTAGGGTTGGAGCCGCGGCGGGCTGGTCAGCACCTGGATGAGTGTATTCACCGCCGAACTGCCCAACTGCTGGAAGGGCTGGCGCACGGTGGTGAGCGGGGGCTGCATGTGGGCCGCGAAGGGCATATCGTCAAACCCGGCTACAGCGATGTCTTCGGGAATGCGTAAACCGGCTTCCTGGATGGCGCGGTAAGCTCCCTGAGCCATGGTGTCGCTGGCGCAGAACAGGGCATCTGGGCGATGAGGGAGCAGGCGCAGGGTGGCCTGGTATCCGCTTTCTTGGGTGAAAGCGGCTTCTTGCACCAGGGTAGGATCGTAAGCCACCCCAAACTGAGAGAGCGCCCGGCGGTAGCCTTCCAGCCGGTCTATTCCGGCGTTTGTGTTAGCCGGGCCGGTGACCGTAGCCACTCGCTTGCGTCCGACCTCTAACAGCCGCCTGACGGCCTGGAAAGCGCCATCAGCGTTATCCACATCTACGTAGTGGATGAACTTCTCCTCAAAGGGCCGCCCTACCAACACAAAGGGGAAATTGCGCTCCAACATGGCGTCGACCAGGGGGTCATCCTTTTGGATCGAGGCGATCACTACGCCATCAATCAGGCCGCTGTGCAAGATCTGGCGCGCGGTGCGCCGCTCATATTCTGGCTCGGCCAGCCACAACATCACGGCGTAATCGCGCGCATAGCAGGCCGTCGAGACGCCCTGGATAAGCAGGGGAAAATAGGGGTCAACGAACACCTGCCCAACCGACATAGGGATGACCAGCCCTAAGATATGGGTAGAACCGGTCGCCAGACTGCGCGCGGCCAGATTGGGCTGAAAGTTGGTCGCGCGAATGACCTGAAGGACGCGCTCGCGCGCCTCTGGGCTGACGTTGGGGGAGTTATTAATCACCCGCGAGACGGTAGACCGCGAAACTCCACTTAGTCTGGCAATGGTTTCAAGATTCATGGTGATGGTATGCAGCCGCTTCCGACCGGGAGAATGGGGAGTGACGGTTAAAGTTGCAGTTGGGAGCGCTCTCAAATTGATGGTAATGGAGATTAGCGCGGCTGTCAAGCCGGAATCGGCTTTACCGCCGCGGGTGCATTGACAACCCTGCCTGGTCGCATTAAAATCATTTCTATATATATAGAAATAAAACTACATGGATTGAAAATGAACGAAAGTGAAGAGCTTCTGGTGTTCTTTAAAGCCCTGGCAGACGCGAACCGCTTAAAAATCGTTGGACTGCTGGCGCGCCAGCCGTACACCGTCGAGCAACTGGCCGAAATTTTGGGTTTAGGCGCTTCGACTGTCTCGCATCACCTTGCGAAACTGGCCGAGGCCGGTTTGGTCAGCGCCCGCGCCCAGAGTTATTACAACTACTACCGACTGGAAAAAGATCAACTGGAAAGCATGGCCCGCCGCCTGCTCTCGGGTGAGGCGCTGCCGGTAGTCTCTGTACAGGCTGAAGGCAACGCTTACGACCGCAAAGTTCTCAAAGATTACCTGCTGCCCGATGGCCGCCTGAAAACCATCCCCTCACAGCGCAAGAAGTTAATGGCCGTACTGCGCTTTCTGGCAAATGCCTTTGAGCCGGGCGTCATCTACAGCGAAAAACAGGTCAACGAAACTCTGGCCCGCTACCACGAGGATACGGCCAGTCTGCGCCGCGAACTGATCAGCGCGTGCCTGATGGAGCGCGACAGCAATGGAGAGCGTTACTGGCGGGCCGCCAGCGATGCGACCGGCTCTAAACCGGTCTGAAAGCCCACAGCGCCATTACCCCTGGCGGCGGGTGGATTCGTTCAAGAAGTTCGCCAGCAGGATGAAGCTCATTGACAGCAACAGAATGCAGAGCGATGGAATGACCAACATCCAGGGGTTGCGGTTGAGCGCCGAGCGCCCGGCGAAAAACATCCCGCCCCAACTGACTACGGTAAATTCGCTGCCATCGGTGGCTCCCGTCACCCCCACGCCGATATACCCTAAAATTGCCTCTAACAAAATGATCGCTGGCACGTTGTTGATGATCCAAACGAGGATCACATGCAGTGTATTGGGGAATAGATGGTGCGCAATCACCCGCCATGCGGAGGCGCCCAAACCAACTGCCGCTTCGATGAACAACTGCGATTTAATCAACAGTACGTTAACACGCACCAGGCGGGCAAGCGAAACCCAGGCCACCGCCGCGAAGCCGATCATCAGGGTGAACATGCCGTTCAGCCAGGTGGGGGCAAGCAGACTGCGGAAGATCAGGATGACCATGACCATAAAGAGAATCCCTGGCAGTGATTGCAGGATATCGGTCGTCAACTGGATGAACGTATCGAGCCGCCCGCCGATGTAGCCCGCCAGGAACCCGATCAGCGCCCCTACCAGTGCCGCCAGGGGAACAGTCGTCAGCGCCAGGAAGAAGGCCGTGCGCGTGCCGTAGATCAGGCGGCTAAGAACATCGCGGCCATAGCGGTCCGTTCCCAGCGGGAACGCGGCCTCCCCCGGCTTAAGGCCGCCCTGCACCCACATGGGCGGCAGGCTGGTCTGTTTGGTGCGCATCTCATAGGGGTCGTGGGGAGCCAACCAGGGCGCCAGGAGCGCCACCAGCCCCAGCGCGGCAATCACCAGCAGGCTGAACCAGATGGTTTTTTTCTTGAAGGCTTGTCTCCAGGGGAAGAATGTGATCATGGCGCACCTTGATAGTGGATGAAACGGATGCGCGGGTCGAGCGCCGCACAGATCATTTCGATCAGGCCGTTGAGGAATAAGATCCCACAAGCGTAGATCAGCGTCAGGCCCATAATGACCGGGTAATCGAGGCGCAGCACCGCTTCCCAATATTCGCGGCCAAACCCTGGAAAGGAAAAGAGGCTTTCCACAATCAACGACCCGGTGAACATTTCCATAATCGTTGGCCCTAAAAAAGTGAGGATGGGGGCGAGCGCACTGCGCAGCATATGTACCAAGATCACGCGGGTAAAGGTCAGTCCTTTGGCGCGCGCCGTGCGAATGTAATCCTCATGGGCAATGTTCATCAACGTGGCTTGCGTCACTCTGGCAATGTTTGCCAGAGGCATTACAGCCAGCACCAGGGCGGGGATAATCCATTGGCCGGGGTCGCTCCAATCTGGCAGCACGCGCATGATCTTTAACCACGAGGCCAACACCACAATCGCCAGCAGGCCAAGCACAAAATTAGGGATCGAGATCAGCGCGGCCAGGAGCACGGCAATGCCCCGGCTTAATGCGGACCTGGGGCGAATGGCGCTGACGATCCCAAGTGGAATCCCCAACCCTACGGATAGGATGGTTCCCAGGAAAACCAGGCGGATCGAATACCCAAACCGGCTTTGCCAGAAGCCCTGGCGCTCCGGCGGTTGGAACAGCACCTGTACGACCGTGCGCCCGCGCTGTCGGATGGAGGGCCCCAGGTTTCCACAGACCGCGCCGCAGAAAAACCGGCCCGTCTCATCCCAGTCGCCGATCATATAGCGGGTAAACTGCCGCCAGAGGGGCAGATCTAAGCCAAACCGGTGGTTGATTTCGCGCAGCCAGGCCTCATCAACGCCCAAAAAGATCTGCGGCTGCCGCGAACTGAAGTAGCTGTTCCAGGGACTGCCCGGAATGGCGTGCATGAGCAAAAAAGTGATGAACGCAACGCTGACCAGAATGACAATCACCCGCAGGAATTTCTTGAGTAGAAACTGCAACAATGGCGAGTTCATTGCTTCCTCAAACTTGCCCGTGATTAAACAAGTAACTTCTCTGGTTTTACCTTATACCATCTAACTTTTTATACAACCGTCCAATGGATAGTCTTTTAATTGTCCCCTGGGTGATTTTTCTTGACGGAGTTCGGCGCGCTGCTTTCAGCGCGACGGCTCAGCAGGGGGTGCGCCAGACCGGGCGTGTAGAGGCAGCCAGACGTAAAAGGTTGTCCCCTGGCCTTCTTTTGAATCTACATCAATGGTTCCATGATGATTACGGACAATCCAATAAGCGATAGACAACCCCAGGCCAAAACCACTGCCCTGCGCCCCCGGTACGCGCTTGCGAGAGCGCTCGCCGCGGTAGAAACGCTCGAAAATATGAGGTAAATCCTGCGCCGGGATGCCCGGCCCCGAATCTTTAACCACAATGCGCGCGCGGTCTCCGCTGGTTTGCAAAGCCAGCACTACCTGCCCCCCCGGGGGCGTATACTGAACCGCGTTGCCCACCAGGTTCAACAGCACCTGTTTAATCCGGTCGCGGTCGGCCAGTACGACCGCCTGATCAATCTCAGAGATTTTCAGCGTCACGCGCTCGCCGGCCAGGGTCCTCATTTGCTGGAACACTTCTAACAAGATCGTATCCAGTTCGATAGGCTTGAGGTCCATAGGCAGGCGCCCCGACTCGGCCTGGGCCAGTAAAAGCAGGTCGCCCACCAGCCGGGTGAGCCGGTCTACCTCGCTTTCGACGCTGCTAAGTGATTCTTCATCCACCTGCCCCATCTTGCGGATCAGGCTCACCTCGCCTTTGATTACCGTCAATGGGGTGCGCAGTTCGTGGCTGACGTCAGCCAGAAAGCGGCGCTGGCTGGTGAAGAGACCTTCGAGGCGGCTGAGGGTTTCGTTAAAGGCCAGGATAAGCCGGCCAACTTCATCTGACTCAGTGCCGTGATAGGGAATGCGGCGCGAAAGATCGTCGGCGCGGGTGATCTGCGTGGCAAGGTCCGTGGCGGTCGCCAGCGGCAGCAGGGCCTGGCCGGTCATCACCCAGCCGGCCAGAGCGGCCAGACCCATCGAAACCAGAGCCAGTACAATGAGGACGGAAGAAAGCGCGCGCTGGGTGGCGTCGAGCAGGCTGAGACTAAGGGCCACCTGCATTACCCCAGCCGGGCCGCGAGTGGTTTCAAGTGGGATGCTGAGGACGCGCAGATGCCGGCCCAGGCTGTAGGTAGAGTTGAACAGGGGACGATTCGAGCGCAGTCCGCGCTCATCCAGGGCGGCTGTCCAACCGGATGGGCGTGCAAACTGCAACGTGCGATCATTGCCCCAAATCTGGAAGATCAGGGTGCTGTCGGTGGGTTGAAATTCGGCCAAAACGCGCGGATCGAACTGATTGGCGGCGTTAACGCGCAGAAAAGCCGTTAACTGATCGGCCTGTTGAATGAGGGTGTTGTCAATCTGGTATACCAGCGCCAGGGTGACCAGCCCATACACCAGCGCGCCATATAACAAGATCGTCCCGCCCAACAGGGTGGTATAGAGCAAAGTCAGGCGCAGGCGCAGTGACATCAGGGATTTTCTCGGAGAACGTAGCCGACTCCTCGGACTGTATGAATCAGGCGGTTTTCGCCCTCGTTTTCCAGCTTCTGGCGCAGATAGCGGATATACACGTCCAGCACGTTGCTCTCGCCGCCAAAGTCGTACCCCCAGACGCGATCAAAGATCATTTCGCGGGTCATCACCTGGCGTGGGTGACGCATAAACAACTCCAGCAAATCGTACTCTTTGGCCGTTAACGGAATTGGCCGGCCATGCCGGGTGGCCTGGCGCGTGGAAGTGTCGAGGGTGAGGTCGTTGAAGGTTAGCACCGGCGCGCGCTCTAACTGAGTCCGGCGCAGCAGGGCGCGCACGCGCGCCAGCAGTTCATCCAGCTCGAAAGGCTTGGTCATGTAATCATCGGCGCCAGCATCCAGCCCCTGCACGCGGTCGGTGATGGTGTCTTTGGCGGTGAGCATCAAAATGGGAATATTACCTTCCACGCGCAGCCGCTGAGTCACCTCTAAACCATCAATGCCCGGCAGCATCAGATCGAGGATAATAAGATCGGGCCGCCAGTCGCGCGCCAGGTTCAGGCCGGTTTCGCCGTCCAGGGCGGTCTCAACCTGGTAATTTTCATAAATCAATGCCCTGCGGAGTACACGCAGAATGCCTTCATCATCTTCAATGATGAGAACTTTCTCTTTCATAACCCTCCCGCTCATCGTAGAGGATGTAATTTGCCCATTGACCTGTTCACCTCCCTAGGCGTGGTTGAACAGGTACAAATAATATACCATAACGTTAGGGGTCTTAGCAAAAAAGGATCAAGGGGCATGACATTCGGGGGCAGAAACTCTGGTGAGACGCGCCGCGCAATTTTTTGGCGAAACCGAGTAAAATAAGGTTGAAAAGTAGTGTGGGCTGTAGTGAGGTTAATGGGCGGGATTGTTTTTTTGCGCTTAGAGAACAGGAACACGATTGGTTATGGTAGAAACGGAGCAAAATGAACTGGTCTGGGTGGCGCAGCCTGATGAACTGGAAAGGATGGTCAAGGCGCTCTCAGCGGAGACGCTTTTAGGGGTGGATACCGAGTCGAACAGCCTGTTTGCTTATCAGGAACAGGTATGCCTGATTCAGTTCTCGACTGCTCAGACCGATTACCTGGTTGACCCGCTGGCGCTGCACGATCTTTCTTCGTTGGGGCCCATTTTTGCTAACCCGAGGATCGAAAAAATCTTCCATGCCGCTGAATATGACCTGGTTTGCCTGAAGCGCGATTTTGGCTTCACGTTTGCGAATCTGTTCGATACCATGCTGGCGGCGCGCATTTTGGGCCGGGCGGGTCTGGGCCTGGGGAGCATGCTGCAAGAAGAGTTTGGCATCGCGGTTGATAAACGGTATCAACGCGCCGATTGGTCCAAGCGGCCCATCTCAGCGGTGATGATGAACTACGCCCGCATGGATACGCATTATCTGATCCCCCTGCGTAATATTCTGCGCCAGCAGTTGATCGCGGCTGGGCGATGGGAGTTGGCTCAGGAAGATTTTGAGCGGCTGACGCAGGTACAGGCCGGCGCTCTGCACGATAACGGCGTTAACTGCTGGCGCATTGCCGGAGCGCAAGATCTGTCCCCGCGCCAGGCGGCGGTGTTAATGCAGTTGTGCCAGTATCGCGACGAACAGGCCCGGGCGCTCAACCAACCGGCTTTCCGCGTGCTATCGAACCAGGTTCTGCTGGAGATAGCCCAGCGCATGCCGCGTAAGCGTTCAGAATTAAACCAGATAGCAGGGCTGTCGCAGAAATTGATCCAGCGTTATGGCGCGGGCCTGCTCGCGGCCGTTGAGCGCGGCATACTCGGCCCGCCGGCTTACCGCCCTTACGCGCCGCGCCCCGATGACCAACTGCTCTGGCGGCTGGATGTGCTGCGCAACTGGCGAAAATCTACTGCGCGCGTGATGGGCGTAGAATCAGACATTGTGCTGCCACGCGACGTGATGGAAGCCATTGCTGAACGCAACCCGCGCAGTCTGGAAGAACTGGCCGCCATTATGGCCGGCCTGCCCTGGCGGTTCGAGCATTTCGGCAGGCAAATCCTGGAACTGTTGAGTTAATCCACGCGAGAGGACCAGCCATGCGAATCTCTTTTTACGGCGCGGCGCAAACGGTGACCGGTTCGCAGTTTCTGGTGGAAGTGAATGGCAGCCGGCTGTTGATTGACTGCGGGCTGTACCAGGGCAAGCGCGACGAATCGTACCGGCGCAACCGGTACTTTCGTTTCGACCCGCGCCGGTTAGATGCGGTGATCCTGACGCACGCGCATACCGATCACAGCGGGAATTTGCCCAACCTGGTCCAAAGCGGTTACAGCGGTTCGATCTTCGCCACACCAGCCACCTGCGACCTGGCAAACATTATGATGCGCGATTCGGGGCGCATTCAAGAAGCGGATGTGGCCTATGTGAACAAAAAACGCGCGCGCGGCGGCTTGCCCCCGGTGGAACCGCTCTATACCGAAGAGGACGCGGCCCAGGCGGCCAAACAACTGGTGCCGCGCGGGTATCAGCAGGATTTTGAGCCGGTGGAGGGCGTAACCGCCCATTTTTTTGACTCGGGCCACATTCTGGGGTCAGCATCGGTGCGTCTAACGGTGCGCGAGAACGGCCGAACGCAGGTAGTGTGGTTTTCGGGCGACATTGGCCGCCGCAACCTGCACATCCTGCGCGACCCCGTTTTGCCCAGTGATGCGGACTACCTGGTGATGGAAGCCACCTATGGCGATAAGGCGCACGCCGACCCGCAACTGGCCTACGAAGAGTTCTACCAGGTGGTAATGGATGCGATTAAAAAACGCGGCAAAATCATCGTCCCGGCTTTTGCCGTAGGGCGCACCCAGGAACTGGTCTATGCTTTGAACCAGTTCATCTCCGCGGGGCGAATGCCCACCATCCCGGTATATGTGGATAGCCCCTTGGCGGTGAATGTCTCAGAAGTTTTTCGCAGTCATCCAGAGTGTTACGATGAAGAAACGCGCGCCTTTGTCGCTGAACACCGCCACCCGGCGCTGGAATTTGACGGGCTGACGTACATCCGCAGCGTAGAAGAGTCGAAGAGGCTGAATGACCTGTCAGGCCCGATGATCATTATCTCCGCTTCGGGGATGGCCGAAACCGGGCGGATTTTGCATCACCTGAAGAACAATATCGAAGATGAGCGCAATACCATCCTGATCGTCTCGTGGCAGGCGCCCGATACCCTGGGGCGGCGGCTGGCCGAGCGCGCCCGCCGCGTGCGCATTTTTGGAGAAGAGTACATCCGCCGGGCCCAGGTCAGCACCATTGGCGGGCTTTCGGCCCACGCCGGGCAGAATATGCTGATAGAGTACGCCGGGGCCACGCGAAAGACCCTGAAATGCGTCTACCTGGTTCACAGCGAGGCCCCCGCCGCTGGCGCGCTCAGTGACCGGCTGCGCGAGCAGGGCATTCGCCCGGTGGCTTTCCCGGCGGACGGTGAAACAGTGGATATTTAGGCATTTCTTTGGTATAATACGCCCCGTCTTACCTGGAGAGGTGCCAGAGCGGTTGAATGGGGCGGTCTCGAAAACCGTTGTGGTCCAACCGGGCCACCGTGGGTTCGAATCCCACCCTCTCCGCAGAGCGTATAACTTTTAGAGCATCTTCGCCGGCAGCAACGCTTGGTGAACGAATGTCAAAGTGCTGAAGGTATACGCTGGAGATCGCTCAGTGTCTGCTGGGCGATCCCGCTTTTAATGTGTATACCCTTCATTGTACGTACTCCTCCACGATTGTCAAGACATTGTGGGACATCGGGAAGGCGATTTTGACTTCCGTCCCCATCTGTCCCAAATCTTCCCTTATGTCACAATCATCCTCATCTGCCTCAGGATAGGCGATCCAGAAGCGCCGTTGCTCATCCACGCGCAGGTTGTTCAACAACTGGAAGAGCACATCAAAATCGGGGCGAGCTTTTATCCAAATGACGCGCTTGGCGGCAACATCGACGCCGACCTCCTGGATCATCATGCGCGCCAGATCCTTGCGTTCTTCTTTGGTCGCCCATTCCCAACTCTCTCGTAGATCGAGCAGGGTCCTGGCAGCTCGTTCGATGGCTGGCTCCGGCAGCCTGCTGAGCAAGTCCAATTTCTCCTTCAAGGCACTGACCTTCTGCCAGTATTGATACTCTTCGCCTTCGTACAGACCGCGTTCGTAGTTCTCACGCATCAACCGGATGGTGTTGCGGATCTCTTTACGCTCAGTCTCCGGATCAGGACCTTCGCGTTGTTGCTGGCATAAACGGCGAACTGAGTCTTCCCAATTGACAGGCAACCTGAGTGATTGCACCAGT
This sequence comes from Anaerolineaceae bacterium, assembly GCA_034434155.1. Taxonomy (GTDB): domain Bacteria; phylum Chloroflexota; class Anaerolineae; order Anaerolineales; family Anaerolineaceae; genus DSYU01. The sequence continues at coordinate 20,300 of DAOUAC010000003.1, forward strand.
TCACCTACCTGGGTGTCAATCGACTCCGCCCGTACACATTGGCTGATGTCCGAACAGTCTCGATAGCCGCGCAGGTGGGAGTCCTCCCGGTAGTAAGTCGGACCGCGCTTAGGAGTCTGTATCCTCAGTCGTCTCCCGCAGCGAGCACATACGACTAACCCTTGCAACAGGTTGATGCGTACCGTCTTCTGCAAGGTATCCACCTGCACGCGCCGGCTGGCGCGCACAGCCTGGCATCGCCGCCATAATTCTTCGGATATGATTGCCTTATGTTGTCCATCGGCAACTTTAGGAGGCGTAGAGCGAAAACTGACGCCTTTTGGGCGTACACTCATACCCCGGTAACGGATCTTGCCAGCATAGTAAGCATTACACAGCATATCCCTAACTGTGTCTTTACCGAAAGGATGACCGCGGTTGGTGCGTAATTCTTGGGCGTTGAGCCATTCGGTAATTTGCATATCAGAGTATCTTCCTGTGGCATAACGTTCGAACATCTCCACCACCACCGGAGCCTTCTCTGGATCAGGGACCCCTACCTTACGGTTGCCCTGCAGCACGCTGATGTATCCCCAGGGAACGGCTCCGTTGTGATAGCCTTGCAGCGAACGCTCCAGCTTGCCCTTGTTGGTTTCTTTGGATAAGTTATCGCTGTAGAACTCGCCCAGCGAACTGACCAGGTGAAACAGGAGCTTACCCTCCGGTGTACCCAGATCGAAGGGCTGCTGGACGGCTTTGAATATGATATCGAGCTCTTGCAGCTCGTGGACGATTTCCAGAGACCATTCCAGGCGGCGCGCCAGGCGATCTACTTTGTGGACGTACAGCACCTTGAACTCGCCGCGCCGGGCAGCTTCGCGCATGGCATTGATCCCTGGGCGATATTTCTTGCGGTAAGCCGATTGGGCCGGATCGGCGAACACCTTGACAATCTCGACCCCATCACGCTCAGCCTGTTCCTTGATCTGGCGCAGCTGGGCATCCAAACTGAATGAGTCGCTCTGCATCTCAGAAGAAAAGCGAATGTAGGCTGCTCCAGGGAGGGGGGAAGAGTCTTCTCTTTGCTTGTATCGGTTCATCTTATTCAATCCTTTCATTCGAAGTAGTAATGCGGGGTATCAACAGAGAATACTATTCAGATTTTTTCACGGCACACCTCCAATCCGGGAGCAGCCAGGGTGAAATTTAGCTGGTGTCGTTCGTCTTTTCCTGGTTAAGCGCCAGGTAACGGCGGTTGATGCGCGCCAGCCATTCGATCAGGCTTTGAGGGAGCCTGTCTGGTAAGGTTTGCTGCTCCTGGGAAGGGGTTATATCATCTCCGGAAACCTGATTAACTTGTGGGTCAGGTTTTTTAGAAGAGTTTTGACTTAGACTCTCATCTGCCATAATTGCACCTCTTACTCTAAATAGAATTGAATGTCTCTTATGCACCTTAGGGGGTAAAAGAAAACTCCGGTCCCGACATTCGTGATGTCAGAACCGGAGCGTTGATTGTGAGATGTCTCTGTAATTGGGATTATTCCTCCTTCGGGTTACTCCAAATCGATAACTGGCCTGGCTGGACGATATTGCTCCGTTTACCAGCGGACCTTCTACCAGCAGCCGCTTTGGCTGCCTGGTGTTCCAGCGCCCAATCCAGCCAAGTTTTGGGACTCACGGGAATCAGCACCGGGCTGATTTCGGTCGGACAACCCATGGGCGAGTTCGATACCCGCATCTCATCCGCAAAGAGCGACTGCAGATCGTCCAGCTCAGCACCGCGCAACACTTCACGGGCAAGCTCGGTGATGAAGTCGCCATCTTCCACGGGCACGATTGCACCGCCGACCTCATCTCCATACAAGGTCTGAGCAGCACGCATCTTGCGCCCCATCAAAGCAAGCGCCTGGGCTTCCATGGCATCCTTGTAGACGGCGAAGACAGCTTTTACCGGACGGGTCTGACCTAACCGCCACACTCGCCGCAACGCCTGCCACAGGGTGTACAGACTGTATTCCGGCTCATAAAACACGATTGTATGGAAGCTGACCAGATCCAGCCCGGTTTGCACCAGGCGAGGGTTGGTGATCAGCACATCGGCGTAGTCGTGATCTTCGATCCAGCGCTCGCGCCGGCGTGGGTTCACCGAGCCGTACAAAGTGATGGCTTGTACTCCAGATTGCTTGAGCACATTCTCCAGGCGATCCTGTATGTCACGGGTACCGGTCTGGCGCACGTACACCAGTGTCCGTCGGCCGCGGGCTGTCTCCGCTTTGCAGAAGCTGGACAGCCAGCTTTCCTTGGGCAATAAGCCAAAGTGATCCACCACAGCCTCAAGGGGCATCAACGGAACCTTGACCAACGTTTCCTTCTCTCGCCGGGCAGCCGCTGACTGAGCCAGCCGGGCAGCTTCCAACAGGGTTTGGGCAGCATGGGTTTCCAACGGGTCTTCTGTGGTGGTGCTCTCCAGCATCTCTCTTGCCAACGCTTCCAATACATTTACCGGTACCGAAGCATGGTTGGCAGCGACGACCTCATCTCTGAAAGCCGAATTTGGCCGCGAAAGCGCCCACTGCAGCCATAGCGACAGATAACGCTGATCCCGGCGCGCCATGTGACGCAGGATGCTTTCCATCCCACGATATTGGCGGCCGTGATTGCTGTCCATATCCAGCTCGACAACTTCTTCGGTGTAGGGCGGCAGCTCGACTCCCAGGTCTTTCAGGTTGAGGAAGATCGAGTTGTGCAGCAGGCGGGTGATGATCGCCGGGCTGACACCCGGGATCTCGCGCGCCTGCTCCCGATAGCGGCGATTGCCGGTAAAGGTGCCATCCTCTTCGCTACTTTCATCGCCAGCGCGGCGCTTGCGCACACTTTCCAGCACACCATACGCCCCTGCCCAGCGCAGCTCGTCATGAAAGGCGAAGTCGCTGCGCACAGCCGGGTTCAGGCGATGCAGCAACCAGAAGATCGAGGTGCTCTTGCCCCCAAAGTACGTGCCGGTCAGGGTGAGTGTGTAGCGGCTGGCCTCCACCAGTTGGTGGAAAGCCACACCCCGGTCGCTGGATTTCGCCTTGTATTCATGGACCTCATCTCCCACGAGGATCTGGAACCGCCCGTTGGCTTTGTCCTTGATGTATTCCGCGATCGACCAACGACGCATGCCGGTAAATTCAAAGAGCGGTGCATTACAGGAGCGCATACCCCAGACTGGATTGCCATCTTTGTCTAGCTTGCGGCGACCATCCCGATCCAGCTCCCAACCCGAAACCTTCGCATTGCAGAAACTGCGGCGCTTCTGGAAGACCTCTATCTCGGTGATCGGGATACCTTGGGCATCGACCTGCAACTGCCCACACTGCGGGCAAGTGTAGATGACCTGGGCTTTGCCTTTCACCTTAATCGGCTTGGCCTTTACTACTGCCTGCCAGCCTGCGCCCATCTTGGCCGAGGTGGAAGCCACCACGGCGATCGCTTTGGGCCCAAGCCTGCCGGCATCGAAATCAGCGAAGAATTGGCGTATATCGTTGATCTCGCCATCTTCGCCCTTGCCGATGCGGCGCAGCTCGCGCCCTTTGGCTGCGGGGATGACATCTTCCGCTTCCCGGATCCACTTGGGAACCAAGTGCGGTGGGCACAGGATAAGCGCTGGGTAAGCGTCTAGCAGGTCGATCACCGCCAGGGCGATGGTCGTCTTCCCCAGCCCCATCTCGCCTTGAAGATTGGCAGTGCGATGTGACTGGATGGCGCGGGCGGCTGCGATAGCAGCGTGCTTCTGGGTTGGGAGAAGTCCAGCTTCCGCTTGACCTGGCAGCGCCTTGCGAGCCTTGCCCAGGCTTTCCAGGACAAGCAACTCATCCTCTGTGGGTTTCAGATCGTAGAGCGGCTGGTAGGTCTCCAAGGTGTGGGCAGCGATCTTGTCGCCGTACTGGCGCATGAAACGCGTCAGCGAATCCACATCCTGGATCAGCTCCAGCCCATGTTGTGAGAGCGTGGCGACCGTTGTGACGTAACGATCCCGATAACGTTCAACGATTGTCTCTGGGTCTTCTGGATCTCGGTGGACAACCTTATCCACTACCTTGACCACCCGACCTTTGACCAGCATGGGATAACCATCGTCGTTGGTCAGGCGCAGGGTACCCATCATACCGGAAGCCATCAGCATCGCCAAGTGGCCTTTCTTGAGCGGCATGGTGGGCGTAAAAGCGATATCAGTATTGATCGGATGAACCAGATCCTGCCAGGCGCGTGTTTTGCGAACGCCTGCCCAGCGACTGGCTTCTACCAGGTCATCGGGCGCCCAGTCCAGCCGGCGAAAAGTGATTGTCCTTCCGCCAGCGCCCTTGAGTGGGGTCGGCAGCAGTTGGTAGACCGGCTCAGGAGCGAAACCCAACTGCGGTAGGTTGCTTCCCGCCAAACGCTGGATGGCTTCGATATCTTCGTTGGTGGGAACGTTGTACTTCTCTCGCCGTGTCGCCAGCAGCAGGATCTGTTTGAAACGTTCATACTCACCATCCGGGAAACGCAGGACGGTGAGGCGCACATACTGGCTGGCCAGGTAGCGGGCAATCTCCGCCAGGCACAGGATGCGCTGGGGGATGACAAACGCCAGCACACCGCCGCGCACAAGCTTAGGAGTGGTCGATTTCAGGAAAGCCAGCTCGAGCCGCTTCTCGTCGCCGTGTCGATCGTCATCATAGGGCGGGTTAAGCCATAAGAGTGTGACCGACTCGTCGGTGAGTGAGCAGCTCTCCCAGGCGGCGCTGTGGCACTTGTCCATGCGAGCGGTGGCTTTCTCAGCGCGGTAGGGGAATAGCTCGCAGCCCCAGGTCTCGCAGTTGAGCAGCTTACCCAGGAGGCTAGCGATTTCGCCTTTACCCGCGCAGGGGTCGAGCATCCGCCCACGGGTGCCCGCCGGAAGCGGGATGAACCAAGAAGCTGTAGCTTCCGCCATGTGTACAGGGTAGGGATAAAACCCTCCCTTTTCAATTCCTGCAAGTCTCATGTGTGTGTCCTCCATGTGAATTGCCCCCTGGAGGACACCTTACCCCCGAGGGGTGTAAGATCCCCTCAAGGGGTAGAGTGATGAATTAAATTATATGAACGGTGTAGTGTTTGATATTTGTACAGGATCACCTCCTTGGTAATCTCTAAATGAATTGAACCTGCCAACGTTAGGATCTCCAAATATTGGATCCCCGTCTCTTTCGTTATCTTCTCAACCATCGGCATCTCCAAGAAATTCCGTTGAACAATAATAAATCCGCCCGATTCCTCAAAAATACGCGGGTAACAAATTTTTACTTGACCCATGCAGTATTTTAGCTATGCCTGCGTTATTATGATTGAGAGAATTTGATCACTTAACAATCCTCAATCAATCAGGTAGAACCAATGAAAGGTTACTGGGCTGACCTTTTTTACCTTTTGTGAGGAGTGATGGGGCAACAGAAGGGAGCAAAAATGAAAAACAAAATCGCATATTTCATAATGGCTGTAGGTCTTCTTGTGTTAATTACGGGCAGTCTTCGGTATCAACAAGGCTTAGCACAGAAAATTTCTCTCAGGGAAATCCTGAAACTGGATCCGGCTCAGTCGACGGGATCTCCTAACATAGTCCAACAAGTTGTATCCGAACAACGTGAAGAGCCCGGGTCTACACTGGAGCGGTTTCCAAATTCCGTCTATATGACCTCGGAACAAAAAAATACGAATGATGAAATCATTGCTATAGCAAAGGAGATCTCAGCCAAGGCAAACCTGACTTACCTTTCGCCGGGGTGGTTACACATTACCTCACAAATAGAATCCTTTTTCACAGAATCGGTAACTCTGCCCGATGGTTCACCTGTACCTACAAAATCAACCAGTGAGTTATGGGTCTTAGTGGGGTCCGATGGTTATGCCGTTCAGGCGGTAACGATTGATGACACGGGAGATCCTCGCACCACCCAAATCACGGTTTTCCAGGATGGAATCTGGTCCAATCTATCTGTCGGTATGGTCGCCTCAGAGAAGGAAATGTACCTGCCTACCCTGGATGGCAACTTCATCTCCTTTGCTGAAGCCTATAAGGATATTCTCGACCTGGAAACAACAGAGCTGGAAGTGGATGGGAACCAACTGGTTGTGTTTACTGCAACGCAGCATTTTCAAGAACCCATGAAACTGGCAAAATCCCCCATCGTAATTGTTGGTGCAGCAGGCAAATACTATTTCTCGCAAGCTACGGGCTTGCTCCTGAAGACGGAAGATTACCATATTTATCCAGGCGATGAGATGAAACTTACGCGCCAGATATCCCTGGTCAATATTGAGAACGCCGAAACACCTCCGGCGGAAATTCTGGCTTACTTCGAGTAGGAGGTAGAAATGAAAACTCGTCCATCGAAGCATTTAATTGTCAGTAGTTTGACAACATGTATACTGATTATGCTTCTGGTTACTACTACGGTTTACGCAGCGTCGAAAAATTATTATGGCTTAACCACTGTCTACTATACAAACAATGTTACAGATCAGGGTGGTTGGAACTGGAATGCCAGTTACAGCGATTACACAAGTCCTTCTCGGTCGATGGACCAGTTTGGTGTAAATGTATGGACGACGTATTGTACCTGTAACTATACCATTCAATGGGGCACCTACATCAGGTACGAAGTTCAGGATAACCCATGGATGATGCAATACAATAAAACCTCTATCTCAGATGGAATGGCAAAATTAAAAGCCAGTTGCCCATCCGGACAGACGTTACGTGGACACAACTATATCCAACATTGGTGGCAGGATAGCGGTTATCCAGGGGATGGAGGCACAATAGATTATTCTAAAACGATGACCAATCCATAGCCTTTTCGAACAGTGTAATTGTCAAGTGGAAATATTGAACTAATTTATTAGGAAACGATCATGAAAATCGAAAGTAAAGTAATTCTCACAATTTTAGCTATCCTGATTGTTGTATTCCCATTTCAATCCGGATATAGTAAACAAGAAAATCCTCAAGAATGGGTGGATGTAATAATTGAGGACAGAAGAATCACAGCAACTGTAGGTGATGTCATTGCGGTAGGGATGCTGACATCTCAAGATTATTGCCAGTTTCCAGCTTACACAATAGAGATGGGCAGCAATCAGCCAGGGTATACCAGTGCTACATTAAGGGCCACGAAAGATTGCCAACTTATCATATCCGAAATTAACCGCCAACCTTTCAAGAAAGATATCCCTCCACCGCCACCGGAAGGCGATATGCAAGCTCCTATCGATGATGTGATAGCACCTGGTGAGTCTGAGACTGTTAATGAGATTCAAGATTCAATGGCAACAGCTGTAAAACGTTTTGGGTGGGCGCGCGAAAGTTTTTATGAGCAGTTTGGAATTACAGTTACACAGACCCACTCTGAAATGACTTATTGGGATGACGGAACAAAAGTTTACGGTGGTGCGGAAGCAAGTCCGTATTGCTGGTGGAGATCTGGAACTGGTTGGTATCTCATCAGCTGTACCAAAACGAAGAGTTTCAATGGCCCATCTGTTGTTTACCTATCTGTTAAGGGAACATACGATCATAATATTTTCCAGATATGGCATCGGACAACAGCAACTTTTCGGGCAGAACCTGGTGGAAAATGGAACAAGTCCTGTGCATTCGAAGGGACCATGCCGCCTTATTGGTATACAAAGTGCGAAGGTGGTTCTTGGGTGCAGTAGGAAGGTAACCATCTTTATGATTGCGCTGAGTGGAAATTTTCGGTTTAGAAATTTGTACGCAATCTTTATTGTTTCCGGATTGGTAGGTCTGTTTTGGGGAATTGTCCGGATTGAGCTTGTACTATTAGTACCTTATTTCTTCCTGGTTGTTTACCTATGTGATTTAGGCGTTTATACAATATATGGATATTGGATCGGAAAGAATCTGCGAAGTCTTTCAGGAAATAAAAGATGGGCTCTATTTCTACCTGCTCTTCTGATGTATGCGGGTGATCGCTTCTTATCAGCATTTTTGATACTGGGGATTCCATATTCTGGGAGGACTAACCCACTTTGGAGATTATTAATTGAAATAATGATCATTTCACTGGCCTTAGGAGCTTCTTGGAGAGGCTGGTTTATAAAACAGCATGTGGTTGGTAAAAGATAGATGGAAAAGGGCTATCAGGAACAATTAATAATAGTATCTTGTGAACGGGAGTGGGTCGAGAAAGCTCAAAATGACCCGCTGGCTTTCAGGCACTTATACGATTCCTACTTTTCCAGGGTGTACGCTTACGTGAGTTATCGGGTTGGTCGCATTCAAGACGCTGAAGATATGACCTCAGAGATATTTCTCAAAGCGATGGAAGGGATCACTCGTTTTGAATGGCAGCACGAGAATTCATTCGCCGGCTGGATCTTTCGTATCGCCCATAATACGGTGAACGATTACTACCGGAAGAACAATCCAGTGGATGAACCTCTATCTCTGGAAGAACTCCCTGAATTGCGAGCCAGTGTTCTGCTTCCGGAAGACGCGCTGCTTCGAAAGGAGAAATTCGCACAACTCCGCCGGTTGATTTTTGAGTTGCCTTCACGGCGCCAGGAAGTGATCCTGCTAAAGTTTTTTGGCGGGTTGCGCAATAAAGAGATCGCAACAGTCCTGGGACTGGATGAACGAACTGTAGCATCACATCTTTCCAGGGCGTTGGTGAGCCTGCATCGAAAATACATTTACCATTTAAACCGAACAGGGGGTAAGGAGGAGACATCATGAACGAGAATAATCAATTGTCAGATTTAGATCGGGAACTAATTGAAAAAGTTGAGGAGATTCTAGAAGATGGGGGGAATCGGAAAGTAGAAGCCCAGTCTATTCTCGGGTTTTGCAGTCACCTTGTCGAGACGGTGCCTCAGGCCAGGCCAGAGTTTCAGCAGGAACTGGGAGATCGCCTGGTCAAGAGCATGCAAGCTAGTTTTGCGGGTGATTTGGAGGCGGAGAAAGCTATCAAGGTTACTTCGACCTCACAAAAGGGGGTTCGATTGCGGAGAAACATCTTATCCGGATTACGTTTGAAATGGGAATTCAGATCGTCAAGTGGATGGCGTCTGGGCGTTGTAGGTGCGTTTGCCCTGATTTTCACCTTAACTATACTGCTTGCAATACCACAAACGCGTTCGGTTTTGGCCAGTTGGTTGGGTTTCTCCTTCAGTCGTCAAGATAAGTTACAGCCTTTGGTGGTTAATGCGCTGCATCATGATTGGCAATCTCCTTTATTAGGGACGTCTAACATTGGTTATGAAATCTACGCAATCGAGTATCCAGCAGAACGATGGAAATTGATCGGCGAGGCGGGTTTCAACGTCCCTGCACCGGGTCGCCGAATTATTCTCCCGGATGGGAATAGCTTCCCGGTTCCCAAAGACTTGCCTGAAAATTTTGTCTGGCAGGACCTGACTGTGATGGAAGGAGACGTCAGACAGCTTGGATTTCCGTCCATGGCGAGTAAAAATTGGGCAGGTGGCGGGCCATCGTTACCTCCTTATCAGCTAAGTATCAATTTCCTGGTCGGTGGAGACCCCGCAGACCATTTATTGGTTCTTACACAAATTCAAGCGCCTGTTGATCAAGGGCTGATATTCCAGGTTTTCCACGCTGGTGAGACAAAATTTGGCCTCGTGATCCAATCAGATAAAGAACAGGCGGGACCAGTATTCTTGGTAGGTCCTGTTGAGTTATCAGAAACCACGATTGGTGATATATCCGCCTGGTGGTATCCGGGGACATGGAACGCTAGCGGTGAATGGAGCAGCAATCCGGAATGGGGAAACCTGGTTTGGGAACATGATGGGGATGTTTTTCACCTGGCAGGACAGATGCTCACAAAGGAGCAGTTGATAACGATCGCACAGTCACTACCATGACGATGGTGCAGCTAAATGCTTATGGATATTTTGAGAAAGGAATGGTTAAAGGGTTCAAATAAGGGTGAAAGGGTTTAGATACGATCTCACTTATAAAGCCACGATCAAATACCAGATGAGAGGAGACAACGAACATGAATGAACGAAAAGTATTTCTCATGCTCGCATCGCCACTTATATAACTACGCCTGTTGATGTCCAGGCAATTGGGAAGTGGAGCTCAGACAATCCCGGAGCTTGTGGATTCTAAATACTTCACTGGCTCGAGACGCGCTTCAGCTGCGCGGACGGAGCAAATCGCACTGTCCGCGCAGTTGCCCGTATGTCTATTTTTCAAACCACAACAGTGAATTAATGAGCATAGGCCATGTTACGCGAAGAAATAAATCGAGCATTTAATAACCGTTCGTTCTTTTTGGCAGTTGTATTGGGAGTTCTAGCATTAACTCAAGGTCTCGCTGATTACATGTCAGGTCCTTCCTGGTGGGGTGATGCTGAGTATCTTGCCAGATTGCCTCCCTATTATAACAATGCTTATGATGCCGTGATTTGGGCCCAGAGTGGCCTTATTGGCCTCATTGCTCCCCTCATAGCCGTTTTGCCTTTCGCAGACACATTCGCTTACGATCGCGTGTTGGGTTATTTGCGTTTCGTTCTAAGCAGGACAACCTATCGTCGGTATCTCACGGCGAAATATATCGTTTCTTTCTTGTCCGGGGGTTTCGCAGTATCCATACCAATGTCCTTATGCTTCCTATTCTCGGTAATCATACTGCCCAGGGGTTTGAATCCAGATCCTTTTCAAGCACGTATACAACCAAGTGGGGCGCTTGGACCGTTTGGCACTCTATATGACTCAGCGCCTGATCTGTACATCTTGTCCCTGATCGCATTAAGTTTCTTGTTTGGTGCAACTTACGCAATTTTTGGATTATCGCTTTCTACACTCACAGACAATCGCTATATCATCCTGGCAACGCCTTTCGTCCTTTACAATGTAGTGCATTACGGTTTGGCGATTCTAGGGATACCGGCCTGGTCGCCTGTTTCAGCTTTTGTCCCCCACTGGTTGAATCATATTGCGTGGCTGAACGTGTTAACCAATTTAGGAGGCGTATTTCTCATCAGCACCGTGCTGTACTTCGTAATGGCTCACAAGGTGAAAAGTAGAATTTGAGAAAATTAACAAAGAAGCAACAACAGAGGTTAATCCCTGTGCGCTACCTGTACTTCCAAATCGAGCAAAAATTGCTGCGCATGCGCTGGTTGTTGCCGGTCCCTACAATTCTGTTTATTTCGTATATTGTTGTTGGAGGAGTACTGGTTCGCGCCAGAAATTACGATTTGAGCAGCAATTCATGGGATGTCTTATTTAGCGTTTTCGGCAATGGCAATCTGGTATTTTTTGTGCTTAATCCGCTTTATCTCTACCTGGTCAGCGACATGTTTCTCGAGTCGGGGATTGGTCAACTTGCCTTGTTACGCGTGGGCTCGCGAAGACGTTGGTGGTTAAGTAAAACCCTGATTTTAGGATTAGCAGTACTTTGTTATGCGGGTTTGAATGTTGGGATCGTTGCAATGGTTGCCACGTTTGTCCTTCCCTGGGAAAACTCCTGGAGCCAGGCAGTTCTACAATATCCACAGGAATTTAATCTTAACCCAGATGCATTAATCATTTCATCCGCATCCGCAGCTCGATGGCTTCTGCTTCTACTATCTCTTGGGTGGTTTGGCATGGGACTGTTGGTCATGTGCTTCACCCTGCTTTCTAATCACCATCTGGTTGGGTTTATCGCCGGCGTCATTGCTAACTTTAGCGGGCTGGTCGCTTTAAGGGCGAACTTACCCCTTCCCTATGCTTATCTATCTATCCATCAACACTTGTTATTTAACCTCCACTCCTTTGGCAACGTAACAAATCAGTATCCATCTCTACCGACTTCAATATATTACTGGCTTTTATGGTGTTCCATTTTGCTGATCATTGGATTCAAGATTGCCCACAAACAAGATTTTATACATAGAGAGCAATGATGAGTAATGCTCCATTTTTTACCATGATGCGCTGGAACCTGCGTACATCGCTTCGATGGCATTCCCTCGCCGGAATATTTGTTCTCTTTGGATTCACGGGGTGGCGCAGTGCAATACAAGTTGTCGACCAATTAAGTACCTCCCAGAGTGCAATGACAGCTAATCTTTGGGATGCCTTCTTCGTTTCATTTTCCGGGCCAGGCGTTTGGGGTTATTCTTTGGTACAGGCGTTGCCCTGGCTTATATCCCATATCCTTTTCTTCTACCTGTTCGGTGACATCGCCGTCGGTGAATTGCGGTATAGGGGATATGCAGTTGTCCCACTGGTTGGATCTCGACTCCGCTGGTGGTTTGGCAAAGAAGTCGTTCTGTTGATTTTTGCGATTGGATATATGCTGATGAGTATGCTTGCCGTCTTAGCCGGAGGATCGATTATCCTTCCCTGGTCCTGGCAACCAAGTGAACTGATGATCTCTGGTGAGATGTGGGTTATGCCGAAGGGTATGGAGATTGGTACACTTCTGGGGTGGATTTTCATCTTGTTCTGTAGCACTCTATACGCGCTGGCTTCTGTGCAGTTGACCCTATCACTTATCGGAAGACGCTCTTTCTATGGCTTTAGTGCGGTTTCGGTTGTGACGATTATTTCCTGGCTTTTGGGAATCGACAACCCATATTTGAGTCGTTGGCTACCTGGATCTCAGTCGATGCTGTTACGGCACACGTTCTTCGATCCGAATGTGCCCGGATTTTCAATGGAATGGTCGCTCATCTATAACACCACTTTGTATCTAATCGTGTTTGGTCTTGGCACATGGTATGTGCGACGAATGGACATCTATGGCCCCGCGATTTGACATTGGGAAGGAAAGATTGAGCTATGGAGAAAATGAAATCAGAATTTATTGAACAAACCACAAGCAAGGCAGAGTTAGCCATTGCCGTAGAAGGGGTTTCCAAACAAATTGGAGATCGCCTCATCCTGGATGAAATCCGCTTGAACGTGCCGCCTGGCAAGATTTTCGGCATTAGCGGTCCAAATGGATCGGGGAAAAGCATGTTGTTACGCGTTATTTGTGGGCTGGTACGTCCAACTCGGGGGCGGGTCTGGGTATCTGGGAGGGAAATTGGGAAAGACGTGGAATTTCCTGGCGAAACAGGTGTCCTGATCGAGACCCCGGGTTTTTTACCACACTACAGCGGTTTCCGAAATTTGCAGTTATTGGCGATGATACGAAACAGGATTTCCAGCGAAGATATTGTAAACACGATCCGTCTGGTTGGGCTGGATCCATTCGAACCCAAGCCCGTACGCACTTATTCGACTGGAATGCGCCGGCGTCTTGGAATTGCCCAGGCAATCATGGAGAACCCCAGGCTCTTACTTCTTGACGAACCCACAAACGGTTTGGACCGGGAAGGGATAAAGGATGTGCATCGACTGTTGAAAGAACTGAGAGCTGATGGGGTTACGATCCTGTTGACCAGCCATAGCCGAGAGGAAATCGATGAACTTTGTGATGCAGAATTTGTGATGGAGAATGGACGCTTGAGCTCTATCCACATCTTGCCAGATCGTTCCTAACCTGCGAATTGTTTCCAGAAAATGGCCATGAGATCGATGAATCCTTTTACTAAAGTTCCAAATCTGAGCTAATCGAGTTAACCATAACAGGAGGGGAACCAGTTGATCCCTTCCTGTTATGGCTTTTCTCATTGACCACTGGAAATGCGAATCTTTCGTTCTTTCAATAATCTGGTAATCACCTCCTTCCACAAAGTCTCGGTCAACTGTATCAGGTATCCCACCTGGCAATCGCCTCCGGTTTCCAGCCCAACGATCAAGTTCTCCCTCTGCCCGGCTTCCCAGAGAGATTCAGACCAATCGTCCAGAAGGGGTATTGGCAACGCCTCTGACAGGCGAGAAGTGAGAACGCGTCGAGTCTGGGTTTCCGATGTTGTTCCTTCGAGTAGTTCACCTTCGAACACCAGCAGGTAAACCATCTCTTCCCCTGGCTGCCACTTGCCCAGCAGAGCGGAGTTGGCGATCAGTGCCGCGTGGTATGCGCCGTAGTCCGGCAGGTGCTGCCAGGTCTGGGAGTAGTGGGTGGGCAGTGGGTAAACCGGTCTGCCTTGCAGCCACAGCTTTTTACGCTGGCGAGCCTGGATCGTCGCCCGGATCGATTCGAGCACCGTCTTATGTCCAACCATGCCCAGGTAGATCAGGTTGCCGGCATCATCATGAGCATAGCCGGTCACGTAGGCTGAGCCGTGCTCATTGCGGATCTGCGGGACGCATTCTGGCCAAAGCCGGTCAACCTCACCGCTGACCCACTCCAGCCGCCAGGCCACGAAGGGCTGACAGCTTTGCGCCAGGGCAGCATTGACCTGATGGAGCAGGTTGTAGGGGCTTTCGCCCACCGGTACATCCCGCAGGACGATCTCGCGGTCCGGGGTCTTGACGGTCGCCAGGCGGCGCGCCCGGTCAATCACAGCAGTCACGGGCTGGATAGGTGTTTGCAGGTCGTAGCGCTCCCAGCCGGGCGGAACCTGACCATTGTGTGGTGTGAAGAGATAGGAGCCCAACTCGTACTCATACTTGAAACGACCCCATTCACACTCGTAATCGTAGGGGTAATTGCCACGCCTCAGGCCGGGTACATCGTGGATGTACGGCAGGGGTAAACCTTGATCCGTATCTGACTTTGAGCCGGAGACCAGGATGTGACCTTGCTTTTGCCGGTTGGCAACTTTGATGGCGCGTTCCCGGAAGTAGGTGTTCTCAAAGGGGGCAGGCAGGCCGGGGAGTGATCTTCCAGTCATGGCTGCCTCCCTAAAAATCCTCAGGGAAACCGATCGTGATGACCGGCTCACCCTGATCGCCAGGACCGACCACCATCCACAATAAAAGTGTACGGCGGTGGGTGCGATGTGGCGGAGCTACTTCGGCTTCGAACAGACCGACCTCGAAGCTGCATCGATCAACCTGACCCACCCGGCGCGCGGTGAAGGATGCCAGGAAAACCACATCCCACAACCGGCCTTCATAGCTCTGACCCAATGCATTCTCTTGCTCATTCGGGGTGATGCGGGCATGCAAATCAGCGGTTATAGCGGTGGGGTAACGAAAACCGGCTTCCGATGCCATTTGAGAGACATCCACCAGCACGCCATCTTCCAACGCCTGGGAGCGAGTGTAGGCGTAAATCAGATCGTCATCTTCATGGATGGAATACCTGGTTGACCGCAGGCGGTAACCTGGCCTCGTTTCGGAAACGCGGCCGTCAAACCCCAAACCACGTTCCTTGAGCGAGACAAAGCGGCCGCGGCCGATGACCAGGTGATCCAGTGTGTCGATGTCAAGTAGCTTGCCCGCCTGGACAACTGCCCGGGTTACTGCAACATCGTCTGGGCTGGGCGTCGGGTCGCCGGACGGGTGATTATGCACCAGGATGATCGCCGCCGACATGCGCTGGATGGCAGGCTTGAACAACTCTGCCACCCGCACCTGGGCGGAATTCAAGCTGCCGTGGTAGATCTCCACGATGTCGATCACCCGGTTGCGTGTGTCCAGCAGGATTACTCGCAGGTGCTCCTGTTCCAAAGCGCTCATCTCGTGCTGCAGCATGGCAGCCGCATCAGCAGGGCTGTGGATCGTCGGGCGGTCTTCTTCGGTGTTGAGCGTCAGGCGTAGCCCGAGTTCTACAGCGGCTTTGATACGGGCGGCATTCTGCTGCCCGATGCCGGGGATATCGGCAATCTCGTGCGCCGGTGCGCGGCGAAGATCAGATAACCGGCCGTTGAAGTGCGCCAGCAGAGCATCGGCAGTCTCAATGGGCTGCGGACCGCCGAGAATGGCAGCCAACAGCTCTACGATCGTGCAGGCGTCTGCGCGGGCGCTGACCCGTTCGACCGGGCGCTCCCGCAAGGGGAGCAGCTTGTGCTTGGGGGTGTATTTCGTGTTGCCGGACTTATCCGGCAGTAACAGCAACTGGCACATGTTTTTCCTCCGGAACAACGCAAGCGTTGTTTTAAGAAATCGCCCGCCCTGGAAGGTTCCAGAGCGGGCGGCGTGTGAATTGGTTATGGCGGGATTACCGCCAGGTTTGTTCGATGACGGGCAGCCGGGCGGGCAGAAACGGTTCGGTCGTACGTGCCAGGCCGCGCAGCTGGTTGATGGCTGTCTGGGGCGCGATGCGCCCGGCGACCAGCAGGTAGATGATCTTGGAGACCGGCTCCTGGTTCTGCTGATCGGTCGGTACGGCCTTGGCAAGGTACGCTAATCCTTCACGCACACTCGCCAGGTTCTCGTCAATCGAGCGGTCCAGCGGAAGCAGCGGAGCGATGGCATCGCCCAGGCGCACGCAGCGCGGGTTGTGCCCGCAGGCCAGGCGCATGTAGTAGACATGATCGGCGTATGCCTCCAACGGGGAGTGGTCGATGATCAGGAACATACCGCCCTGGTCAGGCGACCCGCACTCCCAGCAGCGGAACGGCTCGCCGATCTGCACTGGCGCAGGCTCGAATTCCATGTGTGTCAACGCGTGAACTTGCATCATTTCCTCCGTTAAATAAATCAGCGGCCAGCTGCACTTTCGTGTTCACTGACCGCTGCTTGCTGGCGGCGAAGCGCCTGCGAATGCTGTTGCATTCGTATGCGTTCGGCTTTGGCCTCCAGGAAGTGTCTAAGACCTCCTGTTGAACAGCGCCATCCGAGTTCCTTGGTGTACTTGCCGTCCCACTTGCGGTCGCGGACAGTCTCCGCGCCGCAGATCGGGCAGGGCGGCATGGGGTCGGGAGCGCGCTGCCCGCCGTTGCGCAAGTACTCTGCCACGGCTTCGATGGCCGGACAGTTTTCCTTCAACGGACACGAGCAGCTGCGCTGCTTGTTGATGGTGTGAAAACGGGGTTGAGTCGATGGACCGAAATCCACCAGGTAGGTGTACCCGATCACGCGAATGCGGGTGGGCCTGCCTGCCATATCGATCTCCGGCTTCTGGGTAAGGGTATCTTGCATGCTATTCACCTCCAGAACGTGTGGGAATTGATATGCCAACGGTGAGAATAGGCTAGAAAGGGATATCCATCTCCTCTAGTGACTCGTCATCCATCTCAGAGCGGTCCTTCCTGGGATTACAGAACCTGCACGGCTCTTCATCGTACGAACAGCCGTCCCAGGGATAGACTCGGACAACCACGTACCCTTCGCCATTGCAGTTCGGGCATGGCTGATCTGCAGGCGCCGATTCAACGCTGGAGATGGGTTTCCACCAGCCGGTCTCGTAGGGGTCGAACAGGTCAGAGCCGGGACCGTCATCCGAGATGTACTCATCGGTCATGGCTGCACCTCCACGCCCCGCTTGCGCAGCCAGCCAGCGATGGTATGCGAGTCGATCTCGAACTCGCCTCCGAACTCCCACCGGGCTATGAACTCGCGCTTGAAATCCTGGTGGTGTGGGTAGGCTTTGAACCGCCCGTGGTAGATCTGCTTCTCAGATGGTCGCTCGCCCAGCACATCGCACAAGATGCTCAACGCCAGGTCTGCCGGTCCGGAGCCGCCGTAGCCCCAACCGAACCCGGTTGGGCTGTGCAGGACCACGTGACGCAAGGGGCGCGACTTGCTGGATGGCAGGATGACTTTGACTGCACCGTCCGGCTCGCCACGGTAAATCTTCTTGATCATGTTTACCTCCGTGTGGGGAATTCAGAAGATTGCCCCAGGCGTACCCAGGGCAATCTCGTGTGGATCAGAACGGAATGTCATCGTGCTGGGGTGCAGCCGAGCCATTTCCCGCAGGTTCGAGTTCGTTTTCGCCTTCACGTCCCGACAGAAAGCGTACCGTGCTGGCGCTCACTTCGAAGGATGAGGAGGGCGAGCCATCCTGGCGGGTATAGAGCCGCGGACCGCCCGTTTCGGGGTCGCACACCAGCCGGCCTTCCACCAGTACCAGGCTGCCTTTATGTAAATATTGGTTGCAGTTCTCGGCGGTCTTGCCCCAGGCTGAAACCCGGAACCAGGTGGTTTCCTTCACCACCTGACCGCTCGAGTCGGTGTACTGGCGGTTGGCAGCCAGGTTGAAGTTGGTCACAGCCTGCCCGGCAGGGGTGTAGCGCATCTCCGGGTCGCGGCCGAGATGACCGGCGATGATGATCGTTTGGAATGACATGGGATTTTCCTCCGTTTCTCAAATATGGGATTACTTATTGCCGTTGCGGCTGGCGACCCAAGCGCGCAGCACTTCGCGCGAGGCGGGAGCCAGCTCCTGATGGGCGGACTTGAAGGCATTGAAAGCCTCCAATTCCGCAGCGTTGCTTGTGTCCACCGCTACGCCATCCCGGTATTGCAGTGCCTCCGCCTGGGATGCGGGTGGATTGGGTGGCACAGGCGGATTAGACGGTGTCGTTTGCCCGGTCGATTTTTCGGATTGTCCATTGCCGTTCGATCCGTGACCGTTCGAAGCGCCATTCTCCAGGCCAGCAGTCTTGGCGACTTCCTTGTCGTACAAGGAATTTCCGAATTGTTCTCCGAGCTGGCGGAAGCAGCGCTTCAGACAGTC
>DAOUAC010000004.1:0-18151 GCA_034434155.1 Anaerolineaceae bacterium
CAACCTTCTCCGGTTTCCCCATCTGCGAACCCCTTGCCTGACTACGCTCCCCCGCCGCAGCGACGCCACCCCTGGCGCTCTGGCCCGGCCGTCCTCCCCTCAAAAAACTGAATCACACTCTGGGCCTTCTGCAAGAGCGCGTCTTCGATGTGATCCTGTTAGACTTAAGCCTGCTCCAGGATCAGGGCATGGCGGCCTTCCGGCAGTGTCGTCAACAGGCTCCCGATGTGCCGGTCATCGTGCTGTCGGCGGCGGCAGATGAGCAGACGGCCATCCAGGCGATGCAGGCCGGCGCGCAGGATTACCTGGTGACAGGGGAAGAGGGATGGAACAGCATTGGGCGCGCCATCCGGTATGCCATCGAGCGCCAGCAAATCCAGTCCCTGCTGCGGGCCAGTGCGCGGCGCTTTCGCGCGATGATCGAACACAGCGCCGACTGCATCATGCTCCTGAACGAGAAGGGGGATATTTTATATGAAAGCCCGGCCTCCGCTCGCATCCTGGGCTACTCGATCCATTCGCCGTTTACCGACAATATCTATCAATACCTGCACCCCGACGATATAGAAGAAATAGCGGTCAGGTTGTTCGCGCAGTGCCTGGAACAGCCCGAAAAACCGCTCACCTGCGAGGTGCGAGCCAGACATCAAGATGGGAGCTGGCGCTGGTTAGGCGTTACCATTACCAACCAGCTTCATAACCCCGACGTACAGGCCATCGTGGTCAATTACCGCGACATCACCACGCGCAAGCAGGCCGAACTGGAGCGCCTTCAGAGTGAGGCTCAATATCGAGCGGTGATTGAAACTTCGGGCGATGGGTTTTTGACCCTCGACCTGGAAGGGCGCATTCTGGAAGTGAACGAGGCTTACGTCCGGCAGTCGGGCTACAGCCGGTCCGAATTGTTACAGATGACGGCCGCCGATTTAATCGTGGATGGCACGCCGCAGATTGCCCGTGAGCGGCTGCGGCGGATCCAGCGGGCCGGCAGTCTGTTGTATCATTCCCGGCACCGCAAGAAAAACGGCCTCCCCTGGGATGTGGAGATCAGCGCCTCGTACTGGCCGATCAACGAAGGTCGCATCTTCCTGTTTGCGCGCGACTTGCGGCGGCGCGAGCGATCCGAAGCCTTACTGCGCTCGCGCCTGCGCTTTTCTGAACTGGCCCTGCGCGGCAGTGCGGCTGAAATCATCCGGGCGGCCCTCGATGACGCGGAACTGTATACCCAAAGCACGGCCGGCGTCTTCTATGAATTTGAACCCGGCCGTTTTGGCCCGATCCGGCAGGTCTTCTCGACGAACGTACTGCAAACCTCGCCCCGGAGCGAGGATAGGAACCGCCTGTTTGCATCTGCCCAGGCCGCCGCCTGGAAAACCTGCCTGCAAACCCAGGCCCCGGTTGTGTGGAACGGTCCGGCTTGCTGGGGCGGCGCGTCTCCCTCTGCGCAGGGGCAAACCCCGCTGGCCCGCCTGATGATGGTTCCTATCCTGCGAGATGGCATCGTGCGCGCCATGATCGGCGTGGGCAACAAACCGGAAGATTACACTGAAGAAGACGTGAGTGCCATGCAGGAATTGGTGTCTCTGATGATGGATGTTTTGGCGCGCAAGCGGGCCGAAGATGCCCTTAAAGAGCGCGAGCGTCACCTGCAAGCGATCCTGCATGCCGCCCTCGATGGCTTTTTGCTAACTGATACAGCCGGGAATTTTTTGGAAGTGAACCCGGCATACTGCGAGATGTCGGGCTATTCGCGCGAAGAACTGCTCAAAATGCGCATTGCCGACACCAATGCTCTTGAAACCGAAGCGGAGACGGCGGCTCGGATCCAGAGCATCATCCAGCAGGGCCGGGCGCGGTTTGAGACCCGTCACCGCCGTAAGGATGGCAGTATTTTCGATGTGGAGGTCAGCGTCAACTATCTGGACCTGGATGGGGGCCAGTTGGTCTGTTTTTACCGCGATATTACCCGGCGCAAGCAGATTGAAGCGGAACTGCGCGAAAGCCGCGCACGCTTACAGCTCGCCCTGGCGGCCTCGCAGACGGGCGTATGGGAATATGACCTGCGCAGTGAACGGCTGATGGCGTCAGAAGAGGGTTGTCGTATTTTTGGCATGGATTGCTCAGAAGAAAACGTTCAGGCTTTCCTGGCGCGCATCCATCCCCAAGATCGAGAAGTGCTCTGGCATGCCTACAATCTGGCCCTGCAAGAGCAGACCGCCCGGACGGAAGAATTTCGGGTTGTATGTCCTGATGGCGAGGTGCGTTGGGTGGCAGGGTTGGGGGTGGCTGACTGTGATGAAAACGGCCAGCCTGTCCGCCTGATCGGCACGGTGACGGATATCACCACGCGCAAACAGGCGGAAATCGAGCGTCAGACGCTGCTCGAAATTATGCAGGGACTGGTGGTAGCCGAAGATCTATCGCAGTTCCTGGAACTGGTGCATCGTTCCATTGCCCGCGTGATTTATGCAGAGAATTTTTTCGTAGCTCTGTACGATGAAGCGACCGGGCTTTTTTATGAAGCGTATGGGGTTGACCAGTGTGACGAGCCATTCCCCTCGGCTGTTCTCGAAAAAAGCATCGTGGCCTATGTGTTCCGCACCGGTCAGCCGCTCCGGCTTGGCCCAGAGCAGTTCGATGCACTGCGGGCAAGCGGAGAAGTGGAACTGGTCGGCACAAAAATGGGTTCCTGGCTGGGCGCGCCGCTGAAAACCTCGCGCGGGGTGATCGGCGTGATGGCGGTGCAGGATTATGGGGAGCCAGACCGCTACAGCCCGCACGATGTGGATTTCTTCATCACCATTGCGGGGCAGGTGGCCCTGGCGGTGGAACGCAAACGGGCCGAGGCTGAGGTGAAGCTCTTGAACCGCCGGTTGGAGTTGATTCTGAATTCGGTGGGCGAAGGGATTTATGGCGTTGACGCGCAAGGGCGAGTGATCTTTACCAATGCGGAGATGGCGCGCCTCTTGGGCCGCGAGCCAGACAGCCTGTTGGGCCAGAATATGCACGCTTTGTGTCACCCCAGCTACCCGGATGGCCGCCCTTACCCTCAGGAAAACTGCCCAATGGCGAGGGCGGTGCTGGAAAATAAGGTTGCCCATGGCGATGATGAGGTGTTCTTCCGCAAGGATGGTTCGTCCTTCCCGGTGGAGTATACCTGCACGCCCATCTACGAGGGCGGGCAGGTGATCGGGTCGGTGGTGGTGGTGCGCGACATTACCGAGCAGGTGCAGGCCCAAGACTCGTTAAAGCAGTTGTTTGACCGTTTGCAGACCGAACTGGAGGAACGCCGGCATGCCGAGGAAGAAGTCCGCAAGCTGAACGCTGAGCTGGAACAGCGGGTAGCAGAGCGCACCGCGGACCTGCGGCGTGCCAATGCGGAGCTGCAACGCGCGGCCCGCGCCAAGGATGAGTTCCTGGCGAATATGAGTCATGAACTGCGCACGCCGCTCAACGCCATTCTAACCCTCTCGGAATCACTGGAAGAAGGGGTTTACGGTCCCCTCACCAGCCGCCAATTGCGCCCGCTGAACATCATTGCGGAGAGCGGGCGGCACCTCTTGAACCTGATTAACGACATCCTCGACCTTTCCAAGATCGAAGCCGGCAAGTTGACACTGCAACTCGTGTCGTTAGAAGTAGAGCCAATCTGCCAGGCCTGCGTGCGCATGGTGATGCAGCAGGCTGTCAAGAAGAATCTTCAGGTTGCGGTTAAGATTGATCCGGCGGTCAAGTATCTCAACGCCGACGTGCGCAGTCTGAAACAGATGCTGGTCAACCTCTTGAGCAACGCTGTCAAGTTCACCCCGGAGGGCGGGCAGATTGGGCTAATTGTCGAGGGCGACCCGGTAAAGTGCGTTGCCCGCTTTACTGTTTGGGATACCGGCATCGGCATAGACCCCGAACAGGCCCAACGCCTATTCCGGCCCTTTGTGCAGATTGACAGCGGCCTGACGCGCCAGTATGAAGGCACCGGTTTGGGTTTAGCTCTGGTTTACCGCATGGCCGAACTGCATCACGGCGGTGTTTCGTTAGAAAGCACCCCCGGCCGCGGCAGCCGGTTTACCCTGGCACTGCCCTGGGAAGGACCGGATTCGCCCCATTTACAAGAGCTTGAAGGCCCACAGCCTGGGCAAGAACGCCTGAATGGGGCGCAAGCGCGCTCCATTCACCGCCAGCGCCAGCCGGTGATTTTGCTGGCGGAAGATAACCTGACCAGCCAGACCACTTTTACCGATTACCTCTCTGCCAAAGGATACCAGGTGATTGTTGCCAGCAGCGGCATCGAAGCCCTGGCATTAGCGCGTGAATCGCGGGTGGATCTGATTCTGATGGATGTGCAAATGCCGGGCATGGATGGCCTGGAAGCTATGCGCCGCCTGCGAGCCCTGGCAGAGCTGCGGACTATTCCCATCGTTGCGCTGACGGCCCTGGCAATGCCCGGTGACCGCGAACGCTGTCTGAACGCCGGCGCTAACGCTTATCTGACCAAGCCGGTCAGTATGAAGTCACTGCTCGAAACCATTGAAGCCCTGATGGGGGAAGAGACCGATGGAGCCAATTGTTCTGATCGTTGACGATGAACCGGTTGGGCGCGAGGCGCTCGAATCACTGCTGATCACGCAGGGATATACGCTGGAATTTGCCGCCAACGGCCCCCAGGCGATTGAGAAGGCCTGCCAGTTGCAGCCAGATGTGATCTTGCTGGATGTGATGATGCCGGGCATGGATGGTTTTGAGGTATGCCGGCGACTGCGCGCCAACGAGCAGGTGGCAGAAATCCCGGTGGTGATGGTGACGGCGCTGGACGACCGCGAATCGCGGTTGACGGGCATTGAAGCTGGCGCGGATGACTTTATCACCAAGCCGATTGACCGGGCAGAACTGCGCGCCCGCGTGAAGGCGATCACCCGGCTTAACCGCTACCGCCGCTTGCAGGAAGAGCGTGCCAAGCTGGAGCGCCAGGTGGAACGCTTGAATGCACTGCACACGATTGACCTGGCAATCACTTCCAGCCTGGATCTCCAGCAAATCCTTAACCTGCTGGCGCGTGAAATCGTTGCGCAGTTAGAGGTGGACGCCGCGGTAGTCAGTCTGTATAACCCGGCCACGAGGATGTACGAACGGGCCGCTCAATATGGCGTTTGGAATGCACGCATGGATCAGGTCAGCGCGGGGTGGGATGATGGAGCGAATGCTCGCCGGGCAGTTGCGGGGTTCCGGGCGGCTGGCCCAGCCCCAGAGAACGCAATAGGCGAACCGGGCGCACCCAGATTGGCCCAGGAAGAAAAAATCCCGGCTTATTTTGCGGTTCCCCTTCAGATCAAAAACCAGGTCAAGGGGATTGTGGAAGTCTTTCACCGCTCGCCGCTCCAACCCGACCCGCTGTGGATCACTTTTTTTGAAGCCTTAGCCGAACATGCCGCTATCGCAATCGAAAACGCCCAGTTATTCGAGAACTTGCAGGACTCGAACCGCCAGCTAACAGAGGCTTATCACGCCACGATCGAGGGCTGGTCGCGCGCGCTCGATATGCGCGACAAAGAAACCGAAGGCCATACCCGCCGGGTGACCGAAATGACGCTTCAGTTAGCGCGTGTCATAGGGATCCCTGAAGAGGAACTTTTATATATTCGCTGGGGCGCGCTGTTACATGACATCGGCAAGCTCGGCATTCCCGACAGCATTTTGCACAAACCCGGCCCGCTCACTGAAGCGGAATGGGCATTAATGCGCCGCCATCCCACCCTGGCCTATGAGATGATTTCGCCCATTGCTTACCTGCAACCGGCGATTGACATCCCCTACTGTCACCATGAAAAATGGGATGGGTCCGGGTATCCGCGCGGACTGCGGGGAGAGGCGATTCCGTTAAGCGCCCGCATCTTCGCGGTGGTGGATGTGTGGGATGCCCTGCGCTCTGATCGCCCTTACCGCGAGGCTTGGTCAGAGGAGCGCGTGCGCGACTATATTCAGGCCGAAGCGGGCAAGCATTTTGATCCGCGCGTGGTGGAGGCTTTTATTCGTTTAATGAAATCAGCCCGTGCTTAATTGCTACTTTGACCAGACCGGCCAGGTTGCGAACGTTGAGCTTTTCCATCAGCGCGGCACGGTGCTTTTCGATGGTTTTTTCGCTTAGAAATAAAGTTTTGGCAACCTCGCCGTTGGTATATCCTTCGGCCAACAGTTGCAAGACCTCGCGTTCGCGCAGCGAGAGCTGTTCGAACGCATTGACCGGTTCGCCCACCCCTCGGCCCTGTAAGGCCGCTTCGATCAAAATGGATGAGATGGCCGGGCTGAGGTAAACTTCACCGCGCATGGCCGCGCGGATTGCCAAAAGCAGTTCTTCCGCGACGGCCTGCTTCAATACATAGCCTTTTGCGCCCAGTGTCAGCGCCTGGCGTACCATGGCCTCATCAGAGTGCATGGATAAGATAATGGGGCGGGCTGAGACCTTGTTAACCCGCAGTCGTTCGATGGTTTGCAGGCCGTTCAGCCGGGGCATCACAATATCCACGACCAGAACGTCCGGCTGGAGCTGCTCGCACCGTTCCACAGCCTCTTGTCCATCTGCGGCTTCGGCGATGACCTCAATGTCGGGCGCTTTTTCGATGAGCGCGCGGATGCCCTGGCGGACGAGGTGGTGATCCTCAGCAATTATGACGCGAATCATAGGCATTCTCTGGGTGGGCGCGGCAGCCAGGCGAGCAACAGCGTGCCCTCACCTGGTTTCGATTCAATCTTCAGGCGGCCATTCAACCAGGAAATCCGTTCCTGCATCCCCATCAATCCTATACCTTGCGAATGATCCTGAAGGTTGACCGGCGCTGATGAAGTTTCATAAACAGGATAGGGAAACCCAATGCCATCATCGCGTACCGCCAACTGAATGCCTTCTCCCTCTGCCGATAGCTTCACCCAAACCTGACTGGCCTGGGCGTGCCTGGCAATATTGGTCAGTGCTTCTTGTAAGAAACGGTAAAGCGTAAGGTTATAGGGGTCCGGTAAATTTGGGATGCTCCCCTGAACGGAAAACAGGACCGGCGTTTGAAACCGCCGGGTAAAATCGCGGCAGTAGCCTTGCAGGGTGGGGGTCAGTCCCAGCAGGTCGAGGGCCGGCGGGCGCAGTTCGTGGCTCAACAGACGCATGTGGGTGAGTACCTGGTCGGTAACATCGAGCATTGCGGCAATCTGCTCTCTGGCCTTTTGCTGAGCGGGGGTAAGCTGATCTTGCAGGAGCTTCAGGCCAATCACCAGCGAGGTGAGCGACTGACCCAGTTCATCGTGGAGTTCCTGGGCAATCCGCTGACGTTCCTTTTCCTGTAAATTGATGATCTCATGGGTTAGCTTACGGGTGAGGGCACGCTCTTGCAGTAGACGCCGGTAGCGGTTCAATCGGATGGTGGTGGCTACCCGGGCACGTAATTCCACGCGATTGAACGGCTTGGAAAGAAAATCATCGGCCCCGGCTTCGATTCCGCGCAGCAGCGACTGCTGGTCATCCAGCGCCGTGAGGATAATAACAGGCACTTCAGCGATTTCGGGAATGCTGCGAATCCGGCGGCAAACCTCAAACCCATCCATCTCAGGCATCATCACATCTAAGAGAATGAGGTCCGGGAACTCGTTTTGTGCCTTTTCAATCGCCTGTGGCCCGCTGGAGGCCATTGAGAAGCGATAAGCTTCATTTTCAAGAATGATTTCTAATGTTTCTCTGGCAACAGGGTCGTCATCAACAATTAAAATTAAACTACTCACACACAACGTCCTTGCAAATGTCAAAGTTTATTGGCATTATTTTACTATACAGCGAAGGTAAATAACTAGAAGGTGCTTTGCTTTAGGCCGATTGTCAATGATTTTTTCTAAGGTCAGGGGCGGGATTGATTCCGGTATAATCAGGCTGCAAAGAGGCCAAACGCCAAAAGGAGACTCTCGATGCCGATCCCTGAAAGCTGGCTGCCTGTGGTGGGCGCTGAACAGGAAAAACCCTACTATCAAGCCCTGTATCGCTTCGTCAGTGAAGAGCGCCGGAAGTATACGGTTTACCCTCCCGGCCAGGATGTGTTTAACGCTCTGCGGTATACCCCCTATGAGCAGGTGCGGGTGATGATTATCGGCCAGGACCCTTACCATGAGGAAGGCCAGGCGCATGGCCTGGCCTTTTCGGTGCGTCCTGGCGTGCCGCCGCCGCCTTCGCTGGTGAATATTTTCAAGGAACTGCGCGATGACGTTGGCTTTCGTATCCCTAATCACGGCTGTCTGATCCCCTGGGCCGAGCAGGGCGTGCTGTTGCTCAATGCGGTTTTAACCGTGCGCGCTCACCAGGCCAATTCTCACCAGGGCAAGGGATGGGAGACGTTTACCGATACCATCATCCGGGCGGTGAGCCAGAAAGATCAGCGGGTTGTGTTTCTGTTGTGGGGCAGTTACGCCCAACGCAAAGCGGAGCTTATTGACAGCACCCGTCACACGGTGTTAAAAGCGCCGCACCCTTCGCCGCTCTCGGCGGCCCGGGGGTTCTTTGGCTGCCGGCATTTTTCAAAGGCCAACGCCGCTCTGCAAGCCGCCGGCCTGCCGCCTATTGATTGGCAGTTAGATGACCTTTAGCCAATGGAGGCGGGCGCTATGAAGGGTCATAAACCGGCTGGCCGTGGGGAGCGGGCCGGGTAGCGCTGTTCGGTCAGTTCGGCGATGGCATCTGCCAGGTGTTGATCCGAGATGGCGTAGTCTCCGCGCTGAAGGCGCAGGCGGTGCGCGGCGACTAACACGTCGGAATGGGTACAGCCGACCGGCGGCTCAAATTTAAAGCAGGCCAGTTCGAGCAGTTGACCGTTGGGATCGCGGAAGTAAATTGAATCCATAAAACCACGATCAATAGGGCCAGTATTTTTAATACCGAGGTCATTAAGCCGTTTGGCGATCTGCGTATAGGTGGCGCGAGAGACGGTAAAGGCGAGATGATGCAGGTTGCCGATGCCCTCTGGGTTAGGGCTCGGGTCGTTGACCCGGCTGGGACGGACAAAGAAGGTGAGCAAGCGCCCGTCGCCTGGATCGAAGTAGAGGTGATTTTCTTCGGGAACGTCCAGATTGGGCTGCTCGAAGATCAGCGGCATGCCCAGCACGCCTTGATAGAATTCAATGATCGCCTCGCGGTTTGAGCCAACCATCGTGATATGGTGGACCCCTTGGGTCTGAATTTTAACCATCGGTATCTCCTTCTAATTTATTTTTACCAGGCCGCCCGCAAAATCTCCGCGATCTGAGCGGCGCTTTCAATCGGGCGCGGATTTTGATGGACGGTCTGGTTTTCATAGCCAAGCTGTGCCAGTTGGGGCAGGGCGGCCGCTGGCACTCCGGCGTCGCGCAGGCGCAGCGGCAGGCTCATCTCTGCTGACAGGCCGGCGATGCGCTCCGCCGCACGCTCTACTGCCTCTGCGGGGCAGTGCATATCAACGGCGACCTCCACGGCTTCGGCGAGAGGTAAAAGCTGTTCTGCGGCTGCAGATGCGTTGAACCGCAGCACATGCGGCAGCAGGATGCTGTTAGCAATGCCATGCGGGACCTGCGCCGACCCACCCAGCACATGGCACAGACCATGGTGCAGGCCCATCTTGACGCTCGCCAGCGCCAGCCCGGCCAGGTGCGCGCCCTGGAGCATGACACTGCGCGCTTCCAGGTCATGGCCGTCACGGAAGCAGCGCGGCAGGGCGTGAAAGATGTGGCGCGCGCCGCTTACTGCTGCTGCGGTGGAGAGCGGATTACGGGTAATGGAGTAGAGAGCCTCGACGCAGTGCGCCAGCGCGTTGATCCCGGTCGAGGCGGTGATTGGTGGGGGCAGGTCAAGCGTCAGGCGAGGGTCGTAAACGACCAGCTTGGGCGCGATGCGCGGGTCGCTCTGGGTCACTTTGCGCGGCGGGTTTTCAGCGGCATGGGTAACGCCACAGACGGCGGTCATCTCGGAGCCAGCATAAGTGGTGGGGATAGCGATCACTGCTACCAGCGGCTGGGCGGTTGGGGGAGTGGGGCGGGGCGGGCGGCCAGTGCGCTCTTCGATGGCAAAGGCGGCGGCTTTGGCGATGCCAATGGAACTGCCTCCGCCCATCCCAATGAATGCGTCTACCTGAGCGTTTACCGCATCGGCTACGACTTCGTCAACCTGGGTGGCATGGACGTGGGGTAGAACCCGGTCATAGATTGCCACCAGCCGGCGGCCCAGCACCGCGGCTAACACCTCTACGCGCCCGCTGGCCCGCTGTGACGGGCTGGTGCAGAGCATCAGGCGATGCCAGCCAAACCGTCCAACCGCTTCACCCAGCCGATCCAGCGATCCGGCTCCGAAGAGGATTTCCTGCGCGTAAGAGATGTAGCGAAATGTGTCCATTTTGATCTGCTGTCCATTCCCACCAGGCCGCAAATTCGACATGACAGATACAAATTATATATATTATGGCGCTAAGATCAATTCCTTGTATATCCGCAGGCGCGCGCGGTGCATCTACTTATTATCATGCGGCGGTTAACCTGACCAATGCTGTGCATGCTGTGAAAGGGAAGTCCAACGCAAAATAACCGGGGTCCAGCGGACCCCGGCTCAACTCAGAATTGGACAGCACTTACGTGCGTTTTACGATAAAAACTTTTTAACCGACCTGAAATTCGGCGCTGACCGGTTGGGGCGCGCCCAGAGCCAGCCCGCGCGGACCGGGCGCACAGCCGCCAATCGTCAGGCGGAAGCTGCCCGGCTCTAAAACGGCCTGGCCTTCATCATTAATTAACATGAATGCCTCGGGGGCGATCTCAAAGGTGAGTTCGCGGCTTTCACCGGGCTGCAGGGCGACGCGCTGGAAGGCAACCAGCTTGTGGAAAGGCACGACCGTTGAGGCTTCCAGGTCTGAGAGATATACCTGCGCCACTTCTTCACCCGCCATGCCGCCGGTGTTGCTCAGGCGAACACTACAGCGGAGCGCCTCGCCCGCTTGCAGAGTGGTCTTCTCCAGCTTCAGATCAGAATAAGCAAAGGTGGTGTAGCTCAGTCCGAAGCCAAACGGGTAAAGCGGCTCCCAGGTGGCGTAGCGGTAGGTACGGTCTTGCATGCTGTAATCTTCAAAAGGCGGAAGTTGCGCCGTAGATTTGGGGAAGGTGATGGGCAGCTTTCCGGAAGGCGCGGCCTTGCCAAAGAGCAGGTCCGCCACCGCATGGCCGCCCTCTTCGCCTGGATACCAGACGTGGATGATGGCCTCGACCAGTTCTTCGGCTTCGCCCAGCGCCACCGGGCTGCCGCCGAACAGCACCAGCACAATCCGCGCCCCAGCGATATTGAGCTTGCGCAAGAATTCCACCTGGGCCTGGGGTAGTTCGATGCTGGTGCGGTCGCCGCCCTGTTCCACCAGCAGGGCCTCGCCCTCTTCCCCTTCCATCAGCGGAGAAATGCCCATGCAGGCAATCGTCAGCCCGGCCCGGGCCGCCATGCCAAAGGACCAGTTGGTGCTCTGAGTACCCCTTTCGGTGAGCAGCACACCCTGGTGATATTCCATGCCCATGCCTTCGGGCAGAGCATCGGTGATGCCTTCCAGCACTGAGATCATTCGACCGTTGAAGCCGTAATAATTGCCCATCAGGACGTTGAGGGCGGCGGCGTTGGGACCTGTCACCATGATTGACGAGGTATCTGGCGCGATGGGCAGGATGTTGTTCTTGTTCTTAAGCAGGACGACGGATTTCAGCGCCGCTTCGTAAGCTAACTGACGGTGTTCGGCGCTGTCTACCACGCTCATCGGGATGGATGCATAGGGAACCTGCTCTGGAGGGTCGAACATGCCGAGTTTAAAGCGCGTTCCCAGGGTGCGCGCCAGAGCACGGTCAATGTCGGCTTCGGTCAGCAGACCGCGCTCAATGGCTTCGCCGATATTTTCATAATAGACGTGATCGCACGACAAATCACAGCCGGCCTTGATAGCAACGGCGGCGGACTCGGCGGCATCGCGGGTGTACTTGTGGTTGCGGTGAATATCGGTGATCGCCCCGCAGTCAGAAACGACGTGACCTTCGAACCCCCAGCTTTCGCGCAGCGTTTCTTGCAGCAAGAACGGGCTGGCGTTGCACGGCACGCCGTAAACGGCGTTGTAAGCGCCCATCACCGCCTCGACTTTGGCTTCGCGCACCAGTTTTTGGAAGGCCGGCAGGTAAGTATCGTACAGGTCGCGTTTGGAAGGGACAGCGTTGAAAGTATGGCGCAGGGCTTCTGGTCCCGAGTGGACGGCATAGTGCTTGGCGCAGGCGGCGGCTTTCAGATAGCGCGGGTCGTCGCCCTGCAAGCCGCGCACGAAGGCTGCGCCCATCTCGCCGGTCAGGTAAGGGTCTTCGCCGTAGGTCTCTTGCCCGCGCCCCCAACGTGGGTCGCGGAAGATATTGATATTAGGCGACCAAAAGGTCAACCCCTGGTAGATGGCGGTAGAACCTTTGCGTCGGAGCGCGGCATGGTGCTTGGCGCGGCCCTCATCGCCAATGGCCGAGCCGATGCGCTGCATCAGGGCCGGGTCCCAGGTGGCGGCCAGCCCGATCGCCTGCGGAAAGACCGTGGCCCGCCCGTTGCGCGCTACGCCGTGCAGGGCTTCACTCCAATAATCATAGGCCGGGATGCCCAATCTTGGCACGGCATGCGCCTGGTTGGTCATCAAAGATATTTTCTCTTCCAGAGTCAGCCGCGAGATCAGATCGCGGACGCGTTCCTCGCGCGAACGGGAGGGGTCCAGGTACAGGGGGGTAGAGTCAGTCATAGAGCTTACTCCTGGGAAGTGAGGATGAAATGCGGATCCGCAAAATTGTACCCTCCATTTTACATCAGAAGGATAGCAGTTGGATTGTTCGTTTTTTCTCAAAGTTACTTGACAAAGGCAACAAATAGATGTATCATTTAAAACGAAATTTAAAGGTATAAATCTTTTTTTTTCACATTTTCGAATTGAATAGCGTCTCTATCAGGAAGCAAAGAACCAAAGAACTAATTCTGGTCGCTTATCCCAAGTAAGAGAACGATAATATTGGGGGAGTTCTTTGGGGAGCTAATAGCGAAACCGGCTGTCAGAAATGGGCCGGTTTTTTTTAATTTCGCCCAACTACGAAGCAAAGGCTGCGCCGCCTGAGAAATTTATTACAGGTAAATTTTCGCTGGTCATAGTGACTGCATTCAACCATTGGAATCAATCTGAACATTGTAACAAAATTGAGGAGGGGTACATGTCATACCATCGGTCTCGCACACTGTTGAATGTAATTGTAATTCTTGCAGTACTGCTTCAGGGATTCAACGGGTGGGTCTATGCCCAGGATGAAACGCCCGGGGCTGGCGGCTCCACGCTCCCGCCCGTCAACGGTCCCTTCCCATCCACCAGCCAGGCGCTTAACGACGGCAGCGCCGCCGGAGGTAGGGAAACCGGCCAGGATCCGGGCGCAGAAGATAGCGCCTCTTCGATTGCAGCAGTGCCGGTCAGCATGACCATTGGGGAAGAATTGATTCTGGAACCAGTGGAGAAGACTGGCTCTTCGGTCACGCCAGAGGATGGATTGTTGATCCCAGACCCTGCGGTCCCCTCGACCGTTGTAGAACCAGAGAAAGAGTCGATCACCCTGGAGCCGAGCGATAACCAGGCTACAGGCTGGGTGACGATCATGAGTGAGACCTTCGAGGGGGCTTTCCCCAGCGGGCTCTGGCGCACCTTTGATAATGATGGGCCCACCAACGGCGAATACTATTGGGATGATGATGACTATAAACCCTACGCCGGCAGTTGGTCGGCCTGGGCAGCCAACGGCGGCGCCAATGGCCTGGACCCAATGTATTATTACTATCCCAATAACGCCCGTTCCTGGATGGTGTATGGGCCTTTCAGCCTGGCTGACGCTACGGACGCCGAACTGCTCTTCTATTTCTGGAACCAATCGGAGGCCGGTTACGATTATTTCACTTGGGCGGCCTCGACCAACGGGGTGAATTTTTACGGCTACAGAGTCAGCGGTAATTATGGTTACTGGAGTTATCGGAACTTTGACCTGACAGCGGTCCCTACGCTTGGCAACCTGGCCGGTCAGCCCGCGGTCTGGATCGCATTCACTTTTTACAGCGACAGCTCGGTTGTTGGGATAGGCCCATTTGTTGATAATATAGTTCTGCAAAAATATGTGGCCGTGGCTCCAGACCTCGTTCCTTTCCAGCCAACCGGCTGGGATGATCGTATCGTCGCTTCGATGAAAACCGGCACGCACACCATCGAGACCTTGAATGTCGGCCGGCCTGCTTATATTGATTGGGCTGTTATTAATAACGGGGGGGCCACAGCGAATACGTTTACAAGCTGCCTCTATTTCGATGGAGCGCAGATCAACTGCTGGGCTACCAACGGCCTGAACCAGAATTACTATGCTTATGTAGAAGACTGGCTGCTCAATGTGTCTCCCACCGCGGGTTATCATACGCTCGAAATTCGAGCGGATGTGAATAACACGGTGATTGAAAGTAACGAGAGCAATAACACCTGGTCGCGCCAGTTTTATTGGGTGAACGTCAATCCCTGCGGGCCTTTCACCAGCAGTCTGTCATTGGATATTCCAGACGATGGTTCGTGGCTGTCCTGGAATCTACTCCTGCCAGAAGCGCCGGACGGCGCGCGCGTTGAAGAACTGAGGGTGAAACTGGCTCTGGAGCATCCGGCTCCGCAGGAACTGGAATTTTACCTGTCACATGCCGGGACAGAGGGCAACAGTGAACCCGTAGCACTGGCCTTTCGGGCAGGGGAGGGCGGTGCGGCTGTGATGTATTCTGAAGCCATCACAGCGTTTGCCGGAGATTCCCCTGGCGGCGCCTGGACCCTCTGGGTGCGTGATTCTTCGCCGGGGAACCAGGGCAAAATCATTGACGCCAGCCTGAGAGCTTCGCATATTGATTCTGGTCTGGTGACTGAAGTGAGTGATACAGGCGGGGTCCCGGTTGCGTTCAAACTGCAAGCTCCGGTAGAGCCGTCTGCGACCATTCTCCCAGAGGATAAGCCGGTCCCAACTGCGGTTCCCGAGTCAGAAGAAGGCGGGTCGGTGACTGGCTGGTTCTCAATCCTTAACGAAACGTTTGAAAGCACCTTTCCATCTGCAAACTGGTCGCTGTCGGATCAGAGTTCGGACGGGTGCGAATTCTTATGGGATGATGACGACTACCGCGCTCAGAGCGGCGCCTGGGCTGCCTGGCCTGCGAATGGCGGCGCCAATGCGCTGGACCCCGCCGCCAGTTATTACCCGCCCAATATGCGCTCCTGGATGATCTATGGCCCCTTTAGCCTGAGCAACGCCACTGACGCAATCCTCTCGTTCGACTTGTGGCGGCAGTTAGAAAACACTGTAGATTACGTCTTTGCCGGGGCCTCTTCAGATGGGGTCAACTTTACCGGGCTGAGTTATTCTGGCACGGCGTCTTGGACGTCCATCACGCTGAATCTCTCCAGTTACGCTGGGGATTCATCGGTGTGGATTGGTTTTCTGTTCGTCAGCGATGCCAGCGTCCAGATGGAAGGGGCCTGGATTGACGATGTGGTGGTTGAGCGGTATTCTGGCGTTCGCGACTGCACCAACGGCCTCTCAGCCGAAAATTACTTGTCGACCGAGGCCCTCTATGCGGCTTATTCGGCGGCGCATCAGAACGCGCAGGCCGATCATCCCATCGCGCAGCCGGAGGAGTATCAGATTTCCATGATCTCCAGGCAGTTTACGCCGCCGGTTGGCCTGGATGCGGCTCTGGAGCCTGCCAAACTGGCCGCTGAAGGACAGAAACAGCACGTTCTCGTTCAGTTATACACGACTCCGTCGGATGCCGAGCGGGAGGAACTGCGCCAGGCGGGCATGCAGTTACTCCATTACATCCCTGACCGCGCCTGGATTGCCAGCGTAGAGCTATCGAAGCTGGATGCGCTTTCCGCGCACCCGCTGGTGCGCTGGATGGGGGCTTTCCCGGTCACGGACCGCGTCTCGCCGATGCTGAACGATCCGGCGGTTCGCTCTTTGATTGAAAGCCGCGCTGACGATCAGATCGCGCTTATGGTGGAGTTCGCGGCGGATATGGAATTTGGCGGCGCGCTCGACATCGTCAGAGGACTGGGCGCGCAGGTGCTCAGCGAAGTCCGCACGATTAACGCCATGCTGATTGTCTTACCTATCGAACACCTGGCAGCTTTGTACGAGACCGACAGCGTCATCTGGGTTGAGCCGCCCCTGCCGAGTTTTGACCCGCTTAACGACTGCGTGCGCCAGAATATGGGGGTTGATACCCTGCAGCAGGATCCTTATTATCTGACTGGGGCCGGTGTAGACCTGCTCGTGTATGACGCCGGAACGATCGCAACCACCCATAGTGGTTTTGCCGGCCGTCTGGTGGTGGGCGATGCATCTGGCCTCAGCGACCATGCCACTCATGTAGCAGGGACGGCCGCCGGCAGCGGCGTAGGCAGCCCTTCTGGGCGCGATTTAATGGGCATGGCGCCCGGCGCTCGCATCGTATCGTATGGTTATGAAGGCTTCGCGGAGGGGTGGCTGTACACCTACCCAGGCGACATCGAACACGACTG
Source organism: Anaerolineaceae bacterium (assembly GCA_034434155.1). Taxonomy (GTDB): domain Bacteria; phylum Chloroflexota; class Anaerolineae; order Anaerolineales; family Anaerolineaceae; genus DSYU01. The sequence continues at coordinate 16,608 of DAOUAC010000004.1, forward strand.
GCGCGAAGCCAGGGATACATACGGGGCGGATCTGGGCACAGCTTCCATCGGTACCAACGTCGCCGCGAATGACTTCCCCTGTTCATGGGAAGGAAACTATGGCGAAGTCAGCCAGCTCTTAGATGGGATTGTGCGCGGCTCCCTCGGTGAGCCTTATATTGCCACTTGGGCCGTGGGCAACGAGCGCGGCAACGGCCGCTGTGGAACTGCTTACGGAACGGTTGCGCCGCCCGCTAACGCCAAGAACCCGATCCACGTTGGAGCCACCTACTCAGACGGCGACGTGATGACGGACTTCAGCAGTTGGGGGCCGTCAGACGACGGCCGCATTAAGCCGACGATCAGCGCGCCGGGCTGCGAATATTTGGGTGAAGGTTACGTGAACTCAACCATCCCGGCCAACACCTATGGCGGGATGTGCGGAACCTCGATGGCAACTCCGGCTGTGGCAGGCATCGCCGCACTGATGCTCCAACAGTACCGCGCAATCTATGATCCTACCGGCGAGCCGCTTCCTTCTACCGTCAAGGCTCTGTTGATCCAGACAGCGGTTGATAAAGGCAACCCGGGGCCAGACTACCAATACGGTTACGGGCGCGTGGACGCGGTTGGCGCGCTCGGTGGGGTGATCAACGGTGATTTCAAGGAAGATGGATTTACTCAAACCGGTGAATATCACGATTACTTCTTTACGGTGGCGGGGTCACTGCCGGTGCTGAAGGTTTCGCTGGCCTGGGATGACGCCCCGGCGACGCCTTCTGCTCAGCGGCAGTTGGTCAATGATCTGGACCTGGTCGTCATCGGGCCAAACCAGCAGAGCTACTATCCCTTTATCTTGAACCCTGCCTATCCAGGAAACCCGGCCACGACCGGCGAAGACCATCTCAACAATCAGGAACAGGTGATCATCCCCAACCCGGCCAGCGGCACCTGGATCATCCGCGTGCGCGCGAGGGCGCTGCCGGTGACACCGCAGAGCTATTCCATCGTATTCAGCGGCGCTTCCACGGCCCCGGTTTCCAAGCACCTGCCCTGCGTGACCCTGACGAAGGTATCGAACCCGGCGGGCGGCGGCGTGATCAATGCCAGCCCTGCGCCGAACTGCAACAGCGGCACTCAGTACAATTATGGAACTGTCGTCACGCTGACGGCCGTTCCGAACCCCGGTTATGGTTTCGTCAGATGGTCTGGAGGCGCCAGCGGGACAACCAACCCAACGACCGTGACGATGACGGCCAACCGCTCGGTCACCGCAAACTTTAGCACCACGCCGGCGGCCTTTGGCAAGACAGCCCCATCCAATGGCGCGACCAACCAACCGCTCAGCCTGACGCTGCGCTGGCAGGCGACCAGCCCGGTGACCCATTACACGGTCTGCTACGCGGCTAACAGCTACACCTGCTCCACCTGGCAGAACGTGGGCACCAACACCAGCCTGACGATCAGCGGCTTACTGCCCAACACCCGCTACAACTGGCAGGTGCGCGCTTACAACGGCGATCGGATGGTCTCGGCCGATGGCGGCTCATGGTGGAGCTTCACTA
>DAOUAC010000005.1:0-9732 GCA_034434155.1 Anaerolineaceae bacterium
AGGGTGGTCTTGCCCGAACCCGAGCGCCCTTTGAGCGCGATAAAACTGCCGGCCGGTACGCTCATGGTAATGCCGCGCAGGGCGGCTACCTCTTGCCTGCCGCTCACTTTGTAAATGCGCCACAGGTCGCGGGTTTCGATGGCGGTTGCGGATGTTTGGGTCATAGGCGGGTCGCTCCAGGTGCTTGCAGTGGATCACAAAGTAAGATCACGGCGCGGGCAGGGAGTTCGGCCATGCCCGCTACCGGCGGATCAGGCGGGCCAGCCATCGGCTGAGGGTCGAGCGCGCCCGGCGGGTGCGCTGGGCTTCAGAGAGCGCCGCGCCCAGGGCTTCGGCGGTGGGGGCGTGCTGTTGTTCGTTCACCGGGCGGATGAGAATGCCGCCGTCTTCGGTCATTTCCAGCCGCACGCGCGATTTGATCCCCGTGCGTTCCAGGTATTCCTTGGGGATCTGCAAGCGTCCGGCGGAATCCAGCACGGTCAGTTCTTCGAGAATTTCGCTGTGCTGAGACTGCTCACCGGCGGACGTTACCTTCTGGCGCACGGTTTCGGTCGCCAGCTTGCCGTCGCGGATTGCCACCACCCGATCAACGTGCCGTGCGATGGTGGCATCGTGCGAGACGATCAGAATGGTCAGGCCGTAGCGGGTGTTCAGGTCGCGGAAGGTTTTATAAATGGACAGGGCGGTGTTCGAGTCTAATTCGCCGGTGGGTTCGTCTGCCAACAGCAGGCGGGGGTTGTTTGCCAGGGCCACGGCAATCGCCACGCGCTGCTGTTCACCGCCCGACAGTTCCGATAAGCGATGCCCGCGCCGCTCCGCCAGCCCGACGGCTTCAAGCAGTTCGAGAGCGCGCTCGCGCTTTTCTCTGCCGGCCTGCCCCGCCAGCGTCATCGGCAGTTCGACGTTTTCCAGAGCATTCAGGTAAGGGATCAGGTTGCGCGCGCCCTGCTGCCAGACGAAACCCACCATCGAGCGGCGGTAGGCATCTAGCGCGGCGTCGGTCAGGTTTAATAAATCCATCCCATCCACCCACACGCGGCCCGCTGAGGGGCGGTCGAGGCCGCCGAGGATGTTCATCAGGGTAGATTTGCCGCTGCCGCTGGCCCCCACAATGCCCAGCAGTTCGCCCCGGCGCACCACCAGGTCCAGCCCTTGCAGGGCGAACACCTCCAATTCGGCGATCTTGTAAATTTTGACGAGGTTATCGCACACCACCATCGGGTGGTCGGGCGCGACAGCCGTCTCGGCTGTGGAAACAGCGGCGTCATCGGTTGGAGTTTCTGTCACCGTCATTACGGCGCTCCCTCTAGGTTGTCTCACCCATCTTAATCGCCTGGAAGACCTTCATGCGGCGCAGCCAGGCGATCAGAATGGTCAGCGCGGCTACGAACAGCAGGCCAAACAGGAAATAAATGCGGTACACGGCGGCCCAATCCATGCGCACCAGGTACGGTGGAACCCGCGAGGGGGCATCCAGCCCAACCTGCAGGTAGGGGATAAACTGGTTGCTGATCCACACGCCCAGGCCCGTCCCCACCAGGCCGCCCATCAGGATGAGGAAGGCCAGTTCAAAGGCCATCAGCGCGGTCAGTTGGGCGGAAGACAGGCCGATAGCGCGCAGTACGCCCAGTTCGATAAAGCGGCGCTGGAACGAAAACAGGGCGTAGATGAGGAACCCGGCTACCGACAGCAGAGCGGCCGCCGAGAACCCTACCGACAGCACCCCAAACAGCCCCTGCCGCTCTGGGCGCACCTGTTCGGTTTGAATCACCTGGATGGGCGACTCCCAGGCGCTGGTATTGGCCCCCAGACTGGAATAAGAGAGGTCTTCGAGCTGTTGGTAGTCCACCGAGCCATCGGTGCGCAGCAGTACGTGATAGGGCATTTCCATGCCGACCGACTCGAAGATGTAATCGAGGTTGGCGATCAGCACGGGCGCGCCGGCAGGGTAATAGGTGGGGAAGTAATCGAAGGAACCTGCTACGCGGAAGACGATGTCGCGCGACTGCTCATACGCCGTGAAGCGCACCTGGATAAAGTCGCCCTCGCGCAGGGCGTATTGTTCAAGGAAACTGCGCGGGGCCAGGAGCGCATCGGGTTCGAGAGCCAGGCGGTTCATTAAAGCCCCCAGGCTTTCGGGGGCGAAGTCGTCGCGCCAGAACAGCACGTTTTGGATGGCGGCGCGGTCCACGCCGAGCAGCTCAGCCGAGACACTGCGCTCCCCCACGACCACCGAACCGGCGTAGCGCCCGGCCCGCGCCGCCGCCTGCACGCCCGGAAGCTGTAAATAGTCGCTCACCGGCATAAAGTGCCAGCCCAGGGCGGTTTCATCGGCGGGCTCGGCGGCGGTAGCCTCTGCCGCCGGCGCGCCGGGGATGGCGGGGTCTGGCCGGTCGCCCAGGTCTAAGAATGAGATTTCTGAGGCCAGATGATAAAATGCCGTATCGTGCAGGTGGCGGTCCAGTGTACCGGCCAGAGTAGCGGTGAAGGCCGACAGGCTGAGGGTGAGAATGAGCAGTACCAAAGGCAGAGTATACGGGCCGGGGGCGCGCGCCAGGTGGCGGGCGGCCATCAGCAGGCCCACCGAATTGGTGCGCGCCGCCACCCAGGCGACCAGGCGCATCAGCAGAGGGGTCAGGCGCAGAAAGAACAGCGAAAGGGCAAAGATCGCCAGAATGGGCGCGATGAAGAGCAGTGGGTTTTGAAAGGGGTCGCCCGCCCGGCCGGTTTCGAGCAGGGCCAGACTGCCCTGCCGCTGTAAGAGGTACAACCCGTAGCCCGAAGGGATCAACAGAAGTACGTCCAGCCAGGCGCGCTGCCAGAAGGGCCGGCGCAGTGCGCGCGAGCGTTCCTGCTTGTACAGAATGACGGTGGTGCGGGCGGCGCTAAAGGTAGGAATCAGGCGGGCCAGCAGAGCCAGGAAGATCATCCACGCCCCGGCCAGCAGTGTCCCGTTGGTCCAGCGCAGGGTCAGCCCGGCTAGGTCTGGCTGGAGCGAGAAGCGCAGGAAGCTGTGGGTACTGCCGATCAGCCAGGCCGTCAGCGCCGCAAGCGGCAGGCTGATGACAAACGCCGCCCCGCTCAACAGCAGTCCTTCGATGGCGGCAATGCCGATCATCTGGAAGACCATCGCGCCGCGGCTGCGCAGTACGGCAATTTCGTTTTTCTGGCGCTCTACGGTGACGGACGAGGTCATCACAATAAAGGCCAGCAGCAGGGCGAAAATCGGCGCGGAGAAGGCATACAGCAGGATGGTCAGCAGGGTGGCCGAGCGCATGTAGCCGGCCAGGGCATTCAGCGGCGAGACGACCAGCCGCAGCCCCGCCAGCAGGTTATCGGCGTTGTTCGCCAGCGTCATCACCGCGCGGCGGATGGATGCGGCCTGGTCATAAGAGAGGTTGGCGGCATCGGGCAGTACGCCCCAAAAGGCAGAGTAGACCTCGTTATTCAGAATGGGCGCGAGGCGCTGAGCAAAGGTGGCTTCAGAGACTATCACGCGGTCGTACAACACCGAAGGGCGCAGAATCCAGTAATCTTCAGCGGCGTCCGTCTCACGGTATACTCCGGCGACCCGCGCCGGAATCACTAGCGTCTGGCGGACGCCGCCCACCGACTGATCGCGGGCGAAGAAGTTGTAAACCTCGCCCACTTGTAAGCCCAGCCTTTCGGCCAGTGAATGATGCAGAAGAACCTCAATGGGCCCATCCGCCGCCGCCGTTTGGGGAAATTCCCCTTCGTACAGCGTGATGTGATCTTGCAGGCCGCTCATGACCGCGATGCTGGCCCAGATGAGGGGCGTTTCGTTGGAGCGAAATTCCTTCACATCCGCCGGAAAGAGCGCCAGCGGGTCGGTAGCAACCAGCCAGACGCTGGCGCGCACCGGCAGGCCCAAGACACTGCCCGATTGGGTCTTCAGGTAATCCGTCACGGCCCGCAGGTCTTCCCACTGGCGGTAGCCGCTCAGGTTGCTGTCGTAGCTGAACAACAGGGTAAGAGGCGGGTAAGCCGTGTTGGGGCCGGCTTCGCCCGAAAGGCTTAAACTGCCGGTGAAGGCGCGGCTGTAGACCTCGGAGGCGTAGAGCGGCACGCTCATGCTGAGCGTGATGGCAAAAACCATCCCCACCAGGGCTGCCAGCGCCAGCCCGGGCTGTGAGAGGATGCGCTTCAGTGCAATGGTGACGATGGAAAAGATGCGAAGGATGAAGCGCGGCATAGGGTTCAGGGTGAAATTACCACCTGACCTTCTTCCAGCCCTTCGAGGATTTCTACATTATCCTCGTCGCGCAGGCCGACTTTAACGTCGGTGCGGCGGGGGTTGGTTTCGGTCTGCACAACCACGAAACTGCGGCCTTCAAAAGTGCGGATGGCCGCCGCCGGCAGTAAAAGCACCCCTTTCTTTTCCTGGAGGATGACGGTCACGTTCACCATGTCGCCCATGCGCAGTTTCTCGCCGGCCGGAACGGCCAGGGTGAAGCGGGCATTGGCGTCGGACGTGACCAGCGAGACGCCCTGGGTGTCTTTGCGCTCACTGGCACTGCCGTAGGGGAAGGGCAGCAGGCGCACGGTGCAGTTGAGCTTCTCGCCGGGCCGGTTGGCGAACTCGGCGATGCAGGCCATCCCTTCGGTCATATTTTCCATTTGGGTGGTCAGCAGTTTGGCCCCGGCTTCGAGGTGTTCGAGGTCGCCCACGACCGCTACCGGCTGGAACGCGCTGACGGGGTCGCCTTCGTGCAGTTGCAGGGTGATGATCTGCCCGTCTATAGGGGCAATCAACTGCGAATCTTCAATGGAGGTCTCTACCCGGGTAGTTTGGAGTTTCTGTTCCTCTAAATTCAACTCGGCCAGTTCGACCTCATACGCTTGCAGGGCCATCAGCTCATCGTATTGATCCACCCACTTGGGCGTTTGGGTGGCAACCATGCTCTGGCGGATTTTCGCCATCTCATACTGGATTTCGGCGCGCCGCTGGTTAATGGCCTGCTGGCGTTGGTTCTCTTGCAGTTGATCAATGCTCATCAGGTCGGCCAGAACGTCGCCCTTTTTTACTTGATCGCCGGCTTTGACGTAGATATTGCGCACAAAGCCATCGGCGCGGAAGAAAACCTGCTCTTCGGTAACCGGGATGATCCGCGCGGTGAATTTTACCTGCGAGACAATGTCGCCGCGCCGCACCACGTAGGTGGGCTTGACGGCGATGACCGCCGTGGGGATGGCCGTGGGGGTGGGCTGACTGCGGGGGCCGCCCGGCCCCAGGGCCGAGCAGGCTGAGGCCAATGTGAGGACGGCCAGGGCCAGCCACAACAGCAGGCGAGGGGGTCTACCGGGATGAAGCCGGGCGCGGGGCGTAGAAGTGGGGCGCATCGCTCTATTCCTTACAGATCTATTCAGCCAGATCAACAAACTGGCGCTGGTAGAGTTGTTCGTATAAACCGTTCCGCCGGAGAAGCTCTTCGTGCGTGCCTTGTTCAATTATACGTCCGTCATCAATGACGCAAATGATATCGGCGTTGCGAATGGTCGAGAGACGGTGAGCGATCACCACGGCGGTGCGGCCTTTCAACAGCCGTTCCAGCGCCTCTTGAATGAGCGCCTCGGTGACGGTATCTACGTTGGCAGTGGCTTCGTCGAGGATCAGGATGCGGGGGTTGGCGAGGATGGCTCTGGCGATGCAGATGAGCTGGCGCTGGCCCACCGAGAGGTTAACGCCGCCTTCGAGGATGCGCGTCTGGTAGCCGTTGGGCAGGCTGTCAATAAACTCGGCGGCGTTGGCGGTCTGCGCGGCGCGGATCATCTCGGCGTCTGAAGCGTCGGGGCGGCCAAAGCGGATGTTATCGGCAATAGTGCCAGAGAACAGGAACGGGTCTTGCGGAACCAGGCCGAACTGCGAGCGCAGGGAAGCCTGGGTTACGTCGCGCACGTCAATGCCGTCTATCAGCACGCGCCCGCCGGTTACGTCATAGAAGCGGGCGATGAGGTTGGCAATCGAGGTCTTGCCGGCCCCGGTCGGTCCGACCAATGCCATGGTGTGGCCCGCCGGCAGGCGGAAGCTGACCTCGTGAAGTACTTCGGGGGCGTCGTCGCGGTAGCGGAAGGAAACGGAATCGAAGACAATCTCCCCGCGGATGGGCGGCATGGCGCGCGCGCCGGGCCGGTCGGTGACGCGCGGGGGGGTATCCAGCACGCGCAGGGCCTGCTCGCCGCCGGCCATGGCCGACTGCATGGTGGTATACAGGCGCGAAAGCTCTTGGATGGGCTGGAAGAAGCGCGTCACGTAAGCTAGGAAGGCCACCAGCAGGCCCACCGTCACCTCGCCGCTGCCCACGGCCAGCCCGCCAAACCACAGCACGATGGCCGTAGCGGCCATCGCCAGCAGTTCCACAAAGGGTAAGAAGATGAACGACAGCGAGAGGGCGTCAATCTGGGCTTTGCGGTTGGCCTCGTTAATGCGCTTAAAGCGTTCCTGTGAGAAGCCCTCTTGCGCGAAGGCCTGGATGACGCGCATGCCGGCGATGTCTTCAGCCAGGTCGCCTACCACGGCGGCCACTTTGGAGCGCGTCTCGCGGTAGGCCGCGCGCGCCCGCCGGCTGAAGAAAATGGTCGCCAGCACCATGAGCGGGATGACGGTGAACGACAGCAGCGCCAGACGCGCGTTGAGGGTGAGCATGACGATCACCGTGCCGCCCAGCACCAGCAGGTCGCCCAACAGGGTGATGACCCCCTGCGAGAGCAGTTCGTTGATCTCGGCCACATCGTTGATCACCCGTGAGACGATCACGCCGACGATATGGGTGTCGAAGTACGACATAGACTGCTTTTGCAGGTGGACGAACATCTCAGAGCGCAGGTTTGCCAGCACGCGCTGGCCGACCCACGAGATGAGATAGCGCTGGAGGGCGGTGGCCCCATACAGCGCCAGGAAGGCAATGGCAATGAGGATGGACGTTTGCGTCAGGCCGGTCAGGTCGCCCGATTGGATATAGCGGTCAATGGCGACTTTGCCGATCAGGTAAGGCGTCAGCAGGGTCAGGCCGGTGATAACCAGGGTGAGAAGCAGGGCCAGGCTCATCTGCCGCCAATAGGGGCGCAGATAAACCAGCAGGCGGCGCACCACGTGGGGGTTGAAGAACTGGCCTTCTTTGTCGCCGGTTCCGAAGCCTTCCAGCGCGCCGCGCGGGCCCATGCGCATGCCGGTATTGCCAATGTTAAAGGTCATGGGAAACCTCTCCATCTCCAGTTTCGGGGCGCAGTTGGCGGCTGTAGACTTCGGCGTACAGCGGCGAGGTGCGCAGTAATTCCTGATGCGTACCGCGCGCCACGATCTTGCCTTTTTCCAGTACGAGGATCAGGTCGGCGCGGCGGACGGTAGACAGCCGGTGGGCGATGACAAAGGTGGTGCGGTTTTCCATCAGGCGGTCGAGCGCCCGCTGGATCTGGCGCTCCGTTTCAGTATCCACCGAGGCGGTGGCGTCATCCAGGATGAGGATGCGCGGGTTGGTCAGCAGGGCGCGCGCCAGGGCGATGCGCTGTTTTTGCCCGCCGGAGAGCGTAACCCCGCGCTCGCCCACGAGGGTATCGTAGCCTTTGGGGAACTGCATAATAAAGTCGTGGGCCTGGGCGGCACGGGCGGCTTCGATGATCTCTTCCATCGTGGCGTCTTGCCGTCCAAAGGCAATGTTCTCGCGGATTGTGCCGATAAACAGGGTAGTCTCTTGCAGTACCATGCCAATCTGCGAGCGCAGTGACTGCAAGGTGACGTAGCGGATGTCGTGGCCGTCAATCAGAATGCGCCCCTGGGTGGGGTCGTAGAAGCGCGGGATCAGGCTGGTAATGGTGGATTTGCCCGAACCGGTGGCCCCTAACAGGGCGACGATCTGGCCGGGCTGGACATCGAGGTTGACGTTTTCCAGCACGGTGCGCGTGCCAGAGTAAGCAAACGAAACGTTCTGGAACTGCACGCGGCCCTGCACAGGCGGCAGGGGTTTGGCTTTGGGGTCGTTATGCACGTCGGGGATGGCGTCTAAGATTTCAAAGATGCGCTCTGCCGACGCTCCAGCCATGGCGATGGCCGGGATGATCATGCCGAGCATGCGGATCGGGTTAAACAACTGGCCCAGGTAGGTGGTGAAGGCCACCAGTTCGCCCAGGGTCATCTCGCCGCGGATCGCCAGCGTGCCGCCGTACCAGATGATGATGACCGTCCCCAGGTTTGCCAGCAGGTCGAGCAGGGGCGTGTGGACGGCCTGGATGCGGGCGTTGCGGTTCGAAAGCGTGAACCAGGCGTTGTTTTCGCGTTCAAACTTTTCGATTTCAGAGGCTTCCTGGGCAAAGGCTTTGACCACGCGCATACCGCGCAGGTTTTGCTCTAAGCGGGTGGTGAGGACGCCCAACTGGTTTTGAATCTCAACCCCTAACGGGCGCAGACGCGACCCAATGTAAAGGGCGCGGTGGGCCAGCAGAGGCAGTACCAGCACCACCAGCAGGGCCAGGCGCGGATTCATCATAAACAGCATCGCCGCCGTGCCAATTGCCAGAAAAGCGCCGTCCAGCACCCGCAGTGAGGCGCGCCCGGTAAGAAAACGGATGCGCTCCACATCCTGCACCGCCCGCGAGAGCAGTTGCCCCGTTTCGCTCTGGTCGTGGAACGAGAACGACAGCAGTGTCAGCTTGCTCTGGATGGCATTGCGCAGGTCAAACGCCACCGACTGCGCGGCGGTTTCGGTCCAGCGGCCCTGAAAGAAGGTGATAACCCCCTTGAGGACCGTCAGCCCCAAGAGCGCCAGCACAGAGTACAGCAAAAGCTGGCGGTTGCCCGCCTCAATGCCCTGGTCAATGATCCAGCGGATAAACTGCGGAATGATCAGGTTGAATACCCCGATGAGCGTCATGCCGAGGTAAGCGCCTAAGACGTAATGCCAGTAGGGTTTTAAGAAAGTGTAACAGCGGAGCAAGACGGAGGTGTTGAATTTTTGCCCGGAAGTCGTTTCTTGATCTTTGGTTTTCGCTGCAACCGACATAAACTCTTCCTGAAGTGTGAAAGTCTAATGCCGCCTAATAAATTTGCCCCCTGCTGATTATTGTAACATCAGATTGGTTGTTGCGTGTTCCGGAGAGCCAGCCAATGGAAGGAACCACAGATGAACACGAATTTTTCTTGTCCTCCAACGCGTTAAATTTTCTTCTTGCAGGCACAAAAAAAAGCCCACCGTCGGCAACCGGTGGGCTTTTAAGGTGGAAGGGCAAAATAGGGGAGTCCCTTCCAGAAGTTGTTTACTGAACTGCGCGTAAATCGTTAAGCAGGCCGCCCTATGGAAAAAGCCGGTCAATCACCCGCTCTAACAGGCCTGGGAGGTGGAGGGTGGGAATGGGCGCAGGGACCGTGAGCGTGAGATCGGGCGGCCCCAGGGTAGGGATCACCTCGGTTGATACAGCGGGCGGTGGCGGGGTATCAGTGGGGGGCGGTGGAGGTGGGGTATCGGTAGGGGGCGGTGGCAGGGTATTGGTTGGCGGCGGAGGCAGGGTGTTGGTCGGTAGCGGAGGCAGGGTGTTGGTCGGGGGCGGCGGAGAGGTGCGCGTGGGCCGAGGGGTGTGGGTAGGCCGGGGGGTGTGAGTAGGCCGGGGCGTGCGCGTGGGCCTGGATGTGCGCGTGGGCGCGGGGCGCGGCGTGGGCGGGGCCAGGGTAGCGGTGGGGATGGGGGTGGGCGGGGCCAGGGGGGGCCAGGCCGCAGTGGGCGT
>DAOUAC010000006.1:0-19432 GCA_034434155.1 Anaerolineaceae bacterium
AGGATGCCCCAGCTCTACGCGGTGAACGTAGCGCACCGCCTGGAGAAAATAGACGCGCTCTTCCAACGGAAAACGCGGCTCGCGCCCTTCCACCTGGCGGATAACCTCGTCGGGCCAGGGCCAGGCGCGCACCGGCCCCAGCCGTGCCGCCTCTTGCAAAAAACGCACCAGCGGCGAGCGCAGGTCATCCAGCGCGCCACAGACGATCACGTCCCCGCCCATCACGCCCCCTTAAGCCGGATCTTCACCTGAAAGGTCCCCGGCACAGGTTCTTCTGAAGCGATGAGCAGGTAGCCCCCGCCGCAGCCCGAATACATGGCCCCCGCGTAGCGCGCCTGGTAATACGCCAGGATGGCTTTCAGATCAATGTGAATCGTGGGGTGCGCCACCGTATGCGGCAAAATCGCTTCCCAGCAGCGCATGCACTCGTTCATAGACTCCGCCAGCCCCCGCAGGTCGCGCTCCAGAATCGCCCGGTAGCAGTCTTTGCCCGACCGCCCCAGCCGCCGCACCCACTCCGGGTCCAGGTTCTTAACCCCCAGCGGGCTGTAGCCTTCCGGGCGTTGATTCACCGGCAAGAAGTAGATCACGCGCTCCAGCCAGGCCGCCACTACGGGATCATTACAGCTTTCAATGTGAGCTGGAAAGTACCCCCCCTCAACCCGCGCGTCATAGTCCAGGCGCGAGATGCCCGGCAGCAGCAGGCCGGCCATATCCTGTGAGCCAGAGGGCTCGGCCTTGCCCTCGTTTTCAGCCTGGTACAGCGCGCGTACCAGCGCAGACGGGTCGCCCTCTGGCAGTCGCCCGCCCCACAGCCGCATCGCCACCCGGCGGGTGCTGGTCCCCATGCCGCAGCGATCCATAAAGCGCGTGTTCGGCTCCAGGTTCACCACCACCATAGACCCCACCCCGTCCGGGTTATGGCGCGAAGCAAACGGTTGGTCAATCCACCCGCCCGCCAGCGCCATGCGGTAGGGAATGTCGCCAATCAATGAGGAAATACCGGGCATTGTCATCCGAGTCACCGCGTTGAGCTTAGTCGTGAACGACTACCTTCCCGGCTTTGCGGTCGTAATACTGCTGCTCGATCCAGGCGTAGGTCGGCTTTAATCCCTCTTTCAGCGGGATGTGCGGTTCCCAGTTCAACACCTGCTTAATGAAGGTGTTATCACTGTTGCGCCCCGCCACGCCCTTCGGCGCGTCTAAGATGTAGTTGCGCTTCAGGCGAACGCCAGCAATTTCTTCAATGTAATCCACCAACTGATTGATCGAAACCAGTTCACTCGTCCCCAGGTTAATGGGCGTAGCGATCAGATCATCGCAGTGCATAATCCGGTCAATACCGTAGAGGCAGTCGTCAATATACATAAAGCTGCGGGTCTGCGTTCCATCGCCCCAAATGTCAATCTCGTGCCGGCCCGTGTCTTTCGCCTCGATCACCTTGCGGCATAGGGCGGCAGGGGCCTTCTCGCGCCCGCCGAACCACGTCCCATGCGGCCCAAAAACGTTATGGAAGCGCGCGATAAACGTTTTTAGCCCTCGCTCGGCCCAATATTCCTGACAGAACATCTCGCTCATCAGCTTTTCCCAGCCATAGCCGCGCTCGGCCATCGCCGGGTACGCATCCGATTCCTTTAACGCGCGGACGTTGGGGTCTTGTTGCAGTGTAACGTTATAAGCGCAGGCCGAGGACGAGAAAAAGTACCGCTGTACGCCCGCCCGGTAAGCCGCTTCGATCATATGCGTGTTGATCAGAATGCTTCGCAGGCACTCCACGCGGAACCGCTCGATAAACCCCATCCCGCCCATGTCCGCCGCCAGGTTATACACTTCCACAGCGCCTTCCGCCGCTCTTTCGGCGTTCTCGCGCTCGCTCAGGTCCAGGCACAGGCATTCCACGCCCGGCGTGCGCTGATACCAGTGCGGCAGGGGCTTTTTATCAATCGCGCGGATGCGCGTGAAGCCCTGATTGTGGAAATACCGCACCAGCGAACCGCCGATGAACCCTCCCGCCCCGGTGATGACGATCAGATCGTCCTTCTTTAAATCGGGGCTGTTGGCTGCCAGAATTGCATTCGTCATAAAGTTCTCCTTCTTGGTGAATTTCGATGCTGCATCTTATCACGAATCTGCGATCTTAGCGGTTCCTTATCGCCATCTGACAGCTCTTTTAACGCACTCTGCCAGGTCAATTGCCCCCAAGCGACCTGGCAGTAGTGGAGAACGGATGAAAGATGACCACAGCCACCGCGATAATTTTTTATGGGCTGGGCTCCCGGTGGCAGGGGATGGGTCCGTTCAGGGATAATAATCCCGTTAGCCAGTATTCTAAGGCGTGGCGAGTTGAAAAGTACCTGGAAGAATCCCCTTTTCACTTAGGACTAACCCTACCGTTCCAAACAGGACAAAGCGGTACGCTTTTCACTGAGAAAATGAGAGAAAAAAAGCCCTAACCCATTGACAACGTTATCAACGCCTTGTAATATACTTAAGCCGCAGCAGTTTCCTGTCTGTAATTTTTATTTGCCTGGAGCAGAACGATGCCCTCCTCTCGCTTTCTAGAGCGTTTGCAGTCTGGCCTTACTCTGGTATTAGACGGCGCTACCGGTACGAACCTTCAGCGCCGCGGCCTGCCCACCGGCGTCCCATCGGATCTGTGGGTATTAGATAACCCCGCCCAGGTCATCCAGCTTCACCGTGATTTTATCGCCGCCGGTGCCGACATCATCCTCACCAACACCTTTGGCTCCACCCAACTGCACCTGGCCCATGCCGGGCTGGCCGACCGCTTTGAGCAGACCAACCGCGCCGCTGTCCAATTGGCCCGTCAGGCCGCCGCCGGAACCTCAACCTTGGTGGCCGGCTCCATGGGGCCGCTCGGCGAAATGGTTGAGCCGGTCGGTACGCTCAAAGAAGCCGATGCCCAGGCCGCTTATGCCGCCCAGGCCCGCCTGCTGGCCGAGGCCGGGGTGGATCTGCTGGTCATCGAAACCCAGTTCGATCTCAATGAAGCCAAAGCCGCCATCCGTGGCGCCCAATCGGTGACCGACCTGCCTATCGTCTGCTCCTTCAGCTACGACCGCGGTACCCGCACCATGATGGGCGTCAAGCCCGCTCAGATGGGCCAGGAAATTTCTACTTTGGGCGTCGCGGCCGTTGGAATTAACTGCGGTAAGAGCCTGGAAGATAACCTCAAAGCCCTGCGCGAACTGCGCCAGGCCACCACACTGCCCATCTGGTTTAAGCCCAACGCCGGCTTGCCGCGCGTTGTAGAGGGTAGCGTTGAATATGACGTTACCCCGGCGATCATGGGGGCCCAGGTGGCGGCGTGGATCGAAGCCGGCGCGCGCCTGGTGGGAGGCTGTTGCGGTACCTCCCCGGAACATCTGGCGGCCATCGCCCAGGCGGTCAAAGCCTGACCCCTGACCCTATTCTTACCTTTATGTTTTGATTGGTAGACTGCCCCATGCCCAAAGAGCCACAGCCAAAATTTAAAATTGACCTGGAGCCGATTGGTCGCCGGATCGAGGTCGAGCGGGGAACCAACCTGTTAGAAGCCGCCCAAAAAGCCGGCGTTGACCTGGTTGCTTCCTGCGGCGGAATCGGCATTTGCGGAACCTGCCGCGTGCGCATTGCCCAGGGCGAGGTGACGGGCTTAACCCTGGCCGAAGAAGAGACGCTCACCCCGGAACAGGTCAAAAAGGGCTACCGCATGGCCTGCCAGTGCGAGCCGCTCACCGATGTCCGCCTGGAAATCCCCCCCGAATCGCTTACCACCCTGCAAAAAATGCAGACCGAAGGCCGCGAGACCGACGTAGACCTCAGCCCCGCTGTCATTCCGCTGGACCTCGCCCTGCCCACCCCTTCCCTCGATGATCTCCGCTCCGACATAGAACGCGTTGATGCCGAACTACGCGCCAGAGGCTGCGGCCCGCTGCGTGGTTCGCTCGCCCTGCTGGCACAGCTTTCGCGCCATCTCCGCCGCCACGACTGGCAGGCCCGCATCGCCATCCGCCCCGAAGGCGGTCGGGATGGCGTCTCGTGGCTCGTGGCAGTTCTGCCCACCGGCGCGCCCCTCCTCGGCCTGGCAATGGACCTCGGCTCTACCAAGCTGGCCCTCTACCTGGTCAATCTCGAAAGCGGCGCCACCCTTGCCCGCACCGGCGTAATGAACCCCCAAATCTCTTACGGCGAGGATGTCGTCAGCCGCATTGCTTTTGCCAACCGCGCCGCCGAAAACGGCAAGATCCTCCAAAGCCGCCTGGTCGAGTCAATCAACGAAGCCGTCGCTGTTTGGATGCGCGAGTACGACTTTACCATAGACCAACTGGTGGATATTGTGGCGGTTGGCAACACCGCCATGCACCACCTCTTCTGCGGCCTGCCGGTAGAGCAGTTGGGTAGTGCCCCCTACGTGCCAGCGGTCAGCGAGCCGATCCAGTTTGCCGCCGCTGAAATTGGCCTCCAGGCCGCCCCTGGCGCCCAGGTCTTTATGCCTGCCAACATCGCTGGCTACGTGGGCGCAGACCACGTCTCGGCTCTGTTGGCCACCCAATCTTACGCGGCTCAAAAATGCACCCTGGTCGTGGATATCGGTACCAACACCGAAATCAGCCTTACCTATCGGGGCGAAGTCTACTCCTGCTCGTGCGCCTCTGGCCCGGCTTTCGAGGGCGCTCACATTCAAGATGGCATGCGCGCCGCCCCCGGCGCCATTGACCGCGTGCGCATCCGCGACGGCGAAGTACACCTGACCACCATCGGTGACGTTCCTCCTGTCGGCATTTGTGGATCGGGCATCTTAGAGGCCGTGGCCCAACTGCTCGATGCCGCCGTCATCGACTCGCGCGGCGTACTTCGCCCCACCAATCACCGTGTGCGCGTCGTAGGCGAAGGGCGCACGGCCAAAGCCGAATACATCCTTGCACCCGCCGGGGCCACCGGGCATGGGCGCGACGTGGTCGTCACCCGCAAAGATGTCAACGAAATCCAGCTCGCCAAAGGGGCTATCCGTGCCGGAATCGAAATCTTACTGCAAGAAGCCAAAATCCCCGCTGAAGCCATCGAGGAATTCATCATCGCCGGGGCTTTTGGAACCCACCTCGACCTCGCCAGCGCCCTGCGCATCGGTATGTTCCCCACCCTGCCGCTAGAACGCTATCACCAGGTCGGCAATGCCGCCGGAGTGGGGGCCAAGCAGATGTTGATCTCGCTCTCCCGCCGCGCCGAAGCCGCCCGCATTGTCAACGGCGTGCATTATATTGAGCTGACCACCCACGCGGATTTCACGCCTCAGTTTGTGGAAGCCATGTATTTTCGTGCCTCCTGAAGGCGTTTGAAGTCATCTTCTTTTTCTCAGGAAGGGGATATAATACAAACAGTATTTTTCCCTTTTCAAATCCAGTCGAAGTCCCCTATCGGGAAGGAGCTATTGAAGAATGGACCAGATCTTAAAGGCAATTTATGACGGCGTGGTCGAAGGCGATAATGCCTCCGTGCAGAAGAACGTCCAGGCCGCGCTCGACGCCGGACAGCCCGCTCCGGTCATCCTGAATGAAGCCCTGATTCCGGCCATGGCCGAAGTGGGGCGTTTGTTTGAAGAGGGAGAGTACTTCGTCCCTGAAATGCTGATCTCCGCACGTGCCATGAAGAGCGCCATGGCGATGCTCAAGCCCTTCTTACAGCAGGCCGAGGTCAAATACGCCGGCACCGTCGTCATCGGCACGGTCAAGGGCGACCTGCACGATATTGGCAAAAACCTCGTCGGCCTCATGCTCGAAGGCGCTGGTTTCCAGGTCAAAGATTTGGGCTCCGATGTCTCCCCTGAGAAGTACGTAGAAGCCGTGCGCGAGAACAACGCCAACGTCGTCGCCATGTCGGCCCTGCTCACCACCACCATGGTCAACATGAAATCCACCATCGACGCCCTGCGCGAAGCCGGCCTGCGCGATTCCGTCAAAGTCCTGGTCGGCGGCGCTCCCGTCACCGACAGCTTCGCCAGGCAAATCGGCGCCGACGGCTACGCCCCCGATGCCAGCCGCGCCGTCGCCGTCGCCAAAGCCCTCTTGTCGTAATCGTAACTACCCCAAAGCCAACCAGAGCGGGCCGCCCGGCCCGCTCTTTAATATTTTATTTGCTCTGCCTTCGCCCATGCAGATCGCCCGGTAAAGCCTGTTTCGCAACCAAAATACACGTCTCCCAGAAGGCACTGCGTCCCTACATTTACATATGATTTTGCGCACATTGCCGTATCTCTTTGCGCGCCTTTGCCCCTATACTAAATCTGTCTACCGGCTCGCGCCGGTCCTCAACCCTGCCGCACCTTAAAAATTTAATCGGGTTCACCCCCTTCCTCGCGCTCTTGTCGTTCCCTTTCGCCCGATTTGTTTCGATTTGTTTTTCAAAAACAAATCCTCCTCCGCATTTTTACCCGTCCTCTTGATATCAGTGTTCATCTGTGTCTATCTGTGGTTTCACTCATGGGCTTCGCCTGTCATTTGTAAGGCGCGAATAGGAATAAAATCAGCAGGAATCTGGTACTTTACTCAAAAGGAAAAGGGGGACCTTCCGGGTACAATAACACTGGGCGGCAAAATGTCCGACAAATCTCCCCGCCGCCCCGTGAAATCCACGGATGAGGCCACGCTATGACTGAGGTTGATCCCCGCATCCTCGAACTGCGCGCCCGGCGCGAGCAGGTGCGCGCCGGCGGCGGGGCCGAGCGCATCGCCCGCCAGCACGCCAGAGGCAAGCTCACCGCCCGTGAGCGTATTGATCTGCTCTTTGACCCCGCTACCTTTCAAGAATTAGATACCTACGCCATGCCCATCGGCGATGAAGCCTGCCTGCCCGTTGACCGCATCCCCGGCGATGGCGTCGTCACGGGCTTTGGGCGCGTGAATGGGCGCACCGTCTTCGTTTACTCGCAGGATTTCACCGTCCAGGGCGGCGCGGTCGGAGAAGTCCACAGCCGCAAAATCTGCCGGGTGATGGACCTCGCCGCCCAGAACGGCGCCCCCATCGTCGGCCTGATCGATTCCGGCGGCGCGCGCATCCAGGAGGGCGTTCACAGCCTGGGCGGCTACGGCGAAATCTTCCGCCGCAACGCCCAATATTCTGGCATCGTCCCCCAAATCAGCCTGATGTTAGGGCCGTGCGCAGGTGGAGCCGCCTATTCCCCTGCCCTCACCGATATCCTCATCATGGTTGAAAAGACCTCGTACATGTTCCTCACCGGCCCCGAGGTCATCAAAACCGTTACTGGCGAGGTCATTGACGCCGAAAGCCTGGGCGGGGCCGACGTTCACCTCGCCATCAGCGGCACGACCCACTTCTCCGCCCCCTCTGACCGCGACGCCCTGGCCCTGGCCCGTCAGGTGTTAGCGTACCTGCCTTCGAACCACGTCGAAAACCCGCCGCGTGCCCCTTCCACCGATTGCCCCCCCCGCGCGGCAGAGGCCCTCAACCGCATCATCCCCTTAGATCCCACCCAGGCTTACAGTATGCACGAGGTCATCGCCAACATTGTGGATCAGGGCAGCTTTTTAGAATTACAGGCCGCCTTTGCCCGCAACGCCATCGTTGCCTTTGCCCGCCTCGATGGCTACCCCGTTGGCATCGTAGCCCAAGAGCCGGGCGTGATGGCCGGCGTCATTGACATAGACGCCGCCGACAAAATCACCCGCTTCGTGCGCCTGTGCGACTGCTTCAACCTGCCTATCGTGACCTTTGTCGATTCGCCCGGCTTTTTACCCGGTGTAGATCAGGAACACCGCGGCATCATCCGGCATGGGGCTAAAGTCCTGTATGCTTACTCCGAGGCCGTCGTGCCGAAGATCAGCGTCGTCACCCGCAAGGCTTACGGCGGCGCCTACGTGGTGATGAGCAGTAAATACCTCGGCACGGATGTCAACCTCGCCTGGCCCAGCGCCGAAATTGCCGTCATGGGACCAGAAGGCGCGGCCAACATCCTCTACCGCAAGCAGATCGAAGCCGCTCTCGACCCCGCCGCCGAGCGCGCTCGCCTGGCGCAGGAATACCAGGAGCGCTTCCTTAACCCCTACGTAGCCGCCGGGGCCGGCGCCCTTGACGACATCATCGAGCCATCCGAAACCCGTGCCCGTCTGATCGCCGCCCTGGCCGGCCTGCGCGCCAAATACCAGCCCGCTCCCCTGCGGCGGCACGGCAACATCCCGGTTTAAGGAGCAACCTCCTATGGCAAACGCTCTGTGGATTACCCTCATCGGCATGGGACTGGTGTTCATTGCCATCCTTCTGCTGTGGGGGCTGATGGCCTTGCTGGTGCGCCTTACCGCCGGCCGCGGAGAAGAACCGGCTCCGTCTGCGCCGGAACCAACCCCTGAACAGCCGCCGGATATCTCTCAACGGCGCCGGCGGGCGGCCGCCGCGGCGGTTGCGGTGGCGTTGGCGCTGGAACGGGCACAGCCAGGCGCCCCCGCAGTTGATGTTTCCACTGCTCTTAACCCCTGGCAGGTCGTTCACCGCGCCGTTGACCTCAACCGCCGGGCGCTTTCTAAACGGTAAAGGAGCGATCCATGATCTCACAGACCCTCCAACTCTATGACAACCGCCCAGATGTCACCCTGACCACCTACGTTCTATCGGATTCACCGGAGCTGTTGGGCGGCAAGAAGCGCCCCGCCGTCCTGGTTTGCCCGGGCGGCGCGTACCTGGCCTGTTCGGATCGCGAAGGCGAACCCGTCGCCCTGCGCTTTGCCGCCATGGGTTATCACGCTTTCGTACTGCGCTATTCTACCTACAGCGGTGGCCGGTTGGGTCGCCTTCCACTCGGCGCTGACATGCCCGTCAACCCCAACAGCCTCTACCCTGCCCCCATGCGCGATATCGGCAAGGCTTTCTTAGCCCTGCGCGCCCATGCTGATGAATGGCTCATAGACATGGAGAAAGTCGCCATCTGTGGCTTTTCCGCTGGAGCGCACAACTGCGCCATGTACTCTGTTTATTGGCAGGACCCGGTCATCACCGAATTCTTTGGGGAAGCCCCCGCCGCTTTCAAGCCGGCCGCGGCCATTCTGGCCTACGCCGTTTGTGATTACCACCTCATGTTCGGCGAGATCACCGACCCGTTTGCCCAACAGCTCTCCAATGCCGCCAGCATTGCCTATATGGGAACGACTTCCCCCTCCCCAGAACTGCTAGACACCCTGAGTCCGGCCCTGCACGTCTCGAAGAACACGCCGCCCACCTTCCTGTGGGCCACTGCCGCCGATGCGCTCGTCCCCGTGGAAAATACCGTCCGCATGGCCGCCGCCTTGGCGCGCGCCGGCGTGCCCTTTGAAGTCCACATCTTTGAACAGGGTCAGCATGGCCTTAGCCTGGCCGACCAATCGACTGCTTCGTCCCTGATGGAAATAGACGTCGAAGCCCAAAAGTGGGTTTCGCTGGTTGAAGCCTGGCTCAAGAAGCGCTTTGCGCTGCCGCTTCCTTCTCAACCAGCCTGGATGGCGCCGCAGGAAGCTGGCAAGGAGTGAAATGCCCATGAAGGTGACAATTGACGGCCAGACGTTTGAGGTTGAAATCCGTGATTTGCACGCCAACCCGGTACAGGTAGTGGTGGATGGCGAGACTTTTGAAGTGTGGGTCGAAGCGAATGGCGCAGTGAACAGCCCCGTTCCGGCGGCTGTGCCGCCAGCACCCGTGTCCGCTGCGCCCTCCGTCAGTGTTCCCACGCCGGGCCAAGCCTCCTACCAGGCCAACGCCGTCCTCGCCCCCATCCCCGGAGTGATCGTTTCTGTCAGCGTCCAGCCCGGCGACAGCGTGGTCTTTGGTCAGGAATTATGCGTGCTGGAAGCCATGAAGATGAAGAACCTCATTAAAGCCAGCCGCCCCGGTAAGATCGCCGCCATCCGCGTTGCCCCCGGCGACCAGGTGCGGCACGGCCAGGTCCTGATGGAATACGGCGAATAAGGAGCGCCGCCGCTATGGATTTATCGCCTCTGCTCGAACAGGTGACGCGCGGCTTTAGCGCCTTCACCTGGGGCAACGCCCTGATGATTGCGGTGGGTCTGGCGCTCATTGCCCTGGCTGTGGTCAAAGAATATGAACCTGTCCTGCTTCTGCCCATTGGCTTTGGCTGCATTCTGGCAAACCTCGGCATGTCCGCCGGGCAAGAGGGCGGGCTGATGTATTGGCTGTACCAGGCCGGTATTCGAACCGAACTCTTTCCCCTGCTCATCTTCGTGGGCGTTGGTGCGATGATTGACTTCCGCCCCCTGCTGGCAATGCCTCAGATGGTGCTGTTAGGGGCCGCCGGTCAGTTCGGCATCTACGGCGTTCTGCTTCTGGCGACCCTGCTCAACTACCCGCTCAACCAGGCCGCCTCCATCGGCGTCATCGGCGCGATTGACGGCCCCACTGCCATTTTCGTGGCCTCTAAGCTGGCCCCCGAACTACTCGGCCCTATCGCCGTAGCCGCCTACTCTTACATGAGCCTCATCCCCATCATCCAGCCGCCGATCATGCGCCTGCTGACCACCCGCAAAGAACGCCTCATCCGCATGGAATACGCCCCCAAACCGGTTTCGCGCCTTGCGGTCATCCTCTTCCCCCTGGTGGTTACCATCGTCGTCAGCCTGCTGGCCCCCGATGCCGCCCCGCTGATCGCCACCCTCATGCTCGGCAACCTCCTGCGCGAAAGCGGCGTGGTGGACCGTCTCAGTAAGGCCGCCCAGAATGAGATCATCAATATCGCCACCCTCTTTTTGGGCCTGGCAATTGGTTCTACCATGACGGCGGATAGTTTCTTGCGCTGGCAAACCCTGGGGATTATGGCCCTGGGACTGCTGGCCTTTGTGCTCGATACCGCCGCCGGCCTGCTGTTTGGTAAATTAATGTCGGCCGTTACTGGCGGCAAGGTGAACCCCCTCATCGGCGCGTGCGGTATCAGCGCCTTTCCAATGGCGGGCCGGCTCTCAGCGCGCATGGCGCAGGAAGAGGATTTTGATAACTTCATCCTCATGCACGCGATGGGTTCGAACACCGCCGGGCAGTTGGGCAGTGTGATCGCCGGTGGTTTGCTGTTGGCCCTGGTTTCAGGGATGGTGTAGTTGCGCGAAAAGCGCGCGCCGGTTGTCGTGGCGCGCGCTGGTAAGAAAAAAGACCGCAAGACTGTGGTTAATCAGCCGCCGCACCGGCAGCAGCCCGCTGGCGCTGGCGGTAAGCGCGGATCCAGCGCATTCCGTCTTCGTCTTTGCCTCTGGCCAGGTCTCCGGCCAGAATGGCCGTCGTGTTTTCAACCACGAGCGGGTTGGTGATAGGGCAGGTCAGCCCGGCGTGGATCGCCATGGCGATAAATGCCGAGTTGAGGTAAGGTCGGTCGGGCATCCCGTATGAGATGTTGCTGGCCCCTACAGTGATGTTGACGCCAAACTCCTTCACCACCAACTCGATCGTTTGCAGGGCAATGCGCGCCGACTGGCTGTCGGCGGAGAGGGCCATAGCCAGCGGGTCAATCACGATATCTTCGATGGGGATGCCCATCTGAGTGGCCTGTTGGATGATCTTCGCCGCTGCGCTCAAGCGGCCCTCGGCTGTGCGTGGAATGCCGTTATCATCCATGCATAGGCCAATGACGGCGGCATGGTAAGCTTTCGCCAGCGGCAGCACCGTTTGCAGGGATCTGCGCTCGCCGTTGACCGAGTTAATCAGGGGTTTGCCCTCGTACAGCTTCAGTGCCGCCTCTAAAGCCTCTGGGTTGGCTGTGTCAATGCACAGCGGCACATCCACCACCGCCATCACCTCCTGCATGATGGCGGTGAGCAGGGCGCGCTCATCCAGTCCAGGTACCCCGGCGTTAATATCTAAGACCTGCGCGCCGGCCCGCACCTGTTCGATGGCATCCTTGCGCACAATGTCATACTTACCGGCAGCCAAAGCCTCTTGCACTTTCTTGCGCCCGGTTGGGTTGATGCGCTCGCCGATCATAACGGTTGGCAGAGAACGGCTGATTTCGACCGTTTTGGTCTTGGACCTTAAAATAGTGGATAGAGGATTTGTCATAGACCCTCCTGGTACCTGCCGGTAAGTTATCGCGTTGTAAGGTTTTATGCGAAAAGTGGTCTAAATTCTATTATAACGCCAGTAAACCGACATTTTCAAGAGGGGTACTTTACTTCTTTTAGGGCTTTCTCAAAGTCGCTTGACTTTTTGAAAATCACTCGTCTTGTAAGAAGGGTGTGGGGTTTGGCGGCGCATTCGCGCCGCCAAACCCCACGAATCTTTGGTTCCCCGCCCCCTCGAGGGGGGACTTTAAGAAGGCCTTGTTTGCTTCTTTTGGCACGGCTGGCGGATAATCGTTTTGAGCCTTTCAGGCGGTTCGGCGCTCGTCTGAAAGGTGGATCTCGTGATGCTTCCTGCGGAGCTTGTAACCCTGCTCTGTGATGAAGGCGTGCGGGCGGGCAACGGTTGGCCCTTCGGTCACGTACGGCCCCAGGTGAAGGATCTGCGCCGCTTCATTCTTCGCTTGGGGTGTTGGCTTCTGGCTCGCAGTCCAGCCGGTATCCGACTCCTCGGATGGTTTTAATGTAGCGCGGCGCGCGGGGATCTTCCTCAATAGCGCGGCGCAGCCAGCTTACGTGTACATCGAGCGTACGAGTGTCCTCGATATAGGCAGTGTCCCAGACGGTACGGAAGAGGTGCTCGCGTTCCACCACTTCGCCGGGGTGTTCCATCAGGACTTTGAGCAGGCTGACCAGCCTGGGCGTCAGGCTCGCCTGACGCTTGCCCACCCGCACGCACCGTTGGACGGGGTCTAATTGCAGTTCTCCAGTTTGCAGAATATCTTTCGGCTCTACCGGCAGCAGATGGCGGATGCGGTTGATCAGCTTTTGCGGGGTGAACGGCAGGGTCAGGACGAGATCGGCCAGCTCCTCTTTATCGAGGTTATCACTGCTGTCTTTCTCGGCGATCAGCAAGATGTGGATATTGCGTGCTTTCGAGCGGATAGATTGGCAGATGCGGCGGCCACTGGTGCGCATCGAGGCAGCGTTGACGATAATCAGATCGGGGGTGAGTTCCTTCAGGCGTGCCAGGGCTTTGCTCCCATTCGAGACACATTCGACCTGGTATCCTTTGCGCGTCAGACCTGCGACAAAAGAAGGCTGGTCCGCGCGCTTGCCCTCGATTAATAGGATCTTTGCTTTCATCTTTCCACCGTTTCGGCTGCCCCCTATCACTGCTCCACACTACCGCTTACCAGATGAAACATTTTTGCACTAACCGACCTATTTATAATTGTTTTTAGTCCCTTTGGTTGTCATTTTGGTCAGAGAGCTTGGGTATTATACCCTAAAAAGTCAAAATCCCGACAAAAACGCTATAGATGAGTTGCATCTGCGGATGGCCCGTGTTAGAATAATTTATAATCTGCCTGAATACTGGTTGTAAGCGTTCCAGTGCAAGCAGTGTGTTGTAAGGTGTATTTTCTACCCGTATGGGGAGGTTCGATTTATGTCGCGAATGGTAGAAGTGGTCATTGATAGCGTGCGGGTGAGTCTGACGAACCAACAGCGAATTGTTGTGTTGCGAGAGACCAACAATGAGCGTTACCTACCGATCTGGATTGGCCCGTACGAAGCTGAAGCCATTACCATTGCGCTTCAAGAGATTGAGGTGGCCAGACCTCAGACGCATGATCTGCTGAAGAATGTGCTGACCACGCTCAACGCTCGCCTGCTGCGGATTGAAGTCGTTTCGCTGCGTGACGATGTGTTTTACGGGAACCTGGTCGTTGAGGTGGATGGGCGAACGGTCTACATTGACTCGCGCCCGTCCGATGCGCTGGCGATTGCGGCGCGCGCCAGAGTCCCGATTTTGGTAGCAAAAGAGGTGATGGATGCGGCTGGAGTCGTGCCGGAAGAGGATTTGCAGAACCAGCGCCCGGCGGCTGCGCCTCCTTCTAAGGCTGTCAGCGAAGAAAGCGAGATCGAATCTTCTTCTGAGCGCTTATCGGTGTTTGAGGATTTCTTGCAAAACCTGGATCTTGATAACCTGGAAAAACCGGCGCAAGACGACGAACCCGATGATGACGAGCCAAAGCCCAAGAAATAACTTCTGACGATTGCTGACTTCACCGGGGCGCGCCATACAAAGCCCCGGTGTTTTTTCTCCGTTTCTGGTTCGGGCTGGTAGTTTTTACCGCAAGTAAAAAAACCATGCCGCAGATGCGGCAGTTATACCAAGCTGAAACCTCTCCCATTTGGATGGGCCCATTCTTATGAGCGATTTTTCGAGCGGCGAAGTTGTCACGTCAGAAGTCCAATCTCTACCCCATAGTCGCACTGCCGAAGAAGCGGTGCTGGGTTCCATTCTCATTGACCCCGAAGCGTATTTCAACGTAGCCCAGGTGATTAAGTCGGACGATTTCTACATCGTCCGCAACCGCTGGATCTGGGAAGCCTTCACCCGTCTGCATGAGCGCCGCGCCCCCATTGATTACCTGACCGTCTGCCAGGAATTGGAGCAGCAGGGCCAGTTGGCCGAGGTGGGTGGCCCGGCCTACGTGATGGCGCTGATTAACCAAACCCCGTCTTCGCTGAACGCCGAAGCCTACGCGCGTCTGGTCGAAGAGAACGCCGTCCGCCGGCGTATGCTGCAGGCCGCCAATGAACTGGCCCGGCTGGCCTACGACCAGAAGAAATCGGTGGACACGATCATGGATGAGGCGGAAAAGACCATCTTTAACATCAGCGAGCGCCGCGTCCATCATGATTTACAGCCAATCCAGCAGGTCTTGAGCGACGTATACGACCGGGTGGACCAGCTTTCGAAACGCGATGATGAGATCTTTGGCGTGCCGACCGGCCTGGTAGACCTGGACCGGCTGCTGGGGGGCCTGCAAAAGTCGGATCTGTTGATTATCGCCGGGCGGCCGGGCATGGGCAAAACCGGCTTTATGCTCTCGATTATGAAAAACGCCGCCCAGCGTCACAAGAAGCACATAGCCATGTTCTCGCTGGAAATGTCGAATGAGCAGTTGGTGCAGCGTCTGATCGCCCAGGAAACCGGCATCGACACCCAGCGGCTGCGCACTGGCAAGCTGACCGAAGAGGAATTTCCGCTCTTCACCCACGCCATCGAAGTGCTTTCTGACACCCATATCTATCTGGATGATACCCCCGCCATTACTCCCTTGCAGTTGCGCACCAAGTGCCGCCGTCTGCACCTGGAATACGAGCTGGACCTGGTGATCATTGATTATTTGCAGTTAATGTCCGGCGATATCCGCACGGACAATCGCGTGCAAGAAGTCTCGTATATTTCGCGCAACTTAAAAGTGCTGGCGCGCGAGCTGAACGTTCCCGTCTTGGTTGGGGCGCAGCTCTCGCGCGCCGTTGAACAGCGCGCCGACAAGCGCCCCGTTCTCTCGGACTTAAGAGAATCGGGGTCGCTGGAGCAGGATGCCGATATCGTCATGTTCATCCATCGTCCAGATGCATTAGAGAAGGACAGCCCCAAGCAGAATATTGCCGAGATTATCATAGGCAAGCACCGCAATGGTCCCACGCACCCTGGCATTGAACTGGTTTTCCTGAATAACCTGGCGCGTTTTGAAAATGCCGCGCCGCCGCCGGCCCGCCGGTAAGGAGGAGAGGGGGGATGCCGCCATTCAATGGTTTTCCATCCGGCAAAGTGCGGATGACGCCCATTCCAGGCCCATTTTTTAGCGAACTGCTGCCAGAGATTGACGATTTGGGCGAGCTGAAGGTGACGTTGTACGCTTTCTGGTTCTTAGACCGCCTTGAAACTCCGGTGCGCTACATCACCTATGCCGATTTTGCCGGGGATGAACGCCTGATGTGCGCCCTGCAAGGGGAGAGCTTAGATCAGGCCCTGGATCGGGCGGTGCGGCGCGGAACCCTGCTCAAAGTAGACCTGTCGCCTGACGACCCGGCGGAGGTGGACGGCTCGCAAATTTATTATTTTATGAACACCGCCCGCGGACGGGCGGCGGTGCAGGCCATTCAGGGCGGCCAATGGCGGCCCGATCTGCAAGATCACCCGCCTGTTTCGCTGGAAAGTGAGCGGCCCAATATCTACCGCCTGTATGAAGAAAATATCGGCCCGCTGACCCCGCTGATCGCGGATATGCTGCGCGAGGCCGAACAGACCTATCGCCAGGAATGGATCGAAGAAGCCGTGCGCATTGCCGTGCAAAATAACGTGCGCCGTTGGAAGTATGTAGAAGCAATCCTGCGCTCCTGGCAGGAGGAAGGACGAGATGGAACCACTCCACGAGACTCTGAAAAAGATCGTCGCAAATATGTCGAAGGAGAGTTCGCCGACTTCATCGAACACTGAGCCAGAACGCTCAGGCGGTTATCGGGGCGACCCCAACTGCCCGATCTGCGGTGGAATCGGCTTTGTGCGTAAGGACGTGCCGGTCGGCCATCCCGACTTTGGGCGCGTTGACATCTGCTCCTGCCGCCAGAAGGAAGTGCTGCAAGCAGCTTATGCGCGTATTTACCGCATGAGCAACCTCGAAGCTTTTCGCAACATGACCTTTGATACCTTTGACACGCGCGGCCTGGTGGGCATGAGTGATGATCAGATCCACTCTCTCACAACGGCGCGCAACGGTGCTTATTATTTCGCCCAAAACCTCAACGGCTGGCTGTTATTGTTGGGATCCTACGGCGTTGGCAAAACGCACCTGGCCGCCGCGATCGCCGCCTTTGCCGTTAACGTGGGCGTGCCAACCCTCTTTTTGAATGTCCCAGACCTGCTCGACTGGCTGCGCTATGCCTATGGAGCAGAGGATGATAACTTCGAGTCGCGCTTTGAAGAGATTCGCAATATCCGCCTGCTGGTCATGGATGATCTGGGAACGCAGAACACGACCCCCTGGGCAACGGAAAAGCTCTACCAGATTTTCAACCATCGTTATGTCAGGCGGCTGCCGACCGTTATCACCACCAACCAGTCGCTCGATGAGATCGAAGGCCGCATTCAATCGCGCCTGCGCGACCCAGAGCTGGTACATGTCATCCGCATCGAAGCGCCCGATCACCGCAACCCGGCGGGCAATTCGGGGCGCAGAGCCTTTTCTACCCTCGCCCTGCACCGCGAACAAACGATTGGCAACTTTAGCCTGCGCGAAGGCGAAAAATTGGACGCTGAAGAGCGGCAGAGCCTGCAAAAAGCTGTTGCCGCGGCCAGGCTCTTCGCGGAGAACCCGCGCGGGTGGATCGTGTTCTTAGGCGGTCCCGGCTGTGGCAAAACCCATCTGGCGGCGGCCATTGGCAACTGGCGCGCAGGCATTGAACGCGAACCGCTCTTTTTGGTGGTTCCCGATTTACTAGATCATCTGCGCTCGACCTTCAGCCCCAACAGCCCCGTCACTTATGACGAGTTGTTCGAGCAGGTACGCACCACGCCTCTGCTGATCCTTGATGACCTGGGAACTCAGAGCGCCACACCCTGGGCGCGCGAGAAGCTCTATCAAATTCTTAATTACCGTTACGAAGCGCAGTTGCCGACCGTGATTACCCTTACCGGCCAGTTAGACGATGTAGACCCGCGCATTCGCAGTCGGATGCTGGATACCCGCCGCTGTAAAATTTACGGCATTATGGCCCCGCCCTATGCTGGCCTGTCGCCGGCGGTTGATAAGCCCCGCCGTTCAAAGACTGTCCGCTAAGGCGTGTGGAACGAAGTTAGCTTCTGCTAATTTTTATTATTAATATAACATTGACACGGTTTATTAGCTTGCGTTAAAATCTCCTCACTTCACCCGAATTCCATACCGGCTGTTTGCGCCGTCTGGCAGGCGCACGGTATGCATAGGGTGGAAAAATCCATGGTGAGGAGCATCGTCTATGATTCCCAGTTTTCTACTGGCACTGCGAGAAGGCGTCGAAGCCGCTCTCGTTATTGGTATTTTGCTTGGGGCGCTGCGGAAACTAGGGCGCTCAAATCTTTCTGGTAGCGTCTGGTTGGGAGCTGTCAGCGCGGCAGTGGTCAGCATAGCGGCCGCGCTGGGCTTGCGCCTGGCCGGGGCCGAACTGGAAGGCACAGCCGAGCAGGTGTTTGAAGGGGTAATGCTGCTGGTAGCTGCGGCACTGTTAACCTGGATGATTTTCTGGATGCATCACCAGGCTCGTTTCCTCAAAAGCAAGATTGAAAAAGACGTGCGTCAGGCGGTGAATCAGGACGGCGGCAGGAAAGCTTTATTTGGCATAGCCTTTTTCGCTGTCGTCCGCGAAGGGATTGAACTGGCAATCTTCCTGGTAGCGGCTGGGCTGACGTCGAACCCGCTTCAATCTTTGTTTGGCGCGCTCACCGGCATCGCTGCGGCGGCATTTTTAGGGTGGGCGCTTTTCTACACCACCCGACGGCTGTCGCTGCGCTACTTCTTCCAAATCACCAACGTATTGCTGATCCTGTTTGCCGCTGGTCTGATCGGTCACGGTATTCACGAGTTCAACGAGGCGGGCCTGATCCCGCCGGTTGTGGAGCATGTCTACAACCTCGCCCCCGTGATAGATGAAGACGGACCGCTGGGCCTGATTTTAAGCGCGCTCTTCGGTTATAATGCCAACCCCTCGCTGACGGAGGTCATTGCTTACGTCAGCTACTTTGTTGTTCTGGTTTTTGCACTGGTACGATTCCAATATGAGGCCGCAGTTCAGACGGTGGAACATTAGTCGGTTTTTCGTTCGTTTGCCCCGTTGATTAATCTATGCTATACTCGTATCATGCAGAAGGATGACCCTTTCTGGTCAGAGTGGGCTAAAATCTTGCATCAATGGGGATTAAGAGAAATAACGGCAGAGTTGTTAGAAGCGGCCGGCCCGCTTTATATTCTGCTGGCGCAGTTCCTCTACGCGGGTCGCCCGATCTTTCTGCAGTTTTTCAACCAGGAGCATTTTGAGGCCCTCACCTCATTGTTAGAAGACCAGAATGCAACCCGGTCTTTCGCGGCTTACTTACGAGAGGAGTCATCTGGGTGAACTGGACGCAATCAATCCTGGGGCTGTTGCTCATCTTGTTGTCGGCGGGACTGTTATTTGCGTTTTCCTTGCCGCGGGGGCGCACCCGCACGCGAGTGGCGCTGCGGCCTATTACGGCCTTCCAGCGTTTGCAGCGGGCGATTGGCCTGGCTGTTGAGAACGGAACGCGATTGCACGTCTCCATTGGCGAGGCCAGCATTATCAGCCCAACCAATGCCTCGGCGCTGGTGGGCCTGAGCACGCTGGAACGGGTTGGGGCCTTAAGCTCGGTCAGTGATCGTCCGCCGGTCGCCACCAGCGGCGATGGCACCCTGGCCGTACTCAGTCAGGATACCCTGCGCGCGGCCTACCGCGCCACCAACAACCCAGAAATGTATGATCCCACCCAGGCACGCCTGGCAGGGCCGACGCCGTTTGCTTACGTGGCCGGCACGCTCCCGGTG
>DAOUAC010000007.1:0-15938 GCA_034434155.1 Anaerolineaceae bacterium
GATTATAAACCCGGCGCGTTTTTTTAGCGTTTTTTCGGAGAAAGCGCAAACGCGGCGACGAAAAAGGCCGTGGCGACCAGCACAATGGCCGCCCCTGATGAGATATTGGCGTAGTAACTGAGGTACAGGCCCACGATGGAAGAAAACGCCCCCACGCCGGCAGAGAGGGCCATCATGGCGGGCAGGCGGCGGGTGAGCAGGTAGGCCGTGGCCGCCGGCGTAACCAGCATGGCGGCGGCTAATCCCACCCCGACCGTCTGCATCGAGACGACAATCGTCAGGGCCAGCAAGATCAGCATGAGATAGCGCAGTTTGGCGGCAGGCAGGCGCAGGGTAGCGGCCAGGACGGGGTCAAACGAAATGACCAGGAAGGGGCGGTAGCAGGCCAGCACCACCCCCAGGATGGCCGCGCCCAGCCCCGCCGTCAGCCATAAATCTCCGCTGGAGACGCCCAAGACGTTGCCAAACAGGATGTGCGTCAGGTCGGTGGCGTAATTGTTACTGCGGATCGCGCTGATCAACGCCACGCCCAGCGAAAGGGCGGCGGCAAAGAGGATGCCAATGGCAGTATCTTCTTTGATGGTTCCTTCGCGCGTGAAATAGCCAATTCCCAGGGCCACGATCACCGCCGCTACCAGGGCGCCGAGCGTCAGACTGCCGTGCAGCAGGTAAGCGATGGCAACGCCCGGCAGTACCGCATGGGCCAGCGCGTCGCCTAAGAAGGCCATCGAGCGCAGTACCACGTAACAGCCGATGATCGAACACAAGACGCCGACCATCAGGGCGGCCAGCAGTCCGCGCTGCATAAAGGCATAGCTCAGGGGGGCAATCAATCCTTCAAGCATCGCGGCTTTCCTCGTGTGAATGGGCATGGTTCTCATCCGGGCAGCACTGATCCACCACGATAGCGCCCTGGTCGCCGCCCAGAAACAGCAGTTGCCCGCTAAAGGCCTGTTGTAAGTGCTGAGGCTGGAACACGTAGGCCGGGTCGCCGTAGGCGATGAGCCGGCGGTTAAGCAGTAAAACCTGCTCGAAGCGCTGTGCGGCCATGTTGAGATCGTGCGTAGAGACCAGTACGGTGACGCGCTGTTCGCGGAGCTGGTTTAAAAGATTCAGCGTAGTTTCCTGAGTGGAGACATCCACCCCGGTAAAAGGCTCATCCATTAACAGAATATGCGGCTCTTGGGCCAGCGCGCGGGCCAGGAACACCCGCTGCTGCTGTCCGCCCGAAAGACTGCCGATGGTCTGCCCGGCCAGGTGAGCAATGCCCATATGCTCCAGACTGCGCATCACAACCTCGCGGTCGCGGGGAGAGGCGCGGCGCAGCCAGCCGGTTTTGCCGAAACGTCCCATCATCACCACGTCCAGCACCGTCACCGGAAAGCGCCAATCCACTTCCTCGCGCTGAGGAACGTAGGCCACGCAGTCTTTGTGCAGACCCAACGGCTGTCCATGAATGCGCACCTGCCCGGAGCGCACCGGCAGCAGCCCTACCAGGACTTTAAACAGGGTGGATTTCCCCGCCCCATTGGGGCCGACAACGGCCACCTGACCGCCATGCGGAACCTGGAAAGAGATTTGCTCCAGGGCATTGCGTCCGTTATAGCCCGCGCTGACACCTTCGAGTTCCAGCCGGGCGGGGGCCTGTGATTCAAAGTCCGTCGCTTTCATCAATCTTTGCTCCTGGCGGGAGGGGGATGGCTGTTTCTCTGCCATTGACAGCGGCCATTTCCTTCAAACCGCAGGCGAATTGTACCCTAACCCAGCGCGGTTGTGTCGAAACCGCGCTTATTCCTTCTCTCCCCTTTTTTATATATCCGAAAGCAGTGGATTTCAATCCTCGTCTGGCGGCGGCCAGCGCACCATTTTAAAAGCATTGCAAACGGTCTAGGTAATTCGCCGAAAGAATTTTAACAACAAAACTTACATGCCCGGCGAATTACTGGGGCAAAACGCCTGGCAGCACTGCCTGGTTGATTAAGGTACTTTCGGCGTTTTGCTTATACAACGGTCGAAAATGTCATGTATTTTCCTATTAGAAGCTATAATTAAAGCGGTTGGAGGGGGGCCATTACACCGGCTATGCCTGAGAAAGAACGCCAGGCGGAGGCCTGGAACATGTCAGTGGAGGTGGAGCCTTGCAAGACTTTGATTATGTTGCGGCCAGACGTATTGATGAGGTGGTTTCCTTGCTGAACAGCGATGGAGACCAGGTGCGTATCCTGAGCGGTGGTACGGACCTGCTGGTGCAACTGCGGGAGGGACGCCGTAAGGCCAGGCTTGTGGTGGATGTTAAGGGAGTGCCAGAGCTAAATGAACTGAAGTTTGACCCAACGATGGGCCTGCGGTTGGGCGCGGCGGTCACGTGTCTGCGTTTTTGCGGCGATGAACAGATCGCGGCGGCTTACCCAGGACTGGTGGACGCGGTCTCTTTAATCGGCGGGACGCAGATTCAGGGGCGGGCGACGGTGGGAGGAAACTTGTGCAATGCTTCGCCCGCGGCGGATACCATCCCCGCGTTGATCGTTCACGGGGCGGTCTGCGAGATCGCCGGCCCGGCTGGCCGGCGTGAACTGCCGGTGCGTGATTTTTGCACCGCGCCAGGCCGCAACGCCCTACAGCCCGGCGAGTTTTTGGTCGCTCTGCGCGTTCCACCGCCGCCAGAGGGCTTTGGAGCGCGCTACCTGCGCTTTATCCCGCGTAATGAGATGGATATTGCCGTGGTAGGCGCGGGGGCCGCGGTGAAGCTCAGCCCCGATGGGTCCGTGATCGAGTGGGCGCGCGTGGCGTTGGGCGCGGTGGCTCCCACTCCGCTGGCAGTAGACGCGGCCGGGGAATTTCTGGCGGGCAAAGCCGTCTCTTTAGAGAATCTCCGTCAGGCGTCTTTCATCGCCCGTGACGCGGCGCGCCCGATCACCGATATGCGCGGCACGGTTGAACAGCGCCGCCATCTCTCGGCGGTGTTGAGCCGCCGCGCCCTGGAAGGGGCCGTAGAGCGGGCGCGGCAGACACTGCAAGTTCCGGCATAGATCCTTTAAGCGAGGTAGACACCATGGCGAAGAAAGTTCTTGTTGAGGCAACGATTAACGGTGAGGAAGTGACATTTTTGTGCGAGCCGCGCCAGAGTCTGCTCGAAGTACTGCGCGAAACCCTCGGCCTGACGGGCGTGAAGGAAGGCTGTAACAACGGCAACTGTGGGGCCTGCAACGTCATTCTGGATGGCGTGTTGGTGAA
Source organism: Anaerolineaceae bacterium (assembly GCA_034434155.1). Taxonomy (GTDB): domain Bacteria; phylum Chloroflexota; class Anaerolineae; order Anaerolineales; family Anaerolineaceae; genus DSYU01. Next base: position 3,235 of record DAOUAC010000007.1, read on the forward strand.
TTCCTGCCTGGTGCTGGCGGTTGAGGTGAACGGCCGCTCGATTATCACCGCTGAAGGCATTGCCGGGCCCAACGGTCTGCACCCCATTCAGCAGAAGCTGTTGGAACACGCCGCTTTGCAGTGCGGGGTCTGCACGCCGGGCTTTGTGGTGGCAGCGAAAGCCCTGCTGGACCGCAACCCGAACCCCAGTGAATACGAGGTTCGCCGGTGGCTGGCTGGCAACCTGTGCCGCTGTACCGGGTACGATAAGATTGTGCGAGCCGTGTTAGACGCCGCCGCGGTACTGCGGGGCGAAGCGCAGGCTGGCGGGCCGGGGGCGGTGGTGGAAACCAAACCGGAGGTGGCGTTATGACGGTTGAAAAGCAGTATGAGGTGATCGGCACGCGTCCCATTCGCCCGGATGGGACCGATAAAGTGACCGGGCGGGCGCTGTACGGCGCAGACATCCGCCTGCCGGGGATGCTCTACGGCATGGTTCTGCGCAGTCCGCACGCCCACGCCCGCATCCTTTCCATTGATACCCGCAAGGCCGAGGCACTGCCCGGCGTGCGCGCCGTGGTGACGGCCGCCGATCTGCCCGACCTGGAAAGTAAAATTTCGGAACTGGGCGAGGGGACGATCAACCTGCGCTACCAGAGCAACAACGTTCTGGCGCGCGACAAGGTGCTGTATTTTGGTCACGCGGTGGCGGCGGTAGCGGCGACCAGCATTCACGTAGCCGAAGAGGCTTTGGGGCTGATTGACGTGCAGTATGAGGTTTTGAAGCCCGTCCTCACGGCGCAAGAGGCGATGCGGCCCGATGCCCCAATCTTGCTGGAAGAACTCCGCACCGATGAGTTGGGCGCGAAAGGCACTACGCCTACTAACATCGCCGAGCATTCGCAGATCAGCCGGGGCGACGTAGAAAAGGCCTTTGCCGAGGCGGCGGTGGTGGTAGAACGCGAATTTACCACCGCCACCGTTCACCAGGGTTACATCGAGCCGCAAAACGCCACCGCGCTGTGGAACGTGGATGACCAGTTGACGATCTGGTGCAGTACGCAGGGCGCTTTTGGCGTGCGCGATCAGGTGGCTGAAATCCTGGAGATTCCGGTATCGAAAATTAAAGTCATCCCCATGGAAATTGGCGGCGGCTTTGGCGGCAAGATCGGCGTGTACCTGGAGCCAATCGCGGCACTGCTCTCTAAGAAGGCGCGCCGGCCCGTCAAGCTGACGATGAGCCGGGCCGAAGTGCTGGCGGCTACCGGACCGACTTCGGGGTCGTATATGCGCATCAAGATGGCCGCCAACCGCGAGGGGCGCATCACGGCGGCGCAGGCTTACCTGGCCTATGAGGCCGGTGCTTACCCCGGCTCGCCGGTGGGGTCGGGGGCGGCGGTGATTTTCGCCCCCTATAAGTTGGATAACGTCTTGATTGACTCGTATGACGTGGTGGTTAATAAGCCGCGCGCCGCGGCCTACCGCGCGCCGGGCGGAACCAACGCGGCCTACGCCGCCGAAGTGGTGGTGGATGAACTGGCCGAAAAGCTGGGGATGGACCCCATTGATTTCCGCATCCTCAACGGCGTGCGGGAGGGCGATAAGCACCCTGGCGGGTCGGAGTATCCGCGCATCGGGTACATCGAAACCCTGCAAGCGGCCAAAAACAGCCCTCATTATCAATCGAAGCTCGAAGGCCCCTACCGCGGGCGCGGCGTGGCGGCGGGTTACTGGGGCAACTACGGCGGCAAGTCGAGCGCGTCTGCCAGCCTGAACCCCGATGGCACGATCAGCCTGGTGGAAGGGTCGGTGGATATTGGCGGGTCGCGCGCATCCATTGCCATGCAGTTAGCCGAAACCCTGGGCGTGGCGGTGGACTGCATCCGCCCTTCGGTTGGCGATACCGACTCGGTCGGGTACACCGAGGGAACCTACGGCAGCCGCACGACCTTTGCGACCGGATGGGCCGCCTATGAGTTGGGCAACAAGCTGATCCAGGAATTCAAGGCGCGCGCCGCCGCCTATTGGGAAGTGGACCCCGCTCAGGTGGCGTATGCCAAAGGGGTGTTGACCTGTAACGGCAGACGCCTGACCCTGGCGGATTTGGGTTCGCAGATGGACGACATGGGCGGGCCGATCTCGGCCAGCGCCTCGGTGCGCGCCGAAAAATGGGGGCCGGCCTTTGCGGTTCACATTGTTGACGTAGAGGTAGACCCCGAAACCGGCAAGGTGGATGTTCTGCGCTATACCGCCGCGCAGGACGTGGGGACGGCCATTCACCCCAGCTACGTGGAGAGCCAGATTCACGGCGGCGTGGCGCAGGGCGTGGGCTGGGGCCTGAACGAGGAATACGTCTACGATGCGCAAGGCCGCCTGCTCAACGCCAGCCTGCTCGACTACCGCATGCCAACGGCGCTCGACCTGCCGATGATCGAAACGATCCTGGTGGAAGTGCCCAATCCGGGCCATCCTTACGGGGTGCGCGGCGTGGGCGAGGTTCCCATTGTGCCGCCGGCGGGCGCGCTTGCCAATGCCATTTACCGGGCTATCGGCGTGCGCCTGAACGAACTGCCTATGTCGCCTGCGCGCATTTTAGCGGCGCTGGCCGCCAAGAAGTAGCATGGCGCGGGTGATTATCCCGTCTTTACTGCGCGAACTGACCGGGGGCCGCCATGAGGTGGAAGTAGAAGGTGCAACCGTGCGCGAGGTGATTGACAACCTGGAGGCGCGCTTTCCGGGCCTGCGCGCGCGGCTGTTGGATGGCGACCGCCTGAGGCCGAACCTGGCCGTGGTGGTTGACGGCGAAGTGAGCGCCTTAAAGCTCCGGCACAAAGTATCGGCAGACAGCGAAATCCACTTTATGCCCGCATTAAGCGGCGGGTAGCGTCTTTGGGGGCCGCGCGTTGGGCCGGCAGGCGCCGGTCTGACGCGCGGCCCGGCAATACTGGTAAAAATAGGGGAAGAAGATGGAACTTTTTGAAGCTATTTTCCAGCGCCGCTCGGCGGATAAGGTCCGGCCAGATCCGGTTCCGCGCGAACTCATCGAGAAAATCCTGGCGGCGGCCGTTCAGGCCCCCAACCATTTTAAAGTCCGCCCCTGGCGCTTTTTTGTGCTGACCGGCGCGGCGCGCGAACGTTTGGGTGACTGCATGGCCGAGGCGGTTAAGAAACGCAACCCCAACCTGTCTCCAGAGGCTCTGGCCGCGGTGATGGATGTGGAGAGAGCGCGCCCACTGCGCGCCCCGGTCGTCATTGCCGTGGGCGTGGATCGCCCATCGGAAACGCGGGTGATTGAGGTGGAAAATATCTGTGCGGCCGCCGCGGCTGTGCAGAACATGCTGTTGGCGGCCCATGCGTTGGGTTTAGGGGCCAAATGGCGCACCGGCAACCCGGCCTATGACCCAGACGTGAAAGATTTCTTTGGCCTGGCTCCCGATCAACACCTGATCGGTTTTATCTACCTCGGCTTCCCGGTGGTAGACCCGTCCGCCGCGCCGCCCCCGGCCCGCCCTTCGTTTGAAGACCGCACCCATTGGATGTAGACCGCGCCGCCCGTCTGAATCTACTTTTTGCCCAGCAAAAGATAGGCTTTCATCTCGCGCAGGCCCTTAAGCTGGATAATGCCCTGTTCGCGGAACTGGTAGCGGTCGCACAGCAGTTGGTAGACGCTTTCAGATACCAGAGTGGATTCGGCGGGGGCATAGGTATGCAGGCGGCTGGCGATGTTGACCGTGTCGCCCCATAAATCATAGGCGAACTTGCGGCGGCCAATAATGCCCGCTACGACCGGGCCGGTGTGGATGCCCACGCGAATTTTAAAGGGGGGGATCTCGCCGGAAGCGACCAGTTTGGTGATCGCCCGGTGGCTGTCGAGGGCCATATCGGCCACTGCTTCGAGATGATCGGGGCGCGGAATGGGCAGACCGCCGGCAACCATGTAGGCGTCGCCAATGGTTTTGATCTTTTCCAGCCCGTGCTGGTCGGCGAGCTGGTCGAATTCCATGAAAATGGTATTGAGCAGGTCAATCATCTCGGCGGGGGTATGTTGGGCCACAAACGGCGTAAACCCCACCAGGTCGGCAAACATCACGGTGACGGACGGAAAGTACTCCGCGATGGAAGTCTGACCCTGCTTGAGTTTTTCGCTGATGGGGGCCGGCAAGATGTTGAGAAGCAGGGTTTCGACCTTCTGCTGTTCAGCCCGCAGTTGTTGGAGATAAGCCACTTCCATATCGTGCATCCGCTTGCTTGCCATGGAGGCATTGATGCGGGCGCGCAGCATCAGCGGGTCGAATGGCTTGGGCAGGTGATCCGCCGCGCCCATCTCAATACAGCGGGTCACGCTGTCCATCTCATCCATGGCCGAAATGACGATAACGGGGATGTGATGGAGCGCCGGGTCCGATTTGATCTGCCGCAGTACCTCAAAGCCGTCCATCACCGGCATTAACAGGTCGAGCAAGATCACGTCAAAATGGCGCGCGCGGACTTTTTCGAGGGCTTCCTGTCCATCGGCCGCTTCTTCAACCTGGTAGCCCTGCTCTTCCAGGTTGGTGCGGATCAGAATCCGGTTTAGAAGCTCGTCATCCACCACCAGAATGGAACCCAGGGTCGTACTCATGGCTTTTCTTATGCCTCCCCGTACTGCCAGACGCGCGTAACCCCTTTTTCGTGATTTAAGTAGACAGGCGCTCGATCATTTGCAGGCAGGCGCGCACGTGATGATAGGGGCAGTCCCAGGGGCCGGCTTTAAAGCCGTCCGCCGGCTCAATGGGGCGGCCATCGCGGCTGAGGCGCTTGAACCAATCGCCGTGGGTACGGTCAATGATTTTCGCGTCAATATATTCCCACAGCCGGTAAGCGATCTCGGCAAACCTGCGCTTCTGCTCTGGCGCGGCGGCCAGTTGGGCGGCGTTGTAAAAGCCCACCATGGCTTCGGCCTGCGCCCACCAGTGTTTTTCGACGACGGTAAAGCCCTGCGGGCCGCCTTCGTAGACCAGACTGCCGTCTGGGTCGAGGGCGACGGTGGCGGCCTCCGCCATGTGAACGGCCAGTTCCGCGGTCCGGGCGATCAACTGCGGGTCGCCTAAAACCTGGGCGGCTTCCACCAACAGCCAACTGGCCTCAATATCATGCCCATAGGACACAGCATTGCCCCGCACCGTCCAATCCATATCGAAGAACAGGTGCGTCGTGTAGGTGACGGGGTTAACGATGCGATCGAGGAAGACGCGCAAAGCCTTTTCCAGCGCCTGACGGGCGCGGGGGTCATTCCAGGCGCGCACCAGGTTGGTGTACGGCTCGACGATGTGGAGCATGGTGTTCATGGATTTAACAACGTTCGGCTCTTTTTCGCTCAGGCGCAGGTCGGTCTGTTCGCCCCAATCGCGCCCGCGCGCCTCCACATAGCCGCCGTAAACGGGGTCGCAGGCATGTTGTTCGAGCAGGTCAAAGGTTTTTCTGGCCCAGTTCAAGGCATTCTCACAGCCGGGCAGATCACCCTTTTCTTTAAGGGCCAGGGCCCACTCCGTCAGGCCGTACAGGGCAAACCCCTGACCGTAGCTCTGCTTGCGGTCGTTGACCGGCTGGCCGCAGCGGTTGAGCATCCAGTAAAAGCCGCCGTACTGCGCATCCCAAAAGCGAGTGGTCAGGTAATCGAAGGCGTGGCGGGCGATCTCCAGGTAAGCTTCGTCGCGGTAGGCGCGGTAGGCCGCCGCGAAGCTCCACAAAATGCGGGCGCACAACACCACCGAACGCGGAACGTCGTTCAAAACGCGCAGATCATTGGTGACAGCGCCGTAGAACCCGCCGTTCTCGCGGTCTACGGGGTAGGTCATCCAGAAGGGCAAAATGTTGCCGCGCAGTTCTTGCTCAAGGCGCTCTTTCCAGGCGGTTTTAATAGAGGTTGGGAGCATGTTAATCAATATCCTTAATGCCAATGCCCTGCCCGTAAATTGCCAGCAGGTCTTGAATAATGGCATAGCCCGTTGGCATCCGGCCCGCGCCCGGCCCGATTACGGTAACGTCGCCCAGCCGCTCGGTCGAGAAGCAAATGGCGTTGGTCACGCCGCCAACCTGAGCCAGTGGATGGTCATCTGGCACGCAGACCGGCTTGACGCTGGCGCGCACGCCGCCATCTGACGGTTCCAGCGAGCCGATTAACTTCCAACGGCTGTGATTGGCGCGCGCCGCCGCGATTTCCTCTGGGGTGATGGCGGTAATCCCCTGGCGCTCGATGTCCTTCATCTCCAGAGGAATGCCCAGGATGAGCTGTGAGAGGATGGCAACTTTGGCGGCGGCGTCGAAGCCTTCGACGTCGCCGGTTGGGTCGGCCTCGGCGTACCCCATGGCCTGGGCCTCGGCCAGCGCTTCGGCGTAAGAGCGTCCGGTTTCCATTTGGGTGAGGATGAAGTTGGTGGTTCCGTTGAGGATCCCCGCGATTTTTTGAATGCGGGCCGGGGCCAGCAGTTCGCGGCCTATGTGCAGGCAGGGCGTGCCGCTCATCACCGTCCCCTCTACGCCCAACTGAACGCCGTGAATCTGCGCCAGGTCTGCCAGGGTCTGGTAGTGAAGGGCAATGGGGCCTTTGTTGGTGGTGATGACGTGGCGTTTGCGGCGCAGAGCCTCGGCGATGTAGGTGGTGGCCGGCTCGCCGGTGGTCAGATTGGTGTAGCTCAACTCCACCACGACATCAGCGGGGCTGTTTTGGATCATTTCCAGCGCGTCCCAGCCGGGGTGTTCGATGCCCCAATCGGGGTGCTGAGCGGCCAGCCCGTTGATGACGCCGTCGTTCTTCACTGCGGCCAGCAGTGCGGCGGGGGGAACGCCATCACGGCACAAAACCGTACCCCGGATGGGATCTGCAATGGCAACGATGAGAAATTCCAACCCATACTGCCGCGCAAACTCTTCCTGGCTCTCCGCCAGAATTTGCGTTAGTCCCTGGGCCACGTTGCCAAATCCGACCAGCGCGAGACGTACTTCATTCATCTTCTTGTTCTCCTCATCGGGTGGTAGTTTCTAAGATTTACGGAGCAGTCGAAACAACCTTGTTAAAAAACGCATCCCATGGAATTTGGACCGGGGCGGCGTGATTGAGAACGTCGTTCAGGTGCAGAAGCAGGGGGAAGTCTCGCAGGTCGGCCAATCCACGCGCGGCCAGCTTGGGCAAAGCCCTGGCTGTGCGGGTGACGATCTCCACCGATTCGAGGGTGACGCCCGCCAAAACCCTGCGTGCTTCGCTGAAGGGCATGCCCTGGCCGAGCATTTTCCCCAACCGCACTGTGCGCCCGCCGAAAACCGTAACGTACAAATCCCCCGCGCCCGGAAGCCAGGCCACGCTGTCGGCCCCGCCGCCGAGGATCGCCAGCATCCGGCTCATTTCATAACAGCTTTGCCCAAACAGGGCGGCCTGGGGGTTATACATCTGCGCCAGCCCATCGGGGCCGGCCTGTTCCATCATGCCCACCGCTAACCCGACGGCCAGAGCATAGGCGTTCTTCAACGCCGCACAGCATTCCACCCCAACCAGGTCGGTGGAAGTCCAGATATGGTAATACGGCGTGGCGAGCAGTTCGCGCAGGGCGTGGAGCGCGGCGGCGTCTCTCCCGCAGAAGACCACCCCGGTCTGGCGGCGGGCGGCCAGTTCGTGCGCAATGCACGGGCCGCCGATGGCGTTAAACGAAACCTGCCCCCGCAGTGAGGGCGGCATTTTGCCGTCCAGCGCGGCGGGCAGGGTGAGCAAATCACCGTTGGGCTGGTCTTCCAGGCCCTTGGTCACCGCCAGCACGCGCGCGCCCGGCCATAAGTGCGGGCCAACCGCGCGCGCGAACCAGTCCACCCCAAAGCTGGAGACCCCGCTGATGACCAGGTCGGCCCCGGCCAGGGCCTGTGGAATCTGGTGGTGATCGAACACCTGCACGCCCGGCGGCAGTGGGCGCGCCAGGGTGGGGTGAACGCCGTCCTGCCGCACGGAGCGGATGACTGCCTCATCCAGGGGCGTACCCACCAGGCGGATGTGGTGTTGGCGGTCAGAAGCCGGCCAGCACATCGCCGTGCCCATCATGCCGGCGCCGATGATGGTGATGATTGCCATATTCTTGTATTATAATCCTCACAGGAGAACTCTCCAACACCCTTCCAGAGGAGTCATTCATGGCAAAGCCTGTTACCATCCAGGATGTGCAGACCTTCCTCGTGCAAACGCGAGGGCCCGGCACGCGTTTTATTGTTGTCAAAGTCCTTACCTCCGAACCCGGCCTTTATGGGTTGGGCTGTGCCACTTTTACACAGCGCGTTCACCCGGTGTATGCGGCGCTGGAAAAGCACCTGAAGCCGTTTGTGATCGGCAAAGATGTGTCGCGCATCGAAGAGCTGTTCCAGATGATGTTAGTGAACAGCTACTGGCGCAACGGCCCGGTGCTGAACAATGCCATTTCGGGCATTGACCAGGCGCTGTGGGATATTAAGGGTAAAATGGCGAACATGCCGGTCTACGACCTGCTGGGCGGCAAAGTCCGCGAAGCGGCGGCCTGCTACGCCCACGCCGATGGACGCGACCCGCAGGAAGTGGTTGAGAACGTGCGCAAATTCCAAGAGCAGGGCTACCACTACATCCGCGTTCAGATGGGCGGCTACGGCGGCAAGAGCGCCAAGCTCTACAGCCCTGAAGGCAGTCCGACAACCGGCGCGTATTTTGACCCGCGCGCCTACATGCGCAATATGCGCCGCATGATCGAATACGTGCGCGCCCAGGTGGGCGATGAGGTGGAACTGCTCCACGATGTTCACGAGCGCCTCTCCCCGATTGACACGATCCAATTCGCCAAAGACCTGGAACCCTACAAACTCTTCTTCCTGGAAGACTCACTGGCTCCCGAAGATATTGAGTGGTACCGGATGCTGCGCCAGCAGTGCGCTACCCCCATTGCCATGGGCGAGCTGGTGAATAACCCGCGCGAATGGCGGCTGTTGATCGAAGAAAAGCTGGTGGATTTCATCCGCATGCATGTCAGCCAGATGGGCGGCATCACCCCGGCGCGCAACGCGGCCATTCACGCCCAGGTTTACGGCATCCGCACGGCATGGCACGGTCCGGGCGATACCTCGCCGGTGGGTCACGCCGCCAATCTCCACCTGGACCTGTGGGCGCCGAACTTTGGCATTCAGGAATGGTGCCGGTTTGACGAACTGGTCTACGAAATGTTCCCCGGCCTGCCGGTAGTCCGCAACGGCTATATGTACCCCAACGATAAGCCCGGCCTGGGCATTGATTTTGACGAAAAACTGGCCGCCAAATATCCGGTAGTGGATGAGGTTGACGTGTGGACGCAAACGCGCCTGCCCGACGGCAGTCCCTGCCGGCCCTAAAAGGACGGTATTTCAGATGCAGAAGGAGGGAACATGACCCGCTACGTGTACGTTGGCTCTGAGACCCGGACGGAAGGCGGCCACCGCAGGGAGGGCATCACCGTTTACCGGATGGACCCAGAGAGCGGCCAACTGACCCAGGTGCAGAAAGCGGAGAGCGGCGAGACGCCTTCTTTTCTGGCAGTCCACCCCAACCGCCGGTTCCTGTACGCCATCAACGAGGTGCGCGAGGGCCGGGCAACGGCTTTTGCGATTGACCCCGCCAGCGGCCAGCTTCGACTGCTTAACACGGCCCCGGTGAAGGGCTTGGGGCCGTGCTACATCAGCATTACGGCAGATGGCCGTTGGGCGCTGGTCGCCAATTACGGCGGCGGCAGTGTGAGCGTCTTGCCGATTCAGCCGGATGGCACGGTGGGCGCGGCGGCCGCTACGGTACAGCACCAGGGCAAGGGCGATGACCCCAAACGTCAGGAAGGGCCTCACGCGCATTCGATCATCCCCTCGCCCGATGGGCGCTTTGTGCTGGCCGCAGATTTGGGGACCAACCGGGTGTACGTCTACCGGCTGGAAAAGGACGGAACTCTGACCCCCAACGACCCGCCGGCGCTGGTGGCCGAGCCGGGCGCGGGGCCGCGCCACATGGCTTTTCACCCCAACGGGCGCTTCCTCTACGTTGCCAACGAGTTAAACAATACCGTGGTCGTCTATGCCTGGGACGCCGCCGCCGGAACGCTGAAGAAGCTCCAGGCCCTGCCCACACTGCCGGAGGAGTTCCAGTCTTATAACATTGTGGCAGACATCCACCTGACGCCCGACGGCCGGTATCTGTACGTATCGAACCGTGGTCACGACAGCCTGTCTGCCTTCCGCGTATCGGCGGATGGCAGTAGTTTAGAACGGGTGGGGTTTGTCTCCACCGGCGGGCATTGGCCGCGCAACTTCACCCTCGACCCGGATGGAAAATTCCTGATCGTGGCAAACCAGGAGAGCAGTTCGCTGGTGCTGTTCAAGATTAACCCCACTACGGGGATGCCTGAACCTACCGGAGACGTGTTCACCGTCGAAAAGCCGATGTTTGTGACGGTGGTGGACCTGTAGACTGCATGGAAACCGGCGGCCTGCTGGCAAAGCGGGCCGCCGGTTTTTTTAATTTCCCAGACTGGAGCGCAGAGCGGCAAGGTTGAGGATGGTGATGGTCTTGCGGTCAAAATGGATCCAGCCTTCCTCGCGCATGGCGATTAACTCACGAGACAGCGACGGGCGGGGGATGCCCAACGCGTCGGCGAGTTCGTGGCGCGCCCAGGTCATCACCAGTTGAGTGCGCTTCTGGCGCGCCCATTCTTCCAGCAGGTAGTTGGCGACCTTTTGCCGGACTGTTCCCAGCGTCAGGCCTTTAATCCGGCGGTTAAGCAGCAGAATGCGGTTAGAAAGCGAGCGGAGCATATTGGCGCGGAAAGCCGCCGATTTTTCGAGCAAGAGTAACACCTCTTCTTTGGGGATGAACAGCACCTGGCAGTCTTCGGGAGCGATCAACGTGGCGGGGTAAACCCCCTGGTTGGCAAAAAGCAGGGCTTCGCCAAAACTATCGCCGGGGCGCAGGGTTTCGATGGTGATGGACTTGCCAGAGGGGAAGATGCGCTGGATGTGAATACTGCCCTCGATGACGACTCCGATGGCTTGGCACGGGTCTTCTTCAAAAGCAATGATTTGATCGCGGCTGTAGAGCTTCAGGCTCCCTTTCAGGTAGGGGAGAATCATGCTCCATTCGCCGGGAGCAAGCGCGGCGAAGAGCGGGCAGTTTTGCAGTACCGTTAAAGATTCCTGGTTAAGCATTCGCAGGCCTCTGGTAACATACGTTACCGAATTCTGACTATTCTAGTCCTATAATTCCCCTCGTAAGAGATTGAGAAATATTTCACAAACTAATCCGCGCCCGATGGCCGGATGATCACCCAATCGGATTACGAGAGGATTTTGAAACGCCATGCAAAAGAAAATCGAAGCTTCTATGTTTTGTTATCAGTGCGAACAGACCGCGCGCGGAAGCGCCTGCGTGGATTTCGGCGTCTGCGGAAAAGACAGCGAAGTGGCGGCGCTCCAGGATTTACTGGTGTATCAGTTGGAAGGGATGGCCTTCTTTGCGCAGGCCGCCCGCGCCCGAAACGCCGTGGTACGCCCAGAAATTGACCGGTTTGTGATTGACGCTCTGTTTGCGACGCTGACCAACGTGAATTTTATCCCAGATTTCTTTATAGAGCTGTTGAAGAAATCGCAGGTGTATAAGTACGAACTGCGGGCGCTGGCGCAGAACCCGGCTGGCCGGGTTCCGCTGGCGGCGCTGTACGTTCTCCCGGAAGATGAGCAGGCCATCCGTCAGGATGCAGAGCGGGTAAACATCCGCCCCTACGCGCTGCGCGATGCGGATATGCAGTCGGTGAAAGACACGCTGTTGTTTGGGCTGAAAGGCATGGCCGCCTATGCTTATCACGCCTGGGTGTTGGGCTACCGCGACGAAACCGTCAACCGCTATTTATACCGGGGCCTGAGCGCCATCGTTGACGACAGCCTGACTCTGCAAGAGATGGTCGGCATCCTCATGGAGTTCGGTCAGGTGAACCTGCGCTGTATGGAACTGCTGGACACCGCCAACACCACCACTTTTGGGCATCCAGAGCCGACTCTGGTGCGGGTGACGCCCGTGAAAGGCCCCTTCATCGTGGTCTCTGGTCACGATTTGCACGATCTGAAACAGCTTTTAGAGCAAAGCGCGGGGAAAGGTGTGAATATCTATACTCACGGCGAGATGCTGCCCGCCCACGCTTACCCGGAACTGAAAAAGTACCCGCACCTGGTTGGAAATTACGGCAGTGCCTGGCAGAATCAGCAGCGCGAGTTCCATCATCTGCCCGGCTGTATTCTGATGACCACCAACTGCCTGATCGAGCCGCGCGACTCGTACAAAGACCGCCTGTATACGACCGGCGTGGTAGGCTGGCCGGATGTGAAGCACATCGAAGAGCGCAACGGCGCGAAGGATTTTACCCCTATCATCGAGCAGGCCCTGGCGCTGGGCGGCTTTGAGCAAGACGAACCGGCGGAGAGCATTCTGGTCGGGTTTGGCCGCGCGGCCACGCTCAGCCACGCTGGAGCCATCATTGATGCAGTGAAAACGGGCCAGATCCGGCACTTCTTCCTGGTGGGCGGCTGTGACGGCGCGCGCCCAGGCCGCAACTACTATACCGAATTCGCCGAGCAGACCCCTGCCGACAGCGTGATCCTGACGCTGGCCTGCGGCAAATACCGCTTCAACAAGACCGATTTTGGCACGGTGGCCGGCTTACCCAGGCTGTTGGATA
>DAOUAC010000008.1:0-168267 GCA_034434155.1 Anaerolineaceae bacterium
GTTTGCGGTCGGCCCATTCATAGAACATTCCCGCGGCCAGCAAGAACAACCCGCCAGGGAATAACAGCATCGCAACGAGAGGGGGGATGGGCAAAGAATTCATCGGTAATACTCAATTCCATAACGCCTGAGTTCATCCCAGGTCCAGACCTGCGCCGATCCCTGCGCCCGCCGCCGGATCGTCACCAGGCGGTCGTTGCAGGAAAAACAGGGGTCAATTCCCACCAGCATCATGGGCATGTCGGCCAGTTTGTGACCCACAGCCAACTGCATCACCGAAGCCCAGTTGCACAGGCTGGGCGTGCGGATCTTCAACCGCTCTGGTTTTTCGGTTCCGTTGCTCTTGAGGAAGTAAAACAGCTCGCCGCGCGGCGCTTCCACCCGGCTGATCACCTCGCCCGCCGGAATGCGGCGCGGCACGCGCGTGACCAGTTCACCAGAGGGCATTTGGTCGAGAAGGATGCGAATCAGCCGGAAGGTCTCGAACAATTCTTTCAAACGCACCACAAAACGCGCTTGCAGGTCGCCGCGCGTATCGGTGACGCGGTTCACCGGGATGTCTTTATAGGCCCCGTAGGGCGCATCAACGCGAATATCCATCTCAACGCCAGAGGCGCGGGCGGTCGGCCCAACTGCACCAAACGCAATGGCTTGCTCATAGGTCATTTTGCCCACGTTACGAGTGCGCGCCAGAAAAGCCTCATCCGTATTGACCACTTCCAGATAGTGACGGCAGCGCCCTTCCAGAAAGTCGATCCCTCGGCGGATCGCGTCGGCCTGCTCGGTAGAGACATCCATCTTTACCCCGCCGATCAGGTTGGCAGAGTAGTTGACGCGGTTGCCGGTGATCGCCTCGAGCAGGTCCATAACCGTCTCGCGGTCGCGCCAGGAATACATAAAGAGAGTATCGAAGCCGCCTTCATGCGCCGCCACTCCCACCCACAACAGGTGGCTGTGAATGCGCTCTAATTCCGACACCAGTGTCCGAATATACTGAGCGCGCGGCGGGGCCTGCACGCCAGCCAGCTTTTCAACCCCCTGCACCAGGGCCGTGGCGTGAATATGCGAACAGATGCCGCACACTCTTTCTACCAGATACATGTTTTGCGTCCAGTTACGGCTCTCGGCGCCCTTTTCGATGCCTCGATGCACATACCCCAACCGCACCGATGCGCCTGTGACTATCTCGCCATCTACGGTGAACTCAAAATGGCCGGGTTCTTTTAAGGCCGGGTGCTGCGGCCCGATGGGAATAATAAATTTTTCCTGATTCGTTGTTTTTTCCATCTTACAACCCTGTAAAAGACTTCCTCAGTGGGTAAACCCCGTCCGGCCAGTCGTCGGGCAGCAGCAGCCGTTCCTTTGAAGGCGTGCCTTCGATCTCCACGCCCAGCATTTCGATCAGTTCACGCTCATAAAGGGTGGCGTAAGGAATGAGTCCGCAGACGGAAGGCACAACCGGGTGGCTGTAGGGTACATGCATGCGCAGCGTCAACGTCGCAGGGCCACTGCAAAAGTGATACAACAGCTCGATCTGCCCTTCCTGCGCGGCATCCCCGCCTTCGCTCGTCGGCGGAACGTCTATGCCGGTGATCGCCGAAAGGTAATGCCAGCCGGCCCTCTGGAGCGTTTGGATGGCCGCCAGAAGCTTATCGGGCCGCAGGTTGGCATCCAGCCGGTAATCGTCGCGCCATTCAAAACGCTCCGTCACGGGGGCTAACAGCGGCTCCATATCTTGCAGGTTGATGTACGTATTCATCGTTTTATTTCAGGCTCCCAAGTAACTGGACCAGGCCATCAATGATCGCTTCGGGCCGCGGCGGGCAGCCGGGGATAAAGACATTGACCGGTAAAACTTCGTTAATCCCACCAACGATGTTATAACAGCCCGAAAAAATGCCCCCCGATGTGCCGCACGAACCCACCGCCACCACGAACTTAGGATTGGGCATCTGCTCGTAAGTGCGGATCAGGCGCTCGCGCGCCAGGCGCGTGACCGGGCCGGTGCAGATTAAAATATCCGCGTGGCGCGGCGAACCCTGCAACTTCACCCCAAAACGCTCCAGGTCGTAGCGGGGGGTGAGCGTCGCCAGGATTTCAATATCGCACCCGTTGCACGATCCGCTGTTAAAATGAATGGCCCAGGGCGAATGGATGAAAGCCCACCGGCGCACCTTGTTCAGCGTTTGCTGCCAGGGCGTGCTGAGGTCAATGGATGAATTCATAGCTACCCCCTCACCCTAAGATCAAAGCGACCAGGGCCAGGGCCAGCCCCAAGATATACACGCCCTGCGGCAGTGACAGATTGCCGAACCCCAGCACCAGCATTCCCAGGTGCAGAATGGCGAAGAAAAAAGCCACCAGGAAGAAAGGCCGGTAACCGGGCGCGGCGCTGAGAAGAGGGGCCTCTTCGCCGGACCCGTACAGGCTGCTCTTGGCGGCGCTGGGATCTTCGGCCGGGGCCGCCAACTGCCGGCCCAGCCAGACGATCATCAACACCAGGGGGATGTTGATGAGAAACGCAATCGGAGGGGATAAAATTTCCATGCGGCTCCTCGTTAATTTCCACCAAATAAATGCATCAGGCTTTGAGCGGCCAGATCGGTAATGGGAGTTGCCAGCACCGGCCAGAAACCGAAGACCACCACCACCAGGGTCAACATCACCAGAGGCAGATTCATCAGGACGGAGCTTTTTGCGCCGGCCTGCACTGCCGGAGAAGGAACTTTGCGGTACAGCCGGTTGACCAGCGGCGCATAATACCCCAACGAGAGAACGCTGTTGAGGGCGGCAAACACCACCAGTAAGATCACCCCTGGGTTCTGCGTGATGGCCCCGGACGCAAAAATCTGCCACTTTGACATAAAACCGGCCAGCGGCGGCAGGCCGCCCAAGGCCAGCAAAGCCACGCTTAAGGCCAAAGCCGTCAGTGGGTAGCGCTGCGCGGCCCCATTCAGATCATCCACTACCAGCGGGGAATGATCGCCCTTCGCCATGTGCAGACCGTACAGCAGAACCCCGGCGGATAAAAAGGCCAGGCCCTTCATCATGGCGTGGTTAAACAGGTGAAAAAACCCACCCGCCGCCGCATCGCTGATGTGATACCCCGCCGAGACGCCAAAACCCACGAGCATATAGCCCATGTGGGCCAGGCTCGAATAAGCCAGCATTCGCTTCACCTGGGTCTGGCGCAGAGCCATCAGGTTGCCAATCAAGAGATTGAGCGCGCCAAAGGTCAGCAGCAGCCAGCCCCACACCGCCGGGCCGGCTGGGCCGCCAGGCAGACTGCCCAGGGCGCGCAGCATGGCAACCAGGCCAGCTTCGATCACCACCCCCGAAAGCATGGCGCTGATGCCGCTCGGAGCCTGGGCGTGGGCGTCGGGAAGCCAGGTGTGCATGGGAACCAGCGCCGTCTTCACGCCATAACCGACCAGGAACAGCGCCCCCGCCGTTAACACCGGCAGGCTGTAGCCCGACCGGGCGATTTCATCCAGCCGCAGTGAACCAGCATGGGCAAAAGCCAGGGCCACGCCCATCAGCACCAGGCCAGAACCAACTGCGCTCTGCACCAGGTATTTCACGCCAGCCTCTAAGGAAGCCGGCTGCTCGTGGTAGAAAGCCACCAACAGGTACGAACTGACCGCCATCGCCTCGAACCAGACCCACAGGTTAAACAGGTCATTGGCACAGCTCAGCCCGATAATCGTCCCAATCATGGCTGGCAGAAGAGCGTAATACTTTTCCTCGCCCGCGCTGCCGTGCATATAGGGGACCGAAAAAACCAACACCAGCGTCCCCAACGCCAGTACCGCGCCTTCTAACAGCAGGCTGACGCCATCCATGCGCAGGGAGATGCCGCCGATGAGCAGGTCAACAGCGCCGGTCTGCGACACTACGGGCGCGAGCATGATGAGGGGGATCCACGTTAGCCCCACAGCCAGGATCGCCAGCCAGCGCGCCGGGGCCGCGGACCGGCCCATCCGGAGGCTCACCCGCCCGGCCAGGTAGATCACCGGAGCGAACAGGAACGGCAGCGCCAGTAAAATTGTCAGTAAGAAGGGTGCAGCCATGCGGTTCAGGCTCCTAACGCCAGGATCAAAAGCACCACCGCCAACCCAGCGACGATGCCCAGGATATTCCAGTTGAGCTGGCCGGTGTGCAGTCCGCGCAGATCTTCGGACACAGCCATAATCTGCGCCACAATCCAGCCGTTGATCGCTTCAAATCCAAAACTGTGCTCAGCGGCGCGCGCGAAATCGGCCAGGGCTTCTGTGAAGAATAACAGCCGCTCCCGCTGCTGCCAGGCCGCCAACCCCAACCCCACCACGGCCAGCGCCGCCCAGGTAGCGGGGGCTGTGATTACCTCCATGAGCCACTGCGCTGTTTCCTCAGCCTCGATGTGATGGAACGGCAAACTGGCCGCCAGCATGTGGCTGAACGGCCCGGCCAGCAGCCAGGTGGTCAGCACACCCACAGCCAGGGGTAGCAGCGCGACTTTCATGGCTACGCCGGTCGGATGGACATGCAGGTGACTGCGCGGCTGTCCGTAAAACACCAGCCAGACACAGCGGAAGGTATACAGGGCCGTCAGACCGGCACTGAGGACCATCACGCCCCACATCCAGGCTGGACCGCCCTTCAAACCGGCTTCCAGCACCAGTTCTTTGCTCCAAAAGCCGTTAAAAACCGGCAGGCCCGCCAGCGCCAGCGCGCCAATCACAAACACAGTGCGCACCAGGCCCATCTGGCGGCCCAACCCGCCCATCTTGAGCATATCGCGCGTCCCTACCGAGTGAATCACCGCGCCAGCGGCCAGGAACAGCAGTGCTTTGAACACCGCATGGCTGAGCAGGTGGTACTGACTGGCAAAGATGCCCCCCGCCCCCACCGCATAGACCATGTACCCTAACTGGCTGACGGTTGAATAGGCCAGCACGCGCTTCAGATCGGTCGCCACCAGGGCCATGCACGCCGCCAGCACCGCCGAGAGCATCCCCACGGCCATCACGGCCTCGCGCCAATAAGGCACGCCTTCAAACGCCGGGTAAAAACGGGCCAGCAGATAAACCCCGGCGTTCACCATCGTGGCCGCGTGAATCAGCGCGCTGATTGGCGTGGGGGCTTCCATGGCATCGGGCAGCCAGGTCTGGAAGGGGAACTGCGCGCTCTTGGCCGCCGCCGCCGCCAGAAAGCCAAAAGCCATCCAGGCCAGCACATCCCCCGGCAATGAAGCGGCTTTTTCTATCAAGATGTTCAGGTCCACCGTGCCGAGGAACGCATAGGTCAGAATTGCACCTAACAGCAGGCCAACGCCCCCCACCTGGGTCATAATCAAAGCTTTAATGCCGCCCGCCACCGCTTTGGGGTCATCGTTATAAAACGAGATCAGGCCGTAAGAACACAGCGCGGTGATTTCCCAAAACACAAACAGCAGCAACAGGTTGCTGGTCAGCACCAGCCCGACCATTGCGCCGATGAAAAACAGCACCAGGCTGTAGTAGCGCCCCAACTGAGCTTCGCCGCGCATGTAATCTACCGAAAAAACCACCGCCAGCGCGCCAATCACCGCGGCGACCACCGCCAGAAACACGCCCAGACCGTCGGGCACAAAGTAAAAATCACCGAACACGCCGCCCGCGGTCAAGCCAACCGGAGAGGGCGCCTGGACAGCGCCTAACAACAACAGCGAAACCAATCCGCCCGCGGCGGCAAAGACCACCGCCAGGGCGTGCTGCGCGCGCGGGCGGGCATCTCCCACCAGGCCAACGAGCAGCGCGCCCAGCCAGGGCAGTCCAATGACAAGGAATATCCAGATTGGAACCATGCAGAACCTCGCTCCTTTACCGCCGCAGAGTAGATAACGCCTTGATATCCAGCGTTCCAAAGCGGCGGCGCACCTGAACGGCCAGCGCCAGGCCGACAACCGCCACGATGGTATCGGCCACGATGACGGTTAAAGCCAGGCTTTGCCCCACTACCGGCTGCCCGGCCACCTGCCCTGCCGCAATCATCGCCAGCATGGCGCCCTTGACCATAATTTGCAGCCCCACGATCACTTTCATCAGGTTACGCGAGATCAACAGCGCATACAGGCCAACCCCCAACAGCCCGACAATGGCTATCAGCCCAATGGATGCGTTCACGAGACCTTCTCCTGAATGTCCACTTCTTCCCTCACTGGCAGCGAGACGTCTTCACCGGGCAAGCCGCTCTTTTTGAGCGGCGCGCAGTCTGCCGCCGAGGGGTGCGACTCGGCCATTAACCCCAGCACGCCCAAAACGCCCGTAAAAATAAGCACAATTTGCAAATACACGTCCAGGCGGCGTTCCCCCCAAACCACATCAGCAAAACCGGGAGCCGGGCGCGGAGCGATGGCAATCCCCAGCACGCTGAGGTTCAACCAGCCCAATAACAGCACCGAACCCACTACCAATAACCATGCCAACGGGCGGGGAACCAGCGGCGGCGCGGCCAGGCTTTCCTCCCCCGCGATATTGATGGCAAATACAAAAAGAACCGTAACCAGCCCCGCCCCCACGCTCAGCTCAATCACGGCAACCTCTGGCGCGCCTAACCGGTACATCAGCAGCGCGGTCAGCGCGCTCGTCCCGGCCAGCCACAAAGCCGAGATCAGCAGCCGCCCGGCGCGGATGGCCTGGACAGCGCACGCCAGAAGCCCCACAACGACCAGGATATCTACCATAAGAAATGCCACCTCCCCATGATGAAAACCCGGCAGCGTCTTTGTTTTCTCTATCATGCGGTTTGTTAAGGGATGGTCCCCCAATCAATAGAGATATAAAAAACGCCCTCGAGAAATCTCCCCTTCTTATACCCTAGAAAGGGTAAATTGTCACGTGAAGGTTTACAAAGAATGGTGTTACCTTCATCCTGTTTGTTCAAGGTTAATAAAAACACGCCGGGCAAGCCGGCGTGTGCTGAGGTTTAGAGGCAAAGACTGTTTTATCCGAGGCCCACCGCTTCTTCATCCAGCGGTTCAACCACGTCTAACCGTCCGGTACGGATAGAATTCTTCACCTCGGCAATGGCTTTGGTGATCTTAATATCGCGCGGACAGGCCAGGGTGCAGTTAAACACCGTGCGGCAGCGCCACACGCCAGAAGGCTTCGCCAGAATCTCCAGGCGTTGAGCGGCGCCGCGGTCGCGCGAATCGTAAATAAAACGGTGCGCGTTGACAATCGCGGCAGGGCCGACATAAGTGTTGTTCGACCAGTACGATGGGCAAGAGGTGGTGCAGGCCGCGCACAGAATACAGCGAGTAGTGTCTTCAATTAACAGGCGCTGTTCGGGCGTTTGCAGCCGCTCCTTGCCGTCCGCTGGGAGCGGTTCATCGTTAATCAGGTATGGGAGCACCGAGCGGTATTGGGCGAAGAAAGGCTCCATATCTACAATCAGGTCCTTCTCCACCTTCAGGCCCAAAATCGGCTCCACCGTAATTTCAGTGGCATTTACATCTTTCACCAGCACTTTGCAGGCCAGGGCGTTTTTGCCATTGATCCGCACGGCGTCTGAGCCGCACACCCCATGCGCGCACGAACGGCGGAACCCCAACGTGCCATCAAACTCACCGCGCACGTATTCCAGCAAATCCAGCACCCGGTCGGTAGGCTCGGCCTCGACCGTCCAGGTATCGTAATGCGGCTCCTGGTCTCTGCCAGGCTGGTAGCGGTAAACGCGTAATTTGACCTGCATCTCAGTACGTCCTTTCCTTCGGCTGGTATTTGGTGATCACCACCGGTTTGTAATCCAGGCGGACCTTGCCATCCTCCCACCAGGCCAGCGAGTGCTTCAGCCAGTTGGCATCGTCGCGTCTGGGGAAATCTTCGCGGGCGTGACCGCCGCGGCTCTCCTGACGCGCCAGGGCCGCCTCGGCCGTCACCTGAGCCAGTTCCAGCAGGTTGCCCAGCTCCCAGGTAAGCATTAATTCCTGGTTGAAGGCCCGCATGGTATCGGCTACTTTGACCTCGCGGAAACGCTGACGCAGTTCGCGGAGCTTTTCAACCGCATGTTCCAACCCGCCCTGGTTGCGGAAAACGCCGACGTTATCGAACATCTCGGTGCGCATCTCACGGCCCAAATGAGCGGCCTTTTCTTTGCCAGAGCCGCTCTGCAAACGGGCAACCTGCTCGCGCACGAACTCGGTGGGGTCGTCGGGGAGCGTCTGGAAGCTGGCGCCGCGCGCATACTCAGCGGCGCGAATGCCAGCGTACTTGCCGAAGACGATCAGGTCAACCAGCGAGTTGGTCCCCAGGCGGTTCGCGCCATGCACAGAAACACAGGCGCATTCTCCGGCGGCATACAGACCGGGCAATACAGTATTCGCCGCGTCAATGACCACTTCGCCGTATTTGTTGGTCGGGATGCCCCCCATGGCATAATGAGCCGTCGGCTGGACGGGCATGGGTTCTTTCACCGGGTCAATGCCCAGGTAGGTGCGCGAAAAATCGGCGATATCCGGGATCTTGCTCAGAATCTCCGCCGCCGTCACCCGGTACGGCGTACCATCGGGGCGGGTGCGGCCGTCCAGTTCAGCGTACTTGTTGACCGTTTCGGGGCGCACATCCAGCAAGAAATAGCGCTTGCCGTCAATATCGCGCCCCTCGCGCTGTTCCAGGTACATGGCCCGGCTGATCACGTCGCGCGAGGCCAGGTCTTTGATGCGCGGGGCGTAGCGTTCCATAAAGCGCTCGCCCTTGCTGTTGAGCAGCACACCGCCTTCGCCGCGCACGGCCTCAGTGATGAGAATGCCCAAACGGTAAATGCCGGTGGGGTGGAACTGGAAGAATTCCATATCTTCCAGCGGCAGGCCGCGCCGGAGTAAAATGGCCGCGCCGTCGCCAGTGTAGGAATAGGCATTCGAGGTGATCTCCCACATGCGGCCATGCCCGCCGGTGGCAAACACCACCGCCTTGGCATGGAAGACGTGCAGTTCTCCGGTAGCCAACTCAATTGCTACCACGCCCGCGGCCTGCCCGTTCACCAACAACACATCGGCCACCTGGTATTCATCAAAAAACAGGATGTTGTTCTTGATACACTGCTGATACAGGGTCTGCAAGATCATGTGTCCGGTGCGGTCGGCGGCGTAGCACGAGCGCCGGACGGGCTTGCCGGTGACATTGTTGGTATGCCCGCCAAAGGGGCGTTGGGCAATTTTACCTTCTGGCGTGCGCGAGAACGGCAGCCCCATGTGCTCCAGATCGTAGACCGACTTAACGGCCTCTTCGCACATAAACTCAATGGCATCCTGGTCGCCGAGATAGTCTGAGCCTTTGATGGTATCAAAGGTGTGCCATTCGGGATGATCTTCTTCGTAATTCGCCAGCGCGGCGCCAATGCCGCCCTGGGCCGCCCCGGTGTGTGACCGGATCGGATACAGCTTGCTGATGACAGCGGTACGCGCGCCCTTGGACGCATACAAAGCCGCCATCAGCCCCGCTCCACCGCCGCCAACAATGACAACATCAAATTGGTGGGTCTGAGTCATGGTGTATTCTCCTAAGAGTTTAAGACGCCGCGCGCACGCCGCCAACAATGGCAATGGCGCCAATGGCTGAAATGATCACAAATCCGATCAACAGCACCCAACTGACAATCCTGAAAGCGCGGTCGCTCTTGATGTAATCCATTAGAACCTGACGCAGCCCATTCATGCCATGCGCAAACGCAAAAACCAACAGGGCCGCGTCGTAAATGCGCCAGGCAACCAGCTCCCAGCGCATGGCAACGTAATCCAGGTCAATCTGATGCACCCCAACGATCACATCCTGCAAGATGAGATGACCGAAAGCCAGGGGGATCAGCAGCAAGGCGCTGTAGCGCATAAACAGCCAGGCGTTGGTTTCAAAATTGCGAGGAGCCGCCACGCGCCGGGGCGCAGATGAAGTTGAAGTTGTTACAGCCATGAGAACCCTGCCTCCTAGCCCTGAAACAGGCCAAAGTTGTGGCGCAAAAGGTTATAGAGCATATAGGTCGCCGAGGGGATGAACAACACCAGGGTAGCGACCAGCGTAATCACCACTGAACGGCGCTCGCTTTCAATCGTCCATTCGCGCGGTTTGAACAGGTCGAGGTAAGCAATGCGCAGGCCGTTTAGGCCGTGGAAGAACAGGCAGAAAACCAGCCCCACCTCACCCAGCCCAAACAGGGTAGAGCGATAAATTGCGATCACTTCATCATAGAGATGCGGCGCGAAGTACACAAACGATGTATCTACGATGTGGATTGCCAGGAACAGAAGCACCCCCAACCCTGTAATGCGGTGAAGCAAGAAAGACCACTGCCCTTCCCTCCCCCGATACCCAACATAGCCCTTCAGTGTCGTCTTGAAGGAAGACGAAGCCATTGAAACCTCCTCCGAAAGCATGGGTCATATAGACATAAATCAGTTAAATTGTAAGAGATTTCTCAAAACGCGCAACCCCAAAACTGCGCGAAGTTGGTTTCAAAACAATTGCGGTTTTACCCTTGACGAATCGGGGTGAGTGAAGTATGATAAGGGCGCTTAGGACGAAAGAAAATAACTTGCGGGCGTGGTTCAGTTGGTAGAATGCTTCCTTGCCAAGGAAGAGGTCGTGGGTTCGAGTCCCATCGCCCGCTCTTAGCCGCTCAGCGCAAGGGCGGCTTTCTTATTATTCTCCACACGTATTACGAAGGATAAATCACATTGCACGAACTGCTGAACTTTTATAACCTGGACGAAAATGACGCCCTCGACGAAAGCCTGCGCATGGCAGTTATGTTTAAAAAAGAAGTAGATGAAGCTACCCAGGCTTACATGGAGATACTTCAGATCAGCATTGACCCTCAGCACCAAAGCCCCGAAGAGATCACCCACATGGTCGAGGAAGCTATCAACGCCGCGCTCGTCACCGGGCTGCGGGCTTATCGTAGCTGGATTCAGTCGCAGGGGGTTGACGTAGAAGCGGTCGAGGCGTCCAGCGGGAAAGATATCCCGCCCCATCTATTCCAGCCGCATGCTCACTGGCCTTTATAACGCATAACGATGCCCTATTTCTGCCACCAAGGCTACCGCTATCACTACCGCGAGCAGGGCGAAGGTCCGCTTCTGCTCATCTTACCGGGAAACACGGCCAGCTCTGCCTGGCACACTGGTGACATCCAGTATTTTGCCGGGCAGGGCTATCGCGCCGTCTCGCTCGATTACCTGGGCACCGGCCTGTCGGAGCGGCTACCGCAGCCCTGGCCCCTCGATTGGTTCCAGCGCAACGCCGCCGACTGTGTGGCGTTGCTCGATGAACTGGGCGTCGAACAGACGGCGGTCATTGGAACCAGCGGCGGGGCAATTGTGGCCCTCTGGCTGGCAATCCTTTTCCCAGAGCGGGTGAGAGGAATCGTCGCTGACAGCGAGGGGTACTTCTACCGCACCGGCGTGGTAGCGGAGCAGGTGGCCGACCGCGCCCAATGCACGCCGGGGCAGGTCAGCTTTTGGTCGAAAGCGCATGGAGAGGACTGGCAGGCGGTGGTGAATGCCGACACAGCCCTGCTACTAGCCATCGAAGAAGCCTCGCGCCCTAACGGCGGCTGGGATATTTACGCAGGCCGTCTGGCTGAAATCCGCTGTCCGGTGATGTTCTCTTGTGCGCTGTCTGATAATCTCATCCCCGATGTTGGTGCCCAGATGTTGGAAATGGCGCAAAAAGTGCCGGGAAGTTGGTTCTTCTGCGTCAACCAGGGTTTTCACCCACTGATGTGGTCACAACCTGACTCTTTCCGGGCTGCCGCCTGCGCTTTTTTAAGAAAGCTCAGGAAGTAACCGTCTGTTTAGGGGCAAACGGTTTTTAGGGGGAAATTTTATAAATTTTCTTAAGTTCCTGACGGCTATATCGTTTATAATTGAATAGATGATAACATGGCAGCACGGAGAGCGTACCTTTACTTACCGTGTAGCAGCAGTGATTGTTGATCAAAACCGTGTACTTCTGTGCCGGGTTGAAAACGCTTCCTTCTGGTTCTTACCCGGAGGTCGGGTTGAGTTTTTAGAGCCGGCCGCGCTCGCTCTGATGCGTGAAATGCGCGAGGAATTGGGAGTGGAGATCACAATCGAGCGGCTGCTGTGGGTGGTCGAAAATTTCTTTACGCACTGTGGACATCATCATCACGAGCTTGGCCTTTACTTTTTAGCCAGCCTTCCCCCGGCCGCTCGTTGGCTGCGAGAACAGGAAGCCTTTGAGGGGCAGGAGAACCCATCGCGTGCACCTGACCAGCGGCTTTATTTCCAGTGGATTCCCCTGGAAGCCGCGCAGTTGGGCGCAGTCACCATTTATCCTGAATTTCTGCAACACGGGCTGATCGCTTTACCCGACCAGGTCGTCCACATTAGAAACGCTCATTCTCTATAAGTTTTTTTATCGGTATGGCTAATGCCGCGATCGCTCAAATAGACCCATCTTGTTGCTCAGGAGGTGTGGCTTGGTCGAGTTCGATCAGTCTAAAGGGCGGTTTAACTATCGAGTTGCCGGAGTCGCAATTCACAATGGGCGGGTGCTGTTGGACCGCAATACCCGCAACAATTATTGGGTGCTCCCCGGCGGACACCCGGAACTTATGGAACCTATGGAGGTGGCCGTCCGCCGCGAAATTTACGAAGAGATTGGTGCCGATGTTGAGGTAGTCCGCCTGCTGTGGGTGGTTGAAAACTTCTTCATGAAAAGCAAGCCAGTCCATGAACTCAGTTTTTACTTTCAGATCCATCTTGATCCTGCTTCCCCCTTAATGCAATCAGATGGCCCGTTTTACGGCGCAGAATACGACCATTCATTGATCTTCCAGTGGCACCCCCTCCAGGAAGCGGCGCTGGCCGCGCTGCCTCTTTACCCGTCTTTTTTGTCCACAGCTCTGCTTAATATTCCTTCCAGCCCTCAACACATTGTTTTTGAGGAAATTCAGCGCCATACCGGCCACGAAAAAAATGCGAAGACGGTTGTGGACAAAGGAACCAGGTTCTCTCCCTTTCCCTGCTGATCAAAAGGTTGACAATTTTGAATCCATCCTTTACAATTTAGCCACCCTTCGGGGAAAAAGAACCGGCGACGTGGCCAAGTGGCAAGGCAAGGGTCTGCAAAACCCTCATCACGGGTTCAAATCCCGTCGTCGCCTCTGAAATGAAACCAAAATACGGATGTTCTTCCTACTACCTGTCGTGCAGTGTGTCGTTAGTGCTGGGTACGTTAGGGGCCAGCATCCTTATTTTGGTATTAAGCTACCTGATCGGTCATAGGGACTTTCGCCAGTTGATTAACTATAGCCCACTGATGACCACGGGCTTACCACTGACAACCCTCGTCCTGGCTATAACAATCCACTTCTTTATCTTCACCCCAGCCCAGGCATATTGGTTAATCAAATGGTATTTACAAGACTACTGGCAGTCGGGCAAGGAAATCTGGAAGGAGAAAGATGGATAACTACATCCCCATAAGCGAAGCTATCCAGCGCACGCACCTACCAGATTCGGAATTGCGCAACCTGGCAAACGTGGGTAAAATCAAAAGCGTGATGATGAATTCCCAAATTCTGCTTCGAGAAAGTGACGTAATGGCCCAGCAGCCTAAGGAAAATTTTGCGCACCTGGCCGGTAGACCAATCGGCATTGGGGAGGCCGCTCGGAAGTATAATATTTCCCAGCCAACGATCAGCCGCTGGAAGGACAAGGGGTATATCAAAGTTTTGCAGCAGCTTGGGCAAAAAATTCTGCTCGATGAGGCCGACGTGGCCTATATGGCCGCCTGGTACAAATCCAATCCCGGCAGGGGACGCCGCACAGACATACGAAAATAGGGCCGAAAGGCCCTTTTTTTTAGATTTTTCTCATACACCTATTGAAACTTGTATGAGTTCGTGCTATCATAACTGCAACCCAATTTTAGGGGGAAACTCAAACGATTTCCACACACACCAGTATCAAGGGCGTATTGCGCCTGCTCGTTTCGGATTCCCCCGACAGACAATCGAAAAGGGCCGGATGTCCCCGGCCCCGAAAGGAAGTGTAGTCATGTTACACCAATCCCTTCCAGCCAATTTTATCATGTCTCAGGCTGCCAGTTTCTGCCGCGGCCTACGGGACGAAACCGGGACCGATCTCACCGACGTTAACATCCCGGCTGCCGCCGTCGTCTACGATCTCCTCAAGGCGCTCGGTATGCCTGACCGCGTGATCGCCCTGGCCCTGACCCCCGACGAAATGACCGTGCTGGCAATGGGTGACGACCCCAACGCCATCCGCCTGCGCTGCCAGTTGTGTGACTGCGAGGCCGATCAACTCGTGCCGTACCGCGGCCACTGGTTACTGTTGTGCGACCAGCACGCCATCCAGGTTGTCAAAACAGGACAAATCCACCACTAGCCCAACCGGATCGGGAGGACCGCCCGGTTGTCACCGGCCCCGCCAGCCCTCCCCTGGCGGGGCTGAAATAAAAAAGAGGAAATATGTTGTGATGATTATCTCCATCCTTAACCAAAAAGGCGGCGTTGCCAAGACCACCACAGCCATCCACGTTGCGCATGGCCTGGCCCTGCGCGGCATCAAAACCCTGCTGATCGACCTTGACCCCCAGGCCAATTGCAGTGACGGACTGGGCATCGATCCCGGCCCAGATGTTTACAACCTCCTGATCGACGAGCAGCCACTTGCAGATGTGACGCGCCAGGCCCGCCAGAACCTGGACCTGTTACGGTCTGATCGTACCACCGTGGCCGCCCGCCAAACCCTCGCCGGGCGCGACTTCCGCGAACACGCGCTGGCGAATGCCCTGGAAGGCCACCATTACGACGCTGTAGTAATCGACAACGCCCCATCTCTCGACGTGTTGCAAACCGCTGCCCTGGTCGCCAGCGATTACATCATCATCCCCACCCTGATGGCTCAATTTAGCGTGAAGGGCATCTACGATGCCGAAAAATCTATCAAAGGCATACGCCGGGCGACGGCCAGCACTTGCCAGATCGTCGGCATTATCCCAACCATGTATGACCGCCGCGAGAATACCGAGCAGTTGCGCGTGCTGGTGGAAGATTACGGGCGCACCGTCTGGCCGGTCATCCCCGTGGATGCCAAAGTGAAAACCTGCAATCGCCACGGCCAAACCCTCTTCGAGTATGCACCCTCGTCACCCGCCCTGATCGGCTACCGTGATGGGGCCGGTCGCGTGGGGGGGTATCAAGTCACAATACAGAAAATCATGGAGTTGTTATGAGCCGCACTTACGCAATCGAATCCGCCAAAGCCTGGCGGCAAATGTCGCCCGTGTACCTCGACACGGAAACCACGGGATTAGGGCCTGGAGATGAAGTTATTGAAATCGCCATCGTTAGCGATTCCGGCGATGCCATCTTTAACTCGCTGGTGAGACCGGCCAGCGCCCACATCACCAACGGCGCTCAAGCCGTGCATGGGATCACCGAGCAGATGGTTGCCCACGCACCGTCCCTCGCCGATCTGTGGCCGCAAATTTGTGCGGCAGTCCAGTGCCATCCGGTCATCATCTACAACGCATCGTTTGATCTGGCGATGCTTCAGCGCAGCCTTCGCGCCAACAGGATAGCGGAAGATAACATCCCATTTACCAATTATTGCGCCATGCTACTGTACGCCGTGTTCTATGGCGACTGGGATTACCACCGCCAATCTTACCGCTGGTGGAAACTAGATGCCGCGTGCCGTCAATGCGGCATCCAGCAGCCACAAGATCATCGCGCCCTGGGTGATGCCCAACTAGCCCGCTTGCTCGTGCATCACATGGCCGCCCAGCCTGAGACAGAAGACGAGTATCCATTCTAGACCTATAGGAGCAACTCAATGGCTACATACATCCGCCCCCAATTGACCGAGGAAGAACAGAAGAAGGTGGGCATGATGGCCGCCCGCTTAAACGCGCAGTCCAAACCAGATTTATTTCTCACGCTCATTGCCCTGATCGGGGAGAATGCCATCCTAACCAAAGAGGTACAGGAACACCGCGCCGCCCGCGGAATCGATCCGCTGCCAGTTTACGAGTCGGGAGTATAGCAGTGAAAAAAGACGAGCGCGGATTCATCCGCCGCGAATCGGATGAAATCGATCCTGGCGTAGCGGCTACGCTCACCGCCGGGCAGCAGCGCCAGGCGGAGCAGCAGCTCTCACCATCGGAAAGGTCGATGCTCGCCAAAAAACGCGAAAAGGACCGCGAGCGCCAGAAGAAGCGTGCCGTCCGCTATGCCCAGGAAAAGGAGCGCCGATCTTACTATCTGTTGGATCCATCGGTCATAGACTGGACCGTCATCGTGGCCGATGATCTGGGATGCAGCGCCAGCCAGGTGGCCGAATTTGCAATCCGCTATCTAGCCGGGGCCATGCAGGCCGGAACTATCAACCTGACAGAATACCTCTCCCCCGCCCCACATCCGCGCTATCCGCAGTTACTAAAGTATCCCCAACTTTCCGATTTCGGCCTAAATGGGGGGGGCAACTACGTAGCAAGGAAAAACCAACCGCGTAGCAAGGAAAAACCAACCACGTAGCAGTTACTACGTAGCAGAAAACACCCTGCTACGTAGTTCCATCCCTGTAGGATGCCACCAGAATTTTTTTTGGGGCATCCGTGACCTGGGGGCCAAGATTGCAAAAATCGAATTTTAGGGGCATTGTAGCAAAAATGGAGCAACGACCACGACGATTTTTAATTACCCGCCCGCTGCCCAGCGACCTGGAGTGGATCGTCACCAGGGACCCCGCGGGCTGTTATCGTACCAATCTCTTCCGCTTGATTGACATCGAACACGACCGCCGCGAACCGTGTTGCTGGTCCGACGGCACCGAATTCCAGCACATCTACATTCCCGAAGTAAAAAGAATTCAGAATAGGGAGGTTCAAACAGATTTCATCATGTCTACCCGCTGTAGTGAATCCTGGAAACTGTACGAACAATTTTGCCAGGTATCGAAAGCCGTGGCCCAGGCAGGCACCGACCCCAGGCGCGACCACGCCTACACCGAAGCCCTGTCGGCCCTGCGCCGTCACCTGGCGACCTGCCCGGAATGCCTGGCCGGGCTGGATCGCCTCGCCGCCCAATCAACGGAGCATCCCCCCCATGAACCAGAAACATAAACCACGTAACGAGTATCAGCAAACCCTCATGCAGATGCTCTCCTGCCGCCCGGTCGCCTACTGGCCTGCACTCGCGCGGCGCGTGGGGGGGGTCAAGGCCGCGGTTATGCTGTCGCAACTCCTGTACTGGCACGGCGACCCAGAGGTGCAGAAGCGCGAGGGCTGCTGGTTCTACAAGTCGGTCGAAGACTTGGAGACGGAGACCGGTCTTACCAAGCTGGAACAGCAAACCGCGCGTAATATTTTGCAACGCTGGGGGATCATCGAGTGCAAGCTGAAATCCATGCCGCGCACCTGGTGGTACCGGGTTGATATGGATCGCCTGGGAGATGTACTCATTGGGTCGGTTTCCCACCCAATGGGAAAGCCATCCAACGGGAAAGCCATCCAATGGCAACGCCATCCAATGGCGAAGCCGCCCAACATTGGGCGGGAAAGCCATCCAATATTGGGCCGGAAACCGATCCAATATTGGATGGGAAACCGACCCATTCTAATAAGGAATCAGAGACTACATCAGAGACTACCAATAAGACTACATCAGAGACTTCTTCTTCTTCCCCACGGCCTGGTGCGTCACTGAGACAAGAAGAAGAATGCCTGGATGTTTTATCCGAATTGGAACTAGCTAGGTTACGAGAAGCCAGGGTCTTTGAAAGCCTCTTGCCCGAAGTGGCGCAAATAGTCAGGGCAACCGATTTGCCAGAGGGTGAACTATTGCGGATGATCGGCGCTGCCAAAAAGGATGCACCGGATCAGCCCGGCGCTCTCCTGATGTACCGGCTGCGCAACCTGCCGCCGGCCAGCGCCCTCCCCAGCACCGCCGACCTGGAGCGGATGGAGCGGCACCGCTACATGGAGGGCATCCCCGTTTATGACGATGATGGTGCCGCTCCATGAACGCACTCAGCCTCTGGTGCAAAAGTACTGCATGGCTACGCGCAATTGATTGGGTGGAGGTGCGCGAGATGGTCGCGTGTGTCCTCGCCCTGGTAGTGCTGGCAGGGCTGCTAGCCGTCGTATACGTACTTTACTGGCTGGAATGCAAGATCACCGGCCAGCCGATGCAAAAGTAGTGACATGATGAGATTGACACCCGTACAGGAACAACTACTATCTGCCATCCGCCATCGCGGGCAGGTGCGGTCGTTATTGGCCCTCACCATCGACCTGTGCATCGACTACCGCACAGCCAGGCGCTATCTGTACAAGCTAGAACGGCACAGACTGGTCACCGTCCAGAGACAGCCAGGCTACCCACTGGTCATCGAGGCGACGAGCCAAAATGGCGATAGCGTTTTATGCGGAAGTCAAATCGCAAATAACAAATCAGGGGGTGGGCATGGATAATCCCGGACCCTATCTGTGCTGCGGGCTGTTCACGCTGCCGCTCATCATGGGCGCCCTGATGGGCGCCTGGTGGCAGCGCCGCCTGCTGCGCCTGGGTAGCTGGAAAAAAGCCCTCATTCCTGACCGCCTGCGCCAAAAATTGGAGGATCTATGACCATCTGGGCGCAACGTTACCTAGAAACCATGTCGCAGCGAGACCTGGCATGCCTGGCGCTGGCCGTGTGCGGGCTGCTGCTGTTCATCAACACGATTGTCTTCATCCGGCCTAACCGCCTGCCCCTGCCAGAACTCGCCAGATATACCCCCTGGTGGTGGACCATCATGTTGGGAGCGCTGGCCGTTCGGGTGGCGTTCATCTGGGTTCCGGCTCCCTGGTATGACGAAGCCTTCACCATCCTGCTGGCACGATTGGACTTCGCCAACCTACTATCAGGCACCGCGGGCGACGTACACCCGCCACTGTATTACATGCTCATCGCCGGTTTCAGTGATAACATACTGAAATTGCGTCTTTATTCAGTGGCAGCGTCGATGTTATCGCTATGGGTGTTCTGGGTGCTGACAGACGACCTATACCTTACCCCTGCTGCCCGCCTGGTGGCCCTGGCCTGTATGGCATTTATGCCCACCCAGATTTATTACGGCCAGGAAGCGCGCATGTATGCCGTGCTACAGCTGCTGGTGCTGTTCCAGTTTATGCACATGTATCACCGGGCCTACACTCGACTGGCTATCACCAGTATCCTGGTGTTATATCTGCATAACTACGGTCTGTACTACTGCGCGGTCATCTATGGCCTGGCATTTTGGCGAGAATGGCACCATCACCGAAATGATAACGAGCGCATACCCGCCCGCTGGCCTGCTATCCTCATCAGTGGGGCTGTGGCGTTTGCCGCCTTCATCCCCTGGCTGGTCGTACTGCTGGGCCAAATGGGCCGCCTGGAAGCCGGGTACTGGATTCAGCCGCCCACCCCCGGCAGCGTGCTGTATGACCTGCTACAGATCGTTTACGGGGTCTACATGCCTGATCTGGCAGCCATCCCCGCGGGTATCAGCCTGGGGGCCATCCTGGCAGCTATGATCTATTATGGCCTTGTGCGCCGCCGCTATACCGAATTGGCAATGATCTTTGGCCCTCTGGCCCTGGCCTTGATCACTGGCCTGTTTTACCGGCCCGTGCTGCTGTTCCGCGCCCTGCTGCCAGCCCTGCCGTTCATGGCCGTGCTGGCCGCCATCGCCATAACCAGCGAGTGGCGCGCCTGGATCTGGGCCATCCCCGCGGGCGCCACCCTGGTCCTGGGCTGCGGCTGGCTGATCTACATGAACAGCACCGGCGAAAGCCACCCGCAAAACATCATGTTATCGCCAGCTGAAAGCAGCTCGCCGCGCGTGGTCCACCTGAACGATGCCACCCTGCTGGGCTATCTGCTGTACCGCCCCGACCAGCACCATTATTTACTACAGGATGACGATTGCAGCATGGATGGCGCCCTATCCGATCAGACCCGCCAGGCCCTGGGCATCCAATACATCACCGAAGACCAGCTGATGCCCGGTGATGAAATCGCCATGATCGTCGGACCCCTGGCGCACCCCTGCATGGTGGAAACGTACCACCGCCTGGCGGATACATCGACGCCAGTCAAAACCCTTGATAAAACCTACTGGGTAGAAGGAGTGTGGCGCTATGCTGGGCCGTAATGGCCGCGTGGTGGGCGGCCAGGATGGGCGAACCGCCGTCGAAGATGGCAGCGTCGCCAGCAGCCCCGATCAGATTACAGCTGTCACCGCTATGGATGGCGAGACGGCCCCCAGCCTGCCCAGCGCGCGCGCGAATCTATCGATTGACAACACCCAGCCCTATAAGCGCCGGGTTTGGGAGATGGGCCGCCGCGGACTTATCCGCCGTTGGCTGCGCCGGATCTATCGCCGTCTGTTCCCAGAACCAACGCCCGAACAGATCGCCCTGATGGACGAAAAAAAGCAGCGCGAACTGTTAGAAAAAACCCTCGAACGCGAGGCCAAAATTGCCGAGCAGCGCATGATTAACGCATTGACCCGCATGGGAATCTGCTATGAGTACAAGGCCAAAGAGAATCCCTTGTTTGGTGGGGGGCGAAAAATTGACAAAGTTAAGTTTGATCGTGTGGGCTATGAACCGAATGCGCTATGGTTCCACGTAGACACGGATCGCCTGCCCCACCTGGTGAACAGCGAAAGCCTGAAAGAAAAAACCACCATTGACAACCTGGGCGTGGCCTGCCGTCATGCCGTGGTATGTGAATGGTCTGTGGAAAAGGGAATCTGGTACATCATGGAGCGCGCCAGCGGGGCGATGGGAATTCCCAGCCGCGTGGCCTGGGCCAGTATGTTTGACCGCATCCCCGCCAGCGCCGATCATCTAAGCTTTGGAATCGGCCTGACGATCAACAACCGGCCTATCTTCGAATCGCTCAATACTACCGTCCACTGGCTGGTCGCCGGGGCGTCTGGGTTCGGTAAGTCCGTATTTTTACATAACATGTTATGCACCCTAATCAGCCGCAACCAGCCCGCCCAGCTGCGCATTGCAATGGTGGACCTGAAGGGCGGTAACTCGTTCCAATTCTACGTCGGGCTGCCCCACCTGCTGTCCGTGGAGGGTATCGCCGATGATGGCATCTGCCGGGACCGTGATAAGGTATTTGAGCTGCTAGATTGGATCGTTGCAGAGTCCGAACGCCGCATGCGCATGTTCGGCGATGCCAAATGCCAGGATATCGGTGAATATAACAGTCATCGCCGAAAGAACCGCCTGGCGCATTGGCTATTGATCATCGACGAATGGGCAGATGTGTACATGGGGTCAAAATCTAGAGCAGCCCTGACCAAACTAGTGAACATCGCCCAGCGTTGCCGGTCCGTGGGTATCCACCTGGTGGTCTGTACCCAAGTTCCAAAGGCGGCCGTTCTCGATACGATGATCACAGCCAACCTGCCCGGCAAAGTCGTTTTTCATTTCCCAACCTTTCAGGGTTCCCGCGCCGCCCTGGATGATGGCCGCGCCCACGGTCTGCGCATCAAAGGCCGGGCCATCGCCGTCACCAGTCTGGAAGATGTCCAGGTGCAAACGCCCTACATCAGCACCGATATGGTAGTCGCCATCGTGCAGGGTGTTCTCAACAACACCACGCCAGACCTGAACCGCCAGCACGATGTAACCCAAGAAGAAGTACGCGCCTGGGCCGTCCGTGCCCGGGCTGGCTACCTGCGCCAGCGAGACGTAATCAAGGCGTTCAGCGACCGCGGCATATCGGATGCCGAATTGATCAAATGGATGAAATCATGGGACGGCCAGCAGTTCTTGATCAATGGAGCCGTCTATATTTGCCAGAACGGCGACGGCAACCAACCGCGCCGCCTGGTGGCCGTCAATCCAAACGATGATGAACAAGAGGAACAAAATGAAACCATCGAACCCGACTGACGAGTTTACCGACTATTACGACTGGGTCTACACCGCCTACATGGCGGCCATGGCCTTGATACTGGTCGCCGGGCTGATCGTGTGTATCACCCCAGACCCGGTAACCGCATCAACCCCTACCCCACCGGCCGCCCAGCCCGGCCAGATGATCGCCGCCGCGGGAATGCCCTTTGGATGGCCCAACCAGGTGCAGTGTTACAACTGTTCCCCCTTCAGCGCGAAAGTTAGAGTGACCCATTACAACCCTCAAAAAGGGGATATCAACTGCTGGTTATGGTCCGAAGACTTTAACTGGTGTATGAGCAACACCTTTTCGGGCATCCCCTGGGAGTCGGTATGGGGTTACGGCGCCGCATGCCCGTTTGAATGGCCCATCGGAACCTGGGTAGAAATCCCAAACGTGGGGGCCTACGTCTGTTTCGACCGTGGCGACCAGGTTCTGTGTGATTCGAAGACCGGTATCTGTGGCGTGGATCTACTGGGGCCTGGTGGGGCAGACTGGGACGGCAAACAATACGACGTTACCCTGTGGGTTCCCCTGAAGCCAAGGACAAGGAAATAACTATGCCATCAGGAAACGTACACGCCACCGCCACCCTGGTACTTGCCACCGCCCTGGGCGTGGCAGCACACTATAACGGCCTGCCCGCCCTGCCCCTGGCCGCGGGCGCCCTGGCCGGGGTTATCCTGACCCCTGACCTAGACGTGGATCGGGGATCGATCTCACAGCGCGCCGTGCGCCGGTCCGCGGGCTGCGTTCTTGGCGCCATGTGGGCCATCTTCTGGCGGCCCTATTCGCTGGTATTTAACCATCGCTCGGTCTGGTCACATCTACCGATCTTATCCACCGCTATACGTCTGGCCTACATCGGCCTGCTGCCCGCGCTGGTCATCACAGTACTGGTGCTGCCCATGCCTGTACTGCCCGCCTGGTGGTATTGGCCGGTCATCGGCCTGGCAGCGTCCGACACGCTGCATTGGGTGATGGACGGGCTTTTCAGGATGCGACCCTGTCGTACTACGGCATCAGGAGGTCGAAATGGCACTAGATTCAGATAAGGTTTGCGCAATTTAGGGGGTGGGTGTAGGGGTTATCTCCAGAATCGCCGTGTCTGGCGTGGTGGTCCACATCGCCGTTTCTGTCGGTGTTGCCGTCTCGGTAGGCGTGGGGGATGGGGTAAAGGTTGGGGTTACTTCCACAATGCGCGTGACTTCCACCGGCTGCGTGATGATGATCACCCATGGAGTCTGGGTGAGCGGTTTATCCATGATCGGGGGAATCCATGTGACTTCACGGGTGACTTCAACCGGCACCACCCGCGTGACTTCCACGTTCCGGTCTCTGACCACAATCACTGTTTCCTTCACTGTCACCGGCATGGCGAGGGCTGGTGTTTTGCTGGCCGCTACTGGCGCGCCGCCGATCAGCGTGGGCGTGGGCGTGCGCGTGAACTGCCAGCTAAAGCCTCGCCGGGTGGGGGTGGCGCTGGGCGCCAAGGTTGCCGTCACCGTTCCAGTGGCAGCCGCCGGTAGGGTGTCCATAATGGTCGCCGTGGGGGCCTGTGGCATGACCATCGCCCGCGCTGGCCCAAACGCCAGCGCCAGCACCGTCACGACCGCGAATCCGATTCCCAGCAGCCCCCACAGGGATACGTGCGCTCCGGTATCATCCATGCTGGTAGGGTCTTCACCTGGCTGGATCATAAAATACTTCTTGCGAAGAGTTAAACTGAATCCCATGCGCCGCACCTTATATCACGAACTTTGCGATGATCGCTATTACGTCGGTGACGATCTCGATCAGGCTTTTGATGTATTCGATCACCGAAACCGCGAACGAAATAGCCAGCATCAACAACCCCCAGGAGAACGCCGCCAGAGGGATTTGCCAGTTGAACGCGTCCAACGTGGCCGCCGTGAACTGGATAACAATCACGGTTCCCGCCGTCATGCCCTGAACAAACTGTACAGCGTTCGCTAGGTCGCTAGAGTCGCTGCCGGTGGGCAAGAAATTGAAAACCGTGTTCACGATGACGTTGATAATGACACCCAAAAGTTGGTCCCAGATGTTAAACATCATTCCTCCTTCGCCGCCGGTGGCGGTGGCTTCTGGTAATTGAGAGGGTAGAAGCGAATCGCCACCATAGTGGCCCGAACCGCAAACCAAACAAACAACACATCGATCAGAATCTGCATCAAAATTAGCAGTCCCTGGTTACGGAAAAGGTTCAAAACAAAACACCATCCCTCTGCGTAGTATTTACCCCATGCGCCGGTTACCACCGCGCGGCATGTACCGCGCCAAGGGTCTTCGGGCAGCCGAAGGGCGTTACCCCAATCAGGTATACAGCCATCCATCAGGTTGCAGGCCCCCGCGCCGCCACCGTTCCAATCCTCATAGTCATACGTGTCATCACCGGCAATCGGCGTGCTACCCGCAAGGGCCGTCTTAACCAGGCCCGCGCTTTCGTCGATGCCCTCTTGGATCTCTCCAATTGTGTAGAACGGCTCATACGTGCCGAACTGGGTGGGCAGGGCCGCCATCGTCTGCACGTGGCGAGGCTGGATGCTCATCCCTGCCTGGATCAAACACCGCTCATAGTCAAGCCAGCCGACCACGGAGTAGGCACTCTCCGGGTGGTTACAGTCCATATTACCGGGGTCATTACCGGGGTCGCCCGGTGGGGGTGGGGTGGGGCCAGGGTCCCAAATCCACTGCGTGGCTTGCGGCATAGGCGTGGCGCTGGGGGCTGGGGTGGGCGTCTCGGTAGCAGGCCCGCCAGGCGTAACCGTATTTGCTAACGTGAGCGTTGGGTACGGGGTATAGGTTGGTTGGATTGTCCAGGTAGGGGCCGTGTAGGGGGTGCTGGTAGCCGTGCTGGTGGGTAGGGTGCTGGCGGTTGGGGTAGGCGTGCGCGTCACGATCTGGATCAGCGGGGTAGGCGTGCGCGTGGGGGTGTCGGTCGGCCCGCCTGGCGTGCGCGTGATAGTCGGGCTGGGCGTGCGCGTCACTGTTGGCGTTAAAGTAACGTTATTGCCGCTCCCGTCGCACGAGCCAAACGCGTTGGCCGCCACCGAAATATCATCGTAGTGGTTTGGGCCTGCGCCGTTGTACAACCACAGGTTCACCGAGTACGGCCCTGCGGGAAGATTCGGACCTATGACCTTGTATGTCACCCAACCACTCACATTGTGCGAATTTTCAAGGATGGTTGTGACCTGGTCTGTCGCCAGGTTGCGCACGTAGACGTTGTAATTACTGTCAGTGTCGAACGTCACGTACATTGGCCCGCCCGGCCACGTGAACACCTGACTGGCGCCGGGGTCTACGGCGCTGTTCCCCACGTTGAGATAGTTGTTCGCCCCATACACCACTGATGATCCAGGGTTGATCGACCACCCCTCGCTTCCCAGGCCAAATCCGCAGTTGACGATGCCCACGTTCTGAGGTGTGGGTTGGGGGGTCGGCGTAACAGTCTGGGCAGGCGTGGTATCCTGACAAATGGTCTCCTCGCTGATCGGGCTTTGCGAGACGACTACGTTATCGATATACACAAACCCCATGGGCGAGTAGGTCGGCTCGCTGATGCCCATGTACACGCGCACCGCATAGTTTCCAGGCACTACATCCCCAGCCTCGAACCCTACATAGTGCCATCCGCCAACGCTCTGAGACGAAATCGTCTCGTCGATCACCAGCTCCTGTAGGTCCGCATTGTAGATCACTACGCGAAACGGGCTACCGGAAGCTGGGCCTTTCGTCGCAAACTTTACGTATAGCGGCCCCGCATATGGCACATAAAACCGCTGCCCGATGTCGGCATACTGCCATGGAGAACCGAACAGCGGCGTCGTGTAGTAGCCAATGCGTTGCATTCCCACCCCACAGGCAGCCGTACCGTGCTGTATCCGATCTATATAGTTGGCGGCACTCAAACGCCCGAACCGATCACCCTGCCCATTCGTTTTGTCCGCATACCAGGCAGAACTGAGCGGCTGTTGCTCCATATCGCCATCGACCAACAGGTTGCCACCCTCAGACAACGATAGTGGACGGATAGATAACTCATCCACGTAGATTCTCTCGTTAGGCATGTTAAATTCAATAGGCATGTGATTAAATTCAATCCGAAGATCGTAGTCTCCCTCGGCGACTATGGAACAGGGCGCTTCGTGCAGCGCCCAATCCGTGTGCCGCCGCGCAGTGTTCCAACAATAAATTTGGTTGGGGCTTCCATGCCCCGTGATTTTAAAATCGATCTCGCCAGCATCCTCACCCAGCGTAGCATACTCGGAGTGCGTGCGGTACGAAAAGACATAGTCGCCCGCCGCCAGATGCACCATCTGGTTTATCGCGTTGGGGGTTGTTCCACGGCTAAAAAACGTACCAGCAGGGCGACCTCCGATTTCCTCATCCCATAGGCCGTCCGGCGGTGTCAGACCTGGCTCAAACCAAAAATTGGTTAGGTTGCCAGCCGAAAAATCGCCATTAACAACGATCTCCGGACCCGCAGTCATGTTATCCGGCACATCCCGGCAAACCGTGTACATGTATGCTGTGTCATCCACGTTCCGGGAGACCGAGTACCCCGGAGCGTAATGCGCTGCGGTGTCTGGGTTGACGATGTCGCTGGTTGTGAGGGTCGGCGCCCCTTCGGGTCGATTGCTTTCGTTGTATGCCCTCACAAACGCTGACAGGCTGGCAAACTCGTCAGGGTCATAGCAGGCATAGTTCCGGTTGCTCCCCTGCCAGTCGAGATTCCCACACGGCCCCATATACACCGAGGATCCGCTTGGGTAGCCACCGGCATTTTTGTACACGTATCCGACCGGGCGACCAGTATCACAGGTCGCCACATTGTACTGCCAGCTCCCATCCATCGCCGTGACGGGATCACCATACGTGCTGTAAACCCTCACCACCTCAGCCCGCACGGCAACTACCACAACGAGAGCAATAATGGCAACAGCGAATAGGCCCAAAAATACTTTCATAGATCACCCAAAACGAAGCGGGGCGCCGCGCCAGAACCTGGCCGGGCGCCCCGATGTAGCGAAGCCGGATATGATTAGCCGCCCAGTGCCGCCGAAATGGCGTTGAAGATTTTTTTGAGCAGTCCGAACCCAAACTTAATCCCCAGCGGCACGGCAAAAGCCACCCAGAGCGCGGCGAAGATCGTGTTGACCCAAGGCCAGATCAACTCGAAGTTAATATAAAGCGACAGCTCAAACGGAATCAGGCCCAACACAGCGAGCAGGTTGCCAAGCATTGTTCTCACCTCCTTTCTTGCAAAGATTATCGACCGGGAAACCTGGTGGCCTCCAGCCCAAACTGAAGCACCGCACCGAGCAGGCCGCCCACCAGGATGCCACCAAAAAAATACGGTAAAAACGGGCCAAAAACGATAAGCAGAGATTCGACCAGGTCTGCCATCACTCCAGCACCCTGTTGATGATGCTGGCGAACAGACGCCCGGCCATCATAAACATGAAACACAACCCCCAGAACAGGCCCATGTAAAAAACGAACTGAGTCACGACCTCTTCGGGCGTCACGCCGCCTCCTTCCGCACCGCGGAATAGGTGGCGGAGACGATCAACACCGCTATCAGCACCATCAGGGCCAGCACGATGGCCGCGTCACCGTAGGTGATGCGTTTTTCGACGATCAGGGTATTCCCTGATGACAACGGTACGGCCTCCAGGTAGTTGGGGGTGGGGGTGGGGGTGGGGGTGGGGTCTGGTTCTTGTGCCTGCCCAGGGGACGCAGACACTAGCGCAGCCAGCGCCAGCACGACCAGCAGGATGGACAATCCGGCGAACCTCATACAACCAGGATACGTGTAACGAATACAAAACGTTGGGGGCAAAATATTAGGTTTTGGGGTATAGAATCCGTCTCTCGCAAGTATCACAAAACAAAACGGTGAACCATGGAACAACTAATCGACGAGTTCGTGTCGGATGTTTGCGCCGGAGCGACCAACGAAACGCCGAGGAGCTATAAAAGCAAGTTGCGGCATCTGCAACGTTTTTTGGGGGACGAAGAGCCAACCCAGGATAGAATCGATGAGTTTAAGAAGTATTTACTGAACCGGAAAACGCATTTCCGGGGATGCAAAGAAGTGAATGGCCCCCTGAGCCGATTTACGATCCGAAGCGTGCTGGCTACCACCAGGCACTTTTTGACCTGGGGATATAAAAAGGGCCACCTGCCGCCTATTGACCTGGTGAACATCCCTGAACCAACGCCAGACCCCAAAGCCGTTGCCGGTGAGACCGTCACCCGGATGCTGCTGGCCGTGCCGCGCGTCGGGCCAGAGTGGGAGCAGGTGCGCAACATGGCCGTGATGTACTGCCTGATCGACACCGGCGCGCGCGTGGGCTGCCTGGCCCGTTTGGAGGTCGCCAACCTGGTGCTGGCCGATGGCTACGCCACCAGCCTGGATAAGCGCGACCAATGGACCTGGTTACACTTCAACGATGTCACCGTGGCCCGCATCCGCGCCTGGCTGGAGGTCCGCCCAACGCGATGCCCCGCGGATGATCTGATATGGACCGGCTACCGGTCCACCGGCATGAACCGCGAGGCCATCCGCCGGATGTTAAACAAGCTCGCCCAGGCTGCCGGGGTGGAACACTACCGGCATAACCCCCACAGTTTTCGCCATGCCTTTGCCCGTGAAGCCATCCTGGCTGGGGCGACACTCAACCAGGTGGCCGAGATGCTCGGTCATCGGGGCATCGTGGTAACACACAAGTATTATGCCCGCTGGGAACGCAAAGAAATCAAGAATTTCCACCGCAAATTTTCGCCAGGTAACAAACTCCCGGATCCAACATCGTCATAATTGGCGATGGGTCTGCAAAACCCTCATCACGGGTTCAAATCCCGTCGTCGCCTTTTCGAAACCATCCGGTGATCAGAAATTCTGGTCACCGGTTTGATTTAATAAGCGGATATCAATACGCCTATAACAACCCAGCCACCCTGATCGACCCATTGGGCTGGTCCACCACCGAAAGCTGCGGTTCGATTTCGTACAAGCGCAAGGTAGATGCTGGCTTCTTCGGCAGGATCCAGTCGATTTTTAGCTTCTTGCATGTCTTCTGGAAACGCTGTACCGAAACCTATCGGATGAGGGGCCGACACGCCTCATAGATCGTGCCGGCCCCTTAAACAAAAAAATGGCGTTCTTGGCAACGCCATTTTTTTAATTCCTCGTCCCGTTTACTTTTCGGCCTTGCTCTCGCTCACCACTTCCATAAACTGCGCCAGTACTTCGCGCAGCATTGGTTCAGGCATGGCCCCGACCTGACGGTGGACCACCTTCCCACCCGATACGAACAACATGGTGGGAATGCCCTGCACCCCGTAGCGCATGGCCCAGTCCGGGTTTTCATCGGTGTTCACCTTAGCTACCAACAGTTTGCCGGCCTGTTCTCTGGCAATTTTATCCAGGATCGGCGCAACCATCCGGCACGGCCCACACCAGGGCGCCCAGAAATCTACAATCACCGGCAGTTCCGATTTCAATACCGTCTGCTCAAACGCCGCGTCTGTGACATGAACCGGTTCGTTAATCATTGGTTCTCCCTTAAACAATATACCTCGATACGATCACTCTGATTAAGTCATTTATAACAGGGACAGGGTGAAAAGTCCAGACCCGGCACCAGTGAGCAGTGCCGCATACACCCATCAGCCCTTTCCCGTACAATGGGGACAATTGGCCCATCAGAATGGGCGAGGCCCATCAGAACAGGCTGACCCCTTACAACAATCCCTGATTCGCTAACTGTATGATCTATTGTGCTGCTCCCTCCGCTTCCTTCTGACGTCGGAAGTCGATAAACCGGTAGCCAATGCCGCGCTCAGTGAGGATGTACTTAGGGTTAGAAGGGTCTTCTTCCAGTTTTTGGCGCAGATAATTGATATACAGGCGGACGTAATGGGGTTCATCGCGGTACTCATACCCCCATACTTTCGCCAGCAACTGGTCATACGTCACCACCCAACCCGCGTTCTGC
This sequence comes from Anaerolineaceae bacterium, assembly GCA_034434155.1. GTDB lineage: Bacteria > Chloroflexota > Anaerolineae > Anaerolineales > Anaerolineaceae > DSYU01. The sequence continues at coordinate 29,977 of DAOUAC010000008.1, forward strand.
ACCAGGTGATACAGCAGCCGGTATTCGGTAGGGCGCAGTTTCACCAGCTTGCCTTCCACCCAGACCTCTCGCCGCCCAAAGTCAATCTTAAGCCGGTCATCCACCTCAATCACCTCACCGCGCGCGCCCGTCCCCGCCGCATCAATCCGGCGAAGCACGGCACGCACCCGGCTGACCAGTTCGCGCGGGCTAAACGGCTTGGTGACGTAATCGTCCGCGCCCAGCTCCAGGCCGCGCACCCGGTCGTCTTCTTCACCTTTGGCCGTCAACATAATCACCGGGATGTTGCTGGTCTCGCGGATCATTTTTAGCACTTCAAAACCGTCCAGGTCAGGCAGCATCACATCCAGGATGACCAGATCTGGCAGTTTATCGCGGATGGCATGGATGGCCTCGATCCCCCGATAGGCTTCGGTCACCACAAAACCATCATGTTCAAGGTTCAGGCGGATGAAGCGCGCCATGCGTTCTTCATCATCCACGACCAGGATATGCCAGTTTTTAAAGGTGTCATCAGGCATGAGATTACTCCCGGACGAATGAGATGATGTCTTCCTCATCTCCGCTGGGCATCACTTCGATAAAGTTTAAGCGCGCTACCGGCCACATCACGGTAGAAACATTCGCCTCCAGGTAGTGCAGGTCTTTGCCATCCCGCCGGCGCGGGTTTTTAAGGGTAATCAGTAAATCTTGCGGATCTGGGAGACTATCCATTTCTCCCAGAACCGGGTCTTCATTTTGGATGTGTACCAGTACAGTTGGCATCTTTCCCCTCCATGATTAGTATATTCGTGGTCGGCCCCCAGGTTCCGATCATTCACAGGCCACAGCGCGGTATGGGCGGGGCTACTTGCGCAGTAAAACCTGGATTTTGAACTTGCCAAGCGCAATCACATCGCCGTGGTTTAAAGGAAAGTCTACATTGGCGACAATTTTTTGCCCGTTCACGCGGGTTCCATTCGAAGAACCCAGGTCGGTAATATACACGCGCTGGTTATTGATTTTTAATGCCGCATGCAGGCGCGAAACGCCTTGAGCATAGGCCTGATAGTTGGACAGATCTACATCCGGCAAGATGAACTGCCCCTCCGCGGCGCGCCCAATGGTATATTCAGTCTGCCCGGAGAGATTCATAATCTGTCCGCTTTCCACCAGGTGCAAGGCCACCCCGGCCTCGTCCGGCTCCTCGCCAGGCGTGCGAACGGCCGCCGGGGGTGACTTGGGCCGCACCTGAAACGTAAGCGCGTCCGAAGTGCCATGAGGGATGTTCTGCGTGGTGGGCAGGTTGGCCGCCACTAACCTGGCGCCACACTCACTGCAGAATAACGCCCCGTTAATTTCTTCATGTCGGCAGTTAGGACAGGTAATCATCTTGATCTACTCCAGACCTGCGGGTAGTAACAAGGCTCGCGTTCCATACTTAATGCGTTTATCGCCCTCTTTGCTAAACTGATGGCTTTGTTTGACGTGTTCGGCTTCCATCAAAACGGTGTGAGCAAGCTCACGGTCGCCCTGCGAAAGCAAATGGGTGGCAAGGTATTGTAACGTTTTGGTGGCTTTGTCAATCTCCCCTGCCTTCACCGCGCTGCGCACTTTTTCCTGCATGCGGTAGAGCGTCAGGCGCGAGAGCGCCTCCACGATGACCGCCGGGGGCGCTTCTTCCACAGGGTTCAATTCCACATTCCTCGAAAGATCCATAAGTAAAGTCGCCAGGCCGCGTTTCTTGCCGGGTAATTCCATCTGGATTGACCCACGCGCCAGGCTAACGCGATCCACCCCGGTGGTTGGGGGCAGCAAAAACTCAAACAAGAGGTTAATGCTCTTGTTATAGTGGATATCCCCTAATAACAGAGAATGGGATGGCGGCAGTGGGCCGGTATCGGGGCTAAGGCGAAAGACATAGCGCAGTTGAACATCACGCGAGCTCTCAAATTCAAAGCGCAGGTTGCGGGCGTAGACTGTTTCAAGATCGCGCAGTTTATGCTGGATGAACTGATCCAACTCATCAAAAGAAGAGACATAAAAAGAATTGCCGCCACCCAACCCGGCCAATTGATCCATCAGCGCATCATTCCATTCATGACCAATCCCAATAACGCTGACCGAAATCCCCTCGTCGGCAGCATCTTTTGCCAGGGTCAGGCAGTTGTCTTCATCGCCATAGGTGTTGCCATCCGTCAGCAGGATTAACTGCCGGGAATACGAAGGGCTCGTCAGGCGCAGTTGCTCTACGCCCAACTGCAGGCCCTGAAAGATCTCAGTGGCTCCACCCGTCTGAAGCAGATTAATCCGCGCATCCGAGCGGCTCAACGCCGCCGCCTTCGTAGGGGGGATGACCACACTGGCGCGGTCACTAAACGCCACTACCGACAGGATATCTTGCGAGCGCAGTTGTTGGATCAGGTTCATGGCGCTGGCCTTAACCATATCCATGCGCGCCCCCTGCATCGAGGTAGAACGATCAAGCACCAGGCAGACGTGAAAAGGCGGCAGATGATCGGGGTTCAGTTCGGCCATGCAGAACATATCCATCAACACATAAACCAACTGCGGTTCTTTACTGCTGGGGATCACCTGGCGGCTGTATTTAATGTTTAAAGAAATCTCAGGGCCGGCTCTCTGGTCTGGCGAAAAAGAAGCGTCGTACTCAGCTTTTTTCTGGGGGTGTGAAAGGACTTCGTAGGCCTCTTGAACCGCGAGAAAGCGCTCTTTACTATCTTTTCTGGCGTCAGGGTTGGCGTCTGGGTGATACTGCCGCGCGAGCAGAAAATAAGCATTGCGAATCTCTTCATGAGTCGCATTATACGGAACGCCCAGAACTGCGTAATAATCTGCCGCCATATTGCTGGTTTCAGCCTAGATACTGGACAAGAATAGCCGTGATATTGTCTGGCCCGCCTGCCCGGTTGGCCGCGGCGACCAATTCATTACAGGCGATCGAAGGATTGGGAGCGCTGAAAACAATCCGGTAAATTTCATCGTCTGGTACGGTCCCCCACAGTCCATCACTGCAAATTAAGAGGAAACCAGGTTTGGGAACCGTATGGGTATTGATATCTGGCCGAAAAGGTTCGCTCTGCCCCAGGGCGCGGTACAAAACATTGCGCTGCGGGTGAACCAAAGCCTCTTTTTCGTCAATCTGCCCCAGGTCTTGCAGTCGGCGCACCAGTGAGTGATCTTGAGTCATCACCTGCATACGGCCATCGGGGAAAAGCAGGTAGGCGCGGGTATCACCAACGTGCGCCAGCGTCACCTGCTCGCCCAAGAGCAGTGCGCTGGTCAGGGTCGTTCCTCCGCCCGGCGCACTGCGCAGTACGGCGCGCTGCGCCTCGCGGACGCCAGCTTCCATAATTTCCTGAATGCTCTCGCCCGAGCCGCTCTCTCCTGCTAAGAAAGGCCCATAAAAACGCACCATCAGGTATTCGCTCATCGAGCGCGCCGCCGCGCGGCTGGCTAATTCACCGCTTTGGTGGCCGCCCATGCCATCGGCGACGATAAAGATCCCAAAAGGCAGATCATTATCGCCATCTGCCAGAATGGCTTGCATCGCAAAGAGAGTGTCCTCGTTATGATCACGCTGTAAACCGGGCGATTGGGCCGTCCCCACCAATATCTGGGGCGGGTTCATCTTAACCACTGGCCGGCTGACTGCCTCTAACTGCTCTTCAGAAAGCGGCGCGGTTTTGACTGCCGTGCTAGCCGCAGACTGCTCACCGGCCTGTTTTTGACCAAAAAGTTGCTTGAAGAAACGGATCACAGGGCCTCCTCGAATCGGCCAAAGTGCCGGCCAGGGCAATCATACCATCAATGCGTACAGAATATGATCCGATGATCCCACATACAGGATATCATTATACACGATTGGACTGCTCGTAATGGGACCTCCGGTGCTGAACTTCCAACGCAGCCGCCCACTGCGGTACTCCAGGCAGTAGAGGATGCCATCAGCCGCTCCGCAGTAGACCGAATCTTTGTGAACGATGGGAGATCCGCTGACCTGATGGCCCATCTGATAGCGCCAGATTTCGCGGGCGTTACCGGCATCAACGCAGTAGAGGTAGCCATCGGCTGAACCGGCGATCACGTAGTTTTCGGCCAGGCAGGGCGATGAAACCGACCCCTTGCCCATGCGGAAGCGCCACACCGGCCAGCCTGCTTTCACATCCAGGGCGTATAGGGTGCCATCCAGCGAGGTAAAGAAGATATTCCCCTTGGCAACGAGCGGCGTGCATAACACCGAGCGCTTGCACTTAAAACGCCATTTGGGCTGACCGCGCAAATCCAGCGCGAAGAAATCGCCCTCTTCCGAACCGGCATACACCAGGTCACTATGATACACTGGCGATGACCGCACCATAGCGCCGGTATCGAACCGCCATACCCGCCGGTTGGAGAGGACATTGACGGCATAGATAAAGTTGTCGTCTGACCCAAAGAACACGTGTCCTTCGGCCACGCACGGCGAAGAGCGGATAGGGCCTTCCGTCTGCACCGACCAAGAGATTTTTCCGGTGCGCGCCAGCACGGCGTAGAACGTCCCATCCTCTGAGCCGAACAAAACCTGTCCTTCTGTAATCGCCGGGCGGCCCACAACCCCGCCTTCGGTGGGAAATTTCCAGAGGAACTGCCCGTTGGTAGCTTGAATGGCATACAGGTTATGATCATATGATCCAATATAGACGATGCCGTTATCGTAAGACGGCGCGCCGCGAATCTCATCCTCGCATTCAAACGTCCAGACGGGTTTAATCTCACTGCTCTTCACCGGGGCCATGCCAGAGGCGACCGACATGCGCGTCAGCACCCCGGTCTTGCGCGCCACCGTTAGCAGGGCTTCTTTCATGGCCGCCGCGTTTGGAAACCGGTCCGCCGGGCTATACTGAAGGGCAGTGTTCACTACCGCTTCCAACTCCGGCGAGATACTGGGGTTGATCTTGCGAATGGGCCGGTCCGCAAAGGTAAAAGGCGGCTCGAGGCGCGGGTCAATCCTCGTCAACAGGTGATGCATGGTGGCGCCCAGGGCGTAAATATCTGCCTGGGGCGAAGCCTCTCCCCGGTACTGTTCAGGCGGCGAATACCCTTCGGTGCCGATCATCGTACCTTTCTGGCCGGCCTTAAAGATTTTGGCAATGCCAAAATCCACCAGGATCACATGGTTGTTCTGGTTAATCATCACATTCGAGGGCTTCATATCGCGGAAGATAATCGGCTCTGGTTTGTGGTCGTGCAGATATTGCAGTACATCGCACAGTTCCACGGCCCAGGCGATCACCTGCTCTTCTGGGAAGAACCCCTGCGTCTCATTTAACACCTCTTCCAGATCTTTCCCATGAATATACTCTTCGACCAGGTAAGACCGCTCTTCGTAGGTAAAGTAATCATAAATCCGGGGGATGGAAGGGTGATTTAAAGTCACCAAAATATTCGCTTCGCGCTCGAAGTTTTGGACAATCGTCTGCCGCACCAGCGGGTCGCGCGCCTGGTTGATCATTTCCTTAACCGCAACCAACTTGACCACATTCGGAAAGTGCAGGTCACGCGCGCGGTAGACCGAACCCATTCCCCCTACCCCAATCACTTCTTGAATGGCATACCGATTCACGAGGATTAAGCCAGATTGGAGCTGTTTCTCAGGAGACTCTCCGGAATTAAAATCCTGGGTCATCCGATGTGTATCCAAAATACCTCTCCTGCGAAGAAAAATGTCGAGACATATTAAATTATATGTTTCAACGAAAAGGAATGCAACCCGAGAAAAGATGTTATTAATCTGTTATGATTCAGGCGCACTAATCAACGTTTTGATTTCGTGGAGATACCTGTATGCCTGAGTTTGACCGCTACCTTTCACCCTTTAGCTGGCGTTACGGCAGCGAGGCGATGCGCGCGCTGTGGAGCGAAGAACAGAAACGCCGCCTCTGGCGCACGATTTGGGTGGCGCTGGCCCGCGCCCAGTCAGAATATGGACTGGTGACCCCCGAGCAGGTCGCCGACCTGGAAGCGCACGTTGAGCAGGTGGATATGCAGCGCGCCCTGACCATCGAGGCCGAAATCCACCATGATCTGATGGCAGAATTGAAGACTTTTGCGGAGCAGTGCCCCATCGGCGGGGGAATTATACACCTGGGAGCCACTTCTATGGACATCGAAGACAATGCCGATGCTCTGCGCATTCGCTCTGCCCTCGACCTGGTGATTAGCGCTCTCGAAAACCTGTTGGAGCTGTTGGCCGCAAAGATGGTCGAGTACGCCGACCTGCCCATCATCGCTTTTACCCATTTACAACCCGCCGAGCCTTCGACCCTCGGCTACCGGCTGGCATTTTATGCGCAAGACCTGGCCAACGACCTGGAGCAACTACGGTCCGTACGGGACAGCGTGCGCGGCAAAGGGTTTAAGGGCGCGGTTGGCACAGCCGCGGCCTACGCCGAACTGATCGGCGTTGACCAGGTAGATCGCTTTGAAGAGCGCCTCAGCCAGTTGTTGGACCTACCGTTCTTTCCCATCGCCAACCAAACCTACCCACGCAAGCAAGATTATGCAGTGGTCAGCGCTCTGGCCGGCCTGGGGGCTTCGATCTATAAATTCGCCTTCGATTTGCGCCTGCTGCAATCACCCACCATTGGCGAATGGAGCGAGCCTTTCGCCCAGAGACAGGTTGGCTCTTCGGCCATGCCATTTAAACGCAACCCCATTAACGCCGAAAAGATCAACTCGCTGGCGCGGGCGCTGGCGCAACTGCCGCCAGTGGCCTGGCACAACGCCGCTCACACCCTGCTGGAACGCACCCTCGACGACAGCGCCAACCGCCGGTCGCTGCTGCCAGAGGCCTTCTTGGCCGCCGATGAACTGCTGCGCACGGCTGCGCGCATCTTACGCGGGTTAAAGGTTGATCAGCAGGCGGTGGCCCGCAACCTGGCTCGCTACGCTCCCTTTGCCAGCACCGAACGGGTGTTGATGGCCCTGGTAAAGGCCGGCGCCGACCGCCAGGAGATGCACGAGCGCCTGCGCGAACACGCCATGGCCGCCTGGGAAGCCACCCGGCAGGGCCACCCTAACCCGCTGGTAGACCTGCTCTCCGGCGACCCTGCGCTGACGCGCTATCTGCCCGCCGCTGCCATCCGCGATTTGATGCAGGTAGACCGCTACGTGGGCATCGCGCCCCAACGCACCCTGGAACTGGCCCGCCGCCTGCGCAAACAAGACTGACAACCTGATAACCAGCCGCAAAGTGATCGAGCCGGTATTCAATGGTAAAATAATCACAGTATTACAGCACGTTATCTGTTGTAAGGAGATTCTCCATGGCAGACTTTCCAGGCAAAGGGTTGGTTGCCGTTGTCAAAACTTCTCCATCCACTGTGCTTGAAGACATCGAGCGCGTGATGAAACTGGCCTGCGTTGAACAGGCGCTCCCCAAAGGCGTGACGACCGGGTTAAAAATCAACATTTCCTGGCAGACCTGGTACCCGGCCTGCTCCACTACCCCCTGGCAGTTAGAGGGAGCCATCAAGGTACTGCGCAACGCCGGGTACACCGACCTGGTGGGCATTCACAACGATACCGTTGTGGTTGATACCAGCGTGGGCGAAGTCAACAACAAACATCGTTTTGTGACTGACCAATACGGCGTTCCCTGCATCTACCTGTACGATCAACAGTTCGAATGGGTGCGCTATCAACCGAAATCGCGCCCCTTTTTGGTGTTGGATCAGGTGTACCCCGATGGGGTCTACATCCCTAAGCCGCTTTTAGATAAAAATATTGTGCATCTGCCCACCGTCAAAACCCACGTATTCACCACGATCACCGGCGCGATGAAAAACGCCTTTGGCGGACTGCTGCACCGCAACCGGCACTGGACCCACTCGGTGATCCACGAAACGCTGGTGGACCTGCTGACCATCCAGCAAGAGATTCACCCCGGCCTGTTTGCCCTGATGGATGGAACCTTTGCCGGAGATGGCCCCGGCCCGCGCGCCATGCGCTGGCATGAGAAGAATATCCTGCTGGCTTCCGCCGACCAGGTAGCCATTGACGCCGTCAGTGCCCGACTGCAAGGGTTCGACCCACTCTCGATTGATTTTCTGCGCATCGCGCACGAGTTGGGATTGGGGGTAGCCGACCCGCGCCAGATCAAGATCGTCGGGTATGATATTGAGCAAGAGCCGGCCTGGGGATTCGTGCAGGAAGACACCTTTGCCTCGCGTGGGCAGAAGTTAATCTATCACGGCGCGCTGAAGCCGCTGGAAAAACCCCTGCTGCAAAGCCCCCTGGTCCCCTGGAGCTACTTCGCCAGCAACTTTTACCACAACGTGTACTGGTACCCGTTTGTGGGCCGTAAGCGCGTCGAAGCGGCCCTTCAAACGCCCTGGGGCCGGCTGTTCCAATCGTATGGCGATGGCAAGGTCGTCATGCCGGGCATGGAGCCAAAGACCGTCATCCAGGCGGCGGTAGGTACGCTGGCCCTGGCGGCGCTGATCGGCGGCGCGGCCTGGCTGTTAGGACAGCGCAAAGGAAACTGATTTCATTACAAAAAGAGGGTGTTGGGCTTGCCTGGCAGGCCCAACACCCTCTTTTAATTTGCACAACTATTTTTTCTGCGCCCGGCACTGCGGGCAGGGGCAAAGAGCGCGCAGGTAATGCCAGTTAAAAATGCCATAATGATGCCCGTCTTCCCACTCGATAGTGATGGCGTAAGAACCGACTGCTTCCAGTTTTCGCATCGTTGTCCTGGGCGAATCGGGCAAGTGGACCTCAAATACTTTCGCATCGGGCTCGGCGCTCATATATTCATGGCCCCCACGGCACGAGGCGCACGGGCAGGCGGCCCGCAGCAGCATAAAAGGATAGGTGCTGGTATGCCCATCGCTCCAGGTGACAACCACCTCACGTGTCTGGCGGTTCGCGGTAATTCCGGTTGGTTTGGGTTCAATCATTGCGACTTCCTCTAAGGCTGCACCGGCTGGTTGACAACCGATAAATAGCTGGCAGCGGCCCAGCCGCTGCGGTTGGGGTCGTAAGGGGCTTCTAAAAACCACCAGGTAAAACCGTCGGCCTCGCGCGGGCCATCTTTTACCAGAAACACTTCCGAGTCCATGCCCACAAAGCGCAGTTCCTGGTTGGTGCCGGGGCCGGCGCGCAGCCGCAGCCCGGCCCCTTCTGTGCCGGTAATCTGAACGTACATCCCCACAGCAATACCCCCCACCGTCACAGGTGGGGTAAGGGTAGGGGTGGGCGTGACCGCCGGCAGGGTAAACGTGGGCGTAGGCCCTGGAATGCGCGTCAGCACCGCCACAGGCACTTCTGCAGGGGGCGGCGGCAGCAGATATACCAATGCCACCACCAACACCACCATCGCCCCGGCGACGGCCAGCGTTCCAATGAAAACCCACAGGTTGATGCGGTCAAGCAGCCAGCGTATCACTCACGTCTCCGCGATAATTATATCTTGAAACCCCGGTCTGTTCATCTGTATGATATAATTGGCAAGGGCTATGGATAAAGGCACAACGAATACACCTCTGCTCAATAACCGGTATCAACTCCTCCACACCTTAGGAACCGGTGGGATGGCGGTTGTTTATCGCGCTTATGACCGGATGTTAGAACGCCCGGTGGCGATCAAGATTCTGCGCCAGGATTTTTCGGAAGGCGAAGAGTTCCGCGAACGCTTCCGGCAGGAAGCGCGGGCCGCGGCCAACCTGTCGCACCCCAATATCGTCATGGTGCATGATTTTGGCTTTGACGCTGGCCGGTTGTTTATCGTGATGGAGTACGTGCCGGGCATGGATTTAAAATCCATGATCAAGAGCCGGGGGAAGTTCAGCGTTGAAGAGGCCATTCACCTGATCGTACAGGCGTGCGAAGGGATTGGCTACGCGCATCGAGCCGGACTCGTCCACTGCGACGTTAAACCCCATAATATGCTCGTCACCCCAGACGGCCGCCTGAAAGTCACCGACTTTGGCATCGCCCGCGCCCTGGCCTCGATCCAGCCTGACGAGCAAAGCGATGTAGTTTGGGGTTCGCCGCAGTACTTCTCTCCAGAGCAGGCCGCCGGGCAGGCCCCTTCTCCGGCCTCCGATGTCTATTCGTTAGGCGTGATCCTCTACGAAATGCTGACCGGGCAGCTCCCTTTTACGGCCACCGACCCTGAAAAGCTGGCCCAAATGCACCGCGAAGCCCGCCCCGTCTCTCCGCGCCGCTACAACTTCGATATCCCCCCGGCCCTTGAGCAGATCATCCTCAAAGTGCTTTCCAAAGAACCATCCCAACGTTACCGTTCCGCGGATCAGTTGGGCCGGGTTTTGCGCAGCTATTCGCCTCGCGGCGAAACGTATGCACAGACGGTCGTGTCTTCGGCCAGCGCCACCCGCCCGGCCCCCTCACAGCTCCCCCAAACGGCCCCGTTGGGCCAACGGCCGGCTCCAGTGGCCGCACCGCCCGTTCAGGCCCCCATCCGGCCGCAGGCCCAACCTCAGCCGGCGGTGGAACCCGATGACGGCAACCTGTCTATTGATTGGGGGACGATCCTGTTGGGTCTGCTGGCAACCCTGGCAGTGGGTGGGTTGATCCCCTTCTGGCTGTACGTGTATTTCACCTTCAACCCACCAGGACGGTAATGCGGGCTTCATGGGTAAGATAACGATCTCTTCTTCGATCCTCTCAGCCGATTTTGCCCGTCTGGGCGAGCAAATTCAGGCAGCGGAAGCCGCGGGCGTGGATTGGATTCACATCGACGTGATGGACGGCCATTTCGTCCCCAACCTGACGATGGGGCCGTTTATTGTCGAGACAGTGCGGCGCATCACCCGGCTGCCGCTGGACGTGCATCTGATGGTCGCCAACCCCGCCAGCCTGATCGAAGCATTTGCCAAAGCCGGGGCCGACCGGCTTTCGGTGCAGATTGAATCGACCCCGCACATTTACCGGCTGCTGCAACAAATCCGCGAATTGGGCTGCCGCCCGGCGGTGGTGCTTAACCCGGGTACACCGGCGGCCAGCGTGGCCCCCGTGCTGCATCTGGTGGATATGGTCCTGGTGATGACGGTCAACCCCGGCTATTCCGGGCAGGATTTTATCCCCGCGGTGGTGGATAAGATCGCCGAGGTTCACGGCCTGCTCCGCGCGCATAACGCCTCAGCGGTGATTCAGGTGGATGGCGGCATCACGCCTGAAACTCTGCCGATCACCTATCGGGCGGGCGCGCGCGTCTTTGTAGCGGCTACCACTATCTTTAAAAACCCGCTGGGAATTGAAGCTGGCGTTCGCGGGCTGCGCGCAGCCGTGCCAGATTAGGCCGGACGGCTGTTAGAACCTTAAACAAAAATCACGGCCAAGGCCGCGATTCTTGTAAAATGAGTAGACCCTGAGCAACCCTTACGAGGTTTTCGCCAGAGTCCGGATGCAACTGGTGCAGAGAGTCTTTTTCACGATGCGCCCATTCTGGAACACAGAAACCTTCTGCAGATTCGGGCGGAAAGTCCGCCGGGTTGCGCGCATGGAAAAGCTGCGGTTGTGACCAAAAGTCGTCGTCTTACCACATTGATCGCACTTTGCCATTGTCAGGATCCTTTCTCAAGAAAATAATGCCATTCGACGATTCAGGGCTGTTCGCCGCTCAGTGGGAGAAAACCCGCCAGAACGAACCGAGATTGTACCACAGGACGGATTCTATTACAAGCATCGGACTATCAAAAGGGTAAAGAATGAAAGAGGGAATCAATCCGCTAGGCAATATCTACGTCTCATATCGAGCTATCGCAACGGTCGCCTATCAGGCGGCGCTGCTTTCCTATGGTGTGGTAGGGTTGGTGGCGAAGAACTTTGCAAAGGGGCTGGCGCAGGCCCTGGTGAAAGACCCAACCCTGGGGGTGGATGTCCGTTACGATGACGATGGCATTCAGATTGATCTCTACGTGATGGTGGAGTACGGCACGCGCATCAAATCCGTTGCGGCCAGTGTTGCCGATAATGTGCGCTACCAGGTGGAGAAAGTGTTTGGACTGCCGGTCAGCCAGGTGAATGTGCATGTTCGCTCTTTGCGGGTCAGCGACCTGGATTAACGACCAGAGATCGAGAAAATCCAGCTCTGGACGCGATGGGTAAGACGGAGCCGCCCCGCTGACCGCAACCCTGGCGAAACTACGATGTTAACGATAGACAAAGGATTGTTTTTATTAAGGATGAACGGAGTACCATGAGCATTGACCAACCCATCTCATCGACATCTGGTGGACGTGACCCGGCTCGCTGGCAATACCTGGATGGGCAGACTCTTAAACAACTCGTCGAGGCGGGCCTGATCTGGCTGCGAACCAACCAGCAGGTCGTGAATGCCCTCAACGTTTTTCCCGTCCCAGACGGAGATACCGGCACCAATATGGTGTTGACCATGCAGGCCGCCTACTCCGAAATTGCCAATTCTGGTGAACACAACGTGGGAAAAATGGCTCATGCCGTGGCTCAGGGCGCATTGATGGGCGCGCGCGGCAACTCTGGCGTGATCCTGTCGCAGATCTGGCGCGGGTTTGCGCGCGGGCTGGACAGCCTGGATGCTATTGACGGGAGCGTGCTGGCCAAAGCCTTTGTCGAAGCGCGCAACACAGCTTACAAGGGCGTGGTGCGGCCGGTCGAGGGAACCATCCTGACGGTTGCAAAAGATGTAGCCGCGGCCTCAGAGCAGGTCGCCGCCCAAACCAGCGATATGGTCACTATTTTTGAGCGCCTGGTCGAAGCCGCCGATGCATCGGTGAGGCATACGCCAGAGCTTTTACCGATCCTCAAACAAGCCGGTGTAGTCGATTCGGGTGGCAAAGGCCTGTTCTTCATTCTGGAAGGCATGTTACGCTACATGAAAGGTCTTCCGCTAGACACTCCACTGGCATCCGTGCAACCTCTAGCGGCAATGCAAATGGAAGAAATCGAAGAGATCGAACCCGGACAAGATTATGAGGTGGTGATTGATTTCCGCCCCAACAGCTCTCTTAACCTGGAGAGTTTCTACAACGAACTGTCTGCCATGGGGACTTCCATCCAATTAGGCGAGGGCGACGGCATGTACCGGCTGCACATCCACGTCCCAACCGAAAAACGCTACGCCCCCATTGATTACACCATGCAGATTGGGGTCATCACCAAAGTTGCCATCGAAAACCTGATGGCCCAAATGGAAGAGATCGAGCAAAAGCGCCAGTCTTCCAAGCTTACCCTGGCAACAGTCGAGCCAGGGCAGGTGGCCGTGGTGGCCGTCTCTCCGGGGCCGGGCATCTCGCGTATTTTTGCCAGCTTAGGGGTCGCCGCCATCGTTGAAGGCGGGCAGACGATGAACCCCTCTACTGAAGAAATCCTCAGAGCTGTCGAAAATCTACCGACCGACAAAGTGATCATCCTGCCCAATAATAAAAATATCATCCTGGCGGCTCGCCAGACCGTTTCGGTCACGGTTAAACAGGTCGAAGTCGTCCCCACGACCAGCGTTCCACAGGGCCTCTCGGCCATGCTGCGTTACGACCCCGATGGCGACCTGCAGCGCTTAAAAGCTGAGATGGAAGAAGCCATTAACGAAGTGCAGACCGGCGAAGTAACCGTAGCAACCCGCACCGTTGAGATCAACGGGATCAGCGTCCAGCAGGGCCAGGCGATTGCACTGCACAATGGCAAGCTGGTCATAGCCGCTTCTACAGTCGAACAGGCCTGCCTGGGTCTGCTGGAGAAAGCCGACGCCGCCAGTTACGAGCGCATTACGTTGTTCTATGGCAACAATATCTCGCGCCAGGAAGTTAACCGCATCGTTGACGCGATCCGTGCGCAGTACCCCTCGCACGAAATCGAACTCCACGAGGGTGGGCAGCCGCACTATCAGTTTATTATTGCCATAGAGTAGAACCGCACGGTTCCTTTTTTCGCCAGGCGTGCGGATGCGGCCCCTTTCTCCGCTGCGCCTGGTGCAAACCTTTTGAGTTTCGCTATTTTCCAATAGCCTGGATTGGGCAGATTTTATGAGTTCGACTTGTATCTTAACAGATTGCACGGCGCAGTTCCCCCAATATGGGTTCCAGGGCAAAAATGACGTCCGGGTCATCCCACACCGAATCGAATTTCGGGGACAGGTATACGAAGAGGGCAAAGATATCCGGACGACGGACCTGCCCCCCAGCGCCAGAGGGTCTTTTTACCCCCGACTGCTCACCCCGCCGGTCGAGCAGATGCAGGAACTGCTCACCAACCTGAGCGCCCACTACCACCATATTATCGCCATCATCTCTTCTTCCTACTTGACCCCCCTTTTCGCCCAGGTAGAAAAAGCCGCCGCCCAGGTACGGGGCCGGGTGTGGGTCACGTTAATCGATTCGCAGACTACTTCTATTGGCCTGGGCCTGCTGGTGCAAAGCGCCGCCGAAGCCGTAGCGCAGGGTGTGGCCCCAATGGAAGTTGAGCGCCTGGTGCGCAGTTTGATTCCGCACATTTACATGATGCTGTGCACCCCCGGCATGTCTTACCTAAGCCGTGCTGGCTACCTGGATGAATCGCAGGCGTTTGTGGGCGAGATGCTGGGAATGATGCCCATTTTTACGCTGGAGGAAGGGCAGCTCAGCGCCGTTGAAAAGGTGCGCAACTCGCGCGGCCTGGTGGACTTTATGCAAGAGTTCCTGCTGGAATTCGACGAACTGCAACACATCGCTTTCCTTCAGAGCACCCCCCCTTCTACCCACGAGGCCCGCCTGATGCGTGAGCATGCGCAAAGCTGCTTCTCCCAAACCCCTTTCACCGAGCTAAACATCAACCTGCCCCTGGCAACCCTGTTTGGCCCGCGCTCCATTGGCATGGTAGTGATGGAGAAGTAAAGTGATTTTTTGCGCCTTTAGGGTAAAATAGGGCTATGCTGTCATCCATTGCCAAATTGCAGAAATTCATCAAATTAGAGGTTGAGCGCGGCTATGATAACCGGGCCGTCGTCGGCGGCCTGGATAAAATCTTGCCCTCTTGGGAAAGCGAAGCCCGCTCTAACCGGCTGGATGAACAAACCATCCAGATTGTGATTGATGGGCTTAAATCTTATCCCAACCTCGACCCAGAAGGCCGGGCCGGGATGCTTAACCAATTATTGAGCCGTCTTCCGCAGGGGAACGCCCCGGCAGAGGGCAGCGCCAACCCTGAAGCCCCCGAACCGGCACAACCAGAGGCCGGCCCCAATAACGCCCCCGTTCCGGCACGCCGGGGCAGTGCCCGTACTTATCCATCCTCTTCTTCAGGGCAAGCGCGCCCGGCCCAACGTGAGCGCCAGACCCCCGAAACGCCGGCAGACCTCAGCGGGCTGCAAGCCTCGCTTAAGGTCATCCCTGGCATTGGCAACCGCTATGCTCAGGCTCTCAGCGGGCTGAACCTTAACACCATCGAAGACCTGCTCTATTACTTCCCCCGCCGCTACGATGATTACAGCCAGCTAAAACCCATCAACCGCCTGGTCTACGGCGAGGAAACCACCGTGCTTGGCACAATCCAGAGCATCTTTACCCGGCCTGTTCGCGGCGGCAAGATGCAGCTCACCGAGGCGGTGGTGAGCGACGGAACCGGCTCGCTGCGCGTCTCATGGTTCAACCAGCCCTGGCTGGCCGGTAAGTTCAGCGCCGGAACCCAAGTGGTGCTGGCCGGCAAGATCGACATGCACCTCGGCCGCCTGACGATGAACAACCCTGAAATCGAGCCGCTCGAACAGGAACACCTGCACACCAACCGCATTGTGCCGGTCTACCCGCTGACTGCCCACGTGACGCAGAAAATGCTCCGCCGGATCATCTACCAGGCCGTCAGTTATTGGGCCCCGCGTCTGCCCGATTATCTGCCCGAAAAGGTGCGCAGCGCCGTCAAGCTCGTCAGCCTCTCCACCGCCTTGCAAAACATCCACTTCCCCGAATCGCAGGATGCGCTGGATGTGGCCCGCTGGCGGCTGGCTTTTGATGAAATTTTCCTGCTCCAATTGGGAGTGATGCGCCTCAAGCGCAACTGGCAGGTCGCCAATGCCCAGGTCTACGAAGTCTCGGATGAGTGGCTGCAAGCGCAGATTGAGGCGCTGCCCTACCAACTGACCGGCGCGCAGCAGCGGGCCCTGGCCGACATCCGCCGCGACCTGGCCTCCGGCCACCCTATGGAGCGGCTGGTGCAGGGCGATGTGGGCAGTGGCAAAACGGTCGTCGCCGCGTTGGCGATTGCCATGGTCACCCAACACGGAGCGCAGGCCGCCCTCATGGCCCCTACTTCGATCCTGGCCGAGCAGCATTACCGCACCCTGGCGCGCCTGCTCACCCAACCCGCCGGAGACCGGCCCGCCCCCCTGCGCCCTGATGAAGTGCGCCTGTTGATCGGCGATACGCCCGAAGCGGAAAAAGAGGCTATCCGGGCCGGCTTGCAAGACGGCAGCATTAAACTTGTGATCGGTACGCACGCCCTCATCGAAGACCCGGTCACCTTCCAGCGGCTGCAACTGGTCGTCGTAGACGAGCAGCACCGTTTCGGCGTGGCTCAACGCGCCCTGCTGCGCTCGAAAGGCGAAAACCCGCACCTGCTGGTGATGACCGCCACCCCCATCCCGCGTTCATTGGCCCTCACCGTCTACGGCGATCTGGACCTGACGGTGATGGATGAAATGCCCGCCGGAAGGCAGCCGGTTAGCACCTACGTACTGCGCCCAATCGAGCGCGAGCGGGCATACAGCCTGATCGAAGCGCAGCTTAAGCAGGGCCGCCAGGCGTTTATCATCTACCCCCTGGTTGAGCAGGGCGAAAACGGTGACGCGCTGGCAGCAGTCGAAGAACACCGGCGCTTGCAGAACGAAGTCTTTCCCCAATTCAAACTCGGCCTGCTGCACGGGCGCATGAAGCCAGAGGAAAAAGATCAGGTGATGCGGCGCTTCCGAGACGGCGAATTTCACATTCTGGTGTCCACCACCGTCGTTGAAGTCGGCGTGGACGTTCCCAACGCCACCGTCATGTTAATCGAGGGCGCCAACCGCTTTGGGCTGGCGCAGTTGCACCAGCTCAGAGGCCGGGTCGGGCGCGGGCAAAACCAGTCTTACTGCCTGATGATCCCCGACCGCGAGGATGCGGTCGAAAATGAGCGCCTGGCCGTCATGGCAGAAACCAACGATGGCTTTGTACTGGCCGAGCGCGACTTGCAGCAGCGCGGCCCCGGCGAGTTTTTGGGTACGCGCCAGGCAGGCTTTTCAGAGCTTAAAATGGCAAACCTGACCGACGTGCGCCTGATCGAAAAAGCACGCGAGCAGGCTCAACAGTTGTTCATGAGCGACCCAGACCTATCTGCGCCCGAACACGAATTGCTGGCGAAAAAACTCCAGCAGTTTTGGGGGGAAGGTCGAGGAGATATCAGCTAATATGGTTCGCGCCCTATTCCCTGGGACGTTTGATCCCATTCACTACGGCCACGTTGATATCGCCAGGCGGGCCTCGCGCCTGTTTGATGAGCTGTATGTGGCTGTTTACGACCGCCCACTGAAGAACCTGCTCTTCAGCCCAGAAGAGCGCCTGGCCCTGGTCAAGCAGACCTTCAGCGGCGAAGCGAAAATTCACGTCATCGGCTACAGCGGGCTGACGGTGGACGTCTGCCATGAAATCGGCGCGCAGGTGGTGGTGCGTGGGCTGCGGGTCTTTTCAGACTTTGAATACGAATTCCGCATGGCGCTGGCTAACCATCGGCTGGCGCCCGATGTGGAGGTCATGGCGCTTATCACCAGCGAGGAACACACCTTCCTTTCTTCGTCTACTGTGCGCGAAATTGCCTCGTTGGGCGGCGACATCGCCAGCATGGTTCCGGCACATGTCGCCCGTGCCCTGCAAAAGCGCTTTTATGAACTCGGCGAAGGGCAGCAGGTGGTACCGATGACTTCGTTAAGAGACTGAGCAACTCTGCTCAGCCAAAGGGACGAGTTTCGGATACAATTAATGAATGGTTTGATTCTTGCACCTTGGGTTTGTGTCAGCCAACCGCGGAGGATGGGATGGATATCTTGCACCTGGTAGATCGCCTGGAAGAATTATTCAATGAAAGCCGCGCTCTTCCGTTCACCCACAGCGTGATCGTGAACGAAGACCGCATGCTTGATATTATTGACCAGATGCGAGTCTCGATTCCAGAAGAGATCAAAAAGGCCCAGCAAATTGTGGCCCAGCGCGACCGCATTCTGGCGCAGGCTCAGGAAGAAGCGCAGCGTACCCTGGCCCTGGCACGCGAGAAAAGCGAGCAGATCATCGAGCGCGACGCAATTGTCGAAGCCGCGCGCGCCCGCGCCGAGCAGATCATCGAAAGCATCCGCGAGGAAAACGAAAGAACCCGGCGCGAGGCCGACGAATACGTCGTTCAGGCACTCACCAGCCTGGAAGCCGAACTGGAGCGTATTCTGACGCAGGTACGCAACGGCATCCGCACCATCCAGGCGGAAAAACCCAGCCCATCCCGCGAAAACGTAACGTCTTCTTAAGCCGACTCTTCTTCTCCCTCTTCCTCCCGTCCTTCCTCGTGCCGCGCCCGTTTTTTCAGCCATTCTGGCTTCTCGCCAGTGGGCGGGTACAGCGCCACATCTAGCACCTGGTCCATATGCACGACCGGGACGATTTTAAGATCCGCCAGCACCTTTTTGGGAACGTCCACCAGGTCCTTCTGGTTGCGATCGGGTAGGATAATGGTGCGCAGGCCCGCCCGGTGAGCGGCCAGAATCTTCTCGCGCACCCCACCGACCGGCAGCACCCGCCCGCGCAGGGTGATTTCACCGGTCATGCCGACCTCTTTGCGCACCTTGCGGTCCGTAAAGGCTGAGATCAGCGCCGTGGCAATGGTGATGCCCGCGCTGGGCCCATCCTTCGGGATAGCCCCCTCAGGAATATGGATGTGAACATCTAGCCCCTCGTAGATTTCGGGGTCCAGCCCGAAGTCGCGCGAGTGGTATTTCAGGTAAGACATGGCCGCCTGCGCCGACTCTTGCATGATCTCACCAATCTGCCCGGTGATCTGCAAGTTGCCCTTGCCTTCCAGAATCAGGACTTCGACGGGCATAATTTCGCCGCCGTTCTCCGTCCAGGCCACCGCCGTTGCCACGCCAATCTCATCCTGGCGCTCGGCTTCCGTCTGGAAGAACTCTGGCGGGCCGAGGAATTTTTCCACCAGCGGCGCGGCGATGCGGCGAGGGAAGCGTTTGTTCTCAGACTTCAACCGTGCCACCTTACGGCACAACCGCCCAATTTCGCGCTCCAGGTTGCGCACTCCGGCTTCGTAAGTGTATTCGCGGATGATGCGCCGGATGGCCTGTTCCTGGAAGATAATTTCATCTTCCTCCAGTCCGCTCTCTTCGCGCTGGCGCGGGATGAGAAAGCGGTTGGCAATCTCCAGCTTTTCTTCTTCGATGTAGCCGGGGAACTCAATGACTTCCATGCGGTCCAGCAGGGCCGGCGGGATTGACCCCAAAGTGTTGGCTGTGGTGATAAACATCACTTTTGAGAGATCAAATGGGATCTCCAGGTAGTGATCGGAAAAAGCGAAATTCTGCTCCGGGTCCAGCACTTCTAAGAGGGCCGCCGCCGGGTCGCCGCGAAAATCAGCGCCCAGTTTATCAATCTCATCGAGCATAAACAGAGGGTTCAGCGTGCCGGCGCGCCGGATGGTTTGCAAAATGCGCCCCGGCAGTGCGCCGATATACGTGCGCCGGTGACCGCGAATTTCGGCCTCGTCACGCACGCCGCCCAACGACACGCGCACGAACTTGCGCCCCAAGGCCTGAGCAATGGACTGCCCCAACGAAGTTTTACCGGTTCCGGGCGGCCCCACAAAGCACAAAATCGGCTGGCGCAGGCGTTTGGGCTTCAGGCTGCGCACGGCGATATATTCCAGAATACGGTCTTTGGCGTCGCTCAGACCGTAGTGGTTCTGATTCAAGATTTTGGCCGCGTGGGCAACATCCAGGTTATCTTCCGTCACCACTGCCCAGGGCAGTTCCAGAATCCAGTCCAGGTAAGTGCGGATGATGCCGACCTCTGGAGCCATGGAAGGCATCTGCATCAGGCGGTCTAACTCGCGGTTGGCCGCCGCGCGGGCTTCATCGGGCATTTGGGTATTGAGGATGCGCTCGCGCAGCTCGGTGATCTCTCGCACCCAGATATCACCCTCGCCTAGCTCCGTCTGGATGGCTTTCATTTGCTCGCGCAGGTAAAACTCGCGCTGACTGCGGTCCACCTCGTTCTGCACCTTGCTTTGGATCTCATCTTCCAGTTGCAACACGTCCAGTTCCTGAGCCAGCAGCCAGTTCACCCGCTTCAGGCGCTCGGTGGGGTCCGGCAGCATCAGCAGAGCCTGACGTTCTTTAAACGGCAGTGAGATGGCCGTGGCAATCATATCCGCCAGCCAGCCCGGCTCAGAGATATTGATCGAAAACAGGTGCGCTTCGTCGGGCAGACTGCGGTCTAACTGCACGCAGTGCTCAAATAAATCGCGCGTGGTGCGCATGAGCGCATCCACCTGGCGGTCCACTTCAATCGGCTCGTAGATGGGGCGGGCGCGAACGCGGTAATAAGGCTCGGTTTGGGTAAATTCCACCACCTCTACCCGCCGGCGTCCCTGCACCAGCGCCGAGTGATTGCCATCCGCCATACTGAGCAGCCGCCCCACAGCAATCTCCACCCCAATTGGCAAGAAATCTTGCGGAGTGGGATCGTCCACCTCCGGGTCTTGCTGCACCAGGGCGATCATGGTCATATCATCCATCTGCGAATCCTGGATAGCCAGCAAATTGGGGCCGGGTTCCACAAACACCGGGGCAATCATGCGCGGAAAAACCAGCATATCGCGCATCATCAACACGGCGCACTCGATCAGCCCGTCGTTATCTGGCTCGGCATCGGGGATGCGGTAAAGTTCTTCGGTGCGCTGGTGTAAACCAGCCGCGTAATCTTCGGGCATGTCTGATCGAGACCAATCATCCTTCATAATAACTATCGTTCCTCACTTACTTCTTGTTCCACACATCTCTGAAAGCAGCAGCAATAAACAAGCTGCCAGCCGCCACAACGGCGGCCTCTTGCCCGGCCTGTTCCAACGCCAATTCTACGGCTTTTTCAATCGGCGCGGCGGCCTGAGCCGGACAGCCATACTCACGAGCGATATCCACAATTTTATCAGCCGCCATAGCGCGCGGGTGTTCCGACTGAGTGGCAACGATCTGACGCACGCGCGGGGTCAATTCTCCCAAGATGCCGCGCACGTCTTTATCTTCCGAAGCGCCGAACACCAGCACCACCGGCCGGTTGGGCAGGTAATCGTCAATAGCCTGACGCAGCCGCCGGGCCGAATCGCGGTTGTGGGCCGAATCGACGATGACGGGCGGATCCACCCGCAGCAGTTCAAAACGTCCCGGCCACACAACCCGCCCGAACCCCGCGCAAATGGCTTCATCGCTGACCGCGTATCCCTGCTCGCGCACCACTTGCAGCGCGGCGAAGGCACAGGCGGCATTTTCCACCTGGTGCAGCCCCAAGAGCGGAATCTCTATCTTCACAGCTCGCCCGCCGGCCTCCAGCTCAAACGACTGGCCGGCTAACGAGTGCTCCAGGGGGCGGTAAAGTACGTCGCGCCCCACTTCCACAAGACGGCTGCCGCGCTCACGGGCCGCCGCCTGAATGACTTCCAGGGCTTCGGGCCGCTGTGGGGCCGTCACCGCCGGGCGACCCGGCTTGATAATGCCGGCCTTCTCGAAGGCAATCTTCGCCAGGGTATCTCCCAACACGCTGATGTGATCCATCGAAAGAGAAGTGATCACTGCTACTAAGGGGTTAACCACATTGGTAGCGTCTAACCGCCCGCCCAGGCCCACTTCGATCACGGCCATTTTCACGCCCTGCCGCGCAAACCATTCAAAGCCCAACGCAGTGGTGATCTCAAACCAACTGATCTCGGCAACCTGCTCGATCAAGGGCTTCATCGCATCTACAATGTTCACCAGCTCGCCGGGGTCAATCTGCCGCCCGTCGATCTGGAACCGCTCGGTGAACTCGCTCAGGTGCGGCGAAGAGTAAAAACCGGTCTTATACCCGGCCGCGCTGAGCGCGCTGGCAATCAGCGCCGAGGTAGAGCCTTTGCCCTTGGTACCGGCCACATGCACCACCGGGTAACGGTGGTGCGGATTGCCCATCAATGCTAACAGCCGTTCGACACGTGCCAGGTTGAACTTTTCTGGCGTAAAACGGAAGTTGCGCACCAGGCTGTAATCGACAAACCGGTAAAGGTAATCCAGGGTTTCCTGGTAGGCCTTATCCCTATGTCTTTCCATGCAAAACCTTTCCGGGGTCGCCTATCGTGAACGGCCCAAATCACTTCAGAGATGTTCTCTTACATGCAAGACTGGATTGTACCTTCCGCCTGGGCAATATGCAAGAGCATTGCGCCCGCGCGACTGATTTTCTTCCTATTGACGCTGCCGCTAATTTCGAGTACATTATGTTTCAACCCTAACGAAAGTGGAGTTTGAATATCCACATTCTTCGAAATGCCGATTTCTATTCTAACCCTGCACCTTCACATCCCCCACTGCTCTTCCTTAAAGGAAAAGCGCAGTCACATCCGGCCCATCTTAGCCCGACTGCACCGCGAATTTAACGTCGCCGCCGCTGAAATGGATTTACAGGATGTCTGGCAGGATGCGATCGTGGGGTGTGTGACCATCAGCAACGATGCCATCCTCAATCGCAAGCTGCTCCAACAGGCGCTCGATTTTACCGCCCGTACCTGGCCCGATGTGGAGATCATCCAGCACGCGATTGAGGATTTGTAACACGGAGAATTTCATGGACCTGGGACTGAAAGACAAAATAGCACTGGTGACCGGCTCCAGCCGGGGTTTGGGGTACGCTACCGCTTTAGAATTGGCGCGCGAAGGCGCTTGCGTAGCGGTGAACAGCCGATCACTCGAAAAGGCAGAAGCCGCCGCGGCTCGCATCCGCCAGGAAACCGGCGCGAAAGCAGTAGGGCTGGCCGGCGACGTGACCTCTCCAGAAGTCCCTGAGCGCCTGGTACAAGGCACGGTCGAAGCTTTTGGTGGGCTGGACCTGCTCGTGACCAACGCGGGCGGCCCACCCCCCGGCAGTTTCGATTCGTTTGACGATGCCGCCTGGTACCGGGCCATCGAACTGTCGCTGATGAGCCACGTGCGCCTGATCCGCGCCGCTCTGCCCTACCTGCGCCGCTCATCAGCCGCCAGCGTGCTGACTATCACCTCGTATTCGGTCAAACAGCCCATCCCCAACCTGCTGCTGTCGAACAGCATCCGCGCCGCCACCGTCGGCCTCACCAAGAGCCTGGCGCTCGAAATGGGCCGCGAAGGCATTCGCTTTAATTCCATCCTGCCGGCCTGGACCGAAACCGAGCGCATCCACGAACTTCTGGCCGCCCGCGCTCAGGCCAACGGCACGACCATCGCCGAAGAGATGACCAAACAGGCTCAGACCAGCGCCCTGGGGCGCATCAGCACTCCCGAAGAGTTTGCCAAACCAGCCGTATTTTTGCTATCACCGGCTGCCTCTTATCTGACAGGCGTCATGCTCACGGTGGACGGTGGGATGTATAAAGGAACCCTATAAATGTACGATCCCGAACAAATCGAAAAGAGCCTGGAGCGTATTCTGCTGCGCGTCCAGAAACCCGGCCGCTACGTAGGCGGAGAGCTCAACCAGGTGATCAAACCCTGGAACAGCGTCTCTACCCGCGTCGCCTTGATCTTCCCCGATACTTATGAGATCGGCCTGCCCAATCTGGCCCTGGCGATTCTCTACCAGCAGATCAACGGCCGGCCTGATGCTCTGGCCGAGCGCGCCTATGCCCCCTGGACGGATATGGAAGCCTTACTGCGCGAACAGGGCCTCCCGCTGTATGGGTTGGAAAGTAAGCACTCCCTGGCCGATTACGACATCCTCGCTTTTACGATCCCCTACGAATCGCTTTACACCAACGTTCTCAACATTCTCGACCTGGCCGGACTGCCGGTCCTCTCAGAGGAACGCGAGGCCCATCACCCCCTGGTGATCGCTGGCGGCCATTCCACCATGAATCCTGAACCCATGGCGCGATTTATTGACGCCTTTGTCATCGGCGAAGGGGAAGAGGCCATCCACGATGTCATCGCAGCGCATCAGGCCTGGAAAGCTTCTGGCGAAGATCGCCAATCTCTGCTGCTGCGGCTGGCGCGCATCCCTGGCGTGTACGTCCCAACTTTGTATGAAGTCCACTACGGCGCAAATGGGTTGGTGGAACGGGTCGAAAAACGCGTGCCAGAAGCCGCCCTGCCGGTTGTTAAGCGCATCGTGGGCGTTCTACCCCCGCCTGTCACCCGTTTCCTGGTTCCTGCGATTGACGTTGTGCATAACCGCATTGCGATTGAGATTATGCGCGGCTGCACGCGCGGCTGCCGGTTCTGCCAGGCCGGCATGATTACCCGCCCGGTGCGCGAGCGGCCTGTCGAGGAGATCGTCAATGCCATCGAAGAGGCCCTGGATCACACCGGTTATGAGGAAGTGGCCCTGCTGAGCCTCTCTTCTTCTGACTATACGCAAATCGGCGAACTCGTCAGGGCCGTCGCCGCGCGCTTTGAGGGCCGCAACCTTACCGTGTCGCTCCCCAGCCTGCGCATTGAGTCGTTTTCTGTTGAACTGATGGATCAGCTCAAAAACCTCAAGCCCGGCGGGGGCTTTACCCTGGCCCCCGAAGCCGCTACCGAGCGGATGCGTGAGATCATCAATAAGCCCATCAGCACCGAGGCCCTCCTCGAAACCGTCCGCGCTATTTTCGATCACGGCTGGACGACCGTGAAACTCTATTTCATGATCGGTCATCCCTCCGAAACCATCGAGGACGTGCAGGCCATTATAGACCTCTGCTACCAGGTGCTGCGCGAGGGCCGCAAGCGCGTGGGCAACCGCGCGCGCGTTCACGCAGGGGTCAGCACCTTCATCCCCAAGCCCCACACTCCCTTCCAATGGGTAGCGTGTGACACAGTTGAGAACATCCGCGCCAAGCAAAAACTGCTCAAGAACGGCCTGCGCGGCCCTAACCTGAAGCTCAATTGGGTTGAACCCGAAATCACCCTGCACGAAGCCTGGATGTCGCGCGGCGACCGCCGCACGGGTGAGGTGATCTTGCGCGCCTGGCAGTTGGGCTGCAAGTTCGACGCCTGGCAGGAACACTTCCGCCACGATCTTTGGGTGCAAGCCTTTGCCGAATGCGGCCAAGACCCCTACCAGATCAGCCACCGCCAGCGCGATCTTAGTGAAACCCTGCCCTGGGATCACATCAGCACCGCAGTGAAATCCAGCTTCCTAAAGCAAGATTACCTATGGAGCCAGGAACAGCGCCTGCGCCAGGACTGCCGCACCCACTGCTTTGCCTGCGGCATCCTGCCCAAATTCAATGATCTGCGCGCCGCCGTGCCAGACGATGCCTGGAAGTGCCCGCCTCTTAAGCGCCGCAAGCTCCTGCGTGAGCAAATCGTCCTCCTGGATGAAACGGTGGAGGAAAAGGCATGAGCACTCTCAGCCCTACCCTTCAACGCTTCCGGCTGACCTACGCGCGCGGCCAGGCTCTGCGCTACATCAGCCACCTGGATATGCAGCGCGTTTGGGAGCGCACCTTCCGGCGCGCGCGCCTGCCCCTGGCCTATTCGCAGGGCTTTCACCCACACCCGCGCCTGCACATGGCCGCAGCCCTGCCGTTGGGCTTTCTCAGCCGCTGTGAACTGCTCGATGCCTGGCTTGACAATGCCCCCTCTCCGCGCCTGACAGCCGATACCGTGCTGGCGCTGACGCGCGCTGCTGCCCCGCCGGGGTTGGAGATCGCACAGGTAGAGGAAGTAGACCTGAACCTGCCGGCCCTGCAAACCCAGGTCAGCGCCGCCGAATACCTGGCCGTGCCGCTTGACCCGCTGGAGCCGGAACCCTTACGCCAATCCGTCACTGCTCTGCTAGCCGCCGGTGAACTGCCCCGCGAGCGCCGCAGTAAACCCTACAATCTGCGCCCGCTGGTCGAAGCCCTGGAAGTCCGACAGGAAACTAACGGCCCAGCGCTCTTCATGCGCCTCTCCGCGCGTGAAGCCGCTACCGGCCGCCCCGAAGAAGTGCTGGACGCCCTCGGCCTCGATCCCGCCAGCTTTCGAGTAGAGCGTATCCGCCTGGTTTCCTAAACGCAAAGCGAGGGCGCCATTCAGGACGCCCTCGCTCTTTCTCACCCAGCATACCTTAATTCATTAACTCTACCACCGGCGGAACCTGACCGTTGGCGTCAGGATCGTAAGTGATGTCCACCGAGCCGGTGCCGGCCACTTTGATGGAATAGCAAATCAACTGCGAATGCAGGCCCACATTGCCCTGGTTGCCGCCGACGATGCATTTCGACTGGTTGTTCTGGGCCGGCGGCCCAGGGGCGTAGACCGTCCCCGTGTAGGTGGACGTACCGCCCCCCGCCAGGGTGATTAAACCATCATTCTCTGGAGGCATGTAGAGCAGATACCCGCCCCACTGGAAGCCATCGAGGACCAGGTTGCTGGGGCGCCGAAGGTTGATCACCGCGTTACCGCTGGCGGAAAAGTCGCCATTCAGCACCACAAAGAACGCCCCCTGACCCGCACTGCCCAGGGTTCTGACCTCGCCGCCTTGAAGATCCAAGCCATCGGTCAGGCAGTAAACGCCGGGTTCGATCAGCAGCGTGCCGTTCGTCCAATGAACATTGCCCCAGCGCCCAGGGGTCATGGTAAAGGGGTTAGGTTTAGGGTTGGGAATGGTTTTCAACGTGCCCCAGGTGGCTTCGGAGCAGTCGGGGGCCGGCAGTTCAGGCAGCGTCATCTGGGCAATGCCCGTCTGCACGGGTGGGTTGGTGCCGGTTGTCACCTGGCCGGAACTTGGATCGTATCTGAAACCCCCAACCGTCTGGATGGTATGGGGCGGATCAACGGTGACACTGCCAGAACCAGCCTGCACGCCAGAATAACAGTTGCCGTGCGGGCTGTTAGCAGGGTTGTTCGAGATGATATTTCCACCCGTCACATGGGTCGTACCGTTCCCTGTAAACCACAGTGCCTGACAGTAGTTCGGGTTCGTCGAAGTGGCGAACATGGCCGCGCCGTTTGCCATCGGCATGGTCGCGTTGGCACGCGCAATCGCCCAAACCTTGTATTTCAACGGCTGGTTGAAGACAAACTGCGAAAAAACCGGTTTGACCTCTGATTCAATAATCACCTGGTAATAAGAACGATCGCCAATGTATTGGGGCGGAGAAGGCTCGGTTGGCGGGCTTTGAAAGATCACCGTGGTGCCGCCGCCGGTGATAAACCCGTTGGTAGCGGCCTGGTTTATGGCCTTGGCGACTGCTGTAGCATAAGCAGCGTTCCATTGGCTGGCGTTGGTGGCTGAATAATTGTAGCCGCTGCGCGCCATATGCAGCGCGCCCGCATAGACCGCCGCATCGGCCGCGTTCTGCGCCCGCCGCCGCTCGGCATAGATCATACCGCCGTCAATCGCCAATGCCGCCAGGCCAACCATCCCGATCACCGTCAGGATGATGAGAACCAACGCCTGGCCCCGTTCTGCCTGTGGTAGTATTTTCATGCTCCACCTCCACCGGTAAAAACGCAGCCGGGGCCAGAATATTACACATTAAACCTTGCAGATCTGTAAAGTGAAGTTCTGTTTAATCGGCGATCCGGCAATCGGTGGCGAGGATGGTATCAACGGCGTTGGCCGTCAAGGGGTAGGACTGGCTGTTAATGAACGCCCCGATCAGGGGGACCATAATTTCGTGCTGATACGTAACCGTCACATTGACGCTGTAGCCCACCTCAATGGTATCGGTGGCAGGGTCCAGGCAGTCAATCGGCGTTACCGAAGGGTCGAACACGCAGATATCGGTAGAAGGGTCGAAATCCAGGTCACTCAGATCAATGGGCGAAGTCGCCGCTGAGCGCAGGCGGGCCTCAATCTTGCTGGGTTCAATCGGGCAGATGGCCCCAACCGAAGCCGCCTCTTGGGCGGCATCGCGCAGGGCGATCAGCGTAAAAAAGGCCCAACCCAGGTCAATCACCACCGCCAACAGAATCAGCAAAAACACCAGGCTTAGACCCAATTCTACAAAGCCCTGGCCTTTTTCGCTCTTACGTGCAAGGAGAATTTTTTTCTTCATCTTTCTCTCCCAATGGTTCCTTGCGGTCGTGTTTCTGCTTGGGTGTACACTGCGGGCGTGCCCCGTAGTGTACACCCAATAAAGTAAACGGCCTTACTTTCTGATCCCCGGCAGAAAGATCTGGTTGGGGAGTGAAGCGGTCAGCACTTCCACTTCAATGGAGCCAATATCGCATTGGGCCCCTGGATCGGACGGGCGTTTCCAGAAGATGCCGCGCTGATCCGATGAAGCACATCCCGATCCTGCATCAATGGCCGGAGAGCCCGCCGCCAGCCAGAAATAGTCGTTACCGGTGAAGACCGGCGCGGGAACCGTGTGCGACATATCGGGCGGCAGGACGACCACAGAATTCACGTCTGTGTTGGCGGGCAGAATCTGGTCGCCGGGGGCAGTAAAGTTACACCCGCTGGCGGTCGCATTTTCCAGGTTGTAGCCGCCGGAAACCAGCGGAGGTTCTGACGGGTTGAAGAATTCGCAGGTACGGCCTCCGGCAATTTGCTGAAACACAATGGTGTTGCGCAGTGAAGCGTTATAGTTGGCAAAGTAAATCGCCGATGAAAAGCCGCTGGCGATGATGGTGTTGTTGTTAAGGGTCAGGCCCGGCCCTTCGTTAAAGATTTCTGCCCCGGCGCCAGAGTCGGTCACGTTCTGGTACAGGGTGGTGTTGGTGAGGACAAAGGCCTGGTCGGGCGAGTTATGGTAAATAGCGCCGCCGCCGCCCTGGGGGTTAAAGGCCTGGTTGCCGGTGAAGTAGCTGGAACGCACCTGTGCGTATCCCCGGTTGAGAATGGCCCCGCCGCTGCCGGCCAGGTTGCCTTTAAAGACGGAGAAATAGATATCCAGCGACGTTCCGGCGCTGCTGTAAATTGCGCCGCCGGAATTGGGCGCATCGCCGGGGGAAATGCGCAGGCGGTCGGTGTTGAACTTGCTGTTTTCGATCTTGAGCGCGCCGTTTTGCAGGTAAATCGCACCGCCCAGGCGCACATCAGCGGGCCGCCCCTGGTTGATCTCCAGATTGCGCAGCATTACGCTCCCACCCGCGGCCAGGATGTGAAAGACCCGGTCGCTTAGGGTATCGCTGACGCGAATCGCCGTCCCCCCGGGGCGGCCTTCAATCATCACTGACCCTAAAATATCCAGGTCGCCCCCATACCCCTGGTTTTCGCCGGGACCGCCAAGCGTCAGCACGATTTCAGTAACACTGGGGGCGATCCGAATCCAGTCCATGCCGGTGCTGACGCCCGCATTGCAGCCCCCAACTGCCCGGTTCTCATTGGCGGCGATGACCGCCTCGCGCAGCGTACAGTTCCCAGCGGCGCCGCTCTCATCCAGGCCGCTGTTGACTACGATAAAGCCCGCGCTCGCCTGCGCCTGGGCCGCCCGTACCCCACCCCCTGCCGCGAACAGCGCCAGAATCACGAGAATGGCGAAGCTCAACCATTTTTGAGACGTTATCATCCTTTTTTTGCTCCTATGCACGCAGCGGTTTAGTGGTTGATGATCCCACTGTCAATCACCTGGCAGACCGCATGGTTGAAGTTCACAGTCACGCGGTAAGGCCCGTTGGCGGGGCTGCTGCCAAATTCAAATGCGAACCGCTTGACCGTCTCACTGCTGTTCAGGGTCTGGTCCGCGTTACTGCGGCAGTCTCCGCTTGGGCAGGTAATGGTGAAGGTATTGGGGGGCGGTTCCACCGGCGCACGCGAACCGCCGCTGTTGCCACTGCCCGGCCACAGACAGCGTGGATTCTGGTTGCAGTTGCCGGGGTTCCAGGGGTTGCTGGCCCAAGGGGCCAGGAAACGGATGGTATTCAGGGTGACGCCAATGCCGCTGGGCGTTTCGCTGGCGGCCGGCCAGCGCAGCGTCAGACTGGTGATGTTCGCCTGAATGGCCGGGTTCGAGTTGTTAAGGTCAATGTAGAAGTAGCCAGAGCCGTTACTGCGGGTGTACCAGGTAGCGGTATTGAGGGCAAAGGTTGGGCAAGGCACAATGGTCTGCGAAACGATGTTCGAGGCGCTGCCGTTGAAGTTCGGGTCGCTGGTACCATCGTAGGTGGCCTGCACCTGGTACGTGCCCACCGCCGGGAAGGAGATGGTACAGCTCCCGGAGGGAGCCGGCCCGGTGCAGGACAGGCTGGGGTTCCCCACCACTGCCACCGTCACCATGCCGCCAGCGGGCGTCACCGCCGGGTTGGAGATTGGCGAAGAAACGGTGTAAGAGAACGCCACCGGCTGGTTCATGCCGGCGCTGCCGTTGGGCGTCAGCAGAGTTTGCGAATCGCCTTTATTCACGGTGATCGAGCCGGTCGCATACGCCGGATTGTAGTCTCCGCCGCCGCTGTAACTACCGTTGAGGGTATGGGGGTTAGACCACGGCTGTGTCATCGTCAGGCTGCACGAGCCGCTCCAGGTGCCGCCGCTTAGCGACACCGTCCCCTGACAAATAGCGCCGGTCACAGCGTCTTGAATGGTTACCTGAGTGTTCGATAAGGGCGTCGGAGTGGTGGATGGGTCAAAGTAGAAGCCAATCGTGGCGCTTTCGTTCACTTTGGCAGAGACCGGCGCATTAATCACCAGTTGCGGGTTATATTCCGCACGGACGGTATGGGTCAAGTTGGCTGAGGTGCCCCCATGGAAATCACTGCCGGTGGATGTGGGGATAAACTCCGCCCGGATCACATGGTTCCCGGCATCTGTGAACACCACGCTGAGGGTGTCTTGCGTGGTATAGTTGTTAATGGGCGTCAGGCCATCATCCTTCTTCGCCAGTTCCTGGTTAGACGCATTAACAATGCGGATGGTGTTTTGCGGGGCTACCAACTGCGGAAAACTGGCATTCCACGGCGGGTCGCGCTCCACGGTTACGGTAAAGTTGACCTGCTCGCCCGGGTCCGACTCTGAAGGGTTAAGGGGCGAGGTCAGGGTGACGATGGCATCGTAATATGGGATCACTTCCAGGTCGGTGGACGCCCCATTAAAGTTGGTGTCCCCATCATAATCAAAGCTGATGAAAATATCCTGGCTAAAATCGGCCCAATTGACGCCGCCCACGATGGTGCAAGAGCCAGCTCCCGAGCCGGGCGACGTGGTAATCGGCACCGGGTTGCCGTCGTTGCAGTAGCGGTAGCCAATCGTCCCGCTTTGATCCAGAAAAATAGGGACTTTAACCGTCACGTTCCCTGTTGGCGCCAGGGTGGTGGAGGTATCCGTTACTGTCCAACTGACCGCAATATCCTCACCGACTTTGATCGAAGTCGGCACCGTGACGGTGACAGTTACGTCTTCTTTATTAGGGTCATAGTTGGGATCTTCTGCTGGCGCGGCTGTACCCACTGTGACGTTCTTGAGGATGGTGCGCACCGAAAACGAATGGATTGGGAAGGACGGCAGGTTGACCAGAGGGACTATCGGCACGTAGTTGGTGGTGACGCGCACCTCAATCCGGCTGCCCAACCCAATCGAACGCGGGTTCAACGGGCCGGTGCCATCAGGATCATAATAGCGGATGGTGTTGACGTTATTGCCAGAATTATCCTGGCACTGGCCTACGTAATGATCCCACACGTAACCGCCCGGCATAGAACTGTGATTGAGAGGGCCATTATAATCGGGCGGCTGAGCGACGCTCGCATCCCAATAATACACTTTGACATCTTGCTCGCGCAGTCCGCCAAACGCGCCCACGTTCATCGCCGCCGCGCGGATCGCCACGCAGTCGGTGTAGCGCGGGATGTTATTCTGCGACATCCCCACCGCCGAGCCATAGCGCGCTGCTTCGCGGCTGGCGGACGTAGTGACCGAGTAGACAAACATAAAGTGACCAAACGCGAAGATGCCAAAAATGACCAGCAGCAGCAGCGGCAGGATCAGCGCAAACTCCAGCATGGCCTGAGCCGCCTGTGTATTTCCTCTCCTGTTCTTACGCATGTTTCCCACCTTTCCCTGTTCGCGGGAACTTTCTTACAAAAAAGAAGGAAAACGACAAAAGAAAAAGATACTTCATACGATATAATTATATTACCTCAAACAACCCTTACATTCACCTTTCAAACTACCCTCAATTTAGACCGCACCTTATACAAAGAAGTCCCTTTCCTCCAAGGGTATTATTTCAAATTGTGCGTCGCTGGCGGGGCATAGTCTCACAATTGACACACAATTCAATAAACGCCCGTTTAAGGAAAGGGACCGGCCTGGGTGCAGCCTGGCGTTGCCAGACTAAGGTTTATTTGGCTTATCCTTATCTTTGTCTTTATCCTTATCCTTGTCCGAAGAAGGATTATCCTGCCCGCTGTCGGGGGCAGGAGAAGTAGAAGTAGCGTCGCTAACAGGATTACCGGGCGGTGGGGGCTGTTCGCTCACCGGGGGCGAAGGCGTGTCGGTGCTGGTTTGGGTATTGGATTTCGGCTCTTTGGTGGGCTTATCCTGATCGTTGCGGTTATTGTTAGGGTTTCCCGGATCTTCCGGCTTGCCCTTATCCTCTGGCTTGCCTGGGTTTTTGTCATCGTTTCCCTGATTACCAGGCTGATCCGTCTTGATCGGCTTGCTGCCGTCGGGGCCTTCCTGTCCGGAACCACTGCCCTTGTTATCGGGGCCGCCCGGCGCCTGCGGCGTGGTCGTAAGATCGGGCGCAGGTCGGTCCTTGCCCTGCCCCAACCCCTTGACCTGGTCACTGCCGCGTTCCGAAGTGTTTTTCGCCCGGTTTAACGTTTCAACCTGTCCCGGCGGGGCGCTGACAGCCATCGTCGCCAAGCGTTTGGCCTGGCGGTCAAACTCAGCCCGCATCGTCGCGGCCAGCGCATCGGCGGCACTGCCTTTCTCTTCCTTAACCTTCTTCAAAATCGCTACCGCCTGTTCCACTTCGTACTCGTAATCGGCAATCACCTGCGGGATGCGCTCAACCTGCCCGCGTTCCAGCAGAGTTTGGGCCTCATCCAACCGGCGCGAAGAAAAAGCCAGCCGCAGTTGCGCCTGCCGCTCGCTGTCGAAGCTCAACGAGTAAGCAGTAGCTTCGGTCCAACGCTTAAAGCCATACAGAGCATCTCCGGGGACCGTGCCGCTGGCGGCGTAAACCGTCCCGGTGAAACTAATAAACAGAAACATAATTGCCACTGCGATGGCGGCAAACCGCCACAGCCATGCCTGACTGCCGGTCACAGCCTCTGATCGAGCGGTTCTGGCGGTTCTGGCCCGCGTGCGCCCACCGTTTCGGACGGATCGGGTGGAGGCGCGCCCATAGGCGGCCTGTTCATAGGCCGCCTCTTGTTCGATCCGCTCTAACAGACGCGCTTTCGATCTGTGCACAAACCCAGGGCTGGGACCAAATTGCGGGCTCATTCGCGCCAGGTAGATGGCTGTTTCCAATTCGGGCCGCAGCACATCCACCAGGTCGGGGTAGCGAATCAGGATTGACTCAACCGAACTTTTGCCAGACAGCACCAGTTGGAGACTCTTTGCAACAATCAGGCTGACTTCTTCTTCCGTTCGGTTATTCATGGACTCCTCTTACCAGCAGGCCTTTGAGCGCCGATAACGCCCGGTGCTGTAAAACGCGTATTGCTCCAACAGAGCGCTGCATAACCTCGGCGGTCTCTTCTGGGGACAGCCCCGAAAGGAACCGGAACACCAAAACAGCCCGATAGTCTTCGCGAAGTTGCATCAATGTCTGTTTCAAATCGTCTCTTTCCAGTCGAGAGGTCACTTCCTCTTCAGGATCATTCTCGTTATTCGAGCGCCACTCAATATCATCCAATGACGCCACCACCCGGTGCTGCCGGTAATAATCAATCAATGAGTTCCGCGCGGCGCGGAACAGGAACGCTGAAAATGGCAGGCCGCGGTCATCGTAATTCGGCAATGCCTTCCATGCCCGGTAAAAGATCTCTTCCGTCAGGTCCTCAGCATCCTGCTGGCTGTCCAGGTGTGAATAGATATACCGGAATATCATATCGGCATATCTTTCATACAAGACTCCAAAGGCTTCGGTGTCGCCACTTTTGGCCTTCAGGATGATGGGTTCGTCGTCGTATGGGCGACTTAGCATTACCTATCCTGTTAAACGAGAGAGCACAAGTGATGTTACAGTGACGCTTAAAATTATCTTTTCGGACTGTGTGACGATTGAATTCTTCAACGGAAAGTCACAACTCTATTATAATTCATCCCTGCCATTTTTTATGCTCCAAAACATTAAAATGTGGAACCTTAAACTTAACGTTTTTATTCGATCTTCCTGGGCATGAAATTACTCTTTTCTCATCTCTTGCGCGCTCCCCTTCCCGTGCCAGAAGAACACCGCCGCAACTTCTTCCACCTCTATATGGATATCTTCTGGTTTGGGGTGCTTAACGGCAGCACATTGATCTTTCTGGCTGTGTTTGCCACCCGGCTAGGGGCCAGCCCCCAGCAGATGGGACTGCTCACGGCGGCCCCGGCGCTGGTGAATTTACTATTCACCCTGCCGGCTGGCGTATGGGTCAAACGCTTCAACCCGCATCGGGCCACTTGTTGGGCCTGGGTGGCAACGCGCGTCTTTTACCTCCTGCTGGCGCCCCTGCCGCTGCTGCTCTCACCCGCCGGGCAGGTGTGGGCCATTATCCTCATCACGCTGGTAATGAACGTTCCCGGAACGGTCGCCGCGATCATCGGCAACGTGTTCTTCGCTGAAACCGTTCCTGAAGAATGGCGCAGTCACGTGGTTGGAACCCGCAACGCGCTCCTGGCGCTGGCGACTACCCTCACCTCTCTGCTGAGTGGGCAGATTCTGGCGCATCTGCCCTTTCCCACAGGCTATCAAATCGTGTTTCTGATCGGCTTTCTGGGTTCGGCCCTCAGTTGCCTGCACCTGTTTCTCATCCGCCCCTTACCTCCCCAAGAACCGGCAGGACCGCCCCCTGCCGCCGCGCCACCTTCTACTGCAGGCCTCAAAAACCTCCTGCGGATGGAGATTCTAGGCGGCCCATTCCGGCTGACATTAATCCTCCTCATCGGCTATAACCTGTCCGTATTTATCGGTCAGCCGATCTTTCCGCTTTACCAGGTGCGGGTGCTCCACTTTACAGATGCCACCATCAGTCTGGGGACCAGCGTCTTTTGGGTCGTCTATTTTCTCGGCTCCACGCAGGCAGGCGCATTGGCCCGCCGCCTGGGCAATCAAAAGCTCACCGCCCTGGGCGCTATGCTGACATCCGTCTCAGTGCTGCTTTTTATGGTCAGTTACCACCCCCTGATTTACGCTGCCAACAATCTGATCGGCGGCATTGGCTGGTCCATGCTGGGTAGTTCGGTCATAAATTATCTGCTAGAGCGCGTCCCCGCCACGGACCGCACCCCCTACCTGGCCTGGTACAACCTGGCGATCAACGCCGCCAGCCTGGCCGGCTCGCTGGCAGGCTCGTGGCTGGCTTCTACCATTGGCCTGGTCGCCGCGATGGTCATCGTCATGGCGGCGCGCGCCCTGACCGGATTTGCCATTCTTCAATGGGGCGGATCACCGCAAACCACGCCTCAATCCTTTGACAATCCAGCCCGGCAGCGGTATCATTAGGGCCGGGGCGCTCCCACCGGAGGCCCCAATTTTATTGTCACCCAAAGATTGGCGACTCAACTATGTTTTCACACCCGCTTTTCCGCGCCCTCAAGAACTTTCGGGGTAATGCCCGTGCCTGCGTCTACACCGAACCGATGTGGGGCATCCCTTACAACCTCTACGCGCCCTACATCTCCGTATATATGCTGGCTTTTGGGCTGAAGGACAGCCAGATTGGTCTGATTACCACCATTGGCCTGTTCTTTCAGATCTTTGCCGCGCTAATGAGCGGCATCATCACCGATAAAATGGGCCGCAAGCGCGCCACTCTCGTGTGGGATATCCTCGCCTGGAGCGTTCCCACCCTCATTTGGGCCGTCGCCCAAAACTTCACTTACTTCCTCATTGCCGCCATCATTAACAGCCTGTGGCGCATCACCAGCAATTCGTGGACCTGCCTGATGGTCGAGGACACCGACGAGAAGCAACTGGTGGATATCTACTCTTGGGTTTACATCTCTGGCCTGCTGGCCGCCTTTTTTGCGCCCCTGGCCGGGCTGTTGGTGCAGTCGTACAGCCTGATCCCAACCATGCGTGGGCTGTATCTGTTTGCCTTTGTGATGATGACGGCCAAGTTCATCATCTTGAATGCCTTCGTCAAAGAGACCCGCCAGGGCGAGATCCGCATGCGCGAAACGCAGGGGCAAAGCGTCTTTACCCTGCTGAAAGAGTACCGCTCCGTGATCGGCCAGGTGTTCAAGACGCCCCGCACCCTCTTCACTCTGGGCATTATGCTCGTAATGGGCGCAAGCCAGCTCATTAACGGCACATTCTGGTCAATCCTGGTGACGACCAAGCTCCACATCCCTGAAGAGCATCTCTCAATTTTTGCCTTCGGCCGCTCGGCAATTATGCTGGTATTCTTCTTCGTCGCCATGCCTGTCATCCGCGAGATGCGCTTTCGCAACCCCATGCTGGTGGGCTTTGCCGGCTTTGCCCTGGCCCAGATTATCCTGATCACCATTCCAGAGCGCAGCTACCTGCTACTGCTCCTCAGCACCTTCCTCGAGGCTTGCAGCATCGCTACCCTGGGAACGCAGGCCGACCGCATGGTCATCGTAACGGTGGATCCCCATGAGCGCGCCCGTATCCAGGGCCTTCTGTACATGGCAGTCATCGTCTTCACCTCGCCTTTCGGCTGGATCGCCGGGCTGCTTTCAGAGATGAACCGCAACCTGCCTTTCCTCTTAAATATTGGCCTGTTTGTGATCGGCGCCGTCCTGGTCTATCTGGCTTCTAACGTCAAAACGCGCGAAGAATCCGTCAGCGAGCAGCTTCCAGCGGCCAGCTAACCAACCTTAACCCAAAACGCCCTGCCTCATTGATGGGGCAGGGCGTTTTTATATCAAAGTTGCTTTGCAAGAGATTCTGTTTTTCAGCGCATCCAGGGGTTGAAGATAATCCCTTGCAGTTGTAGATAGGTTTTAATCTTCTGCGCGCCATCAGAGCATTCATCTACCCGCAGGTGCAGCGCAGGCTGCAGGTCGGTCGTTACATAATCGCCGGCCCACACGGTGTAAATGCGTTCGGCGCGGTCGCCCAGGTCGGTTTGCAGTACCCGCAGGTCTTCATTGCGCAGCTCGCGCACCGACACAATCACAATCACCCCGGCGTCCATCATCAGGTTAACCACTTCGGCCAACCGCCGAAAATGTTCAACAGCCACTTCATCTGGGTCGGGTACGCCGGCCCCTCCATTCTTAATGTCAGAGTTCAGGCCATACAACAGGTTCGCCATGCCAATGAAATAGACGAATTTGCCGTCATTGAACAGGCGTTTTTCGAGTTCTTTGGCGACCTGCTTGCGCAAATTGTCTTCCGGCACGCCCGTCACCAGGATCAGGCAGGACTTCTGGTTGTAGCGTTCGGCCCGTTCTTCTTCGGAGATGGAGGGCGCTTCCCAGTGAATGTTGCGGCGCTGTACTTTGCGGCTCAACTCTTGCTGCGCGTCCGGCAGAGCCTCAACGATAATTCCGCCGCCCGAAATCTCATAATCGTCCACGATCACAAAGCGCCCGGTTTCAGGCATGTCGGCTGAAAGATCAAACGCGATCACCCGGTCGAGTTTCAGGATGCATTCAGCCACATCATGGCGGCCCACCTGTTCCTGATCCTTCTGCGACAGGTTAGAGGCATCCATCACCCGCACGACGGATTCAAGCTCCATCTCCACTTTCATCGTATTGAGCTTGAACAGGTACTTCTTATTCTTCACCAAGGGCTGCTTGCCTAACCAGAACAGGTTGGCGTGCAGGCGGCTGGTGGTATAGGGCGGTTTCTGCCCGCTGAGCGCAGCGATTTCTCCCCGCCGCACGTAAATCTGTTCCGTCATGGTAAAACCCACCGACCAGCCCGCCGGCAGTGAATGGATTGGCTCTTTGACGTTGAAGGCTTCGATGGTCTTGACCACCGACTTTTTCCCCGAGGGGTAGAAAATCACTTCGTCGCCCACCGTCAGCCGGCCGGTTTCGATCTTGCCGGCCACGATCCGGCGTGAATCGCCCCCACGGGTGAACTTATATACGTCCTGCACGGCCATGCGGAAGGGTTTCTGTTCAGGGGGCGGCTCGGTGCGGAAAGCGTCAATCTGTTCGATGACCGTCAGCCCCGTATACCAGGGCATGGCGGCAGTGCGGCAGGCGATATTATCGCCTTCGCGCCCGCTGACCGGGATGAAGTTCGCCGGAGTTACCTGAATCTGCCGGAGAAAATCGGTATATTCAGCCACAATCTGCTCAAAGACCTTCTGGTCATACCCGACCAGGTCCATCTTGTTCACCAGCACCGCAATCTGGCGAATGCCCAACATAGACAGCATATACCCATGCCGCCGCGAGTTTTCGCGCACCCCCTCGGCGGCGTCAATCACCAACAGGGCCGCCTCTGCCCACGATGCCCCCGTGACCATATTCTTGAGGAACTCGATATGCCCCGGAGCGTCAATGATGATGTAATTGCGCTTCTCTGTCTTAAAGAAACAGCGCGCCACATCAATGGTAATTCCCTGGGCCTGTTCTTCCTTCAGAGCGTCCAGCAAGAAAGCAAACTCAAAGGGCTTCGAGTTGCGCCGGCAGTTCTCTTTGACGGCTTCCAGCTTGCCCTCCGGTAAAGAATTGGTATCGGCCAGCAGTCGGCCAATGATCGTGCTTTTGCCGTGATCTACGTGACCCGCGACCACCATGCTGAGTTCTTCGCGTTCCGTTACCATTACATGTACCCTCCCTTGCGAAGTTCTTCCAGGCCGCCGCCATCTTCTTTATCCTGCGCGCGCCCAGAACGTTCCGCAATGTTTGCCAGCTTGCCCCGGCGTAGTTCCTCCACAATTTCAGAGACGCTGCGCGAGGTGGATTCAATCGGGTTGGTGCAGGGCCAGCAGCCCAGCGAGCGGTAGCGTTTGCCGTCCCCCTGGTTCAGATACAAGGGGACAATGGGGATATTTTCGCGCTCGATATACTCCCAAATATTCAATTCCGTCCAATCCAGCAGGGGGTGGATGCGCACGTGCGTGCCGGGAGCAAAGTCGGTTTTGTACTGGTTCCAAAACTCAGGGGGCTGATCGGCAATATCCCAGCGGCTCTTCATGTCGCGGGCCGAAAAATAGCGTTCTTTCGAGCGGCTGCCCTCTTCGTCAGCGCGCGCGCCGACGATCACGCCGGTGTACGGCTCGTGGTTTTTGTCGATCTCATACTGGCCGGTGTTATGGTTCAGGCGCTTGCGCGGCCAGTTGCCATTAATGGTGTTGACCAGCGCGTCGGTTTTGAGCAGCTTACAGCATTGGATGCGCGTGGCATTGCCATCGGGAAAGGTCTGCTTGCTTTGCAATGCCTCTACGTTCTGCCCCACGATCATATCCAACCCGAACTCCAGCGCCAGCCGGTCGCGGTACTCGATCATTGCGGGAATCTTGTAAGAAGTATCAATATGCACCAATGGAAATGGCACATGCCCAAAGAAGGCTTTGCGCGCCAGCCATAACAGCACAGTGCTGTCTTTGCCAATTGACCATAACATGCACAGGCTCTTAAATTGACTGTAGGCTTCGCGCAAGATATACACGCTTTTGTTTTCCAGTTTATCCAGGTGATTCATACCAATCTACCCCTCGGTAATATTGATAAACGCGGCAATTGCTTGTAAGACCTGCTCAACGCACTCTTCCAGCGATTGCTTTTCGGTATCCAATACCAGTTCCGGCGCTTCTGGCTCTTCGTAGTCCTGGGCAATGCCAGTGTAATCTTTAATCTCGCCAGCAAGCGCCTTTTTATAAAACCCCTTCGGGTCGCGCTCCACGCAGGTCTCAACGGAAGCCTTCACGTACACTTCCATAAATGCCCCTTTGGGGGTAATGTTACGGGCATGCGCGCGCATTGCGCGCTGTGGAGAGATAAAACTCGCCAGCACTACCAGCCCGGCATCCTGGAACAACCGGGCAACTTCAGCGGCCCGGCGGATGTTTTCTTTACGGTCTTCCTCCGAAAACCCCAAACCGGCATTTAACCCCTGCCGCAAGCTGTCGCCATCCAGGCGGTAAACGATCCGGCCCTGGTCGAACAGGCGCTTTTCAACCTCAATTGCAATGGTGGTTTTGCCTGAGCCAGACAGGCCCGTAAACCACACCACCAACCCGCGTTGCCGGTATTGGCGGCAGCGCTGTTCATAACTGACCAGACCCTCACGAATAGAAAGATTCTGAGTCATTGTTTATTGCACACACCCTCCATTTTCCGGCAAAATTGTAATGCAGAACTGCTAAACAAAAAACGCCCATATGGTGCGCAGGCTGAGCACAATAATTAGCAGTCCAACGCTGATCATCAGAGCTCGCGTATTGATTCGGTTACAGAGAAAGGCGGCCAGAGGCGCCGCCAGCACTCCCCCAATGATTAGAGCGATAATAACATTGATATGCGTAAATTTCAAAAAAATTGTAAAGGTCGCCACCTGGGCAATTGACACAAAAAATTCCGCCAGACTGACAGTCCCAATCGATTGGTTCGCGCTGTGATGACTATCGGCCACCAGGGTTGTCGTCACAATTGGGCCCCAACCTCCGCCGCCAACCGAATCCATAAACCCACCGATGAAACCCAAAGGGTAGGCTTTATTGCCAAAGGGCCGGATGGAAATGAGGTTCTTTTGCAGGCCCTTATAGACAATCCGCAGGCCCATCACCATCAAATAAGCCGAGACAAGCGGCTGTATGTAGTCCCATTCCAGGTTTGCCAGCAAGACGGCGCCTAACACCCCTCCGATTACCCCTGGGATTACCAACTGCCAAAGCAGGACGCGGTTCACATTCCCCAAAGAGAGATGCGCCAGGCCCGATACCAGCGTTGTGACGGTTTTGGCCGTGTGGACGCTGGCGCTGGCGCTCACCGGAGGCAGCCCGGCACTGAGCAAAAACATGGTGGAACTGACCCCATAGCCCATTCCCAACGTACCGTCAATCATTTGCGCGACAAACCCCGCCAGCGCGTATAAGAGGAATTCCATCTTTAACCCCCATCCAACTGCCGTTATAAAGTTTCAATCACTTTGTGCCGCACCGCTTCAGGCAGATACTGGTAAACAGAAGCCAGGCGGTCAATCATCTTCTCCAGCGAATACAGTTCTTTCACCCGCCGGTAGCCCTCTTCGCCAAACTGGCGCGCCGCAGCCGGGTCGGACAGCAGTTGGGCCACCCTATCGGCCCAGGCAGCGGTATCTCCCGCTCGTACCAGAAAACCGGTTTTGCCATCCACCACCAATTCCCGGCAGCCGTTCACGTCCGTTGAGACAACCGGCTTTTTCCAGGCCATCGCTTCCATCAAGGAATAGGGCGTCCCCTCCCAACGCGAGGTCAGCGTCACCACATCAGCCGCCGACATCCACCGGGCCGCATCGGGCTGGTGTCCTAACATCAGCACCCGCCCGGTAAGATCCCAGGCGCGGATGCAGGCCTCCACCTCGGCCCTCAGCGGGCCTTCGCCCAGCATCACAAAACAGGCATCTGGGCAGCGGCGCAGAACCATTTCAGCCCCGGCCACAAAAGCCAGTGGGTCTTTCTGGGCGGCCAGCCGGCCCACCTGCATCACCACCGGGCCAGCCTCCGGCAGTCCCAACGCCCGCCGCGCTTTAGCGGGATCCCGCTCTCCAGCGAGGATGTTGAAGTCAATCCCATTCGGGATGACGACGATCTTGTCTGCTGCAATCCCCCAACGGATGAGCCGTTCGCGGTCGACAGCGTTGACCGAGATGATGCGCTCGGTGAGCTTTGACAGCAGCACTTCGGCCAGCCGGTAAACCCCATGCAGGCGGCGGCGGCGAATGTCAATCGTTTGCGGCGTATACACAATCCGCCGCGCCCCGGCCAGCCAGCTCACCAACCGCCCCGCCAGTCCGGCTTCCTGGCTGTGAACATGAACAATGTCAAACTGTTCCTGCCGGATAAGCCGATACAACGCTCGAAAACTGCCCGGCTCCCACCAGGTTTTGCCCATCGCCAGTGGAACGACCCGCACCTTCAGATTAGAAAACGCGGCGACCGCCGCTTGCAAGGTCAGCGGTAAAACCACCGTCACCTGGTAACGGGCACGATCTAACCCCTTTGCCAGCGATAGAACGTGCGCGGTCTGCCCAGACGGGATCGGTTCATAATAAATCAAAAGAATTTTCTGCATCAGGGTTTCAACCCTTATCAATATCACCAACTAAAAACCAGCGCCTCAGACTGGAAGCCGGAACGATCCGGTGTTGGGCAATCTGGCGGCGCTTCTGATACGCCCTGCGAGCCGCGCGCCAGAAGTCGAGCAGTCCCAGCCAGTACGATGGGTGGGTAAAAAGCGCATACGCCAGACGCGCCGCCTCTGCCGCCAGGAAGACCGGCAAATCTGGCAAGAAGCTGGCAAGCGCATCATTCTTCAGCGTCATCAGCCAGCGGTTGCGCAGGGCCAGGCGCGGCCCTCGGCCTATAGGCCGGGCTTTCCGCAGCGTATCTCCCCATCCGCGCACGTGCGTAGCCACGGCTCGCGGCGCATAGACCGCCTGCCAGCCGCGCGACTGCGCCCGCCATGCCAGGTCAGCATCTTCGTAGTAGGCGAAGAAATCCTCATCCATATATTCCCCCCCTTCGCTAACATCTTCCAGCATGACGCGTTTATACAAAGCCGCCCCACCGCACGCTCCGAACACCAGCGTTTGCCGGTCATACTGGCCGCGGTCTAACCTGCCCTGGCCGCGATCCCAGGGGCGGCGGCGGCGGTCAATGAACAGCCCGGTCGAATCCAGCAGTTCGGGGGCGTCGGCCCGCAGCAGCTTGGGAGCCGCCATGCCAACCCGCGCGCCAGAACAGACGGCCAGAGCTAACTCCCTCAAGAAGCCCGTCTGCGCCGTTACATCTGGGTTCAGCGACAGCAGCAGCGGCGCTTGCGTGGCGCGCACAGCTTGGTTAAAGGCCCGTGAAAACCCGGCATTCTCGCAGTTACGAATCACCCGCACTACCGGAAAGCGCGCAGCGACTTCATCCGCCGAGCCGTCTTGCGAGTGATTATCTACCACAATCACTTCAAAAGATGGACCCTCCTGGGCCAGCACCGCTTCGATGCACCGCGCCAGGCACCAGCCGTGATTCCAGTTAATAATGATAACGGCGATCTCAGGCGGCAGCGGCGACTCAGGCAAGCTTTTCCTCAAGACTTTCCACTTCCTCAGCAGCCGGGGCTTCAGTCAGGGCTGCCTCAGACTGGCTGGCCGGAACGCGCTCAGATTGGGCCTTTGAAACCGCCGCAGCGGGGGTCTGTTGCGCGGCAAGGAAAGCCAGCATTCCCGCGAACGTCCAGAAATAAGCATTCACCTGCTTGACTTCCAGATTCTGATAAACCAGGCTTTCAATGAACACAGCTACCAGCCCGGCAGTCAGGCCCATCCACAGGAAGCGCCGTTCTATTGGTTGTTCCCGCCCGCGAGCGCGCAGAGCGGCGCGGACAATCTCAAACCACAGGTAAGCCAGCGACAGCAGGCCCAAAACCCCCAATTCGGTCAGCGCCTTCAACACCTGGCTTTCCGTCGCAAAGGCCGATTCTGGGTTGGTGCGCAGCGCCGCCACGCCGGTAGATCCAATTCCCGCGCCCCACAGCGGGTTTTGCAGCCAGGCCCCTAAAGAGAGGTTCCAGGCCGCCAGACGGTCACGGTTGGTTTCATCACTGCTCCAATCCATAATCGACCCCAGGTGATCGAACAGAAGGTTCTCGCCCCCGCGCGCGCCTTGCGCGAAGATTACCGGGTCCACCTGCACCAATTGCATCTCAGCCCAGCCGGCCCAATCATAATTCCAGTTATTCGCCGGCCCGCTGGCCGTTACCAGGATGAGATTGATGGTTTGCCCGGCCCAGGGAGATAAATCAATAAAATAGTTGCGCCAGCGCCGGTCCGGGGGGTTGATTTTCGGATTGATATAGCGGTTAAAAATCACCTGTTCCGCGCCGGTTTCACCAGGCTTGGAAACAAACAGCTCAAAAGAAGCTCCATCGCCCTTCTCTGGACTCCAGACTTCGGGCGAAAGGGCAATGCCAAAGCGGAGCGCGCCGTTTTCGGGGACCTGAACAGTGAAATAAATCTCTCCTTTGCCAGCTTCCGTGGGGTGTTGGTAGATCACCCGCCGTTCATCCACCTGGCGAGTAATGGGGTCTAGAAGCGACCAGGTTTGCAGTGTCACCGCGCCGCCCGTTGGCTGCCGGGCGCTGAATTCT
Organism: Anaerolineaceae bacterium; assembly: GCA_034434155.1. Taxonomy (GTDB): domain Bacteria; phylum Chloroflexota; class Anaerolineae; order Anaerolineales; family Anaerolineaceae; genus DSYU01. Next base: position 74,508 of record DAOUAC010000008.1, read on the forward strand.
TCAACCACCTGCGCCTGCACTGCCCGGAACTCGTCAACCGGCAGTTCGCGGATGCGCTTTTCGCTGTCAGAGGGCTGCGTCATGCGCGGGGCCATCACCACCGCCCAGGCCAGCACCGCCAGCACTACCACGCTCAGGGCCGCCGCCAGCGGGCGCAGGTTGCGCTGTACAAAACGGCTCTGCACCACCAAAAACAACAGCGCCAATCCAGCCGCGACCCAAATGCCGCGGCTGAACGTTACCACCAGACAGACAGCCATCAACCCGGCGGCCGCGCCCGCCAAAATCCGCCGCCAGAGTTTGCCTGGCTGCGCCGCCAGCGCCAGCGCCATCGGCAGCAGCATCGCCAGGGTATTTGCCAGCGTAGTGGGCGAATCAAATACAAAATACACGCGCCGCAGATGCGTGCCATAAACGTACACATCCGGGAACCCCTGCCGTTGGATCATCTCCGCAGACGGCCATAAGGTTTTATCCAGGATGAACTCCAGCACGCCCCCCAGCGCCACCACTGCCCCCACCCCGGTGAGCAGCCAGGCCAGCCCTGCCAACCAGCCGGGGGAGCGCCGCAGCAGCGCCGGAATCAGCCAGAACAGCGGCAGATATAGAATAGAGATATACAATCCCCACGCCGTTGCCAGGCCAGCCCGGTCGAGCAGGGCGCGCACCACCAGCAACCCCAGGTAAGCCAGCACCGCCCAGTCGAGCGGCGTTCCAGACCATTGCAACTTACGAAGCTGGAGCGAGCGCACTCCCCATACCAGCACCAACAGCACAAGTAAAATTTCCTTCCAGTACGTTCCCACCGGATCAGGAACCAGTTTCTTAATCACCAGGTGAAAAGGAAGCAATACCAGGAACAGCGCCAGTCCGCCCCCTAAAACCTGATCGAGCCAGTTGCCCCCCTGCCCCCTGGAAGAAAGCTCAGATTGCCTTGATTCCACGCCAGATACTCCTTGCATCTCCAAATCGCCACATCACAGCGGCGTAAACGGCGGCCCCCCCGCCCCCGGCAACGAGCAGAAGCCCGGCAGCCGGAAAAGAATGCTGCAAAAGTGATGCTAAAAGGCCCGCCAGCGCCGCGGCCAGTGCCGCGGCCAACATGACCCACCCGGCCCCTCTCAGCCACCCGCGTTCCAGCAGGTCGCCGGGCTTCACGTGCAGCCGCGCGGCCCCCAACCCGGCCAGCACCAAAGCCTGAACTGACAGGCCCAATACCGCCGAGAGCGCCAACCCCAAAACGTGCAATGAGGGAATCCATAAGAGATTGGCGCCGAACCGCACGACCGTCTGCAATAGATTGATCCCCAACACCGCCCAAGGGCTGCCCTGAGCATATACCACCCGCCACAAAGGCTGGCAGAGCGCATCGGCCAACGCCGCAACCGCATAGACTGCCAGCAGCAGGCTTACCGAGGCAGTCGCCTCCGAGTCAAACGCGCCCCGCTCGAACAAAAAGCGCACCAGCGGCTCGCGCAAAACCACCATAACCGCAGTCGCCGGAGCGGCCACTGCCCAGACCCAGCGCAGCGCCGCCAGCAGGTTGGCACGCGCCCGCTCATAAGCCTGCCGATCCATCTGTTCGGCCAGCCCCGGGAACATCACTGTAGATACTGCCAGCCCGCTCACCTGCACAATCACCAGTGAGAGATTGCGGGCATAGCTGAGCGCGGCCGCGTCGCCCCACCCCAGGGTGGTTGCCATCGCCCGATCAATCAGCAGGATGACGTGGTGAACTCCATAACCCGCCGCAAAAGGCAGGATCAGGCCCAAGACCTGCAAGGCACTTACCGGCTGTGCCCCAGGGACTTCACGCCCTGGTTTCTCCGCATCTGCCGCTGCCAGCAGCCGCGCCATCAGCGGGAGTTGTACCAGCAGGGTGGATAAAGAACCAATGCTCACGGCCCAGGCCGCCCTATGGATAGCGGGTCCTGGCAGCAACAGCAGACAGCCCGCAAAAACCAGGTTGTACAGCGCCGTAACAAAGGCCGGGCGCGCAAAACTGCGGTAAACCTGTAAAATTGCCCCCGCCAGCGCAGACGCGCCCATCAGGACGATGGCCGGCAGCATCTGGCGCGCCAGCGCAGCCGCCTTGCCCTGCTCCACCGGGGTAAACCCCGGCGACAGCCAGGGAATATAAACCGGCGCAAATATCCACAAGATCAGAACGCCGCCCAAGAAAAACAGCGTCATCCAGGCCAACAGCCGCCGCACTAACCGCGCAGCAGCTTGTTCGCTGGCCTGCTGGCGCACCCGCGCAAACAGCGGAATCACCACCGGCGACAGTACAATTGGCAGCGCGATCAGGAATAATTCAGGAATAGAGAAAGCGACAAAGAAAATATCCGTTTCGCGCCCGGCGCCCAAATATAACGCCAGTACCGACTGGCGCACAAACCCCGTCAGGGTTGCCGTCAGGTAGCCAATCGTCACCAGGATGGTAGACCAACGCTGACTCTTCCGCAAAATCACTCTCTCAAACTCGATCCTTCTCACCCCCAAGAATGAACCGGTCAGGTGGATAAAACGGCGCAAAGTATTGTAAAAGAAGTATCAAATTGCGTCAAGCGGCTTATGGAACCGCTAGCCAGCCCACCGCCGCCGCTCCGTCTATCACTGCACCGCTTTCATCTTCACTGGCCGCCGCCAGGATGAAATACTGCCCCGGCTTCTGCAAGCGCCCTGGTGGCAGATTCACAACGGTAATGCCAGACGGGTCTAAATTCACCCTCGCCGCATAGACCCGCTCGGCCCCGCCAGCTATGCGCATATAAGCATAATAAGCCGGTTTGGGATAAAAGTTCGCCCGCACCAGCCCATAATGCGCTTCCATCATCACGTTCGAGTCAGCCTCATTAGCTGATAAATTGCGCACCGACCACCAGAAAACCCGCTCCACCTGCGGATAGGCGGCCAGAGTCTCATACACAAGCGCCACTGCGCGCGCCTGATCCGCCTCACTCACCAGCGGCAGACTGCCCTCTGGCAGCATTGCCAGAGGACGCCGGGTAGAGCCATACCCGGTTTCGGTGATCCAAATCTTCTTGTCCGTATCGCCGTAACGCGCCATGATACGCAGCACGGCATCCAGACGATCCTGGTACCAGTGCGCGTCCAGTTGACCCACCGCATTTTTCCCAGGGGGGTAAATATGCAGGTTCAGGGTATCGAAGAATGCTCTACCCCCATCTCCGGCGTTACCGTCACCGTTGGGGTCATATAACCGCTCGACGGCCGTAACCAGGTCGGCTTCACCGGGCTTCCAATACACGTCCGCCAGCCCGCCGTTCAAGACATTACAGCCAGGGTCAGCGGCGTGAGCGCCTTCAAAACCGGCCCGCAGCAGTTGAATATAATCTTCCAGACTGCCGTACCAGAAGTTCATTGGCAGCGGGTCGCGCCCGGCTGGCTGCACGTTGGGTTCATTCCAGATCACCCAGTCGGTGATGCCGTAGCCGTCGCGCGTCTCCGTAAAAGCGCCATAGGGCTTATAACGGTTGACCACCTGATACACAAAATCACGATATAAGGAATAGCGCACCGGACTGGCACGCTGATAATCCATGGGTGCAAAAGGCAGGCTTGAGGCCCACTCTGGGGTATACATCAGCATAGGAACAACCCGCAGGTTGTACTTTTTCGCCAGCCGTACTACTTCATCGGTTTCTTCCCACTCCCAGCGGCCGGCCTCGGTCTGGATTTTTTTCCATTCAAAATCCAGCCCAATACTGCGCGCCCCAGACGCCGCCGCCAGGATCATCTCGGCCTCGCGGTCCTCTTCTGCCAGCCAGGGAATCTGAACGCCCGCCACGCCAAAGAAACCCGGTTTAGACGAAAACCGCCCAGACGGCGCCCCAATCGGGCCGTAGACAGCTACTTCCACTTCCTGGCCTGTCAGCGCCGGTTGCGACTCGATTACCACCGCGCCGCCCGCCTGCGCCCGCCGGATTTTCAATAACCGCGCCGCCGGCTCCAGCGCAGTGGGCAGAAAACCATCTGCCGCGAGGCCTAACACCAACCCTATAACGACAAAGCGCCACACCAGAGATGCAAGCCCGCTGGCGGGGCGCTTCACACTGGCCCGCTCCCGCGCTAAGGCCATGCTGGCTCCACCAATTTTGGTTCTGCCCAACCGGACCAATCATAGCGGATATCGCCAGCCGGCCCGCCGGAAACCGAAAAGATTATCCGCACCAGCTTGCCCGCGTATGGCGATAAATCCAGTGTCACCGGAACCCAACGCCGGTCTTGCTGGTGATGCTTGGGGTCAATATACTGGCTGGTCATCAGGTGGATGCCAGCGTCATCTTCGATGTAAATGGCAAAGAGCACCCCATCCCCTTCACCCGACCAGGCTTCTGGGGCCAGCGCCAGGGCCGTCGCTAAAACCGCACCCGGACGCACCATCACCGGGTAAACCAGGGTGGTCGCACCGTTGGGGGCGGGATGCACAAACAGCACTTCGCGGGTATCCCCCAAAATCTCCCACTGCTCCACTTTGACCAGAGCAGGGTCTACCAGGCGCATGGTGACCGCGCGGTTCTCGATAAAATCGTACCAGCTTCGTTTTGGCAGCCAAGCCGGTTGGAGCTTCCAGGTCAGACCGGCAGTATACAACCCCGCCACAGCAAGAACCGCCGCTAACCCCACAACGGACGGCCAGCGTGCCTGCCTGGATGCACCTCGCTCCCGCAGAAGTTTAACGCACTCCAGCCCCGCCAGGGTGAGCAAAACGGCAACCGCTGCGGTCACACCGCCGTACACCAGGAAAGTACTCGACGCCGGCCAGGTCAGCCACCCGACCAGCCCTAATGCCAGCAGAATCGGCAGCGCCAGGCTTAATCGTTCTGAGAACCGCATCAAATCAGAGCCACAGAAATGGAAGATAAGAGATTAATCGAGCACCTGCGGTTGCCCAGGGTACGCAGTGCCGGGTTCGTGCAGCAGGCTGAGACGTTGGAGAATTTCATTGATGCCCGCCTCGACCGAAAACTGCGGCATCCACCCCTGACGCATTAACTCGGAACTATCCACCTCAAAAGACATGGCGGTCAGAATATCCTGGCCGGCAAAATGCACGCGCGCCGTTGGCAGAATCGCCTGGATCGCCTCGGCGACTCCGAGGATGGATACATTCTCAGCCGCTGCGTTATACACCTTCCCGATCGTTTCGGGGTGAGAGAGGCAGAATAAAATCGCCGCCGTTGCATCGCGCACGTGGAGAATCGGGCGCTTCTGGTCGCCTTTGCCGTTAACCACAATCGGCTTGCCAACGCCCGCCAGGTAAGCCATGCGGTTGACAAACGCATCAAAGCGCGCGCCGGGGCTGTAACCAAAAACTGTGCCAAAGCGCAGGCTGGTCCCGCGCAGTCCGCGCTGCTGCCCGGCGCCCAACAGGGCCGCTTCGCCTTGCAGCTTCGAGGTCGAGTAAGGCCCAACCGGATGGCATGGATCATTCTCTCGAAACGGCCCACCCGGCCCATACACGCTGGCCGAACAGGCATAGATGAACCGCTCTACACCGGCCCGTACAGCCTCGTCAATCACCGTAACGGTTCCCCAGTGGTTAACCTGATGCGTCCAGGTGGGATGATCGAAAGAAAGGGGGGTTTTCACAATGGCGGCCAGGTGAATCACCGCCCACACCCCTTGCATTGCTTCGGCCAGGGAATAGCGATCCATGACATCCCCTTCTACCAACTGGTAATGGCAGAAAGGGGGCAAATCCATCAACGCCTGATACGTCCCCCGCTGCATGTTGTCATAGATGCGAATTGTGCAGCCCTGGTAGGCGGGGTCCATAGCCAGATCGCGGATTAGTTGAGAGCCAATATATCCTGCTCCCCCGGTGACCAGAATCGTCCGGTTCAAGGGTCTATCCTTTACTGAGGCTTCTTTTTCGCCTGATTTGGATCCGTCTGCTGAATAGGAATGGCGACGGTATGTAAACCGCACTCCTTTTTATCGGTGCCGGCCCAGCGCCCGCTGCGTTCGTCATCGCCCATAGAGGGCCGCGTGCAGGGCGCACAGCCAATGCTGGCATATCCCTGCGAAAACAGGGGGTGAGACGGCAGATCATGCCGGCTGATATATGCCCACAAGTCGCGGCGAGTCCAGTTGGCCATTGGGTGAATTTTGTAAACTTCGTTCTCCAACTCAATGATCTGGATGCTCTGCCGGTGAACGGTCTGATCGCGGCGCACGCCCGAAACCCAGGCGGCGGCGCCCGCCAACGCGCGGGCCATCGGTTCAACTTTACGGAGGTAACAGCAGCGGTCCGGGTCTTTTAAATACAGAGGGGTATGATCCTTTTGGTACGCTTCAGCATCAGGCGCGGGGTAAACATTACGAATCTTCAGATGGAAAAGCTCTTGAAGCATATCTCGGTAGACAAGCGTCTCCGGGAAATGATAGCCGGTATCGAGGAATAACACCTCGGCCTCCGGGCATACCAGCGAAACCATATGCAGCAGAGCAACGCTTTGCGTCTGAAAGGACGAGCTAATTAAAAGCCCCGCGCCGAATTCCTGCCAGGCCCACGCCAGGATTTCCTCTGGCGTACGGGTCTCAAAACCCTGGTTAAGCTGTTCGATATCGCCCAAATGCTTGATCTCAGACATAAGCTCACCTCAACCAGGTACCCAGAATGGCCTTCATAAAACCCCAGCCGTACTTCAGCGAGCGCGGCTTTTTGGTCACGCCGCTCTGCCGCCGGCGAATGGTAATGCCTACCTCGCACACCCTCGCGCCTTTTTTGATCGCGTCAATGAGCAGTTCAGAGGTATGGAACTGATCCTGATGGAGCGTTAACTGCGCCAGAGTGCTGGCGCGGATAGCGCGGTAAGCGTTGGAACTGTCCGTAATCCGTTTTGCCATTAAGAAACTGATCAGCCAGTTGAACACGACGACGCCCAGCGACCGCACCATGCTTTCTTGTTCAAAAGACCCCAGCACCCGCGAGCCGTTCACAAAGTCGGCTTCACCGCTCACGATGGGGGCAACCAGCCGTTCCATTTCTTCTGGCATATGTTGGCCGTCAGCGTCTAGCGTGACGACAATCGAGGCCTGACTGGCAATGGCAGCCTGGTAGCCAACCCGCAGAGCCGCGCCGCCGCCCCGGTTGATCGGGTTCACAATTACAGGAAAGCCCAGATTGCGAACAACCTGCTCAGTGGCGTCCGAACCGCCATCAACCACCACTACCGTCTGAACGGTTCGCCCGCACACCTGGGCCGGCATGCGGCTCAGTACGTCGGCAATATTGTCTGCCTCGTTATACGCTGGAATAACCACCATAATATCGGCCCGGGGCAGGTTCGGAAACTCCTCTTTGAACCGCAGGTAGGCCAGTGATTGAATCAAGCGGCTGATTGTCCGGCTGTTGCTGGTGTTGAGATTAACCGCGTGGAAGAACAGCCCAAATAATACCAAAACAGATACGAACAAAACGCCGTTCCAGCGCTCCATGCGCAAGGGTTTGGCGATCAGGTCACCAGTGGAAGGAAACAGCGAGATAATCAACAGCGCCAGCGCCAGCAGTTGTGATATTACAAAGATGCCCCGGTTAAAGCCCCGCTGCTTGTAACGCCACAGGCCGTAAAAGCTAATGACCAGGCTTACCAGGATGCCGAAATATTGCAGCTCTCTCATTTTTCCTTCCTCCTTTTCCAGTCAGGTTGATAAAAACGAATAATGATAAGGATGGATACTCGTAAATATCCGGCATCCCCACAGCGTCGGGCGGCGAGCGATCAACAGAGGTCGTCAGGTGGGTGCAGACAGGGTTCCCTACACCCACCTGGCTTCACGCAAAGAACCGCTTTACAGCGGGAACAGGTAGGTGAAGATCACCCACGAAACGCCCAACGCCAGCAGGGTATTAAACACCGTAGCAATCAAGAACACTGCCACCGGTTTCCAGCCCATGGACTTAAATTCGCCAACCGACAGTTCCAGGCCCATGCAAACGAAGGCGGCGGTGAAGAACCAGTTTTTCATCGCGTCAATGCTCTTCAGCGCATCGGCCACCATCTCTTTGTTCACGCTGACCAAGATAGTGAAAATGATCGAGGCGACGACAAAGCCCAACACGAACTTCGGGAAGCGGTCCCAAATGATCTTTGCGCTGACCTTTTCCCTCTTGCCGCCAGCTTTGCCTGCAAAGGCCACGGCCAGCAGGAAGGCCACCAGGCCAATCAGGGCATTTTGGGTCTGCTTGACAATCGAGGCGACCTTCTGCGCTTGCTCGCCATAGATCGTACCTGCGCCCACTACGGCGGCAGTCGTGTCGATGTTCCCGCCAAACCAGGCGCCGGCCACCGATTCAGGCAACCCAATGGCGCCCGCCAGCAGTGGAGCGATGATCATCAGCGGCAGGGCTACCAGAATCACCAACGTGGTGACATACGTAACCTGCTCTTTTTTCGCCAGCACCGAGCCGGCCGCCGCAATCGCCGCCGAAACGCCGCACACCGACAGCGCAGTGGACATCACAGCGCGCAGCTTCTCATCCAGGCCAAACTTGCCCGCCAGCCAGTAGGTGAAGAAGAACACACTACTGATCATGATGAAAGCCTGCAAGATCGCGCCGCCCGCGGCAGTAACCAACAGCGCCAGGTTAATCCCTGCGCCCATCAACACCAGGCCGGTCTTGAGGAACAACTCGGTGCGAATCCCCGGCTTAACCGCCGCATGGATACCCGTTAGCTTGAGAACCAAGTTGCCCACCAGACCGACAATCGCGCCCCACAGCGGATATTCCAACACCTTACCCGGAACGCCCAGGAACATATCTTTCACGCCGTATACCTGCTTGGTGATCCACCAGGCCAGGATCGACAACACCACGACCAACGCCAGGCCGCCGAGAATCTGCACCGGCCTGGAAACCGGGAATTCTTGCTTGATAACTTCCGCTTTTGTGCTCATGGTCTTCCTCTGCTAGAATGTGATGTTGAGCAGTTTCGGCCCAATCAGGCCAATGCTGGCCAGGAGGATCAAGCCAAATGCAATAATGACGGCCAGCCAATCTTCCGTCAGCCCTTTCGGGCCAGCCGGTACAGCCTGCGGCTGCGATTCGGATACGCGTTTCTTGCTCATAGGGTTGCCCAGCTCCTTTGCTTATTTCCACCGCACGCGCGGCATAATTTTGCTAACATCGATCTGGTCTTTATACTTGATCACCTCAGACAGCATCGATGCAACCACCTCATCCGTCAGGTAGTGGGGCTTCAGGCCCAGTTCAAGCAGGCCGGAATGCGCCGGGTTGTAGTAATGCTCTTCCATTTCTTTGCGGGGGTTAGGGATATGCTGTACCTGGACATTCAGGCCCATCTGGTTCCCCACCCGCTGAACAATCTCTGCCAGTTGGTTAACCGAGAACGTTTCGGTAAACTGGTTCAAAATGCGCAGCTGGCCTCGCTCGACCGGGTTATTCATCGCCAGTTCCACGCACTGCAAGGTATCGTTCAGGTTCAGGTAGCCGCGCGTCTGACCGCCTTTGCCAAACACCGTCAATGGAACGCCCGCTACTGCCTGCACCAAAAAGCGGTTGACCACCGTGCCGAAAATATCGTCATAGTGGAAGTTCGGCAGCAGGCGGTTATCCAGGTCCGATTCGGGCGTCGAAAGGCCATATACCGGCCCCTGCATCAGATCGGTAACGCGAATGCCGTAGGTGCGGACGTAGAACCACAGCAGGTCCGTATCCATCACCTTGGTAGTATGGTACAGGCTGCCTGCCTGGCGTGGATAGAGGAACTTTTGCTTGCGGCCCTTGTGTTCGATTTCGATCCAACCCTCTTCGATATCAATATTCGGCGTGCCGTATTCGCCCATCGTCCCCAGTTTGATGATATGGCAGTCTGGCGCGTACTGCATCACCGCGAAAATCAGATTCAGGGTGACCGTCAGGTTATTGCTCAGCGTCAGCCGGGCTTCATCGTAGCCAATCATGGAATACGGGGCCGAGGGCATCTCGGCGTAATGGATCACCGCCTCTGGCTGATACTTCTGGAACAGGCTCGACATGAAGCGGTAATCATTCAAATCGCCGATCTCAACGCAGACATTGAAGTTTGAAACCGACCGGAAAATTTCGGCGCGCGTAGGCAGATTGGGCGTAGGCATCAGCGCCTCAGAACGCGTCTGGAGCGCCAGGGTGCGCCGCAAATAGTTATCCGCCACCGTAACCGTATGGCCTTTGGCCGCGAAAGACATCGCCGTCGGCCAGCCCAAATAACCGTCACCGCCCAAGATTAAGACGTTCATTCGATTGTTTCCTTTCTGGTATCCATGTATTCGTCAATTAGATGATGTTTTCTGATGAAAACGGTCAATTCATCCAGCGTCATTGGCTCGATCAAGGAAGAGTTGTAGGGCCGATCCACGCTCACCTGCCCGCTGACACCCTCATAATCGTAGCTCACGTTGGTGTAGACGGATTTAAAAGCAGGCAAAACCACGTAATATTTTTCTAGTTCTACCGCGCGGCGGGTTTCTTCTTCGTTCATCAACTCTTCGTACAGTTTCTCGCCCGGTTTTTGCCCAATCGTCTCAATGCGGATGCTTTGAGGATCGTACCCAAAGCAAGGGGCCAGTTCGTTAATCATCACGCGCGCCAGGTCTGCAATGCGCACGGCCGGCATTTTCGTGATGATGACCTCACCTCCCTGCGCGATAAAGGTGGACCCCATCACCAGGCTGACGGCCTCTTCCAGCGTCATGATAAAGCGGCTCATGCGCGGGTCGGTCAGCGTGACCGGGCCGCCCTGCTTGATCTGCCGCACAAACAGGGGGATCACCGAACCACGCGAGCCCAGCACATTACCAAACCGTGTCGAAGCAAAAATGGGCCGGTTCCCCTGGCGGTAGGCGTTGGCGGCTGTCATCAGACGCTCGCCCATCAACTTCGACGTGCCCATCACGTTGGTAGGGTTCACGGCCTTATCGGATGATGTAAAGATCACCCGGCCCACCTGGTTTACCAGCGCCGCATCAATCACATTCTGCACGCCGAGGATGTTGGTCTTCACGGCATCGCGCGGCGACTTCTCGCATAAGATCACGTGTTTAAAAGCCGCGGTGTGAAGGATGATATCAATGCCCTTGCTGGCGCTGATGAGCTTGTCAATATCGCGCACATCCCCCAGGGTAAAGTGAACGTTGGTTTTCGAGCGGTATTCCTCGGTTAGAAAGAACAGTTCGCTCTCATTATTATCCAATCCGATAATTTCGACCGGCTCGTAAGGGGTCAACTGGCGCAGTAGTTCACGCCCGATCGTCCCGCAGACACCCGTAATCAGCACCCGCTGGTTTTGCCAGGGGCTGTGCCCATTCTGACCGCTCATTTATTCTGCTCCTTAGGCGCTTTCTTAAACAAAAAGGGGAGTAGATAGAAAAACTGACGAACATGAAACCACGCAACCTTGCGCGGTTTATGAACCTGCTGCAAAGTGACTGGAATCTCCCGAATATGGCCCCCTGCATACACCACTTCCAGTGAAAAGATGCCGCAAATGCAGGCGCCTTTTAACGCCAACTGCCGCGCCAGTGAAGTCCGCAGGGCGCGAAACCCGGTTCCGCTGTCGCCCACCGGCGCTTTGCGCTGTGCCAGCCAGGTGAGCACTTTTTCAGAAGGGCGCGGCACAAAGTTACGCCGGCCCTGCACCATGTCGGCTTCACCCCGCCGGATGGGCTCCACCAGCTCGGAGATTTTGTCAGCCGGGAACTCACCATCCGCGTCAATGGTGACAACGATCGGATAGCTGGCTTCCTGAAACCCCCGTTGGATCGCCGCAATATACCCCTGGTTGTGAGCCTGGCGGATCACTCTGGCCCCGGCCTGCTCGGCGGCCTGCACGGTGCCATCGCGGCTGCCGTCATCTACAACGATGACCTCATCCACATACTGCCGCACCGCCTGAACTGTCGGCCCGATGCGATTTTCTTCGTTATAGGCGGGAATTATGGCAGACACCTTGTCCATAGGATCATTTAAATTCGGGCTTGGACTCATCTCAATTGTCTGAACAGGAAACCGTAAAAGGATTATACTACAGTGATCACAATTGAATATAAACTATTTTTAAAAACTAATTCTATATTCTCAATCTCCTTTCTTTATTTTCTATCGCTTTCTGTTCCAGGTCGCCCCATCATTTCTGGTATACATGCCGCTTACGTTGGACCCGATTCAGCAAATCCTTATAAAAAGGAATAACAGCATTCGCCACAATCCGGTCATAGCCATAATCAGTAATAGATGGGCGGGCCGCCGCCGCCAAAGACTGCCTTAAACCGTCATCTTCGATCAGCCGGAGAATGCCCTCCGCAATAGCCTTTGGATGATCCTCTACGATTAATCCATTATATCCATCTTTCACAAACATACGGTTGCCATAGGTGTTTGAAGCCACGATCGGCAGTTCACAGGAAAGCATCTCGGCTGTCTTCAACGCCGGCATCACGCCGTATTCAGCGTTGTTCACCACATAAGCCAGGCCGATATCCGCCGCCGATAAATACCTGGGCACGTCCGTATATTCCACACGGCCCGGAAAAATCATCACCTCTTCTAACCCCAGCGAATGCGCCAGCTCCGTCAGGCGCGTGTGATCTGGGCCGTCTCCCAGCATCATCACCTTAATTTTACATTTGCCAGCCTGCGCCACCTCGGCCACAGCCTCGATCAACCGCTCCAGCCGGCGAGAAGGATGGAAAAACCCGCTGAAGATCAAGAGTTTTTCATCTGGCCGGATGCCGTATTGTTCCCGAATCTCAGGCGCAGGGACACGCCGGAACCGCTCCAGGTTGACCCCCATGCTCAGGATGGCAATATCGCCGCGGTGCTTGCCAAACACACTGTCGCGCGTGCCTTCGCAGTGCGAGGCCGTAGCATCGAACTGCGCCGCTTCCAGCCGCAGCATTCCTATCGTCAGATAGCGTTTCCAACCCGACCGGATCGGGCCACTGCGCAGATCATATATCCAGGCAGCCGACTTGCGCTTCTTCCCGGCCAGCAGCGGCAGCAGGCCAAGCCCCCAATTGGCATAGACGTGCACCACGTCGCAGTCAATCTCTTGCAGCAGTCGGGCCGCGTACCGGATGAACTGAACTTTCCGCTTCGATCCCGCGCTCATCGTTTCAGACGGAAACCGATACACCACCACGCCGTTTTCATCCCTGTCCACCTGGGGAACAGTCCCACGCCCCAGCGCGATCACTGATACCTGACACCCCTGCAGCGCCTCTTGCTGGGTAAACTCATACATAGCCGCCAGACTGACGCCCGGATAGTAATTGTGAGCGATATGGCAGATGTGCATCCGTACACCTAATACCCGCTGTGACCTATAGAGCATCCTTATTGGTGCTTACGGTAATATACTTCCAGGCCAAAAGGTCTGGCAGACAGGTTGAATACAAAGCGCACCTGTGAAAGCAATAGACCCCTAAGCGATATCCTCTTATAGAAAAGGCTCCATTTATGAACCCGCTTGAATCCCCGTGAACCAAATAACTGATCGAACGACCTGATTGTAAAAGCATTAATATGCTCTAGTGGAGCGACTGTGCCGAGAAGGAATGTGTATTTTTGAAGATCCACTTTGTTGATAAGCCGGACTATCCAATCAGCAAACCCTCCGTTCGGCACGCGCACCCGAACTAACCCATTCGGCTTCACGATTTTACCCATAAGCTCAACTGTAGCATCCGGTTCCGGTAGATGTTCTAACACATTATCGATATTTACAATATCAAACCTATACTGATCAATGTTATCATACCCCAGAACCTTTATACCAAACTTGGAAGCGAACTCAATGCGATCTTGTGATATATCCAACCCATAAACATTACAACCAAAAGCAGTTGCCATCCTGGCCCAGGCTCCCCACCCCATACCAAAATCCAGTACAGCCAGATCAGAAGGCCTTTGATTAAAGCTACGAATCATGAGAGCAATATCGCCGGCTATGTCAGCATAATAGTCACAACTATGTCCAAAATGATAACTATTCATTGCTCGCTGCGGGTCGATCCATTCCTCATAAAGCTTTAAGGACAAATCACCGTTCGGAATATAGCGTTGATACACGGCCCGGCACTGCTTACATTTCATCAAGACGTAATCGACGTTTGTTAAGTAAGCATCTTCGTAATGCCCACGCTTAGCAAAGAAACTGTCTAGATAGCCCTTAATCGGTTGCTCTTGATAAGAACAGGCGTAGATTTGCTGTAAGTCGTTCGAATGACAAACCGGGCAATCGTTTCTCTCGATAAAATAGTCCGTTTGGTTTACCCATCCCATATGAGAACCTCTCTGTCAGGAAATTTTCCGCGGGATCAAAGACCCAGAAGTAATAAGCTCAATACTGTCTTTTAGTATTCTCGACAGAGGAATATCAAATCTGTCACGGAAGGAACGAAATAATTGATACAACAAGATGACAACTTTCACAGAACCAACAGCAAGCGACACTTGCAGCAGTCGTATACTCCAATCAGGGGCGACCTCGATCTGCGTGAGCAGGAAAAGCATCACAATATACAGTATAAACTCGATAAAACTTGCCAGAAAAGCTTTTCGTGAAAGATCCATCGTGTAAAGCGAAGTACGCAGCAGCATTGTCACCGAGCGTACCGCGCTGACCATCAAAGTCAGCAAAATAAATTGCAGAATGGCTTCATATTGATTGCCATAAGTCACTGAAACAAAGAGATCCATACCAAAGAAAACCAACACGGTAATGACTCCATAAATCAGAACTGTGACTGTCAAAATAATAAACACAAACGTAATATAGATGGTCTTTTTCCCAACAGACAGCCAGTGAGCCATATACCCAGAACCGGACTTGATCACCATTCCCACAACGGTTTCGGCTACGCTGGAGAGTAAAATTGCCAGCGAAAGGGAAGCAACCCTGTGATTAACGGTTGGGTCGCCAGCCCCCAACGCTTTGACAAGCAGAACTGGCGCATTCCGGATGAGTTGCTCGAGAATATTGAGGCCCCCGATTGGAAGGGAGAAAAGAATGATCTGACGAATTTGCAGTTTAAACCGATTGATTAACCGTCCATCCCGAAACAGCGGCCGAAACAACCCCACTAGAGTGATCAGCATGAGTAGCAGCACTGCAAAATAAATTGCTGTTGCTGTCTGGACGCCCATTTTTAAATACCATACACAGAGGAGATTGAGCAGTACGATCAGGAAATTCTGAAGAAACATTCGAATAGCGACGTACTTAAGCTCACGAAAACCGTATAACGCGCCGACCAAATCATTAATATACATCAACATCGGCGTTGAAAGCGCAAATAGAATAAGCAGCAATTGATTGTTATCAAACCACAGCCTGAGAATGTCATTCTGAAAGATCAACAAGATCAACCAAAATAACAGGATCAATAAAGTGTGGAGTGTGAGCGTAGATGCCAGTACACTAGTCGCCCGTTCACTATCATCTACCGCTTCGTAGTCAGCAATATACTTGGTAACCGCCGCACTGCCGCCCAAGTCTAGAATCCAGCTGATCGTTAAAATGGCATTCTGCACCACCCCATACAGGCCGTATGCGTCACTGCCCAACCCGCGCGCCAGAATGATCGAAAGGCCAAACTGCAGGCCCATTGACGCAACCTGAGACGCCAGGGTATAGCTGATCCCTTTATGAATCTTTTCTGGCATGAACTCCGCGCATCCTGAACGAGACAATCTTTTCGTGGCACATCTAAACAACCCAACCGCGCGCTACGAGAACAAATCCTCCCCACTCAACCGCGCCCGAACGATCCGGAACGCGCCCACACAACTGCCCATAGTTACCCCTATCCCATTCAGCCACAACAAAACCCAGCCATACACGCGGCCCAAAAACGAAGAAGGAACCCTGCTGTAAATTGCCTGGATGGTAACGAACGATAGAACCGTGAGCAGAGCCGTAATTTTCCAGCTCAAAATCAATGTCAGCAAAACCCATAAGGGGGTATAAGCCAATAAGAATCGAGCATTGAGAGCTACTTCAGGGTACTTACAGAGAACGTAAAAAATGCGCTCGCCCTGCACAATCGCCCTTTGAAAAGCCCCTTTGACCGTAATTGGATCGGGATGGCTGACCGCAATATCATCACGAACGAGCAGAAGCCACCCTTTCTTCCTGAGCTTCATGCTGATATCTGTATCTTCAACCAAAAAACGGCTCTTGCTCATCCCCCCAACCGACAATACGGCCTGCCTTCTAATCGCAAAAATGCCGCCCATTACCAGCCAGGATTGCCCGTTTTTCCCGGTTTTGCGCATTTTTTGCCGGAATAACCGGTCCAGGCGCTGTGCCTCGGCCAGCCACCCCTCACCGATGGGCCTTTTGCTTCCCCCTACCGCCGCAACTCGCGGATCGCTGAACGGCTCAACGAACTTGGCAATCAGGTCGCGGTCTTCGATCACCTCGTCTACATCCAAAATGATACAAATATCGCCTGAAGCAATTTCAACTCCGCGCGCCCGGGCAGCCGGTAAGCCCACATGCGGCATTTCCTCAATTCTGAGCTTCTGGAACTTCGCGGCAAAACTGCGGGCCACCTCTACCGTAGTATCCGTTGAGCCATCATCCACAATGACCAACTCGAAGTCTTGGTCAGACTGCTCAAGAAGCTGATTCAGAAACCCACCCAGCAATTTCTCAGCGTTATAGAGATTGAGAATGATCGAGACGCTCAGACTCGTTTGTGAATGAACATTCATAACACCTCGATGCTCAGGGAACACCCGAAATAATGACCGGATGGCTCCAAAATGCCCAGTCGTAGTCACTGTTGCCGTTGGGGCCGGGGGAAGTCTCAAAAATCAGGTTAACCGTTTGCCCGCTGAAGCGAGCAAGATCAACGCGTACATCCTTCCACTGCCGGTCGTCTGGGTGATTGCGCGGATCCAGAGTATATTCAAAAACCCGGTAAGCTTCGCCTTCAGCTCCCGGCAGTGCTACCGTGACGGAAAAAACCACCCCGTCACCGCGATTAACATTCCATACGTACGGATCGAGCGCAATTCCAAAATCAAGCAAAGGATCCTGCGGCAGGATGGCAGAGAAGATTACACGGTTCGGTGGGTGCAAAAAGATTCCGTCTCTTTGTTCATCATTGACTACCATCGTATCCAGGCGAATCAAGCGAAAATCAGATGTTGTGCTGAGGGCCTGGCGGAAGTTATCAATGAAGTTATATTGAATCGGCACGCTGATCTGCACGTCTCCCCAACCAGCCCAGTCATAATCGGCATTGCCTCTGGCGCCAGGGCTGGTTTGGAACACCAACACCACCTTTTTACCCGTCCAGGGCGTCAGGCTGATGCTCTGGCTCTCCCAATGGCGGTCCTCTGGGCGATTCTTAGGATCGTAGTAGCGGTCGTACAACACAACGGTTCGATCCTCTACTTTCAAGAAAACCCGAAAGCGCACCCCATCACCCAGGGCAGGATTCCAGACTTCTGGCGAGAGCGCAATACTAAAATTTAAACTGGCATATCTCGGGACCACCACCTCAAAGGCTTTCTCTGATGGGGCGTGCATAAACAGAATTTCTTTGGCCTGTTCATTCAGGACAAAAATATCTTTATACACCAGCGAACCTGCCGGAACCTGGTGACGGTTGGGAAGATCATCTGTCAGGTTCAAGAATACCGCCCGACTTGCATCCACTACCATGGATTTTTGCACCTGCGATAAGGAATTATAAACTTTCACCGACCGGTTGACTTCGCCAATTGCCACAAAGTAACTGGCAAGAATGCGCTGGTGAATCTCTTTGACCTTAATGTTGCCGGGGTATTCCTCGGCCAAACGGTTGAGGATGGCAAAAGATTGATCAAAGCTGCTCTTACGGGCGTAGCCTTCTGCCATGGCTAAACGGTATTCTAACCGCGCTGGTTCCAATTCCAGAGCCAGTTTAAATTGCTCAAACGATTCGTCGAAATTCCCCTGCGCCACCAAAAACTGCCCGTAAGCGTAATGAACCAGCGCCGACTGCGGATATTGCGCCAGCGCGGCATCATAAAAGATTTTAGCGTCGTCGCTGTCGCCCTGCCCCAACAGAATATCACCGGCGGCAATCAATTCATCCTTCCCTGCGCTTCCATCCCAGTATTTGGCGCGGAGCGTTTTAAGCAGGCCCGCGCGGTTGATCTGCGCGGCTCGGTTGTAAGCCTGGCGCGCTGCGATTTCATTATTATGTTGCGAGAAGAGTTCTGCCAATTTCAGATAAGCCGGGAAAGGCTGCCAACGAATTGGGTAAAACTGAATATCGGTTCCTAACAGCTCTAAAATATCATATTGATCTACTGAAGGATATTTACGGATGACATCCTCTTGAATCAGCTTAATGGTATTCGGATCGGAGGTAGAAGGACAGCCAGAAGTAGCTTCCATAGCGGAAGTCTGAATTTTGAAGATGAAAAGGCCGGTGATCTGGTTCGGCTCTATACGACTTTTCAGAACTTTGGCATAAGGCCAGCAGTAAAAAAAGCGTGATAAGCCCAATGGGCTGGCGCGCCCATCTCCCGAAACGATCACGTACTGGGCGCCTGTCTCCTTCAGCCGGTTGACAATATCACTGGGATAAACCACATAATAATTATTCGAGATAAATGGGCTGGGGTTTGCCAGTTGCACAACCACGGGTACTTCCCCTGGTTGCGATTTGGTAAATTTCAACTCCCCATTTTGCAAGGTAACCGATCTCCAACCCTTAGGCTCCTCTGGAGCGATCGGCAGAAGTGGGTATTTTCCCTGCGCCAGGACAAAAATTTCTCGACGCGCGTAATAGGTTGCCAGAACTGGCTCTCCTTCTTTGACGTTTTTCATCAGCCAGTTGGCGGCATCCATTGCCAGGGCACGGTATTGTTGAGAAGGATCTCTGCCAATAACGGTTGTGTAGGCCTGAAATACGCCAATCCCATAAACCACCCCGATGAGCATCAGCATACTTCCCTGAAACAAGCGCGGATAGGCCGGTTCTATGAGCGCTTTCAACAGAAGATAAACGACAATGGAAAAAATTAGAATCGAAAACAACATCCAGGGAATGAGGTTGCGAATAGCATTCCCATACTTTGCCAAAATCAAGAACATCGGGAAGTGTGTCAACCCAGTAATC
The DNA here is from genome assembly GCA_034434155.1 of Anaerolineaceae bacterium. Taxonomy (GTDB): domain Bacteria; phylum Chloroflexota; class Anaerolineae; order Anaerolineales; family Anaerolineaceae; genus DSYU01. The sequence goes on from DAOUAC010000008.1 coordinate 93,660, forward strand.
AGGATAAACTGCCCTGGAAGCCTGCGTGTTCGCAACTGATAAATTGCGAACACAATCCAGGCGAGAAACGCCGGTACATAAGGAAACATTTCACCGACATTGAATTGAATATAGTTAACAACTGTGGTTGGATTGACCGGGCTAATCGTGGCGACGACATACAAGAAGACCGCCGTCCACCCGAGCCACGCTTTTCTTTCAAATAGCCAGCCTTGAATCGCGGCCAGTAGAAACTTCTGCGTTTTGCGGATGCGCTGAAACCAGTACCAGGCCGCGATCAGAAAGGAAATAGCAAGTAGCAGGAATATCCAGCCGTACTTTACCAAAAGGGGCGTAATTTGCTTTAGCTGATCCGCAAAACGCCCCGCCATATAAATTTGGCCGGTAGTTAAATACAGAAAGACCCACCACGGCAAAACAGTAATGCCAAAAGTCAGATAAAAATACAGGTGGTTGCGCAGATAGTCGCGCGGCAGAACGCGATCAGAATTGAGCAATCCGATGAAGAACGATAGAGGAAGCCATAAGATCGCGCTTTCCTTAGCCAAAAAAGCGATGCCCCAGACAAAGCCGGTGGCAACCCAGTACCGCCGCCTGCCGGTAACTGCCCCTTGCAGCAGCAATAGAAAGCCGATAAGGATCCAGGAGCTTTGAAACCCGTCCGTCATCAAACGGGAAAATAAATAATCGTGAAGATAGGGGATCGCTAAGGTCACAGCAGCGGCAAAAACACCGACCCATTTGCCGATAAACTTCTCGCCGATCAGCGCCAGCGCCACAATTCCCAAATAATTAACCAGAATAACCGGCAAAACTGCCTGTTCGGGGGTCAGGCTGCCGCCCAGCCGGATAGAGGCCGCCATCAGCAAAGGCATCATGGGGCCGCGCACAGTTAATGGCGTCAAATCCGCATCAACGTAGCCCTTACCGTTGGCAATATTGACCGCAGAAGCCAGGTAATACCAGCCGTCTTCCTGCATATTCACGAAAGGCTTCGCCCACGATAAGCCAGCGATGATCAGTGGCAGCAAAAAAGCCAGCAGAAAATTAAGCCGGATGTTTTTCACTCATCGCTCTCATATTTTAGGGATGTGAACACGGTGTCGCCATGCCCACATCCCCAAAATTACCCCTAGAAGGGCCGCATCTGTCTTCAGGTACGGCAGTTATTTGGTACAGGCGTCCAGCCCTTCTTTCGCCTCTTGGTTATTAGGAGCCAACTTCAGGGCCTCGGTATAATAGCTCGTCGCCTGCTCGCAGTCTTCCATGGCGGCGTAAGTCTTCCCTAAACTGATATAAGCGCTGACATATTTGTCATTGATCAGCAGGGCCTGATTATAGGATTCGATGGCTTTCTCACGCTCGCCCTGAATGTAATACATCTCACCCATGTAAAAGTAAGCGTCTGCCCTTTCCGGGCTCAGCTCAATAGCAGGTTGAAAACCCTGTTCAAGAGCCGCGGTAAAGTCTCCCTTGCTGGTATACGAGATACCCAGATTAATCAACACACCGTAATTATCTGGGGAGATTTCTAGCGCTCTCTGGTAGTTATAGATTGCCTCATCGTACTTCGTCTGATCGCGATAAACATCCCCAATAGCGCTGTAAGCCTGCCAGTAACTTGGGCTGTTAATCAGGGCCTTTTCGTATTGCGCAATCGCATCATCATATAAAGACAAAGCGCGATAGGTGCTTCCCAATTCCAGGTAATAAAAATTCTTGGTGGGATCTAACTGGATCAGCCTTGTATAAATATCAATGGCGCCCTGATTTTGGCCACCGCTGCGATAACTGCGCGCCAGGCTGAGCAGATACGTCTCATTGTTCGGGTCAAACTGGAGAGCCAACCGGAGAACTTCCACTGCTTTATCGTACTGTTTTAACAACCGATACATCTCACCAACCCGCCCAAGCAGATCGGGGTTCTTCAGATCATTGATAGGAATCTCACCCAAAACCCGCAGCGCATCATCATTCTGCCCCGAAGCCTGGTAAAGACTGGCCTGCTCGATGAGCAGACGTGCACTTTCTTCGGCCCGCGCCGCAAATGGGTTGAAATAGATGAAACCAGCCGCTCCCAGGCCGATCAGAATTAACAGAATCAAGAGCATTGGCACAACCACGCGCCGGGTAGAGCGAACCGGCAGGGTTTCAATCAACTGTTTCTGCTGTGCCAGTTCACTGCGCAGGCTGTTCACCACCGGATGCTCATCGAGCCAGGCGATGGTATCCAGCCGTTTTTCGGCGCGCTCGCTCAACGCATTTTCCAGCCTTTGCAAATCCTGCTCCAGCAGGATTTCCACACTACGCCATTCTTCCACGGCTTTCACGCGCTCCGAGGCCGGCAGACTGCTGTCGGCGAGCATAGCGCGCACCTGGTCTTGAATGATCCGCTGGCGTTCCGAGAGAAAATCCCCTTTATTTTTCAGGGTCTCTTCCATATTTTCCTGGAACTGAACCAACCGCGCCATGCGGTGCTGGCGCAGCAACTCATCCAAAATTTCTTCGGGCGTCTTTGGCTGGGCTCCCTTACTGCGCTCTAGCTCTTCCTTTACCAAAGCGCGGATTGTTTCTAGCGTTGCTGGTTCTAACACCTCTCCATGTTTGACTTCACGGCCGCCCTGAGCAGGCTCCTCCAACGCCGACCCGTTAGCAGCTTGTGATGGCGCAGTCAAAACAGCACCTGTTGGATGTTCTTGCGCCGCCTTGGTTTTCTTAGCCTTTGCGCCCCTGCCAAAGAGACGAGCCAGGAAAGAGGGCTTTTTCTCAACCTTACCATTGGTTTGCTCAGATAGAACGTCCGGCTCTGGGCTGGCCTCAGATGCTTCCAGGCTCTCAACAGCCACTGCCTGCTCGTCGGTTTCGTTAATCGCTGGCTCCACCTCAGGCTGAGCCTCATTCTCAACTGCTTCAGGCAAAACCTGCTCTTCGATTTCGTTAATCGCTGGCTCCACCTCAAGCTGAACCGCGTTCTCAACCACTTCAGGTAAAACCTGTTCTTCAGATGAACCCACAGAACCATTCTCAGGCGATGAATTCTTCAATTCTTCACTCATGGCACAAATTCTCCAAAAAAATCCTTACCCTACGCTTCGACCGAGCCAGTCTCTAACCTTAAAGCTCCCTGCTTACTCATACCCACGAGAGAACCGTTGGAGGAACTTATTAAAAGCTCCGCCATTTCGACATTATTTCTCATCTAGAAAAAACGTTTGAGAAAACAGCCGAAACCAGGGCCGGCGGTAAAAAAGGCCGTATCTTCTTCAACATCCCACGCAGTTTTGCTGGTTCGTACAGAGGTAGGATATCTCCGTTATCCCGAATTTAATGAAACGCTTACCTGTTTTGAGGACCCCGGTTTATTGTAATTCTCTCCGTCTTAAAAGTCAACAAAAAAAATACAAAAAACCGATCTTGGTTGGTTTTGGATTCGCAAGGTTACTAACGTAGGTTACAAAAGACCGATTGGGTTAGGATCACAGATACAACACATGCATTGACGATAACGGTCCCCACACCAAAGAGCCGCTCGAAAGCACAAGACTCAGTTTTTAGGGCAGCGCCTACCACCCCTTACTGGCCTCGAAAATGGCCTGAACCACGCATTCTTGCTCCTGCCTCTCCAGGCGATTGAAAAAAGGCAGCCGCACCAGCCGGTCGCTGATATCCTCGGTGACAGGGCATTCTCCACCGCGATAGCCAAATCTTCTGCCCATCGGAGAAGTGTTCAAGGGCAGATAATGGAAAACGCTCAAGATCCCCTTGCTTTTTAAGTGATCCATCAGACGCGTGCGTTTTTCCAGCGAAGGCAGCACAAGATAAAACATATGGTAGGACTGCTCGCAGTGATCGGGAACATACGGAAGGCCCACATCGAATTTTTTAGCCCAATCTGCCAGGCTTTGCCAATAAAATTCCCAAATCTGGCGGCGCGCCGCCTGGATTTCCTGCCGGGCCAGCAGTTGAGCATACAGAAAGGCCGCCAAAACTTCTGAAAGCAGATAACTGGACCCCTGATTCACCCAGGTATACTTATCTACCTGACCGCGGAAGAAACGACTGCGGTTGGTGCCTTTCTCACGGATGATCTCGGCATCCTCGATGTAACGAGGGTCATTAATCAGAAGGGCTCCACCTTCGCCGCAGGTAAAGTTTTTGGTTTCATGGAAGCTCTGCGTCGCCATCGCCCCAAAAGTTCCCAGAAACTTGCCCTTGTATTTGCCAAACAGTCCATGCGCGTTATCTTCAACAACGGCTATGCCGTAGCGATTGGCGACCTCCATAACCACATCCATCTCGCACCCCACCCCGGCATAATGAACCGGGAGAATGGCCCTGGTTTTGGAGCTAATCAACTTCTCAAGTTGTTGTTCATCTAAGTTCTTGGTATCCGGTCGGATATCAATGAACACCGGCCTGGCTCCTCTGAGAACAAAGGCATTGACCGTGCTTACAAACGTAAAAGCCGGAACAATGACTTCATCGCCGGGTTGAATATCTAATAACAGAGCGGCCATTTCCAAAGCATGCGTGCAAGACGGAGTCAGGAGCGTTTTCGCCGCTCCCAGGGTTTCTTCTAACAGACGGCTGCACTTTTTTGTAAAGCTGCCATCGCCCGAGATGTGACCATTGGCAATAGCTTGTAAGATGAACTCAATTTCGCGCCCAGCCAGGCTGGCCCGATTAAACGGAATCGGATAAGGAGGCGGATCTTCAGGAAGGGGAAGTCGGATGGGTAGTGTGTCCATGATAGGGCCATTATCACCGAAGATGCTCGCTTGCGCAACCCTTCCCTTCCGTGATAGAAAAACTACAAATCCACCCCTAAGCCAGCGGCGGGGCTCTTAACCCTGTTCCGAATAGCCTTTGTGCGCCTGGCCGCCTGCTGGAGCGGTTAAATCCAGGTAAAGCGCCCCTCTACCACTTGTCAATGGCAAACCTTACACCAGAGGAAACAAATCGCCCTCCAGCGGCTGTCCAGCCTGTAAATTAAGCGGGTCGGTCACTGGGTGACGATTGCCATTGTAACGGGTATCGGCGTCCATATAAATGATGATATGGGCCACGCGCGGCACATCGGTCGTGTTGGCATTCGCCATATGCGCCAAATATGAATGATGAAAGGTACAGTCTCCGGCGCGCAGCGGTACAGTGACGCGCGGTTCCCAGGCCAGCTCTGGAACCAGGTTGAGCAGGTCATGCGCATCAGTCAGATCTTGTGGGCGCAGATCCTGATGGCGATGTGAACCGGGGATAAAAGTCATGCAGCCACGCTCGACCGGCACGTCCACCAGGGCAATCCACACCGAGAGCGAATGGCGCGCGTTGATATGCGGCCAGTACGGCCCGTCCTGATGAAACTCGGTTGGCGCGCTTTTGCGCGGTGGTTTAATCAGGGTATGATCGTGCCACACCCGCAGCGGAACCCCTGCCAGGCGTTTGGCAATCGCCGCCACGCGCGGGTGCAGTGTTAGCTCGCGGATCACATCGTTCTGCGTCCACACGTTGACCGTCTGATTGAAAACCTGCGGAATATTGGCCGCCAGGTTTGGAATATAGCGAGCGGCTTCTACCGCGCCTGCGTGATAACGAGCCACCTCTTCAGGGGTCAACAGGTTGGGAACACGGATAAAGCCATTCTTCCGATAGCCCTCCACCATCTCATCCGTAATCATCTCTACCTGAGTAACGGCTGGCTGCTGCATGAGACACCTCCTCTGGCTGTACGTCACAATACGAGTATGTTGATAAAATATTATATAATTACGCGCCCAAACGCCGCCCATCTATCTACAAGGTTTACGAAAGGAATAACATGCCAATCAGCGAAATACCAGAGTTGTGGAACTGGGGAGAGTTCTACTGCCCCTGGACGTATATCGCCGTGACCCGTTTAGAAAAAATCGCCCCCGAATATGCCGGGCGCGTCCGTGTGATAGAGCGCTTCTTTCCGCTGGAAGTCTATGGCGGCGGCCCCCCCGACCGCTTCGTGTTAGATCAGGAATGGTGGCTGGCGGCAATACAGGAACCCGCTGCGCTCTTCCGCCCTTATACCAACCCCGAATGGCCCACCACCACCCTACCCGCTTTTGAAGCCGTTTGGTGCGCACGGCAGCAGGATGACGCTGCCGCCAATGCCCTCGATCTGCGCATTCGGCGCGCCTTCTTCGCGGAGAATACCAACATTGCTCGCCGCGACATTTACCCCCAACTCGCCAGAGAATCCGGCCTGGAAGTCTCTCCCTTCACCCGTTTGTTCGAGAGCGGCCAGGCCCGCGACGCCGTGTTAGCAGAAGGCCGCCTGGGCAAAGAACAGTACCGCGTGCGCGGAACACCCACGCTGATGCTCCGCAGCGGCCAGCGTCTTCGCCACCCCATGGCCTACCCGCACATGGAAAACGATAAAATCGTCTCCATTCCGCCCTTGCCTTGCTGCGGAGAAAGCTGTTATGAGGTCACTCGCCAGTTCTTCGAGCAGGCACTAGCCGGCGAATAACGGACGAGAGCAGCTACCTTAAAAAAAGCCGGTTCAGCGAGAGGATTTCAAATGAGCCAACGGCCTGGATGAGATCGCCGCGCGGGTTCGCCATTGCCAGCCGTACGGCCGGTTCCCCTGTGCGCGGGTCTAAGATGGCAAACCCCAGCGTATATTTTCCGGGGTCGAGTCCTGAAAGTGAGACGGTTACCTGCACCGGGTACGGCTCTCCCGGGATGATTTTCCGCAGATCCATGGTAACCGGGTGGGTTTTTACGAGCGCGCCGCCAGCGTCGAAGAAATACAATTGGGCAGGCCAGTTATAATACATTGGAGCAACGCCGTCATTGGCAAAAGTGAGGGTGAAGTTTAGTTTTTTATCCCACCAGACCCACAATGGCAGTTGCGCCTGCCGGATGTACAGACGGTATCCAATACTTGCCAACACAGTGTCAATCCCACTTTGCAGCGGCCCACCCAGTTCTTCTTGATAAGGTCCATGCGGCCCGATAAAGGTGGCATGTGATTCTTGCAGCAAGCGCACAGTCTGGGCCAGACCGCCCCCGTAAATGTAATCCTGGTTCAGCGAAAAGGTTTGTTCCCCGCCGACCGGGGCCGTCTTCCAACCGTTGGGCATGGAGGCCAGGGCATGAGGTTCTTTGGTTTGTTCATAGCGCCCCCCCAACGCAATCCAGTCAAGCCACTCTTGAGTAGCCCTGGGGTCCCCGGTCATATCATTATACAGGCCCAGGTTCAGGCGGCTGGCGATATTAAACGGGCGGCGCATTAACAAAAAAGTGTCAGGAAATGCCTCTACGTAATGCTGCACGTACTGGTCGCGGATGCTTTCAGAGGGCAGCCGCCGGATGCCAGAACCATAATGTACGTGCCACTCGCCCCAATGTCCCAGGCTGCCCAACTCAATATAGGCAAACAGCCCATCAGCCCCATACCTTTGCCCAAGCGCCCGAATGGCCTCGCGGTGGTACTGAATCAAGATGGAGTGAGCATAATCTGGGCTAAAACCCTGGCCATATTCATTGAAATAGTGGTCCCCGCTGCCGCCTATGGCCTCATACAACCAGTCGGGAATATCCAAGTGCGGTTCCTCCCCCGGCTTATCTAAAACAAAGCGAAAGACCACCCGCTTATTTTCACTGCGCCACCGGTCAAGCTGATTCTTCTTCTCAAATCCTTCAAAATCATACACGCCGCGCTCAGGTTCAAACTCGCGCCAGGTTAAATCCGCGTAGACCAGGGTGTGAGGCTGCTTAATTTCCTTCGATGTCGCCCACGGGGCAAAACCCATTAAGGGGTTTGCAATCGGGCCAGAGATGGATTGAAATTTCATGGTTTGCCGGTTACGTTGATGAATCCAACCAACGGCCAATAATCCCACGGCCGCGCAGAGCGACAGAGCTAATCCCAGCCCCCAGGCCAACTTTCGCCAGGCAGGAATGAGAACCATCGCCGCGTTTCTCCGTTTAACCGCTGAAATCACCGTTGTACTGCACCAGGGTGACATTGTTAACCGAAGGTAGTTCGCGAATTGCCTTCAGAAAGGCGAAATTCTCGCGCTGGACTCGAATTTCGGCCGCCAGCTCCACCTCATCGTGCCGAATGGTTTTGGACTTAATCTGAAAACGCCGCTCGCGCAGAATCCGCCGCAGTTCATCGTCAATATCCTCGCCCGAATAGTGAACGATCAGGACGTACATCTTATTCAGCGGGTCATAGCGACTGGCAAACAACAGGATCACAATCACCAGCACGGCGCTCAGCAAGGCCAGGTGATGCATCCGCGCTCCGGTGGTAATGCCGGTGGTCACAGCCCAAAAGAGAAACAGCAAATCCATCGGGTCTTTAATCGCGGCACGGTAGCGCACAATGCTGAGCGCGCCGACCATCCCCAATGACAGCGCAATGTTTGAGCTAATTGCCAGGGTAATGACCGTCGTCAGAATCGTCATTAGCGCCAGACCAATGGAAAAGCCGTGATTAAAGACCACCCCTTTAAAAGAGCGCGAGTAAACAAAATAGATAATCAACCCCATCGCGGCCGAAACCAACAGTGGTAAGACGCTGGGAACGATATTGGCAAGAACGCTGTTCCAGTCAACGTTCAACGAATCCAACAGGTTTTGCGGCATGGCTTTGCACTCCTAATTGTCAAACAAGCGTTTATATAAGGTCTGATCACAACCCATAACGTACTTTGAAACCGCTGAATACTCGCTGGGAGTACGAGGCAGCATTCCTCGAATAATGGAAGGTAAAAACTCAGTATACTTCACTTCCATCACCAGCACAGACGGAGCAAACAACTCCACTGTCGCCATTTTGTCGTTAAAAAGGTCCCACCCATCCACACCCACCCGCACGTGCTGATCAAAGGTGATGCGCACATCGCCAGCATCCATTACATAGGGCTCGCGTTCATAATCAACGATCACGCGCGGGCGCATCAGATTCGAGCGGCACTCGTGATAGAAAATCAGATGCAGCGGGTCATCGCACTCGCGCAGGCAATCATAATTGCCCATCAAGATTTCGTTCACCTGGCTGCGCGTCAACGGCGCAGACTGCTTATAAACGTAACGATCTCGTTTCAGCTTTCTCTCCAGGTGAATGACCTGATCGGAATAGTTATAGATGCGGATGCGATATTTCTGCCGGTTTTGAATGCCAAAATACTTCTCGTGGTAGGCACTGTTACGATAATCGTCAAAGTACAGGCTGCGGACAGTGTAGTAACCTTCCGAATTGACGTGGCTGTCTTTGCGCATAAGCGCCGCCAACCGCACCCGCAAAGAGGCATACTCAGCGTAATTGACAATGTATTTCAATTCATGCCTGAATTGCATAGGGTTACTCTCTCAGCTTTTCCAGGATTTCACCCTCTGGCGAGATATACAGATATTTCACGCCAAAGTGCCAGTTATCTTCACTGTCGTGATAGTAATCGAACGCGTACTGCATTTTCCCATCTTCATTGACCGCAGTGACCTTCCAAAAGTAGACACCGGGCTGTAAGACAGGTATTTCAATAAAGTTCGTATTGGTCAGATAGGCATCCGCAATTGGGTTATTAAAATCCCAGTTGTTGGACAACACAAAATGATAAGTAATATCCTGAGCGTCAAAGTCATACGCCTCGCCCCAAGAGAACTGCATCACATCATCCACAATCTGTGGGGTATCCAGGAAAAAGGGCATCGGGCTTTCAAGGCTTTCGCGGTAGAGTTGATAGTTGACCTGCGGCTCCGTGACAAGCGCTTTGTAAGCCGCGTCATATTCCTCAGGCGTTGCTGGTAGATACTGCACATCCGGCATTCGAAACACATATTGATCGGTAGCAGCGCGATAAACGCTCGTCATCTGGTTTAAACGTTCCGGCGTCAAATAATCCATCAACATATTAATTTTTTCATCTAACTTTGCGCGGTACTCCGGAACCAGTAAAACCCGGTGATGAAGAACACCATTCCAATAAGTGGCTACCCCTTTTTGATACGAGATCAATGAGATGTTCAAAGGCACCTGCCTGGAAAAAGCCAGATCATAGTCCCAGGGCAGAAAGTACCACTTTTCACCATTTTGCGGACTGTACAGGTAGAAATTTTGGGCATCCGTATCAAAGTTATTCACCAAAATATTAAAAGCCATCCAGGTGAAATAGTTATCGGCATCAAAATATTTCTCAAACGTTTCCTCTATCGGAATCCCCCAGTTATTGACCGCATCGAGCATTTCGATCAGTTTGGTATGATCTTTATTGCCTTTGATTTCCAATACTGTTGAAAAGGCTTTTTCATCGTATAGAGGATCATCCGCCATCCGAATCTGCTCTGGGTAGCGGAAAAACTCAAACATGATGGCCTTATATAACTGCCCATACCGGTCCAGGTAATGATTCCTTAAAAACTTCTTGTTCGGCTGTTCAACCTGGGTAAATAAACCATAATCTTCAAACGCCTGACTGGGCGGATCAGTGGTTTCATCCTTTACATACAGGTGAACGAACTGGGTACGCAGGCTCACCATGTCGGGAATCCCCTTCATCAAGTCGAAAGCCAGCTTGTTCTTCACGCGGGTAGGGTCAAAGATATGTTTATTAAGATTGATAACCTTCTGCCCGCGCCATTCGCCAGCACTTTCAAACAGACTGATCTTGTAAGATTTCTGAGGATGCACCGAAGTAGCGCCGCCCCGGATTTGGATCGTTGCGTTAGAAAGCACTTCATCATAGCCGAATTCGCCCGGCAGAGGCCCGGTTTCATCGCCGATTTGTAAAATAGCCTCAGCCGCAGGTACGGTGACATGCTCCATGTTCTCGAAGAAGAATTTTGAGGCGCTGTTCACTTCTTGCCAGGTATGGTTGGTATTTTCCATATCGTTGCCGCGGCGCACCGTCACGTACATCGTCACTACTGAGCCTGGGTCATCGAACTGGTAAATTTCAGGGTTATCTTTAAGCGGCAGTGAATTGATGTCGGTGACAACCTTCACCACACCGCGATCTGAAGATACAACCACTCCGCTCGGGTCAATCTGATTGAGTTTATCTTGCAGAGCTTTATCACTGGGGGTTGGAGCGGGACCGGGGTCATTCAGACTGATGACCGACGCAGCAGCCAGGAACACGCAGATCAAGATCACGAAAATGGTTCGAAAAGCGTTGTTGAGCATGGCTCCTCCTCTACGAAGAATGTCTCTCGTCGAGCCGGCGCGCCAGCCGGGTCAACCAGCCATTCTTTTCACGAATAAAAATGGGCTGCCTGCAGAAAATATTGTAGTCGAGCCGTTGAATGTAATTGGCTAGCTGCACCCAGGCCACAATAAACATGCCAAAACTGGCTACCACAAACCCAAACCCATAATACTGTTGTGGTAGCAGCAGGGTGATCAATGTGCCGGCCGCGCTGACGACGAACAGAGTCATCGCCGCCAGCATGGCATCACGGTAATTAGAAAGATAGAGTAAGAATAGCACCAAACTGTTGCCGACGGCATATAACCCGTAGCCCAGGCACAAAACCCGGAACAGGCCGATCATAGTGAGATTAAAGCCGAGGCCCAATTTCGGAATGAGACTGCCCGCCACTACGATCAAAATCAATTCCACCAACATCTGAATCTGCGCCAGGTAGAAGAGTTCCTGCTTCAAGACCGTGATCATTTCCTGAGCGGCCTGGTTAAGATTATGCAGATTACTCCCGCCGTTCAGCAAGCCAAAGTAGAGCCGATATTTGGGGTAAAAGGCCAGTTCCACCGACGTTACAAACCGCACAGTCGTTACCAGGGTGGTCATCATGGCGACGAGCGCCGGAATGTCATATTGGGGGGCGTGGTAAAAATAGCCAATCACCCGCACCCCCCAGGGACTGCCCCACATCATTAAGATATGAATAAACAGTCCGGCGGTGGTAAAAAAGCCGACTAGCACCAGCGAAGGGTATTTCTCTACCCATTCCAAAAACTTTAATGAACTGCCCACGCCGACTGGAAAGTAGCGGTGAAGCACAATGGTAAAGCTAATCATCATCACGCCATAGGCCAGGCACACGCCTGCCAGCAACGAGGGGATGGCCTCAAAATGCAGCAGCCATATCAAAGCCACCCCTGCCAGAATGCCGGTAGCGATCCCCAGGGCAAACCCAGTGACGGCGCTGCGATAGTCCTTAGCGGCATTGACATAGGATAACTGAATCCATACCACCACCGCCTCGCAAAAGAGCGTGAACGAGAAAAAACTGTAAGAAAGCGGCAGCCGGCAAAGGTACAAAAATACGAGCCATGGGATCACGCCCACCGCCAAACAAATGGAAATCGCCCCATACATTGACGGCAAAACGCGGTCCTTTCGGTCGTCATATAGGACATCGGCCACGTACCGCGTGGATACAAATGAGATAAAACTGGTCAGCACCAACGGGAACAGGATGGAATAGGTGATAATCACGACCAAAACATCCTGATCATGTATGGAGAGACCGGCATAATACGCCAGGTATTTCATAGCGAACAACAGGACAGCCCCTAACAACATGGGACCGGCCACGACAATACTGGCATAGAGGTTCGCCCGGAAGTTGAGGATCAACCCTTTTTCGCGGAACAGTTTTTTTAGCTCAAAACCGATGCCTGCCATCGTTCTTTTGCCTTTTCATAGATCGCCAGGTAGGTGGTTAACACTTTTCCCAGGTCAAAGTAAATCGCGGCCCTTTTCCGCCCGGCCTCAGCCATTTGATTGCGCATCTCAACATTCTGGCACATATCCAGGAAGGCGCGCAGTAGTTCGGTTTGATGCATCGGCGGCACGCAGATTCCAGCCGGCCCCAACCGGTCGCCGGCCCCTCCCTCGATCAGTTCGCGGCAGCTCCCTACATTGGTCGCCACCACCGGGCGGCCCGCCGCCATCGATTCGATAATGGCATAGGGCTGCCCCTCCGATATGCTCGTCAGCACGGTGAAATCCAGCTTTTCCATATACTGCTTGACATTGACCAGGCCGGTGAAGATCACATCCTTCACGCCGGTAAACTCAACCAGAGATAAACATTCCTGATAATACTCTTCATCCTCCACCGGCCCAATGATGTGCAGCCGGACGTTGGCAATTTCTTGCTTCAGGTTAGCAAAAGTATAAATTAACGTCTTGAGGTCCTTAATCGGCGCAATGCGGACAATCGCGCCAATATCTACCCATCCATTCGGCACTTTCGGCGGGATCGCCAAATACTGCTCCACAATAATGCCATTGCCTACCACCACGCATTTTTCCGGCGGGCATCCCATGTCCTGCTGGATTTTACTGGCCTGCCCAAACAGGCTTGTCACCTGGTGGGCACTGCGGTAAGCCAGCTTTGAAAACATCTGGAACATCGAGATCCATAATGGTTTGAAGAAGGGATCCGTCCAATCCGAAAGGAGAATCTCCTCTTCTCTTTCACGGGTATAGATACCATGTTCCGAAAGCACAAAGGGCTTATTATATTTAATGGAAGCGAGCGAACCGATCACGCCGCCGTAGCCAGTAGACAGGCTGTGATATAGGTCTGCCTCTGCGATGGGCTGCGTGATGAGATAGAGCAGCGGCAAAAACATCGAGCGAATCGTCCAGAATAAATCCAGGAACCCGGCAGATGGTAATTCCTTCTGCGCATACTCTTTTAGGATGCTCAAAAACTCTTCGCTCATAAAGAATTGGACCGGGTTCTTGACCTGCTCCTGAAAAAACCACTGGATAAAAGGCCAGTTTGGGTCATTGCAGGTGAGCAGCTTATACACTTCCTCTCTCTCACGGCGGTTCATTTTTAAATAAGCGTTTTTTTCGACGCGCAGCGCCAGAGCCGCTTCCATTGAATTTTCTTGTATTAGAACAACATTCTCAGGGATTTCATATTTAAACTGCCCGCGCCGACTTTCGAAGTCGCAGATGGTCCACAGAATAAATTCGTGGTCTGGCAGATTGCGAATGAACGTATCTACCCAACTGGAGACTCCCCCTCGTACATATGGATAACTTCCTTCCAATAAAAAGCAGATCTTCATGGATTATCTCGTCACCCGAATTTGAATATCTGGTTTCTCAGCTTGGATGAGATACAAACTGGAGGTCACTTTGGTGATTGTCCCGCCGGTAATCTCCACCGGCTGGAGGGTGGTTCGCAGCATCAGCCAGGCCTCGTCATAAAAATTGCCCAAATGAATGGAATATTGTTCGCCTTCCAACTTGGCATTGACCTGTAACCGATAAAAACGCTGGGTAGCCATTGCGCCTTCATACAGCGTAGCAGACCGCAGTCCAGGGGCACTCGCCTTCAACCCGCTTACCTGATGTTCGAACGCATCGCGCAAATGTTCCCAGTTTTTGTCTTCACTCCTTTCAGCATCTAAAATATCATCTGGGTGAATAAAAAAGGAATTTACGTAATGAAGGCTCAGCTCATTTAACAACGCCAACTGAAAATATTCATCCAACTCATAGCCAGACACAATCCTCGGAAATTCAATCATACCATCAGGCGCTTCTTCAAAATCCTGCTCATAAGCTACGTTATCCTCATCGTTTAAGAGCAAACTTGAGATCACCTGTAAATCAGGCAGCACCTTTGGCAGCCACTGACGAGCTTCTGGGCATAAAATGTTCGACGGGGGAACGTAGCCGCGAAATCGCACGCCGGGGAAGAGATCCTGCCCAAATTTATTCAGGCTTTGCACAGCTTTTTGAGCATCCTCTGTAGAAGGCCAATAGGGATAGTCGTACAACTCGTTATGCCCTTCCGTTTGCAGGCAGAGAGGAATGTGATTGTAACCGTGCAAAGCGATCTCCCCACCCTTTTTCAGTAGCAAACGTCCTACATAGCGGTGATCATCCACCGACACATCCAGTGCAAACGGCGGTGAAGTCCGATCATTGTAGGTTTCGATGATTGCGCCCGTATATTTCAAGCCGTACTTATCCGCCAGATAGGCCATATCCGGCCACCATACGTTGAGCATAAAATCACGGATATCCACATTATATTTCTGACGAATCGGCAAATATTCACCCAGTGGAATAGGAGCCGGAAAATCATCAATGAAGTACACCGAACTGTTAATCACCGGGTAGACAGAGATTTCCTGAAGCAAATTGTACGCCGCCGCCAAGATGCCGCGGTTAATTCGCTCAACGAACTGATCTGAATTGGTCACAACGAACCGGCCCAACCCATAATCCCGTTCCCACAATAGAGGTAATTGATAATCATCCGCGCTGGTCAGGTGAACCCGGCTTTCAGGGTCTAACTGGATGGCATAACTGAGTCCGGTTAAAAACCCTTCGGAGCCTTGCAGTCGAACACCTTGCGAGCCGGGCAGCAGGTCTGAGACAAAAGCAACGCCGCGAATCCTAACCGGGGCATCTCCCAGGGAGCGAATCCCAATCTTACGGTAAAACGAAGAAAAGTTACCACTGACGTCTGGAGGCAGGGCAAAAAACACGAGACCGCCCTTTTCAACCCAATCCTCCATTTCATGAAGCTGAGAAAATTGCGCCAGATCCCGGAAAACCAACACGGCGGTTTTGTAATCCTCGAAGCGTACCGCCTCTTGCGCATGGATATCGCGCACATCGTACTTTACCCGCATGCTGTTCAGCGTTTCAGTCATATTCCTAACGGCCTTGCGCTCGTCCGCCTCATCCCCATCGAACAAGACCAGGCCTTCCACCGGGGGTTCTGTATAGGCAGATGCCTGGGGCTGTGCGTCTGGCGCCAAATATTCTAAAGAAGGTTCCTGCACCTCATATCTCAGGCCTGATCTTTCCATTAACAAAATCGCCATGAGCGCCAGGTAAATCGTCAGCGGAATGAACAACCAGGTAAAACTTGCTTTCTGCTTCATCATATTTGCACCCATGCGCGCACCTGCTCGCGCCCTCGTTTGGTCCAGTTAATCTTCTGCGACTGCATGGCACGGCCGATTTCGCGGATACAATCGGGCTCCTTCCACTCCACACAGGCACGGATCGCTTCGATCCAGGTTTCTTCATCTTCCGGCCAGTTTTTCCTCAATACTGTGATGATCTCCTTCACCGTCCCGAAATCTTCGTGGATGGCCGTACAATTGCGCAGTTTCTTAATCCAGGCGCCGCGGTCAAGAGGCTGTAAGGCCAGCTTTCGATCTAACAATCTGGCATACACCTTGCGCTGGTGCTGTAAAATGCTCTTCTCTGGCAGCGGGCTTTCCAGGTAAGTGCCCAGCAGATCAATATACTCATCCAGCAGCGCTACATTATTGGGGTCTTCTTCAATCGCTTCGGCATACCTTTGGAGTTTCAACTGAAACTGGCGCTGCACTTTCGAGAGTTGGATCGTCGCATAATGGGTTGTATCCACATCCTCATTACTGCGCGCCACCATCAAGACGTTCAAAAGGTCCAGCGGATCATCGCGGAAGGTATTGAGCATGGCCTTACGACGCGTTTTTACGTTGTTGATTAAAATCGCCTCTTCCAGGGGGATGACATCCTGATCTTGATCATCTTTGGCGAAGGGAGTCCATAAGACTTCATGCTCCAGCTTCAAAGACTCCAACTCCACCGGATGGGTACCCTGTTCCTCCAGGCGACAGAGAATTTCCACCGTAAGCGCCAGGAGCGGCCCAAACACCGGCACAAACAGCACCGGGATTATATACTCCTTACGTTTGCGCAGCCGGCTGCTCGGGGCGATCAGAAAGCACAGCGATAAGGCCAAATGCAGCAGAACAATAAGAATGAATATCACAAGGTTCATAAGAAGCCTTCGTGTTGTCTTTTTGGAGCGCCCCAAAAGTTTTCCTGCGCCCAACCAGATCAATCCGATGTGTCGGTCTGCCCGTCATCTCGGAGCGTCGTTAGGTCTTGCCACAATTGTTCGAGCGGAGACTTCTTAATTGTATCCACACGCTGCCCGGTGTCTGGCACGATTTTGTCATGATCTTCGTTTGGGCGGGCCGTGTTGTACTGGAGCAGCGGCAAGCCTGTAGCATTTTGTACTGAGGAACGGTCTTCTCCACGTGATACCCCGCCGCCCGTAAGAGAATGATGGGTATACTGGTAGCTATTATTCGAAAGCAGGCCGGTTTGTTTGCGAGCTTCTTTCACAGCCGCCGCGCCCACCTCAACATTTAGCGGCACATCCAGCGCCAAAACGTTCGGATCCGTCACAGGCTCGCCGCGAATGCCGTTCTGATCCAGCCGGCGCAAAATGGCATCGGCGTTCGTGTTATCAGCCTGCACCAGGAGGATGTAGCAATTACCGTCTTCCATCAACCCCACGTAGTCTTCGGCGCGCGTCACCGCCGAGATCCGCGCGCTTAAGTCTTCCCAGCTTTGAATTTCACTCCAGCGGTGATCTGGCACAACCTTCACCAGGAGATGGCTGCCCAGCTTATTCATTTTAATTTTGTTTTTCACCCTTAAGACTTTAACAAACGAAACGGGCTGCAAAATGCGGGTATTGGGAATATAGAATTTATCAATATTCGCATCCATAAACAAGGCCACCCGGTTAATGGACGATTGGATCAGCCCGCAAATGACCTTTAACAGGTTAACATAGTACAAAGAGAACTGTTCAAAACTGGCATCCCAGACTGCTACACCGGCCACAACCATGCTGTCGTTGGCAATCGGCACAAAATAGGCAGGATAGCCTGGTTTTAGCTCGCGGTTTTGGAAGATTTCATTCTTTTCGATGCTTTCCGCCAGTTCGGGGTATTCTCTCAGGTTTAACGATTTTTTCAACCGCCCCACCAGACTGCTGGAGTGAATCTCTAGCCGGGCATAGCAACTGGCCTGATTGACAGAATAAATCGCAATCGTGCGGTTATCCATCACATCTTCCAGCACATGCAGTGCTTTAAAGATCACCTCTTCTTCTTCCAGGGTGTCAAGCTGGCGGGCAATGTTGAAAATCCGGCCAAAGCTGTCGCGCGACCCTACCAACTGCTTGTAGAACTGGTTCTTGAGCTGCGAAACCTCCTGATACAACTCATACAAAGAGACGTACTTCTCCTTAAGCAGGCGGATTTGCTCCTCCTGTGACTGGCTTTCATTCTCTTTTTTATCGTGCCAATACCCCGTGATCACGCCGGCCGTCAGGTAAAGGGCAAACGGAAGCCAATTTGAAACGTTATAGATCAATTCCATCCAATCCGGGCTGGACTGACTCCACATGAGCAAGATAGACAAACTGGCCAAACCCGCCGCCGCGAGACCCACCTGCGTGCCATAGATAGCGCCCAACAGAGACACGTAGGCCAGGCGAAAATCAACGTAACGGAACTCAGCGACCGCGCCGGTCGAAACGCTGAGGGAATGCATTGCCAGAGCCCCCAGGAAAACCTCTATCCATTTCAGAACCACCGGGTATCTGGCAAGATGTTTGCGAACTGCATCCAACCGAGATTTCTTGGGTTGGGGTTCTTTGCGCAGGCCTGCGATCAGCGCAGGCAGTTCATCCAGCAGTTTATGCTGTGCGATCCAATCCACGCTCTTCTTGGCGCGCGCAACCTCCGCCGGGCGCGTCTGAACCTTTTGCCCCGGTTCAAATTCAAACGCCGTGTTCGAAAAATAAACCCGGAGAACCTCTGCCAGCCGCCCAAAGGTGATCGGATCTGCCGAGGAAAGGTTAACCACCTGAAAACCAGACTCGGGCTCGTCAATCCACCGGAGGAGGTAATCAGCTACATCTTGAGCATGCAGGAAACTACACACCAGCGCCTCATCCCCTGGGAAAACGACCTTTTTCTTATCAATGCAGCTTCTGAGGATATCATGCAGGAAGACGGCCTTTTCATCTGGCCCATAAGTGAAAGGAACCCGGATGACCGTTGGGCTGAGGCCGTACTGCTGACTGTAATACATGCAGTACTGCTCGCCAGTCTTTAAAGCAAGGCCATTCGGAGTGATCGGGTGTGGCTCCACCTCCTCTGCCGCGATCTCCTGGGTTCCATATACTTCTGTTGACGAGATATAAGCGATTTTCTTAATCCCTGCTTTTCTGCAAAGCTCCAGCGTATTTAACAATCCATCCAGGTACTGCCCGGCGTCTCGCCGGTCGTTTTGCAGTAGTTCTTCTTCGCGCGTAGCAAGATAAATCACCACGTCAAACTTATGCGCCGCTACAATTTCCTGGAAGTGATCGGCGGTTGGCGATACAGAATGCACCCGAACCGGTAATTCACCGGCAGGCCAATGCTCCGCATCTTTACTGACCACGACGACCTGATATCTTTCCCTAAGGAAAGCTTTTGCCAGGGACACGGCTAAGCTAGACACGTTACCAGAAACAAGAATATTCATCTATACCACCAACCTTAATCTAACATCCCCCCTATAACAGCGAGGCCAATAAATTACACATGCAGTGATTAACAAAAGGTTATTACTTCCTTAATAACGGGAACGTTACACAAAAGTTACGGGATAATCAAACAATACCTGACCATCGCTTCATCCCCCCTTGTTTTCTCCAATAAACTGGATGTCGTTATAAAAATTATACGATATAATGCACAGGTATACAATCCCTAACAAGTACATTTATTATACGATTTTCTTCGATTAACAAAGCGAAGTAATTTTTAATAACCGCTCGGCGTTACCATGGCAAATTTTGGCGCGGGCTGTTGCGCTGATGGCACAGGTGCGCATAAATTCAACGATTGGCAGAGGCTGCCCCGGTTTCAGCACATCCGTTCCAAACAGAAGCTTATCCTGATGCCGCTCTAAAAAATCCAAACCAAACGCGGGGTCGCGGGTTAACGCAGTGTAACCCGAGTTAGCCGAAATGTCGCCGTACAGGTTGGGGTACTGTCCTAGCAAGCGGTCGGTAGGGCCGGTAGGGATGACCGGCCCAGAAGGATACTGCGCCAGCCTCACCGGATCTAGATCTGCGTCTAAAGAGATTTCCGCCCAAAAGCGGGTGGAATGACCAATAAAAATGGTATTCGGGTAAGTTTGCAGCATCTTCTCCAGCCGCGGCGCGCCAGGCTCGTCCGCCATAATCAGATGATCCTGATGAAAGAGGACCGGCAGACCCACTTCGCCGCAAGCGGCATAGATTTTCTGCATTCCTGGGTGATCAACAGGCACGCCCGCCAACACTTCGCCAAAGCCCCGACAGCCGCGTTCCGCATACTCGCGAATGATCGGCAGCGGGTCAAAACTCTCCGGGTAGCGGTGGCGCGGGTCCACTGAGCAAAACGGAATCAACCGGTCTGGGAAGCGCTGGCAAGCCGCCAGTACCTGCTCAGTGGTGAAGAAATAATCGCACTCCTCCGGGTTCTCCACCGCCATCAGACAGGCCCGGTCAATCTTCTCACGGTCGAGGACAGCGATCAGGTCTTCAACCTCCAGGTGGGGCAGGTAATGCAGTAATCGCCCGGCATGGGTATGAATATCAATCATTTTCATCAGCGGCCTCGATAAACCATAAATGTACGAATTAGAACGGCCCCTGCAACTGCTCCGCCGCCTGATCAAGCGCGTCATCTGCGGTTGATACCAGCGGGGGGCAAACCGCCCAGCGTGGAAAACCATGCCAGCGCGCCAGCAAACCCTTCACCAGTGCCGGGGCCGGCGCGTAGCTGTCCATCACCGCGCGAATGCGATTGACCTCAGCCTGCGCCTCAGTGGGGTCTTGCCCGGCAGTGAATAGGTCCCAGACCTTCCGCAGCAAAGGGGATATCAAAGTGGCCGACGCTGTAATGCAACCAGAAGCGTGTTTGTTTAGCGAAAGCTGAAAGAAGTTATCATACCCGGTCATCACCACCAGGTCTGGCCCAAAACGCTCTCCCAACGCTTCCACGAAAGACTGCTCTGTCCACGAGTTCTTCAATCCTGCAAAGCGCCCCGCATAAGCCGACTTCAGACGGTCTAACAGCACCAGCGAGAGATGCACCCCAGTCATCTGTGGGATGTGATAGCCCAGCAAGAAACCATCGCCCGGAACCGCCGCTTCGATCACCCGGCTGAACCAGTGAAATAACCCCTCGTCGCTTACCTTGCGGTTGAAATAGGGCGGCAGAACCACCACTCCGTCCATCCCCAGATCGAAGGCGGCGCGGGTAAGTTCAATCGTCTCGGCCAGGCTCGGCGTTCCCGTACCCATCAAGAGCATAAAATCAGGGTGCTTCTGGCGGACTTCCAGCGCCGCCCGTCCCAGCATCACGCGCTCCGCCGGCGAAAACGAAGGCCCCTCGCCGGTTGTGCCAAATAACAGCGCGCCATGACAACCGCGCTGTGCCAAAAAACTCAGATACGGCCCGACCTGATCCAGATCCAGCGAACCATCTTGCTTAAGCGGAGTAAGAGCGGCGGCAAATACGCCGCGTGGAGTTACCCGGTTCATCAGCACCACCTCTTTAAAATATCCCTGTTGATTTTCCATTCTACTGGAAGTTTCATTTCCCGTAGTACAATAATCGCACAGTCTTTCAAAATCACAGGGATACTATGATTCGGATAGGCATCGTCGGAATGGGTGGAATGGGGTGGTTTCATGCCTCCCGCTATTTTCAGATCCCAGAAGTACAACTGGTCGCCATCGCGGATGTTCGACCAGAGCGCATGGAAGCCCAAAACGCAGTCGAAATCAACATCGAAAACCGCGCCAGTCCCCCCGACCTGACCGGCGTACAGCGTTTTCCAGAAGGCCGCCAGTTGATTGAGGAAGCGGATGTTGATATCGTTGATATCTGCCTTCCCTCTTACCTGCACGCTCCCTATGCCATCCAGGCGTTGCAGCGCGGGCGGCACGTGTTGAGCGAAAAACCTATGGCCCTCAGCGTGTCCGATGCCAACGCCATGATTCAGGCCGCCCGCCAGGCCGATCGTAAGTTGATGATCGCCCAGTGCATCCGCTTCTGGCCGGAATACCAGTATCTTAAACAGACGATCCAGGCTGGCAGCCTGGGCAGGCTGCTGTCTCTCCAGATGTACCGCATTGGCGGCAAACCCAACGGTTGGGGTTGGGAAAACTGGTTCATGGACCCGGCCCGCAGCGGCGGCTCGCTGTACGATCTGCACATTCACGATGTGGACTTTGTCAACGCGCTGTTTGGCGCGCCCGACTGCATCCTGGCGTCCAGCCGCGCGTCTGCGCCTGGCTCACCCTGTGAGATTGTCCACGCCCTGTTCACTTACAAAGACGGTCCCCAGGTCTCCATTCACGGTGGCTGGAGCGAAGTGCAGATCCCGTTTAAGGCCGGGTACGAAGCCTGGTTTGAAAAAGGTTTCCTCCGGCTCGACACCGATCAGACCCCCGCTCTCACCGTGTACGACGATCCTGTCCGGCTACACGCGCGGCCCGCTGAATACGCTCCGGGCGATGCCTATCTGAACGAGATTCAATACTTCATTCACTGTGTCCAAAATAACCAGGAACCCACCGAATGCCCGCCGGAATCCGCGCGCGATTCGCTCATTTTGCTGGAACGCGAACGCGCCGCAATCGCCGGCAAGGAGAAACCATGACCGACCGCATTGGCATTATTATTCCTGTTCAAAACAGGCCAGGGTTACTAGAAGCTGTCCGTTCTTTTGGCGTTTCGCGCGCCGAGTTGAACTGCTGGAACCCGGCCACGTACTCCCCCGCCTTGGCCGAAACCATCCGGGCAGACGCCGCCCGCTTGGGCGTTACGCTCACCGCACTGTGGGCTGGCTGGCCTGGTCCGGCCGTCTGGGATTTTATTGACGGCCCGCGCACGTTGGGGTTGGTTCCGCCAGAGTGGCGGGCAGAGCGGATCAGCGCCCTAAAAAAGGGGGCAGACTTTGCCCACCACCTGGGCCTGCCGGCCATCATCACCCACCTGGGTTTTATTCCCGAAAACGCCGCCGATCCGGTTTTTCAGGAAGTGGTTACAGCCGTCCGCGACGTGGCCGTTTATCTGAAGACCCTGGGCATGGAGTTCTGGTTTGAGACCGGGCAAGAGACCCCCGTCACCATGCTGCGCCTGATCCACGAAGTCGGAACCGGCAACCTGGGCGTCAATCTCGACCCGGCCAATCTGATCCTGTACGGCAAGGCTAATCCGGTTGATGCGCTGGATGTCTTTGGCAGTTATGTGCGCAGCGTTCACGCCAAAGATGGGCGTTACCCTACCGATCCTTATCACCTGGGAGAAGAAGTTAAAATCGGCCAGGGCAGGGTCAACTTTCCTCGTCTCATTGCCCGGCTGAATGAAATTGGCTATACCGGCCCATTCATCATCGAGCGCGAAATCAGCGGCGACCAGCAAATCCATGATATGCGCGAGGCCGTCACATACCTTCAATCGCTGCTTAGATAAAACCTCAACTCCCTTAAAAGAAGAAAGGACACACCCCATGGAATACCGTGAATTGGGACGAACCGGCTGGAAGGTATCCGCCATTAGTTTTGGCGCATGGGCCATTGGCGGCTCGTGGGGCCAGGTGGACGATGATGAATCGCTGAAAGCCCTGCGCCGCGCCGTTGAACAGGGCGTGAACTTCTTCGACACCGCCGATGTCTACGGCGGCGGGCGCAGCGAGCGGTTACTGGCGCGTCTGCGCAGAGAATGCGGGCAAGAAATCCACATCGCCACCAAAGCCGGGCGCGGCCTGAACCCGCACGTGGCCGAAGGCTATAACCGCGAAAACCTGACCCGCTTTGTGGAACGCAGCCTTACCAATCTCCAAACTGAGGCGCTCGATTTACTGCAACTGCACTGCCCGCCTACCGCCGTCTACTACATGCCCGAAACTTTTGACGTCCTCGACGACCTCGTCCGGCAGGGCAAAGTGCGCTATTACGGCGTCAGCGTTGAAAAGGTCGAAGAGGCCCTTAAGGCCATCGAGTATCCCAACGTCCAGTCGGTGCAGATTATCTTTAACATCTTCCGCCAGCGCCCTGCCGAACTGTTCTTCCCAGAAGCCAAACGCCGCCGCGTTGGTATCCTGGCACGTGTCCCCCTGGCTTCGGGCCTGCTTACCGGCAAGATCACCCGCCAAACCGAGTTTTCAGCCGACGATCACCGCAGCTTCAACCGTCACGGCGAATCCTTTGACCGCGGCGAGACCTTCTCTGGCGTGGATTTTGAAACCGGCTTACAGGCTGTCGAAGAACTCAAGGCGCTTCTGCCGCCCGGTTGGACACTGCCCCAACTGGCCCTGCGCTGGATTTTAATGTTTGATGCCGTCACCTGCGCCATCCCTGGGGCCAAGCGCGAGTCGCAGGTGGATGAAAACGTCTCCGCTGGCAGTCTGCCGCCCATCCCAGCAGAGACGATGGAGAAAATTAACGACATCTACACCCGCCTCATCCGCCCCCTGGTACATCACTATTGGTAAATCGCACCCCCTTCACGCCCGAAAACATCGCCTTCCTGCGCGGTCTGGCACGCGATGTCGTTGAAGCTTCGCGCGTTTGGCCGGGCCAGTCGGTGGCCGGCAGCCCACCCAACACCACCGGCGCAACCCTCATCCGCCCCGGCGGGCGTGATTGTTACCCCGCTTTCTGGATTCGAGACTTTGCCATGTCACTCGATAGTGGCCTGATCACGACAGAGGAATTAGAACACGCCCTGCTGTTAACGGCGCACCTCCAGGCCGACGCAGACTGGCACACGCCCTCTGGCAGCCTCGTACCGCGCGGCGCGGTTGCCGATCACATCACCTTTGACGGCCTGCCGATTTTCTTCCCCGGAACCTTAGATTACGAAGCCCAGGGCCAGCCCTGGGGCTACTACCCCAGCCTCGACGATCATTTCTACTTTGTCGAAATGGCTTATCGGCTGGCTGTCGGAGCGAAGCGCCCTGCTATTCTTTACAAGCCCATCAATGGCGTCCGGCTGTTAGAGCGGTTGGCACTGGCCTTTTCCGTTCCCACGGCAGACGAAGACAGCGGTCTGGTCTGGTGCGACGAACAGCGCCGGGGAGTCTCTTTTGGCTTTACCGACAGCATTATTCACACCGGGCGGCTGCTGTTTTGCTCCATTCTGCGCTGGCAGGCGGCCAGGCAGCTTCAGGCGTTATTTGCACTGACCGGTGAGTCTCACTCCGCCGTAGATTATGGGGCCATTGCAGAGCGCATATCCGCATCTCTGCCAGAAGTGTTTCGCCACCCCAGTGGATTGCTGGCCGCCAGCACCGGCAAGAGCGCCCAACCCGATGTGTGGGGGTCGGCTTACGCGGTCTACACCGGCGCGCTGACTGCGCCCGAATCACAACAAGTTGCCGCCGCTCTTCTGCGCGCCTATCGCGCTGGAACCATCGCCTGGCAGGGCAATATCCGCCACGTGCCGGTGGATTGGGACTTCAGTCCTGCAAGCGCCTGGGAGCAAACCACCACCCCCTACCCCAAAAACACCTACCAGAATGGCGCATACTGGAACACTCCAACTGGCTGGGTGTGCTATGCACTCGCCCTGGTGGACACTGCCGCCGCTCTGGAGCTGGCCTCGGAATATCTTCGCGAACTGCAAGCCGGTGACTACCGCCAGGGAGCGGCCTACGGCTCGCCTTACGAGTGCATTCACCCACAAGACAACTACCACCAGAATCCCGTCTACATGACCAGCGTCACCTGTCCGCTGGCGGCCTTTCAACGCTTGGGGTGGATATAGGCATTATTGCCCAGGCGCATCTGGAGCATATAGCGGATGGCATCTTTCCGGTCTTCATCTTAGGATTAAGGACAGAATTCTCTAACCCATCTTCTAATTCAAGGAGTTCTGTCTCATGCGCCGTTCCCTGAACGTCTCCCGCCGCGCCCTGGTCATCCTTGCCCTGACTGCGCTGTCCATACTTCTGGCGGCTTGCAGCGCCAATGCCTCTGCCGGAGCCAACACCGCCGTCGTGCCAGCGGGCAAGGCTTACGCCGAAGGCAAAGAAATCTACTTCTCCCACACCGAAGCCTCCGACCCCGGCATCGCCGAAAAGCTGACCAACATGATGAAATCGCCCGTGCTGTACGTCCCCGCGCTGGCCCAGGTGCCTGAAGCGGCGCTGGCAGATGTGTACGTTTTTGAAAACGGCCTTGCCGGTAAAGGGCCCTTAGGCTTCCAGCCAGATGTGTTCGACAACCCGCCCGGCTCCGCTGGTTACTCTCCCCTGCGCCAGATCATCCTGGTGAAATGGGCCGATGGCGTGCAGGCACGCGAGTTAAAATCCGAAGCCGAGGTTCTCCAGGCCGAGGCCGCCGGCGAACTGACCACCAGCAAAACCGGCGTCGTTGTGAACATGCCATTCATGGTATGGGATGGCGGTAAACGCTAAGCCAACTGCGCAGGCAGGGGAAGAAGAACCCAACAATGGGCTCTTCTTCCCATTTTTTATTTTAAAGACAGCGCCTCATCAATGGGCACGTTGTTGATGTACACGTTTGCGCCGGTCACGCCAGGCTGGGCCAGGATCGTCTCGACGATCTGAGCCTTAACACGCGGATTGTCACACACTCCACCCAACGTCAGCGTGCCGGTCAGGTAAACCGTCGCCACGCCGTTATCCACTCGAGCAGAATCCAGAGCTAGGTCCGACTGCCATAAAGCGTTATACAGCCCCGACTCGCCGATATACTGCGTCTTGAAGCTAAACAGCCGGTTGAGTGCCGCGCGGATCACGCCGCTGGTGGGTTCAATCGGCTGTTTCACGGCCACCAGGCTGTCACCGCAGCCGATCTTGGGGCCGCTCTGGCCGTTATCGCCCACTGCAATAAAGAAGATCGTTACTTCGCTCACCTGGGGCGGCTGTCGGGTGGCCGTCGGCGCAGGGGGCGGCGTAGAAGTGGGAAGTGGCGCAGCCGCGGCCGCCGTGGACGTGAAGGTCTGGGTGGGCTGCGGCTGCGTAGTGGCCGTCAGCGTGGCCGAGGGCAGGTTTTGAGTTGGAAAGACCAGGGTTGCGGTCGGCGTCGCCGCCATAGGCAGGCCGCAGGCCACTGTGCTGATGAACAACGCCAGCATCACCACAAAGATCGGTAGTGGGCAAGCGCGTGGTTCGTAAGCCATTCGAACGGTTCCTTTCTAATGCCCCTTTTTCTTTTTCACCTCTTTAGCCAAAGAAAGCGCCGGTTCAAATTGCGGGTCAATTGCCAGCGCTTCTTGCAGTCTCTCCAAGGCCAGGGTAAATTTTCCTTCTTTGGTCAGGCACAGCGCCACGTTGTAAAGCGTTGAGGGCGAGGGGCCGTAATATTGCAGCGAGCGTTCAAAGTAAGTCAACGCCTCGCTCACGCGCCCCATGCGAAATAGGATAACGCCAATATTAAAAGGAAGGTCGCGCTCCTCGCCTAAATGGTAATAATTATCCCAGAGATAGCCCAGCGCCCGCGCCACCTCCTCCTGTCTGCGCGCATCGGCAGCAGGGGCCTTCTCCAAGAGCGCCTCAAAGTAATCCAGGAACAGGTGACCATCCCAACCGCTAAAGCGTAAAAAGCCCAGCATTTCATCCAGGTTTAACGCCTGAAAGTTGTTCTCCATCCCGCGTTTCAGCAGGAAAAAGTCGTTCGGCCCACCCCGCACGATTGCCTCGGTATAAGCCAATTGCAGCTCCGTAAAGGATTGGGCATCCTCACCGAGAGCAAAAGCGCACACGCTCAGAAACGGGCTGAAGAAACCCGGCGTCAAAAAGCACCCGCCCCGGTTTTGAATATACGCGCCGAGCGCATGGAAATTCACTTCCATGGAAATCGAGCCGTGAATGCGAATATCCGGCGCGCCGTTATGGTCCCATTCCTGGGCGCTGCTCACCCCAAAATCACCGGCAATTAACAACATCCGCCCGCCGGCCAGACGTTCCAGCTCGCGCAGCAGGCGAATGCCCTCCGCCGGGAAGAGCAGATAACTGTCTTGCAGTGTGCGGTACTGTTCCAGGATGGCATCCAGGTCGGGGTCATGGTAGTAGCCGGTGTGATCCATATCCTGAGTCATAAAGTGGATCATCAGGCGCGGCAGCACCTCGGGCGCAGTGGGATCGGGTTCAGCCTGTGCAGAGGTCAGATTGATCCGGCATTCTTGCAGCCGTCCCTCTTCGACATGAAAAGCGTCTTGCGGGATGCTATCAAAAAAGTAATTCGCCAGAAGAATGAGAGGGTTTTTCAGGCTGCCGGGTGTAATCGTTTGCCCGGCGCGGCGCAGGTGAATCTCGCGGTCTGCGACGGCGTCAAAGCGGGCCAGGTCGAGCTTGCCGGCAGCCATCCACGCCTGTAAAGCCGGGTGCTGCTGCCAGAATTCCAGGTTGCGCTCAGGCAGGTCGGTCAGCACATAGCAGAAACGTAGATCCGCAAAAGGCGACTGAGCCAACAGAGCCTCAAACTTGCGCATAAAGTGAAAGGCAAAGCGCCCGCCCCCCGCTCCCAGTTCCACCAGGTAAACGGGCTGGCTGGGGTCGAGCGCGGGCAGGCAGTCGCGCAGGTAACCCAACACCACCCGCGCATAACTCTGGGCAATATAGGGGTTGCTGGTGATATAACTCGGCACGATATTTCTGCGCCAGGCTTCAATCCCCCGATCTTCAAAGTAACGCCGCTGAATGGCCCACAACAGCGAGCGCGAGAGCGGCTGCCCGCTTTCGACCACATATTTAGAAGAAGCATTCGGTTCGCTCAGGTCTGATATCCTCCCCACTATGCAGGTTCGCTTCGAGATAGCCGCACATTCCGCGCAGGCTTACAAGTACGCCGCGCACAGGTATTATAAACAGAAAGAGGTGGTTCAGGAAAAATCGCTTGAAAATTTCAGCCTGACAGGCAATCCAAAGGGCCCCGTTCAGCGCATTTCCCCCCTGCCGACTTTTTCAGGCCAGACAGGCCGCGCGCAGAATCTATAAGCTCTGTGGCGACATTAACGGCTGTTCCAGGGGAACAATGACGCGCAGGTTCGTCCCCTGGCCGACCTTCGATTCCACGATCAGTTCGCCGCCAATCGCCTCTACCCGTTCTGCCATGCCCACCAAACCGAAATGACCTTCGCGCGCCAGGTCCACCCACTTTTTAGGGACCTTAAACCCACACCCATTATCCTGAACTGCCAGTTCGATCTGCCCGTCTTCAATTCGGAACTTGACCTCAATGGCAGTAGCCCTGGCGTGCCGGATGGTATTGCTGATGGCATTCTGGTAGACGCGGTACAGCGCCAGGCGCGTCCGCTCTGGCAACGTCAGGCCATCACTGGCAAGGTCGGCTTCGATGGTCAGTTCGGGGTGCGCCTCGCGCAGCTTGGACAAATGCGAGCGAATGGCCTTTTCCAATCCAAACTGCGCCAGAATCGGTGGGCGCAGGTCGCCGCAGATGCCCCGCAGCGTTTGAATGGTGGCCTGAATACCTGTTTTGATCTCATCAAATTGGGCCGGCTGCTCTAGCGTAGCAATCAGATCGCTTAAAAGTTCCACATTCAGCGCCACGCCGTACAGCTCTTGAATAGGACCATCATGCAGTTCCTGCGATATACGCAGCCGTTCCGTTTCCACACCTTCAAACAGGCGGCGGTGAGTCTCAGCCAGTTCTGCTTGCAGGCGCTTTTGCTCGGTCATGTTGCGAACGGCACAAATGACCATCTCACCCTCATCCGTTTGGATTGGGCTCAGCATAATATCCACCGGCAGTTCCGCGCCATCCTTACGCCGGGCGGCCAGTTCCAGACCGGCCCCCATAGAGCGTGTGACCATATCCTGGATGTATGACGCGCGTTTACGAGCGTGTTCGCGCCGCAGCCCAGGCAAGAGCAGGAGATCAATTGAACTGCCGATCAGCTCAGCGCGTGAATAACCAAACATCACTTCAGCCTGCTGGTTGGCCCGCACGATGTTCCCATCTCGCCGCACCAACAAGACAGCATCGGGAGCTGACTCAAACAGGCTGTGAAGCATCACCTCGCTCTTCTGCAGCGCGTGTTCAGTCTTGCGCCGTTCCTCAATCTCGACCATCAGGCGCTGGTTGGCTTCCATCAGTTCGCGGGTACGCTCTTCTACCCGCCTCTCCAGTTCCACATTGCTCCGTTGGGCGGCATGATAGAGTTGGGCGTTATCAATCGCCAACGCCGCGCGCCGGGCCAGTTCTTGCACCAGCCCAACATCCTGCTGGGTATAGCCGCGGCCCGACTCAGACCATACCAGCGTAATTGCGCCTAACGTGCGGCCGTGGACGGTTAGCGGGATGGTCATCCCGGCGCGCATCCCCAGAGCGCGGATTTTTTCCAGGTGTTCGGCGTCCACCGCGGCCTGCTCTAACAATTCTTCAGGAATGGTCGGGTAATATTCGGCCTCGCCAGTTTTCAGCACCCGACCAACGCCCCGACTGGCATTATTGAAGTTGGGTGGGTAACGTTTTTGCAGTTCGGCCACCAATTTCAGCCTGGCGGGGTCTTTGTGCGCCACCGTTAACTGAAAGGCCTCTTGTGATTCATTCACCAGATAGATGGCGCACCAGTCGGCCAGGTTGGTTACAGCCAGTTGCGCCACATTGATCAGCGTGGTCTTATAGTCAATCGAGGAGGTTAACAGCTCCCCGGCCTCCGCCAAAAAACGCTGATTGCGCTCTTCTAGCGCCATCTCAGTAATATCTCGGAAGATATTCACCGTTTGGATCACGTTTCCGGCCGAGTCGTGGATGGGCGAAGCATCAATGATTGACCAGCGTTCTTCGCCCGTCGCCATCACCCGAAAGCGGACGCGGGCCGAGGCGCGCGGCTCACCTTGCAGTACCCGCCGTCCCGGTAGTTTTTCAAAAGGCATGGGCTGCCCCTGCTCATCGAACAGCACAAACCGCCTATGGATTTCGCTCAGGGGGGCCGTTTTAGCTTCCTCAGCCGAAGAAAATCCCATAATCTCTGCCGCGGCCTGATTGACATAGACCAGCTTGCCCGTCCGATCCTGAACGGTAATCCCCTCATTGACGCCCCCCAAAATAATCGCCAGTTCGTTGCGCGAGCGCTTCAGGTCTTCTTCCACAGCAAACCGCTGAACCGCCGAGGCGAGGATACTGGCGATTGCAACCATAAAGCGGGTATCGTGCGGCAAAAAATTCCGCCGGCGACCGGAATGCACCCCCAAGACGCCAAACGGGCGCCCACGCCCATGAATCACCACACTCATCCCACTGACGATGCGATGATCTGTAAGCAGTTTTGGCCCCGAAAAGCGGGTTTCTGCTCTTAGATCATCAACGATCACCGGGCCACCGGTCAGCAAGGTATATCCAGCCTGTGAGTCTCGGTCAGTTCCAACCATTGCCCGGCCTACCAATCCGTCTGCCCACCCAACCCCGGCCCGTAACAACAGCCGGTCGCCCTCTGGAAGGAGTTCTAACACCTTACAGAACTCCATCCCCAGGGTATCCGCCACCAACTGGACCGCCTTGTAGAAAAGATTATCGAGATTTTGGCTCAGAGCATATTCGCCTAATTGCGCAACGGCTTCCTGCTGGCGGAGGCGCAGCCTTAAATCTTCCTCCACTGCTGAGCGCAGTCTTCGTTCCTGAGCTAGTAAATCATGCGGATTGATTGGTTCTGCCACTTTTCATCCATTGAGTTTGAAAATCTCAAAAAAACAAACGGAACCCGGAGTACCATCACGAGCGCATGACGGCAAACCGCTATAAGTATACCATTTTTATCATAGATCTTATATAAAGAGCTTATCAATGTATGCTCTGCATGTTGACAAACTTTCAGGAATGGCTATGATATATTTGGATAATTAATATCTCGCATAAAATCAGGAATAGCTCCGCTTGCCCTGTCAATCCAAGCGAGTTCCTTCACGATGCCAGGGGTTCCCCGATGGGGGCATTATCCTGGCTTCGTGTTTTCAAGGTAGGGACTGCTCCCTTTTGGTATTCGAGGCAATCTATGGCTGTTCTGCACGTCACCCTGTTTGGATGCCCTCGGTTCAGCGACGAAGAACGGGGAACTGAGATCAAGCTAACCCGCACCATTCAGGCGCTGCTGGCTTATCTGCTGGTCGAGAGAAAACGCACTCATTCTCGTGAGGTTCTCGCTAACCTTTTTTGGAGCGATTATCCTCAGAACCGCGCCCAGGCTTCGTTAAACACAGCCTTATGGCGCTTGCGCTGCGCTATCGAAGCCCATTCCCCTCCCGACGCCCATTTCCTGCTCCTCAATCAGCAGGGAGAAATTGCATTTAACGGCAACAGCAGTTATTGGCTGGATATCGAAGACTTTGAAAACCTGACGGACCGGCTGCCCGCTAAACCAGAGCCTACCATTACCCCCGCCGCCGTTCAACGAGCTGAGCAGGCCGTTCAGCTATATCGGGGAGATTTGCTGGAGGGTTTCTACGAAGATTGGGTTCTCCGTGAGCGCGAGCGGCTGCGCAACCGCTACCTGGCCTGCCTGGCCTACCTAATGTTTGCCAGTCAAAAGCTCGGCAACCCCAACGCCGCCCTGGGATATGGGCAAAAAATCCTCAACGAAGAACCGCTCAGCGAAGAAACTCACCGCGCCGTCATGCGCCTGTATTATCAAATGGGCCAGCGCGCCCTGGCTGTGCGTCAGTATGAGACCTGCCGGCAGATCTTGAAGACCGAACTTGGCATTGACCCAATGCCTGAGACCACTATGCTCTTTCAACGGATGAGCGAACCGGCTGTTTCCATCCCGACGACCGGTGACAAGGCTGCGCTCGGCACTTTGCTTCACGCTTTAGAGCAAAACAACCCGGCGCCTACGGCGGCCTGGGCCACCTCTCTCCAACAGGTCATCGAAAACCTTGCCCCGCAGCTCCCCCCTTCCGAAATTGAACCGCTCCGGCAGATTCTCCAACACCTGCGCGAAGCGTTAGACCTGTCAGACTCTGTTCGCCAGCAGATTCAGCAAGCCATCCAAAAAATCGAAAAATACCTCCTATAATCGCGCCCACTGATCGTCCTCCCGCCCCGCGCCCGTCATGTGCTTTAACGGCGCGGGCGGAAAAACTTTCCTATTTCTTGATTATTTTTATCTCAATTTGATAATTTTGTGATCCCGCTGTGATGCATTTGTGATGCTCCGCTGATATCTTCACCCTATCGGATCACATTATTCGGTCGGATGCCCGACGTGCGGCAGTACAGCGAGCGATGACTGAACCCGGGTTGCAAGCGAGATGAAGGACCGCTCTTGATCTCCCTTCCAGAAAACACCCTGTCTTTTATCATCCGCGTCTGGGTTGAACCCAGAGAGATCAAAGATGCACCGGTCATCTGGCGAGGCGTGGTAGAGGTAGTGGGTGGCCCCACTGCGAATCGGGGTGAACAAAACGCTGGCCGTCCTGGGATGCGCATGGCATTCCATACCCTGGACGAACTGAAAGAGTTCCTCGACGAACATCTCAAAGCCCTGGGCGTGCCACCTGACGAAAAGCCTGCATAGCAACCGTTCTGCGGTACATGCACCGCAGTTGACACATTCTACGGAGGGATATGGCCTCTTACCGGGCAGTTGCTGCGGTTTCTAATGCCATTGTTCATCTCCTTCAAAGCCGGTATGTGCCTGCCGACTTTGATAATGCCTTATTGCAGTTCCAGGTCTATATCGCGCCCGATTTTCTGCGGCCTATGGACGCGGGCGTTTCTGTTTTGCTCTACCGCATTTACCCCAACCAGCACAACCGCACCCCGCCGGGCCGCCTGCTGCCCGACGGCCGCCGCCAGCGCAATATGCTCCCGGTTGATCTGCATTTCCTGCTCACTGCCTGGGCCAAAGACGCTTCGCTTCAGCACGCCATCGCCGGCTGGATGATGCGTATTCTCGAAGATACTCCCAGCTTGCCGCCGGGACTGCTCAACGCCCGCTATCCCAACACTTTTGGCATGGATGAATCGGTTGAGGTGGGCATCACCGAGTTATCAACCGAAGAACTGTTCCGCATCTGGGAAGTGATCGTCAACAACACTTACCAGATTTCCGTTCCCTACGTGGCGCGCAACGTCCGCATTGAAACCTTCGATGCCTTCGGTTCCGGCGCGCCGGTCCAAGAACGGCTGGCCGATATGCAGAAATTAGTCGAACCCTGAGTACTTATGGCGACTTTACCGATCTTTGCTACCCTTGAACCTCTCGAACGCATCCTGCGCTTTACCCCGCTGGGCATCCGCTTTTGGGACCCTGCCGCCGGAGTCCCGGTAGTGGATGGGCTGGAAGTCCTCGCCATGCCGCCGGACCGCCCCGACCTGGCCCGCCGCGCCGCGCGCACCCCTGCGGGGATCTATGCCTTTCACAGCCTGCCGGGCCTCAGCGCTTTGGAATTCCCCGACCCCAACACTCCCCCCGGCGAGCACCCTCCCGACAGCCCGCCGGTCACCCAGCGTTTCCTGATTTACGTGCGCGATGCCTTTGGGCGCTTCAGCCCCTGTCTGTTTTTTATAGACGCACCCTATCGGGGCATCTTCCCCTTACAGCCCGCCGGCAGTCCGGCGCAAAGCCTGCCGGGGTTCTACCTCTTTTCTGCCCCCACCCGTACCCCCCTGGCAACCCTGGGAGTGGTGCGCGCCCAAATTGTCGAGCGCACTACCAGCGGCCAGGCCAGGCCAGCGGCCTTTGCCATACTCGAAGTCGAACCCCCCAGCGGGCCGGTTTGGCCGGGCATTGCCAATGCAGACGGCAGCGCCGTCGTCTTCTTGCCACAGCCTACCTTTACCCCCCCGCCCCCGCAGACTTCCCCCCTCACGCCGCCGCCCTCGCCCAGCCGCTTCATCACCTGGGATCTCACCATCCGGGTGCGGTATGCCTCCCCTGGCCTCGAGCCGCTGGCAGGGTTCCCCGTCCCAACCCTCAGCACCGTCCTCAGCCAGCCCTTCGCCCAGCTCTACACCAGCCTGGCCGGGCCGGGACAATTGAGCAATCAGATCGTATCCCCGTTCACTTTCGGCCAGCCGCTGTTAGTGCAGACGGCGGGCCGGTCTGAACTTTGGATTGAAGGTTAAGCCGGAATAAAAAAAAGGAGATTGAACCTATGCCTGAATACCTGGCGCCCGGAGTATATGTTGAAGAAACCAGCTACCGTTCCAAGTCTATTGAGGGCGTAAGCACCAGCGTCACGGGCTTTATCGGCCCCACCCGCTATGGGCCCATCGAAGGCGATCCCGAACTACTCACCAGTTTCGCAGACTTTGAGCGGATCTATGGGGGAATTGACCGCCTGCAGTTTGAAGATCAGGGTGGCGTTGAACACGAGAACTATCTGGCGCACGCGGTCGCCGCCTTCTTCCAGAACGGCGGCAGTAAGCTGTACGTTGTTCGCACCTTCACCCCGCCTGCCCCCGACACGCCCGGCTCGCCGCCCGATCCGATGGCCGGGCGTGCTTTCGCCGCGTCCAACTCGCCGCTCACGGTAGGACTGCGCGCGCGCTTCCCAGGGCGGGCCGGCAACATGCGCGTGATTATCGCCGTGCGGCCCTCGGCCAACCTGTTGGTGCGCGGCAGTGATGGCCTGCCGGTGATCCGCAGCGTGCGCGAAAATGACGTGATCCTCGTGCGCAACCGCGTTGGCTCGCCAGCCAGCGGCAGCCCTACCTACCGGCTGTACGATGTGACCCTTGACGGCAATGACCTCGTTTTCGACAGCCCCACCTCACCCCCGATGCTGGCCGTTGACTTTAACCCCGATACCCAACAAGCCTACTTACTTACCCTCAGCATCCGCGTGCTGCGCGCCGGGCGATCTGAGGTTGAACAGGTCTGGAACAATCTCTCGCCTCACCCTCTGAACCGCAGTTCGGTCTTCAACCTGTTCATTGAAACCCCCGAATCGCGCACCCGCTACCTGACAATCCCCTTTGCGTTTGAGACCGACCTGACCTCAGGCGCGCAGTTTGCCGAAGATCTGCTGGGGGCAGAGGTTTTAAACAGCCTGGAACTCAGCCTGATGAGCGACGAAGAATTTGCGGCTGCTGGCTCCCTGCTCTCGCCGCCGCTCTCGCCCGCAGACGCACGCAGCCGACCGCGTCCGGCAGACCTGGAGCGCATCTTTTACCTCACCAACGGAACCGATGGCAACCTGCCCACCGCCGAAGCCTATCGCGGGCGCGAAGCCCAACGCGACCCCTCTGGCACGTTTGTGGAGGCCACCGGCCTAGAGGCTTTCACCGCCGTTGAAGAGATTTCTATGGTCGCCGCTCCCGGCTACTCTTTTCGTGAGGTCAACCTCAACGAAACCGAGAACAACACCCGCTGGAGCGCCATTGTCCAATCTCTATTGGCTCACTGCGAACTACGCATGCGCTACCGTGTGGCCCTGCTCGACTCGCCCAATGACATGGCAATCTCAGAAGTGCGCGCCTTCCGCGGCCAGTTCGACTCGACCCACGCCGCCCTCTACTACCCCTGGATCAAAATTGCCGACCCGCTCGACCCCGATGGCCGCCGCCAGTTGCTCGTCCCCCCCAGCGGCTTTGTCGCCGGCATTTGCGCCCGCACCGACGTGCAGGATGGGGTCTTTAAAGCCCCCGCCAACGAAGTCGTGTTTGGGGCCGTTGATTTTGAGCGGCGGCTGAACAAAGCCCAGCAGGATATCCTCAACCCTGAGGGAGTCAACTGCTTCCGCTTCTTCCAGGGCAGGGGCTTCTTGCTGTGGGGCGCGCGTACCATCAGCAGCGACCCCGAATGGAAATACCTGAGCGTGCGCCGCTACTTTGCCTACCTGGAACATTCCATTGACCGCGGCACGCAGTGGGCCGTCTTTGAGAATAACAGCGAACCCCTCTGGGACAACGTCCGCCGCACCATTGAAGGCTTTTTATTCAACGAGTGGCGCAACGGCGCGCTAATGGGCCGTGTGCCTGAACAGGCCTTCTTTGTACGCTGCGACCGCTCGACTATGACCCAAAACGACCTCGATAACGGTCGCCTGATCTGCCTGATCGGCGTCGCGGTGGTCAAACCGGCTGAGTTTGTGATCTTCCGCATCGGCCAGTGGACGGCTGACGCCACTGCTTAAGGAAATTCTGCTGGTCAACCCAGGGGAAACAGTGTATTGCATTTGGAGGAACTATGGCTCGTAACACACCGTATGGAGCTTTTAATTTCCGCGTAACCATTGACCGTTTCGGGGCCGCCGATTCCATCACCGCTGGTTTTCAAGAAGTCAGCGGCCTGGGCGTCGAAATCACCATAGCCGAGTACCGCAACGGCAACGAGCGCCAGAATCACGTCCGCAAAGTGCCGGGGGTGTACAAGGTCAGCGACCTCACCCTCAAGCGGGGCGTTATCGGCGTCAAGCACTTTTTTGATTGGATCAAAGAAGCCCGCGAAGGGACCCTGGCCGAGCGCCAGAACCAGGTCATTATCGAACTGATGGACGAGACCGGCCAAAACAAGGTGATGACCTGGAAGGCCACCAATGCCGTGCCGATGAAATATACCGCTCCCACCCTCAACGCCAAAGGCGGCACAGACGTTGCCATCGAAGAGCTGGTGTTATCTATCGAGGATTTGACCGTTGAGGCTTAGAGAAGACCTGCGCCTGCCCGGCGTCTACTTTTTACCGCCGCCCCAGCCCGGGGGACTGACCCTGCCGCCGCTGGACGTGCCGGCCTTCATTGGCTTTGCCGAACGCGGGCCGTTAAACCTGCCCGTAGCGGTGGAAGACCCTGGGGCCTTTGCGTCCGTCTTTGGCGGAGACCTGCCCCTGGCGGTGGAACGCCACACCCGCCAGGATGCCCCCTCGCCGCCGGAAGGCGGGGCCTGGCCGGCGTCTGTGGGCGCATCTTCTGGGCAGATGGTGTACGCCAGCCTGCCCCGCTGCGTCCATGCCTTTTTTGCCAACGGCGGGCGGCGCTGCTACGTGGTGCGGGTGGCGGGACCGCAGGCTCAGGCGGCCCGCTTCCACCTGCCGGGCATGGTGGCGCTGGGCAGTTCCACCACTCCGGCGCGCCTGGCCGCAGCAGCGGCTTCTTCACCGGGAGCCTGGGCCAACCAGGTGCGCCTGTCCACCCGTTTGCAGGCCATTCCTCTGCCCGCCAGCCTTTTCACCTGGCAGGACGGCGCAGAAGGCCCTCTGCTCTCGGCGCGGAGTGCCCGCCTGACCCGCAACGGGCGGCCACTCTTGCTTTCCGGCGATGTGCTGCGACTGACCCTTGCCAATGACAGCCGCTGGTTGGCGGTGACCGACCGGCTGGTTGCGGGCCATCTCTCCGGCGCGCCCGCTCTGGATGATACTCAGGTGCGCCTGCGGGCCATCTACCCACTGTGGGACGAACTTCCCGGAACCCAGGTACTGGCCTCCAGCCTGCTGACGGTGGACGGCGTGCAAGACTTACAGTCCACCGGCGCGCTGGCGTTTACCGCCGGGCGCGTCAATTTACCCCTCCATCCTGACGATGCCGGCCTGGTGCGCCCTGGCGACGCCCTGCTGCTGCGCCTGAGCGACGGACGCTCGGTTCTGCTGGCAGTTGAGGATGTCGTCGGGTCTACCGGAACGGCCAGCCCGCCGCTCTCTCCGCCCGCGCCAGCTCTATGGGCCAGCGGCGCGGGCCTTCTGCAAATCTTCCCGGCGGCTGCGCCCGCCGGCCCGGTCACCTTGGCCTCGTTGGAGGTACTGCGCTTCGATCTGCTGCCCCGCCTGGGCGACCAGCGCCTGGCCCCGGCCACGGAACTGGCATTCAATGCCGGCGGCGACCGCTTTTGGGGCGATGTCTTACTGCTGGAAACTTCGCTGCGCCGCCAATCTGCCGCGCAGCCCAATCGGGCGCGCGCCCAAACGTCCCAAGATTCCCGCCCCGTATCCGAAGCTCATGCCGCCGCCGAATGGTTCCGCGCCACCCAATGGGATGCCTACGGCCTGGCCCCCGCTGACGTTCTGACCGACCTGCCTCAGCCCGACTCGCCCGCCGACCCTCTGGCAGCTCTGGCAGGGCTGTTCGCGCCGCTGGGCAGTGATGTAGCGCTCCCCTATGCGGAACGGATCACCGACCCACGCGCCGCTTACCAGCAGCTCTCTGAACAGCCCAACCTGATCTACCTGCCGCTGTCTATGCCGGTTTTCTTTCAAGAGAACGACCCGCGTCAGTTTACCGGGCCAGACGAAAATTACCTCGGAGACGACGACCTGATCGAATTTGATCCACGCGTTTTCCAGGATCCCCGACTGGCGTTTGAGTCGGCCCGTACGCTCATGGCGACCGCCGTGGACCTGCATGAAATTCAGGGCCGCCGCCTCTACGGACTGCACAGCCTGCTCTTCATTGACGAGGTTGCTCTGGTGACCGCTCCAGACGCCGTTCAACCGGTCTGGGCCGAGGCCGAAGCCCTGCCCTCGCCGCCGCCTCCCCGCCCTGCGGCTCCCCCGCCGCCCGCCGACTGCCCACCAGAGCCTCAATTCGCCGCCTGCGACCGGCCTCCCCGCCTGACCGCCGTTGAGCCGTATTTTGGCCCCTTAGACCAGGAAACGCCCCTCACCATCCTTGGCGAGGGCTTCACCAACAGCCTGGAGACGACCGTCTGGCTGGGCCGTCGTCAGGCCAGCCTGGTAACGGTCATCAGCACGCAAGAACTGCGCTGTCTGGCCCCCACCGGGCTGCTCGAAGGACCGGTGACGGTGCGGGTAGAAAATGCCAATGGCTCTGCTGAACTACCCGGCGCGTTTATCTACCAGGCCGCGGCAACGGCGTTGAATCCCCTGCCCATCGTTGACCTCGATGCCCCCGAACCAGAGGCAGACGAAGAAACTTTTCTGGAAATTCACCGCGCTCTATTGAATTTCTGTCAGGCCCGCGCCGACTGCCTGGCGATCCTCAGCCTGCCGCGCCGCTATGACCTGCCCCGCTGCCTGGCCTGGCAAGATGCCCTGCGGCGTCAACTGGGCCTGCCGCCCATGACTTCCATGGGAATCAGCGGTTTTGGCCTGGATGAACTATCGGATATTGCTGATTTGTCATTTGCGGCGGTGTACCACCCCTGGGTGCTGATCGCGGCGGGCGAAGCCGCCAGCCGGGCCGAAACCCAGGCCATACCCCCTGATGGGGCCATCTGCGGGCTGATCGCCAGCCGCGAACGCCGGCGCGGGGTATGGGTGGCCCCTGCCAATGAGATTGTGCGTGACGTGGTCGGCCTGCGACCCGAATTTACTGCCGAGGAATGGGCCACTCTGTTTGCGCGGCGCTTCAACCTGGTGCGCCACGAACCCGATGGCTTCCGTCCAATGAGCGCCCATACCCTCTCCGACCGCCGCGATCTCTTCCAGGTCTCCGTCCGCCGCCTGATGATCTTACTGCGCAAAGTGGCCCTGCGCCTGGGCATGGATTTTGTGTTCGAGAGCAACCATGAACGCTTCCGCGAAGGGGCGCGCGTGGTGTTAGAAGAAATGCTGCGCGATCTCTACCAGCGCGGCGCGTTTGCCGGAGCTTCGCGCGAACAGGCCTTTCGGGTCATCACCGACGCCAGCGTCAACCCCCCGCAAAGCATTGAGGCCGGGCGTTTTATCGTGGTCATCCAGGTGGCTCCCTCTCAGCCGATGGAGTTTATCACCGTTCAACTAACGCGCACCGGCGAAGGCGAACTGCTCTCCACGGAGATTTAGCCTATGGCAAACGAAGAATACCCGTTTAACACCTTTAACTTTTACGTTCAATTGAACATCCCCAATGCCTCCGCTCTGGGGATGACCAGCCCGGTCTGTGATATGGAATTTGCCGAACTGGACGGGCTGGAAATGTCAATGGAGCCGAAAACGGTCAAAGAGGGCGGCAACAACACCGAACAGATCAATCTCGTCGGGCGCGTAACCTACAGCAACGTAACCCTCAAGCGCGGCATGACCTCGAACCTCGACCTGTGGAAGTGGTTCATGGCTTCTACCGGCAATACCAACCGCAGCACGCGCGCCAGCGGAACCATCCTGGTGAAAGATGCCAACGGGGCTGACCGGGTGCGCTTTTTGCTCTACGGCTGCCTGCCGGTGAAGATCAAAGCCCCGGCCCTGAATGCCAAAGAAGGGGCCGTAGCCATTGAAGAAATGGAAATTGCGCTTACGTCGTTTCGCGTCGAAGCGCCGGCTTAAAAAACGCAAAAGTCAGGGGAAAAGGGATAGCAATGGTTGCCAAGGCCAAACTTGTAGAAATCCGGTGGGACGCCGACCAGCAAAAGGCCGAGCCGGTTCCGGGCGGCAAGACGGTAGACGTGCAGTTCAACCCGGAATCGCTGAAAGTGACCTATTCCAACCAGTCGCGCGGGGGCAGCCAGCCGGGCGGCAGCGGGCGGCAGTTCGTGGGCAGCGGCACTTCTAAGTTGAGCGTCGAACTGCTGTTCGACACCACCGAAGTGCGCAGTTCCGCCGGAGGGGCCAACGACGTGCGCAAAACAACGGAAAAAGTGGCCTATTTTATCAAGGCCAAACCGCCCGAAGGGGGAAATGCGCAGAACAGCAACCGCGTGCCGCCGGGCATCAGCTTTGAATGGGGAACGTTCATCTTCCGCGGCGTGGTCGAATCGATGGACGAGACCCTCGATTACTTCTCCGAAGAGGGCATCCCCATGCGCGCGACGATCTCTCTGTCCATTGCGCGGCAGGAAATCGAGTTTTTATTTGGCAAGCCCGGTCAGGCCGCAGGGGCGGCTCCGGCGGCGGGCGGCGCGCCCACTCCCGGCACCACGCCGCTGTCTCCGGCGCAGGATGGCGACAGCGTGCAGAAGATGGCCGGGCGCAGCGGCCAAAGCGGCGATTGGAAGGCCATCGCCGCGGCCAACGGCATTGACGACCCCTTCCGCCTGCAAGCCGGGGCCATGTTGAATTTATCGGCAGGCGCTTCGGTAGGCCTGTCGGCGGGGGCCAGCGCCTCGGCAG
The DNA here is from genome assembly GCA_034434155.1 of Anaerolineaceae bacterium. GTDB lineage: Bacteria > Chloroflexota > Anaerolineae > Anaerolineales > Anaerolineaceae > DSYU01. The sequence continues at coordinate 135,395 of DAOUAC010000008.1, forward strand.
GGTTGGGCGCATCCGCCGGTGCGGGCGCATCCGCCGGTGCGGGCGCATCCGCCGGGATTGGGGCCGCGGCCGGTCTCAGCGCCGGGGGGCAGGTGGGCTTTTCCGCTGGCTTGGGTGGGGGCGTTGGCTTCAGCGCATCTGCCGGCGCAGGCGCATCCGCTGGCGCAGGCGCATCCGCTGGCGCGGGCGCTTCTTTCGGAGCGGGAGCTTCCGCCGGAGCGGGCGCATCCTTCGGAGCAGGAGCTTCCGCCGGAGCAGGCGCTTCTTTCGGAGCAGGGGCTTCCGCTGGTGCGGGCGCATCCTTCGGAGCAGGGGCTTCCGCCGGAGTGGGCGCATCCTTCGGAGCAGGAGCATCCGCTGGGGCGAGCGCCTCTTTTGACCTCGATGGATAGGAGATGATCCGATGCCCATTATTGTCAGCAGCTTTGAAATTATCCTTTCTGGCGAAAACCAGCCGCGCGAGGCCGGCGGCGAACCGCCCCGCCCCCCGGCTCCCGAAGCTCCAGAGCCGCCCCGCGCAGAGCCCCCTGCCGCTCCGCCGCCGCTGCGGCCTGAAGAGATCGAGTTCATTATGCACCGCTTCGCCCGCCGCCGTCTGCGCCTGCGGGCCGACTAGCGCGAGGACCCTATGACCCAGGAAAGCCGCCGCTCCGCATTTTATGCCTCTCGCCCGCGCATCCGCATTGACGGGAATCTGATCCAATCCCTCGGCGATGCCGTCTTGCAAACCGTCCTGGTCGAAGAGACCACCCAGGGCCTGTTCCGCTGTGAGGCTTCCTTCATTAACTTTGGACCTCGCTCCAAACAGGTGGATTTTTTCTTCTTTGACCGCCAGACCATTGATTTTGGCAAAACCATCTCCATTGAATTTGGCCCACCGGGCGAAGCCGGCCCCACCTTTGCCGGGCGCATCAGCGGCCTGGAAGGCAATTATCCCCAGGAACGCGACCCCGAACTGCTGGTATTGGCCGAAGACCGCTTTCAAGACCTGCGCATGGAACGCCGCACCCGTACCTTCGAAAATATGACCGACGCTGACGTAATGCGCCAGGTAGTCTCACAACACGGGCTGACCGCCCGCATAGACCTGGAGGGCCCCACTCACCGCATTCTGGCGCAGGTCAATCAGAGCGATCTCGCCTTCTTACGCGAGCGCGCCGCCGCCCTGGATGCAGAAATCTGGATGGATGACCGCACCTTCTACGCTCAGGCGCGCAGCAGGCGCTCATCGGGCAGCATTACGTTCACCTACGGCAAGGATTTGCTCGAATTCAGCGTTCTGGCGGACCTCGCCCACCAGCGCACGGCTGTGCGTGTCTCGGGTTGGGACGTAGGCAGCAAAAGCGCCATTGATGAAGAAGCTGGCGTGATCGCCATCCAGGCCGAGCTAAACGGACGGCGTGCGGGCAGTACCGTCCTCGAAGCCCTGGCCCCCCGCACCGAGCGCATGGCGCTCTCTACGCCGATCTCGCGGGACGAGGCCAAAAAGCTGGCCGAAGCCCGCTACCGCAGCCGCGCGCGCGCCTTCGTGCGCGGGCAGGGCGTGGTAGATGGATCGGTGCGGCTGCGAGTAGGCTCAACGATTGAACTAGCCAAGCTGGGCCCCTTTTTCAATGGCCCTTACTACGTTACCCTGGCGCGCCATTCCTTCGATATGCTCCACGGCTACCGTACCATGTTTCTGGCGGAACGCCCAGGAATTGGCGGCTGAAACTGACTGCGCGATAGGAGTTGTGATTGGACGGTTACGACATCCTCGACACCTACGACCAATCTGCTGAGGCTCAGGCTGAAGGGCGCAAGCGGCTCTACGGCGTTTACCCGGCGATTGTCACCAGCGTCACCGACCCCGACAAACAGGGCCGCGTGCGCATCCGCCTGCCCTGGGCGCCAGACAGCACCAGCGGCTACGAAGCCTGGGCCCGCCTGGCGACCCTCATGGCCGGCCCTGACCGCGGAACCTGGTTCATCCCAGACGTGGATGATGAAGTACTGGTTGCATTTGAAGGCGGCGACCCCCGCCGCCCTTACGTCGTCGGCGCGTTGTGGAACGGCCAGGACGCTCCCCCTGAAAGCATGGATGGCGCCGGGCAGAACAACAAGAAGGTGATCGTCTCGCGCCAAAACATCCGTATCACCCTGGATGATACCCAGGGTCAGGTGGCAGTGACCATCGAAACGCCCGGCGGCCAGGTGGTCACGCTCAACGATACGCCTGCCTCGGTGGAACTGAAAGACAGCAGCGGCAATTCCATCAAGATGGAGAGCTCCGGCATCACCATCAACGCCGCCGGCAACCTCACCATCCAGGCGGCCATGGTCAACGTTTCCACCAGCATGGTTAAAGTAGATGCCGGCATGTCGAAGTTTTCCGGCGTGGTGAAATCCGATACAGTCATTACCAACTCGGTGATCAGCGCCTCGTACACGCCCGGCGCGGGGAATGTGTGGTGATATGACCCAGACGACTTTCGATTGGACAACGCCAGCCCCCCTGTGGCAGCCCGCCAGCTTCCGCCAGTTGACCTTCTTCCGCCCGGCGCTGTTTGAATACCGCACGGACGAATTTATGGAAAGCTTCCTGGCGGACGTAGCCGCGCCCACGCCTGCCGCGCTTCAGGGAACTCAGTTGCCCGCGCCCGCCGCCGTCAACGGCAGCCAGCCCAAGCCCTCTTCGCTGTTTCAACCCGCACATGGTTGCTTTTACCTCACTGCCGCTTCGCTGTGCTGTCGCGAGCCGGGTTTTCCCGACCACGTAGTGGCGCGCGCCGACGGTGAGACCACCTTCTTCGTGATGCGCAAACTGGTCGGCGGGGCGCAGTCTGGTTGGAAAGAATACGGTTGGGTGGTGAAAGGGAAGGAAAAACAGTGGGTGCAGGTCACGGGTTCCGGGCGCAGCCTCTTAGAAGATGAAGAACGCCTGCCGGTCTTTCCTCAGCAGACTGCCGCCGGCCGCACCCTCTACGCCGGGTATCTGCCGGTCAGCAGCGGCGAGACCTACAACGTCCCGGCGGCTCAACTGGCCGTTACAGATCAGGGTCAGACCCAACCCCTGGACCTGCCCATCGAAGAATTGGGATCTCGCTTCATCACGCCGTTAGAAACCCTGCCAGGGCTGCCATCAGATATTGCGCTGACGACTTCGGTCTATCTTCTGCTGGACCTGTGGGAATACTTTAACACCAACACCTATCTGCCCGACGTAGCCGCCGCCCTGCGCGACGATCTGAACGCTACCTTTAGCGCGCCCAAAGCCGCCGAAAAAAGCGCCCTGATGAGCTATCTTAAGTCCGTAGTCCTCAGCGGCAGCCTGACGCTGGCCCAGGCCATCCAAAAGGCCGCCCAAAATCAAGAAGCTCTCAACGCGCCGGGCGGAGCGGACGTGACGGCTTTGGGGTTCACCGGAGCCTATTATTTAGCCGTCCCGGCCCTGCTCAACACGACCCAAACCCTGCTCGACCGGGTGCGCGCCGCCCTGCCCGAAACCCGCCCGCCTCTGGCCATCTCCAAGCTAGAGCCATCAACCAACGTGCGCTACGTTTTGCGCTTTGTGTACGAGCGGCCCCAGTGCAGCCCGCCCCAGGTCATCGTCAGCCAGCCGAGTCAGCCGTTTGTCTTTGCACCTTTCTTCGACCCCAACGCTCCGGCGCGCCCTATTCGCATCCCTCTGCCCACCGACGTGAGCATTGCCGGGTTCCGCAAGTTTAAAAAGGGGGTGTCGTTTGTGATGTCCGACGCCATGCGCAAGAAGATGAACACTCTCTTGGGCAAAGAAAAGACTTTCCTCGATGACGGCCAGCTCAACCCCGAAGGGGGCGGAGATTTTGCCTTCATCTGCTCATTCTCGATCCAGATCATCTTCATCATTGCCTTTATGCTGCTGCTCATCTTTGTCGTGATCTTTAACCTGATCTTCTGGTGGCTGCCGTTCTTCAAAATCTGCCTGCCCGTGCCGAAGAGCCTGATTCCAGAGTAAGGAAGGATGCTATGAGGAACCTGAATACCTGCTCTCTCAGAGGCTGCCATGGCTGAAGCGCGCAACACCCGCCGAGCGCGGCCTGCCTCGCTGTTCGGCCAGGGCCCGGCCTTTCCGCCGCGCATTGACGCCGACGGCCGCCTGGCCTGGTCATACGGCGAAGACAACGTCCGCCAGAGCATCCGCATCTTACTGCTGACCGAGCCGGGCGAGCGCCTGATGCGCGAAGAGTTCGGCTGCGGCCTGCGGCGCTTCCTGTTCGAGCCGAACACGGTCGCCACCCGCCACCTCATCCGCGAACAGGTAGTGCAGTCTATTCAACGCTGGGAACCGCGCGTAGTGGTGGAAGATGTCAGCGTAGAGGCCGACCCCGAAGAACCACGCCTGGCCCACATTCACATCGTTTTTCACCTGGTGGCTACCCGCTCACAGGGCAGCCTGAACCTGACTTTACAGTTCGAGGGATAAGCCCATGCCCATACCTCTGCCTGTGCTGGATGACCGAAATTACGAGCAAATTCTGGAAGAAGCGCTGCGGCGCATCCCGGTCTACACTCCAGAGTGGACGAACTTTGGCGTCGAGAGCGACCCAGGCGTAACCCTGGTGCAGTTGTTTGCTTTTCTGACGGAAGGACTGCTCTACCGCGCCAACCGCATCCCAGAGTTAAACCGCTCAAAGTTCTTGCAGTTGCTGGATGTGCCGCTGCGTCCGGCCTGGTCGGCCAGCGGCATGGTAACGATCACCAACGAGCGCGGCCCAATTGCCCCTCTCATCCTGGAGCAGGGCATCACCCTTTCCGCTGGCAACGTTGCCTTTATCACGCGCGACCCGTTGAACGTCTTACCCATGCAGGCGGTCGCCTACTATAAACGGGCCATTCCCACCACCGACCCGCGCTACGAAGCCTACCGTCAGGAATATGAGGCTGTACTGGCGGCCCAACTGGCCGAACAGGCCGACGCCGAGGGCCTACCCTTCCCCACCGCTGATCAATTTGAGGCCCTGGGAGTACAGCCGCAGTTTTACGAGCCGGTACAGATGATACTGCCTACACGCAGCGACCCCAACCCCGTCCTCGATATCTCCAGTGAGCCGCTCGACAAGGCCATTTACCTGGCCCTGCTGGCCCCCGAAGGCGCTGTGCCCGATGCCGTCCGCCAGGCCCTGGCGAATAACGTACTGTCGGTGGGCGTCGTGCCAGACGCCGCCGGCCTGGTTGCGCCGCTGAAGCCTCAACAGGCCGCTACCACCGCTGAAACCGCCCCCAGCCTGATCTTTGAAATCCCAGACCCCACCGCATTTAGCGCCGAGGGCCAGCCCATCGCCCGCTACACCCGCCTGCGCACGTTCCAGACCGGCGACGTGTTCAATGCGCCAGGGATCGTGCAGGTTGAACTGCCAGGGGCCGCCCAACTGGCGACCTGGAGCTTTGAAGAGCCGCTCGAAGAAGGTACCAGCGACTTCCCGCCTCGGCTGGAAGATGAACAGCTCCGCGCCCGCCTCGTCACCTGGCTGCGCGTGCGCCTGCCCGCCGAGGCCACCTCCACCGGCGCGGGGCGCTCTTACCGCCTCAGTTGGATTGGCATCAACGCCGCCCGCATTGCTCAGGCTGTGCCGGTGTTGAATGAGTACGCCGGGCTGGGCAGCGGTGAACCTGATCAGATCGTCTCGCTCGCCAACCTGCCGGTGATCCCAGCTTCGATGCGCCTGGCCGTTGAGGGTCCGCCCGATCCTTCTGGTGGGACCACCTGGGAAACCTGGCTGTTGACCGACGATCTCCTCTCCGCCGGGCCAGATGACCGCGTTTACAGCCTCGACCCAGAGGCCGGTCTGGTGCGCTTTGGCGATGGCCTGCGCGGCTACCGCCCCCCGGCCGGACGGCGCATCCTGGTCAGCTATGAGTACGGCGGCGGGCCGCAGGGCAATGTGGGCATTGGAGCCGTCAACGCCAGCCGCGACCCGCGCCTGCAAGGCGGCTACGTCCTTGCCAACCCCGTCCCCACGACCGGCGGAGCCGCCGGTGAAACCATTCAGGAAGGCGAGCGGCGCATTCCGTTGGTGCTGCGCCACCGTGACCGCCTGGTGACAGCCCAGGATTTCCGCGACCTCACCCGCCGCACACCAGGCGTCAACGTGGGCCGCGTTGAAGTCCTGCCCCTCTTTTTGCCCTCTAACCCCGATGTCGAAGCCGCTGGAGTCGTCACCGTCATGGTCATCCCACGATTTGACCCCATCAACCCGGCCTGGCCCGTCCCCGACCGTGACTTCCTTCGCCGCGTCTGCGAACATCTCGACCCGCGCCGCCTGGTGACCACCGAAATCTACGTGCGTGGGCCAGAATACCTGCCGGTCTACCTGTCGGTTGGCCTCCGCGTGCGGGCCGGTTTCTTCGCAGACGAGGTCGAACAGGCAGTCGAAGCCACTCTGAACACCTATCTCTCGGCCCTGCCGCCCGGCGGGCCAGACGGCCTGGGCTGGCCTCTGCAAAAAGCCCTGCTGCGCCGTGATCTTGAGGCAGTCGCCACGCGCGTGCCGGGGGTTGAGTTCGTCGAAGCGATAGAGATGGGCGTCAGCACCCCGCAGGATATCGAAGAATTTGCCCTGCGCGGCCTGCAACTGCCGCGCGTGGCGGGCATCAGCGTGCGCCAGGGCAGCGCCGAACCATTAGAGTCGGTCTTTGCGCCTGCCGGGACAGCGCCGTCGCTCACCCAATCGGTGCCGATCCCGGTCAACCGGGCGAAATGCTAACGGAGGATGCCGCGTGGATGTCAATGGAACCCGCTTCCACCTGATTACCGGCCGCGAGGACTGGGACCAGGTTCTGCGCCAAAGCGACCCACCAGACAGCCTGGAGTGGGACGGTGAGCAGGCCGTCCGCCTTCAGCGCCTGCCGCAGCGCTTCCCACGCGGGCGGCGCTCCAGGCCATTAGACCCCGCACAGCGGCGCGGCGCGGCGGTGGACCGCTTTGGAACCTGGTATTGGATTGATGCAGAGCGCCGGAGCCTGTTCCGCGCCGCCGCTGGGACAGGCCGTGCCAAAATTTACTGGCAGCCCGGTAGTCGGCCTCCCTCTGCCGGGCGCGGAAATTTCGCGCCGGCTGCCGCACCTGCCGCCCCCGCCGAATTAAGCGGCCTGGCTGTGACCGCTCACCATTACCTGCTGGCAGGCAGCCTCGACCCCGCTGGTCTGCTGATCTTCGACCTGCACAGCGGCGGCGAGCCGCTGGTGCTGAACTTTCCAACCGGCTTCACCCCCTTTGACATCGCCGCCAGCCCGGATGGGGGAGCATGGGTTTTAGACAGCGCCAACCGGCAGTTGTGGCGCGTCGACCGCTACTTCCGGCTTTGTCCGCTGGTAGTCGCCAGCCCGCCAGCCGCTTCTGGTCAGGGCGGAGCCTTCCAACCCGAAACGCCCCCTCTGACCCCGACCGATTTCACGTCCCCTCCGCCGCCGGCCGGCATGCCGCTGCCCTGCCTGAGCCCCACCGCCATTGAAGTTCTGCCCGGCGGCAGTCTGCTGATCTTAGATGCCCCCGCCGCGCCCGGCCTGAGTTCGCGCATCCTGCACTTCGACCTGGGGCCAGAGGATATCCCCTTCCTGTCCTCTACCCAGGAACTGCCCTCCATTGGCGGCCCGGCAGAGCCGCCCGTCGTCGGACACGATTTCGCTTACCTGGCTGGAACCAACCGCCTGGTGGTTGTAGAGCGCGACGGCAACCAGGCCATGGCTTACGCGCTGCCCGCGCCTGCGCCCGGCCACTCGCTGCCAGCACTACGAGCACTGCCTGACTACCTGCCCATGCACTACTACGGTTCGCGCGCCCTGGTCGCCGCGCCGCCCCCCTGGGGCTATGCCGGCTGTCAGGACTGCCGCGATCTGGAACCAGCCTTTTATTACGATGTGACCCCTTCCGTCTCGCGGCCCGACGCCGCCACGCGCTGGGTTGTCCTGCGAGCCATTGACCAGCCTCACTACGCCCGTTATGGCGAGGTGATTATCCCTCGGCTCGACGGCCACCAGCCCGGCTGCACCTGGCATCGCCTGGTGCTGGATGGCTGTATCCCCGCTGAAAGCGCCGTGACAGTGGAAACGCGCGCCGGCGACGACCCCGACCTGCTGGCCTTCCAGCCCTTCCTCCCCGAACCGCCTCTCTATCTGCGTCAGGCCGGAGCCGAGGTCCCTTATTTCCGGCCCTTCTCCGATCCGCTCGCTGAAAATCAGGGGTCATGGGAACTGCTCTTCCAGCAGGCCAAAGGGCGGTTTTTAGAGATTCGCCTGACGTTGAGCGGCAACGGGCGGGTTTCGCCGGCCATCCAGGCGCTGCGCGCCTGGTACCCGCGTTATTCGTACCTCGAACGTTATCTTCCAGCGGCTTACCGCGAAGAACCCAGTTCAGCTTCCTTTCTGGAGCGGATGCTGGCAAATTTTGAGGGCTTTTACACTGAAATCGAAGGCAAAATCGCATCCTTTGCCATGCTTCTAGACCCCCGCTCGGCTCCCGCCGAAACCCTGGATTGGCTGGGCAACTGGTTGGGTCTGGTGTTAGACCCGCTGTGGGCGCGTTTGCAAGAAGAGCGCGCCAGAGAAGGCACGCTGTATCAGGGCGTCGTCGCTCCACCCTCTCTAACAAACGTGAGCGACCGCCGCCGCCTGCTGATCCGCTTTGCCATGCGTCTCTACGCCCGCCGGGGAACGCCCGAAGGCCTGCGCTTTGCCCTGCTGCTGCTTCTGGACCCCTGCCTGGAAGCTTACCTGAAGCGCTTCAAAGAGGCCGCCCGCCGCCCAGACCTGGCCCTGCGCGACGAATTAACCCGTCTGGGTCTGCCTTATCCCACCCCGGCCACCGATGAGGAGGAATTGGAAGATACCCTCTACCAATACGTCCTGCGCTCACAGCGTTCTGAGCGGGTGCGGCTGGTGGAACGCTGGCAAACCCGCCAGGGGCAGGCCCTCCAGGCCGGTGATCCCACCACCCAAAACGGCACAGCCGCCCCCACCATCAGCCTGGCCGATCAGGTACGCGCCGCCGCCCACAGGTTTTCGGTGCTGGTCCCCGAAGGGCTCTCGCAGGCCGAGTCGGCCATGGTCGAGCGGATCATCCGCCTTGAAAAACCCGCCCATGCCGCCTTCGATACCCGCCGTTTTTGGGATTTCTTCCGCGTCGGCGAGGCCCGCGTTGGGTTAGATACCGTCTTGGGCGAAGATGGGCGCTTTTTACCCATCATCTTGGGCCGCGACTACCTCTCTGAAGGCTATTTAGAGGCGGCTCATCCCATGAATATCACAGAACGCGCGGTCAGCGACCGCGACAGGCTCGGAGACATGCTCTTAGGAGGTTAGTGTATGAAAGATTGCATCCCGGCTTCTCTGACCAGCACCCCCTTGCAACCGAACAAGCGGGTGAATTATGAATATGGCATGGTGCTGGGAGTCACCGATTTCCGCCAGGAGCAGGTCCACCTGGAATGGAAAAACCAGCTCAGCAACCTGCTGTTGCACGGCTACGGGGCGGTTTCGGGCCTGCGCGTGACCGCCGAAGCTGTGACCAACCCGACGGATGTGCAGTTGCGCATCTCGGCGGGGTATGCCGTCAGTCCGGGCGGGCGCTGGATGTGGGTCGAAAGCGACCTGTGCGCCCGGTTGGGCGAATGGCTGCGCGATCACCGCGATGACATCAGCCCGCCGCCCGGCGCGGGCCGCCACTCGGTATACGTGCGTCTGTGCTATGATGAATGCCCCACCGAGCTCGTCCCGGTGGCCGGCAAAGCCTGCGCCGATGACGCCGATACCCGCGTTCCCGGACGCATTCAAGAGGCGTACCGCGCCGAATTTTCGTGGGAAAAGCCCGAACAGCGCGCTGAAGACATGATGGTCGCATTTGGCGAAATCCTACAGCGCGTGCTGGTCTTCCCCGAAGAGGGTTTCTCGCCGCCATCCTCCCCGCCAGCGACTTCACCGCCGCTCCCCGATAACACCGACCTGTTGTTCCAGGCTGTGCGCGACCTGGCCTTTCAGGCCGCCTCTCCGCCCCAGGGCAGCCCACCGCCCGCCAGCCCTCCAGTGGTTGATTGGATCTTCCTACCGGCCTCCACCGCCTGCGAAAGCATCCGCCAGGCGCTGGCGATCTGGACAACCGAGGTCTACCCGCGCTTCCACCCTCAACGGTTGGGCGAATTCCGCGCTGAAGTGGAAGAGTGCATTTTGCTGGCCTGCGTCTCTTTCGACCTGGACGTTGACGGCAATCTCGACCTGAACAGCGTAGAAGTTGAGAACTGCGACCGCCCCATCCTGCTGCCCGACCGTCTGAAGCAAGAATTGTTTTGCCTGATTGGCGCGGGCGGCGGCATCGGCACGCCCGGCCCTGCCGGCCCACAAGGCCCTGCTGGACCCGCTGGGCCCCAGGGCGACCCTGGCCCGCCCGGTCCACAAGGCGATCCCGGACCCGCCGGGCCGCCCGGCCCACAGGGTGACCCCGGACCGGCTGGCCCACCTGGCCCACAGGGCGACCCCGGACCGGCTGGCCCACCTGGCCCACAGGGCGATCCCGGCCCCGCTGGCCCGCCCGGCCCACAGGGTGACCCCGGACCGGCTGGCCCACCTGGCCCAGTTGGCGCTCCGGGCCCCGAAGGCCCTGCCGGACCCGCCGGCCCCCCTGGCCCGCAAGGTCCCGCCGGGCCTGCTGGACCCGCCGGGCCTGCTGGACCCGCCGGAACGGTTAATCTGACCGCCGATCGGGTGGAATTCCTCAACCTGCCGCCGCGCATGACCCTCTTCTCTCCCCTCATCAACCCCGGCGTTGGCGATCTGCGCCCTATCACCCTGGCCGTCAACGAATCGGACCCGGCCATCACCCCCGATGAGCCGCCCGCAGGGCAACCTACCCAGGTACTGGGACTGGCCCTCACCGCCCATCACATCGGCGGCGATGGCAGTTTCCGCATCAGCATCACCAACCTCGGCGAGCAGCCCTACGAGCGGGTGGTCGTGCTGTGGTGGGTCTTTGCGCCGTAGGGAGTAAAAAAATGGCCGCGATCATTCCACGTGTTGAACTGAAAGAAAGCTTTTTTAACCAGGGCATTCAGGATACTCACTTTTTCAACGGCCGGCTGCTGGCCGCAAAAGACCTGGAAACCCTGCAAGAAGCTTCACGCAAGCGCGATGTTCAGTTGGGGCAGGGGCTGGGAGCCGGGATTGTCTACGGCTTCGAGGTCAAACTGGTTGCCAATGGGGCCGATGGCAAACCCCCGGTGCTGGCAGTGGCCTGCGGGCTGGCCTTCAACCGCGCCGGACAGGCCGTAGCTCTGCCGGTGGACGCCGAAGTGACCCTGGCGAAAGAAAAACCAATCACCATTCCCGATCGCACCGGCTTCGAAGCCTGCCCGCCCGATGGCTCCGGCGGGCAGCCACTGCCCGGCAAAGGCGCGTATCTCCTGGTGGCCCGCCCTACCCAGGGCTTTACCGGCTTAGCCCCCCGGCGCGGCTTTGGGCAGGCCGCTAAGGTAGAAGGCTGTGACCGCGACCGACTGCAAGAGGGCGTGCAGTTCCGTCTGGAAGAACTGGACCTGGCGCAAATCCCGCGCCTGCGCGCCGAAACCCGCACGGCCCTGGCGGAATTGATGACCCGTACAGATACCCCCAGCCTCTCGCGGCTGCGCAACTGGCTGGCGCACATTTGCATTGGGATTGAAGACTGGCTGGCCTTTCTGCGCGACCCACTACCCGACCAATTAGATCCGTTCTTTGGGTCGGCCCTGCGCTCTGAATATCACCAATATGGGGTAGTTGATGCCCTCACCGGCGCGGGCGCGCTGGACGAATGTGATCTTCCCCTGGCGCTGGTGTACTGGCAGGCCGGCGGCGTGCATTTTGTGGATATGTGGTCGGTGCGCCGCCGCCTGGCTGCGCCCTCGCTGTCGATCCCCTGGCCGCAGCCCCTCAGCGCCCGCCGCCTGGCCGAAGCCGAGGCGAGCTTCCAGCAGTTTCAAGACCACGTTAACGATCTCATCAAACGCCTGACTATCACCACTCTGAGCGCCGCCCATTCCACCGAATATTTCTTCTATCTCCCCGCCGCGGGCATCTTACCCCTCAGCCAGGGGGCGTTTCGGGGGTTCAATGCCGGGGTTTTCTTCGATCAGCCGCACCGTCCACCAGAGTTTATTGATGGCGCGGCGCTGCCGGCCCTGCTGCAAGAGTCTTGGGGCTACCTGCCCATGCCTACCAACGGCGATGAACTGGTGTGGGTCTACCGCCCCTGGCAGAACGCCAAAGCTATTGACGATGGCGAAAACCTCCAGCCTTACCTGGTCTTTACCACCGGCCATATGCCGCCCAGGTCGGTTGCCCGCTTCGACGTAGCGCGGTGGGATTACAGCCATTATCAGAAAGGAGACTGTCTATGACCAACAATATGAACACGGTCCGGCCAGGCGACGTGATCTCGTCGGATCTGATGAATTTCATCCTCACCAAACTCAGTGAGATTGACCAGCGCGTGACCGACCTGGAAAGCGGAGGAGGCACAGGATCACAAGTGATTATCACCAGCTTTGAACCACCTACTCAGATTGCCGCCGGACAAGAACTGACCATCAACGGCGTTAATTTTGCCTTCCCGGCCATGAACAACGAAGTATACATTGACGGCGTGCGCATCACCGAGTTCCGCGCTGGCAGCACCTCCACCCGTCTGCGCTTCATCGTTCCCACCACCCTCAGCATCCCCGCTGGCGGCAAGAACGTGACGGTGCAGGTGCGCAACAATGCCGGGGAATATTCGGCGCTCTACCGGGTACTGCCGGCCGTTCAAGCGCCGGGCAACCCGCCGGTGATTGAATCTGTCACGCCGCTGTCTGGCTCGCTGATCAGCGTTAACGCCGGGGCCATCATCCACGGCCAGAACTTCGCCGATGACCCCTTGCAGAACCAGATCCAGTTTGAAATCACCTCCGGCGGCATCACCACCACTTACCCGCTCCCTGGAGAAACCATCCAGATCAACCCGGCCAACTCCAACACCGAGCAGATCGAAGTGACCGTTCCGAATATCGTTCAGATCCCCGCCGGCCAGAGCCGCAGCGTCACCGTGCGGGTGACGGTGGGCGCGCACGTGCCGGCCACCCTTAACATCAATATCCGCCGCCCCCTGACGGGCTAGCCCACGCCATGGGCTGGCAGGGGAGCCGCTTTTCGTAAAGGAGATCCCGAATGGCTGGTGTTACCAACTTTCAAATTGAAGTCCCACGCAAAACCGCCGCGGGACAGCAGCAAATTGTCGCTATGCGCGCGGTCTTAAGCATGGAGACCGACGCCGCCGTCAGTTTTCAGATCACCGACCCGGCGGGGACGGCGCGCTCGGTAGGCCCGATCTCGCCGGGCAGCGCGCCCAGTGAATTGATCTACACCACCGCGCCCGCCGGTTCAGCGGGGGTTGATGTAGTCGGCGTTGTTCCGCCCGCCGGCGGCCTGGCGGCCAGCGACCCCCGGCGGCGGCTCTACCAGTTCTACTTTGACCTTCAGTCTGACTACACCAATAACCTCCCTTCGCCGTGCAGCACGACCATGGCGGCCAACGAGACCTGGACCGTCAACGTCACCGCCGGGCCAGAGGTCAGCGGGGTGTGCCTGATCAGCTTCGACCGCAACATCCCCGGCTCAGAATGCCTGGGCGACCAGCGCATTGTGCCGATCACGGAAGACGTGGCGAACGTAGCGGGCTTCCCCGACCTGGCCTGCCCCGAAGTCCGACCGGGGTTAGACCTGGTAATGGTGTTAGATCACTCCGGCAGCATGTCCAGCCCGGTTTCAGGGGCCGGAACCCAGGCCAAGATCGAAGCCCTGCGTGACGCCGTGGTGGACCTGGTGGCCGTCTGGAACGCAATGCGCGCCAGTGAGGGGGCCGCCGCGCCCACCGATAACATCGGCGTGGTTCTTTTCGACCATGACGCCGCCTGGTGGGCGCAAACCCCCGGCGGACTGGGCTCTTTCCCGGCGCTGGAAGCCAACATCCGTAACAACGTTAACACCATCGTCCCGACCGGAGCAACTTCCATCGGCGACGGTCTGATCCTGGCCGATGGCGCGCTCACCGCTGCCGGGCGGCGGCGCGTGATCTTGCTGATGAGCGACGGAATGCAGAACAGCGACAAGCTCGTCATGGTGGAAGGCGGCGCGGTGAAAACCTACGCTCCCGCCACCCCGGCAGTCAAGACGGCCCTGCCCAACCAGGCCGGGTATCAGATTTACTCGGTCACGGTGGGCGCGGCAGGGGTCATTGACCCGGTCATTAACCAAAATGTCGCCAATGCCACCAAAGGGTTTTACGTCAACTCAGAAGACAACGCCGGTGTCCTCAGCCCCTTCTTTGTTGAACTGCTGCAAAACTTCTTGCATTTCAACTCTTGGGAGACGTACCGCCTGATCAGCGCCACCGTCAGCGCGCAAACCCCCTTCACCACCTCCATACCCATCACCTCCACCACCCAATATCTCACCATCAACCTGCGATGCCCATCGCCCCGCGTGCGCCTGGCACTGCGGGTTCAGCCCCCCGGCGACCCTCAAGAGACTGTCGCCACCGGCACCGGCAATATCAACCTGCGCTTTAACCTGCCGACCTCGCCAACCTATTCTTACCTGCCAGACTGGCAGATCACCGTGGAGCTGGCAAGCGATATTGACCTGACTCACGGAGCGACGGCCTTCACCGTTCCTATTGAGCTGTGCATGGTAGGCGAAGACGCCTCGCTCGATTCAACTTTCACCATCGCCGAGCGCGATTACGTCCCCGGCGACTCGATCCAGCTCGAGGCCCGCCTGGAAGAGTTCGGGCGGCCCCTCACCAACCTGGGTTCACAGCCCGGCGCCACTCTGGTAGCGCGCGTGGTGAGACCGGGGGTCAGCATCGGCGACTTGCTCTCTGAAAGCAGCGCGTCCACACAGCCGCCCACCAACCCCGATGTATATTCTGCCGCGCAGGCCAAACTGGAGAACGAACTGGCGAAAAACCCCGGCGCTCTCCAGCGCGACAGTTCTGATACCGTCACCCTGGTAGACAGCGGCGACGGCATCTACCGGGGTACGTACCAGGTGCAAACGCCCGGCCACTACAACTTTTTATTCGGCCTGGAAGGGAAGACGCAGCGGTCGGGGCGCTTCTCACGCATGCAGATTCAGAGCGTGTATGTGCGGCCCGCGCCCGATCCAGAAGTTACGCAGGTCGCAACCACCGTCCAGCCGGGCGACGGCCGGACAAACCGGCTGGTGCTGACCGTCACGCCGCGCACGCGTTTTGGTCACAAATTGGGCCCCGGCTGGTCGAACTATTTCTGGTTCAAGCCGGCCCTGGGCCAGGCGATCAAAGGCATCGACAACCAAAACGGCAGTTACACCGTCAACATCCCGTTTAGCGGCCCACTGCCCCCGCCGGTATCCATGCACTTCCTGAACATCGCCCAACTGCTGCCCGATTCGATCAATTACACCGAAGACACCCTGCCCGTGCCGCTGAACCTGGGCAACACCCTGATTCCCAACGTGGGCTGGCCGGGCATCCTCAAGCGCATCCCTTGGTGGCTGGCACTGCTGTTGTTCTTGCTGTTCCTGCTCTACTGGCTGCGCAAATTGTTCAAATAGGTAACGGATGAGCGGTCACACCATCGAGATGGATACGGTCATCGTGCGGGCCACACCCACCCGCGCGGCGCAAACCGGCGGCAATCTCCGCCAGGCAGTCAAAAGCCGCCTGGCGGAGATTGACCTCAACCCGCCGGGGATTCCGCCGCAGGCCATCCTGGTAGTGCGCCGCCTGGAAGACCCCCTGCCGGGCCGGTTTCAGTCTGGCAGGACCTGGGAGCGGGCGTTCCAGACCCAACTGCAAGAGACTTACCGCCATGCCGCCCGTCCCGCCTGGGGGCAAACGCCCGCCGAAGATCAGGCGGTGGTCTTTGCCGACCCTGCCGAAATGCTGGTCTGCCTGGCGCTGGATGTACAGCGCGGGCTGGTCGGCGCGCGCTGGTGGTGGCGAACGCTCCTGCGCCGCCTGAACGATGTGAACGGCCTGCAATCACATAGCGAGGCGGGCGCGGCCCTGGCCGGGTGGCTGGAACAGCACCCGCATGCAGTTCCGGCGTTATTGGCTCGCATGGAACGCATGGGCGAGGCCGCGCGGCTGATGGCCGCCTTCACTCCCCTACAGGCTGTCCGAGTGACCCAAGCCGTACTGCGCAGCTTTGGTCTGCCGCCTCTGCCCCCCGGTGAGCCGCGCGGCCCCGCCGCCCCGCCGCCCTGGAACGCCCCTTCGGCGGCTTTGCCGGTTCACCTGGGCCGCGAGCGCGCCGCCCTATTGGGCCTGGCGCTGGATCTCTATGCCCTGCCGGCTCTGGCCGCCGCGCCGCCTTACTACCGCCGCCTGCTGGCCTGGTGGCAGTCGGCGGAACCCCTGCCGGTCAGCCCCGTAAGCCACCCCGCGCTCACCGGCCATCCCTCACAGCCGCGCCGCCAGCCGCCCCCGCCGGCAGCCTCATCCACCGCGCCGCAGCCGCCGGTAGAGTCTCGCCCGGCAAGCCGCCCACCCGGCACAGCGGCGGATGCGCCCGGCACACCGCCTGCGGCGGCATCGCCCACCGCCTTGCGCGGCCCCCACCCGCCAGACAGCCACCTCACGCCGCGCGCACCCGCCCGCTCCGGCGGCCTGCCGGACCCAGACCGCGCCCCCGCCTCACCGCCTGCCCCACTGCACCCCCAGACTGCCGCGCCGGCTTCCCCTCTGGCACAGGCTCCCACAGACCACCCCACAGCGCCGCCTTCGCCCGAAATCGCTCCACCGCTCGCCGGGGATACTACCGCTCTGCCCGCGCTGGAACCCACCTGGTCCCTAGATGGGCGTTTTACCCGCCTGGGCGGCCTGCTCTACCTCACCAACCTGTTCACGGCCCTCGATCTGCCCGCCTGCTGTGAGACCGGCTGGCGGTTGAGCAGCGGCGTAGGCGCGTGGGGCCTGCTCGAAGCCATTGGGCGCGAATTATTGGGAGAGGCCATCGCCGGATATGAAGATGACCCCCTTTGGGCCGCTCTGGCCGCGCTCGATCAGCGCCCAGAGGGTGCTCCGCCGGGGTTTCGATTACCGCGCGCGCGCCCGCGCCGCCTGCCGCCCTTCGCCTTGCCCGCCGGTTGGCTGGCCGGGCTGCCAAACCTGCCTCTCCAGCCCCTGCCGCGTGCCCGCGCCGCGGCCATCCGCCGGGCGTATCCGCCGCTGTTAGCCGGCTGGCTGGTGCGCGCCCTGTCCTTCATCGAGGCGCGCCTGGTGCTGGGTCTGCGCCTGGCGCGCGCTCAAGACATTCCGGCGGCCCTTTTGCTGCTCCCCGCCCGCGTATACCTCAGCCCTACTCAGATTGACCTGGTAACTTCTCTGGAGAACATCTCGCTGCCGGCACGTTTGGCCGGTTTAGACCGCGACCCCGGCTGGCTGCCCCTCTTTGGCCGCGAAGTGTACTTTCATTTTGAACCATAAAGGAACGGCGTCTCTATTTTTCTGCTCACCGAGAGCCTGCTCCCGGTGCATAGAAAAATAAACAGAGGAACTCATGCCCAATTGTTTTGATCTCATCCCGCGCAGCCCGCGCGCGCACTTCCAAATCCTGTTTTATGGGGCCATTGTGCGGCTCTTACACCGCGTCGAGCGCCTGGGCCAGCCCCTGAAAGACCTGTTAGAACGCTACCCCTTTTGGGGCCGTTACCAGGCAGAAATCGCGCCTTATCTGCCCGCCGACCTGCCGCCCGATCCGGCAGCCTGGTGGGAAGAACAGGTCTGCGATTGGGAAGCGAGCGCGCCCAGATCCGCGCCCCCCCTGCCGCTGTTGGCCCTGAAAAACCTGCCGGAAACCGGCAGTCTGGGGAGAACCGCTTTTTTGCTGTGCGGGCTGGTGGAAGAAGATTCGCGCTTTGGCACGCTGTTTGCCCACCTGCAAGCTCCCCTGACCGACCGCCGCCCCACCCAGGAACTGCTGGCCCAACTTCTGGCCCCCGCCGTGCCCGGCATGGGGCCAGATGCCTTTGCCGTGTGCGGCGGCCTGCTGCGCGTGGGGGCGTTAGAAATCCTCAACCCCCACGCGCCCCGCTCCGAATGGCTGCTGCGCGTCCCCGCCGCCGCATGGGAAGCCGCGCGCGGGGCGGATCACCTGTCTACCGGTTCGGCGGCCCTGCATCCGGCTGAAAGTTTCCCTCTCCCCCAAGAGCTGATCCTGCCGCCAGACTTCCGCCAGCGGCTGCTGCAAGCCCCCGCGCTCTTGCAGGATGGGCGCGCGCGCGTTTTAGCCCTGCGCGGCACGCCTGGCAGCGACCGGCTGCGCATTGCCGGGGCGCTGGCGCGCTCGCTGGGCCGCCGATTGATGGAAGTCGCCCCGCTGCCAGCTCGCCCGGTGGAAAGCGCCGAACCACCCGGCGAAGACCGCCGCGACCGGGGTCTGGGCGTGCTTTGCACGCTGCTCCACGCCGTCCCGGTGTTTACTTTTGATCTCGGCCCCGGCGAAACCGGCCAGATTCCCGATTTACTGGGGTACAACGGCCCGGTTATCGCTCTGTTAGGGGCTGAAGGCGGTTTGCGCGGCGGCCTGGCCGACCAGGTGCTGGCTCTGACCATCCCCACCCCCGGCCCAGACCTGCGCCTGCGCCACTGGCAGGCCGCCCTGAAGAATTTCCCCGCTGAAGACCTGCCGGTCATCGCTAACCGCTTTCTGCTCCCGGGCGGCTACATTCGCCAGGCGGCGGCCATGGCGATTGCCCAGGCCGGGCTGGAAAACCGCCGCGCCGTGCGCCTGGAAGACGTGCGTCAGGCCGCGCGCGCCCTCAACCGCCAGATGCTCGATAACCTGGCCGACCGCATCGAAGCCGGAGGCGATTGGGATCAACTGATCGTCTCTGCCGGAACGCTCGACCGGCTGCGCGAATTAGAACAACGCTGCCTGCACCGTGAACACCTGCTCGATCACCTCGGCCCGGCCTTTGGCCCCTCGCCCAACCGCGGCGTGCGCGCCCTCTTCTCAGGGGCCAGCGGAACCGGCAAAACCCTGGCCGCGCGCATCCTGGCCGCCAGCCTGGGCATGGATCTCTACCGGGTGGACCTGGCATCCATCATCAATAAATACATCGGTGAGACTGAGAAAAACCTGCACCGGGTGCTTTCACGCGCCGAAGAGATGGACATCATCTTACTGTTGGATGAGGGCGACTCGCTGCTGGGCAACCGCACCGAAGTGAAGTCGTCGAATGACCGCTACGCCAACCTCGAAACCAACTACCTGCTGCAGCGCCTGGAGCATTATGGCGGCATCATCCTGGTGACGACCAACGCCGCCCAGAACATAGACAGCGCCTTCCAGCGGCGCATGGACGTGGTGGTTCACTTCGTCCCGCCGGGCGCCGAGGAACGCCTGGCAATCTGGCAACTACACCTGCCAGAAGGCCACGCCGTCCGGCCAGAACTGCTCGCACAGGTAGCGGCCCGCTGTGACCTGACTGGCGGGCAGATTCGTAACGCGGCCCTGCTGGCCGCGCTGCTGGCTGTGAGCAGCGGCAGTGGAACCGTGCAGGATGAACACCTGCGCGGCGCTGTGCGCGCCGAGTATCGCAAGGCTGGGGCCGTCTGCCCGCTGGATGAAGACCGGCCCGTGGACCACCCGGCCTACCAGTACGATCAATTTATGCGCATCCTTTCGCTGTAGGATTGGTATGGGAGCCTCGCAGGCAAAGACCAGACTGCGTTCAACCCCCGCGCCGCCCCGCCGCAGTTCAGCGGATGGCGGGGCAGGGTCGCTTCAGGCGGAGCGAGGGCCCGCGGAAACAACCGTTACAGCGCCGCGTGCCCCGTTGAGCGCCTTCTACGCTGCCGGGCCGGCCCTGCCCCTGGGCGGGGCCTCCGCCGGGGGAGCGGTGCAGTTCAAGCTGGCCGTCAGCCAGCCAGGCGACCCTTTTGAGCGCGAGGCCGACGCCGCCGCCAGCCGGGTAACGTCGGGTCAGCCAGCTCCGGCGATCACGCCGCTGGGGCCTTCCGCCGTGGGACGCATGGCGACACTCCAACGCGCGGCAGAAGCCGGAGCAAAAGTTGAGGAAGAAGAACAACCGCAGGCCGAGGAACCGTGCGAAAACTGTGAGGAAGAGCAGCAGCCCGTCCAACGGCAGGTGGTCCAGCCCTGCGAGAACTGTGAAGAAGAACAGCAGCCCGTCCAGCGAGAGGTGATCCAGCCGTGCGAAAACTGTGAGGAAGAGCAGAAGCCCGTTCAGCCCTGTGAGAACTGCGATGACGAAGCCGCGAGCGCCGGACCTGAATCCCAGGAAGGCGAGCCTTCCCCTGAGCTACAGCGCGCGCCCGGCGGAGGCGAAGCCGCCGGGGCAAGTGGCAGTGGAGGCGGCACGCCGGCTGTTAGCAGTGCTGTCAGTGGGGCAGTCAGCCACCCGGGGCCCGGCTCGCCGCTGGCCTCTGGCGTGCGCGGGGCACTGGAGCCGGGGCTGGGGGTGGACCTGAGCGGGGTGCGCGTCCATCATGATGGCGCGGCCCGGCGGGCCGCCAGCACCCTGCATGCACGCGCCTTTACTCATGGGCGCGACATCTGGCTGGGTCCCGGCGAATCGCCTCACGACCTGCGCCTGATGGCGCACGAATCCACCCACGTGGTTCAGCAAACTCTGGGCGATGAGGATGGAGTTCAACCGCTGCAAAGGCAGTTAGAAGTAAACGCTACCCGCCAGTTCGAGCCGGGCATGGAACCTGCTGAGGGACCAGGCGCCGGCGGCGGAGAGACTGCCGGCGGCGGAGAGACTGCCGGCGGCGGAGAGACCACCAGTGAAGAAGAGGGCGCGCCTGGCACCGCGGAAGAAGAGGCCGCCGCGCAGCCAGGGGCCGAAGGCGAAGCAGCGGCTGAAGGCGAAGCCGCAGGCACGGAACCAACCACCGCGCGAGAAGGCGAGGCCACCGCCGCAGCCGGGGCCGCCGAGCGAGAAGGTACAGCCCCCACCACAGCCACCGAAACCGCTGAACGGGCGGAGACTCCAGCGGAAGACCTGGCCGCGGCTGAAACTCCCGGAGAGACAGCCCCGCCAGCCGCTGCCACCGGCCCAGAAACATCTACGGCTGAAGAGCCAGCCCCTGCCGCCGAACCGGCAGAGCGGCGCGGCGCTCCGGCAGGTGGCGGCGGTGGGGGCCCCGCGCCTGCTGGAGCAGGCGGAGCGGGTTCAGCGCCGGGGGGCGGGGGCACAGCGCCCGCCGCGCCAGGAGCTGCGCCTGCGCCCGCGGCGGCCCCCACAGCCACTCAGACCGATTCCACCGGCGAAGGCGAGCGCGTTACCGGCGAGGGCGGAGGCGGACTCAATGCCGAGTGCTATGACGAAGAGGCCGAAGAACCAGAGGAAGAGCCAGAAGAAACGCCCCCAGAGCCAGAAACCACCGAATCTGAAGAAAACATGGACAGTGAATCTCCAGAGGTGGAAGAGGTGGACGACTGCCCCGCCGAAACCGCCATTTCGGCGCAGGCCGCCGCCAACGCCCCGCCAGAAGGCTCGCTGGCCGGGACGGCTGCCGTCGCGACCGAAGGCGCGGCTGCCGGGCCAGCCGCCGCCGGAGAAGGCGGCGCGGGTACGGCTGAACTGCTCACAGCGGCCCCAGAAACCGTCAGCATGCGGGCGGGCGGTGGAGACGCAGGTGGAGGCGGCGGCGGTGGTGAAGAAGCAGGCGGCATTCAATCCGCTGAACTGCCCTCTTCAGTCGAAAGCCAGATTGGGCAACTGGAAGCCGCGCGCGGTGAGGCCGTGGCGGCCTACGGGGCATCCAGCGGTCTGCTCGAAAGCGCAGGGCGCGGAGCCGAAGACCTGGCCGGTCAGGTGGATTTTGCGCGCGGCCCGCGCGGCGCAGATGAACGCCAGCATACCCGCGCTCGCGAGCGCGCCCGTACCTTCTTCCGCCAGGCCATAGAGCGCATGGAAGAAGCCCGCGCCCTCGCACTGGAAGAGGTCCCCAACCGCCTGGGCGGGCTGGCCGAGGCGATCAAGGCCGATATTGGCGCAGGGATTGAAACAGAAAAAGCGGCGATCTCGGCGCGCATTGAAGTCGCCCGCGCCCAGGCTTATGCCAGCGCCGACGGCGCGCGGGCGCGCATCCACGCCGCGCACGACTCGGCAGTGGCGCAAATGGAAGCCGCTACCAGCGCGGCCATTGACCAGCTTACTGCTCAGCACCAGGCCTCCCTCAGCCAGGTAGATACCGGCGAAACCAACGGCCTGAACACCATCAACACCCTCTATACCAACAGCCGCACGGCCCACCAACAGGCTGGGGTAACGGCCGGCGAACAGGCCATCGCGCGCGGCGAGGAATATGTCGCTGAATACCACAAGTGCCGCATCAATCGCAAAGACAGTTTTTGGGCCGGCTACCTGACCGACCGCCGCGCCGAAGCCCAGAAAAACGCGGCCCGCGAAACGGCCAAAGGCTACAAGAAAAACCTGGAAAAAGAGGCCAAAAAACGCGCCCGTGAGGTCGGCAAAGGCCGCAAGCAAGATCGCTGTGCCCTCATTGCAGCAGCCCGCCAGGCCCGCAACACCCTCGATGACCAGTACGACGCCCTGCTCACCGCGCTCCAGTCGGGTTTGGAGCAGGCCATCAGCAACGCCGCCTCAACCCGCGACGCCCTGCTGGCTTCGGTGGACTCGGGGCTGAACGGCCAACTGCAAAAACTGAGCGAACAGGAACAATCTCAGCGCCAGGCCGCCAATGACACCGGCTACATGCAGCAGGTCGCCGTGGAACAGGCCGCCCACTCGGCAACGGCTTCAATTCAAAGCGCGGTGGCCGCCGCCCTCACTTCGCTCGAAGAGGGGTTGGGCCAGGTCAGCGCCAGCTTTGCAACCACTCCCGCGCCCGACCCCCGCACGCTCGACCGGTTGTTGACCCAGGCTTTCGGCGCTGTGCGCTCTGGACTGGATAAACTGGATGGGCAGGTCAATGATGGAGCCGCTCAGGGCGAAGCTCGCCTGGAAACCACAGCCACCCAGGCCATGTCGGCCCTGGCGGGGGTTACATCCAGCAATGACCAGTTAGCGACTTCCTCTAGCGAAGCCTTTAGCGGCTCAATGGCCTCGCTGGCGGGTGGAGGCGAGTCGAACTTCGCCCAGCAGAGCGCCCAATATGCCCAGCAGACCCAAACAACCGCCAGCGGAGGAGTAGCCAATCTCCAGCAGGTGGCTGCCGGGTTCGACACCACCGTCACCAACACCACCACCAGTATTGGCAACGGCCTGAATCAATCGCTGGAGCAGTTGAACACCAGCCTGGATACCACCAAACGGGGCATGGACGACCCCGCGCGCGGCATCCCCAAGCAGGCCCGCGAAGCCGCCTCGCACGAGGCCCCTGCCTGGAAGTCGGTGGTTAAGTGGGTGCTGATTATTGCCATCATCGTGGTCGTGGCCGTCTTTGCCGGGCCCGCGGTCATCGGCCTGGTAGGAGCCGGGGCCGCCGCCCTGGGAGCCAGCGCCGGAGTGGCCGCTTTTGTGGGAGCTGTGGTCGGCGGGGCCATCGTCGGCGCGGCTACCTCGGCGGCCATCCAGGTATTGAACAACTGGGAGACCAACCGCGACCTATCGGAAGGCGTGGGCCGCGCGGCCCTGATCGGCGCGCTCACCGGGGCGATTGGCGGCGCTGCCGGCTTTGGCGTGGGCAAACTGGTTGAGAACTCCGGGCGGCTGCTCCAGTTCGGCGCAAACCTGGCAACCGACGCCGTCCTCGAAGTCGGGACTGAACTGGTACAGGGTGACCTCTCATGGGAGAACTTCGGCCAGGCCATGCTGTTCTCGGTCTTCACCGCCGGTTTGGGCGAAATCGGCCCGGTGCGCCGCATGCAGGCGCGCTCCATGCACGCCGGGGCCAGCACCGTACCCGGCGCTCGCGCTCACGCCTTTGCCGAATCAATCCGCCCACGCACGCCCGTGGAAGAAGGCGGCGAGGCGGCTCCGCGCCCGGCGGAAGCCGAACCCGCTGAACCCGCCGCCCCACGCGCCCCCGAAGAAGCCGCCGAACCCGCCGCCCCGCGCGCCACGGAAGGCGAAGCCGCCGAACCCACCGCCCCACGCACCGCGGAAGAGGCCCCCACGCCTGCCCCGCGCGCCGCGGAAGGCGAAGCCGCCGCTCCACGGCCTGCCGAAGGCGATCTGGAAGCCTCGGCCCGTCAGGTCGAATCCTCTGGCCCGCCCCGGCCCGAAACTGGCGACACCCCCCGCCTGGAAGCCGATCCCGACGCGCCTGCCAACCAGCGCACCAATGCCGAACTGCAAGAGGCCGCCGCGCCCTACAAGATCGGCGATTCGGAACATGCCATCACCCCCAGAGATTTCCTCGGTGAGATCCGGCTGATCTCGTGCAGTCCCTCGTGCGGCCCAATCCTCGGCAAGATTGAAACCCTCCTCGAAACCCCCAACCTCGATCCGGCCCTGCGCGGGCGTCTGGAACAGTTACACGCCGACATCAGTAACCTGGAGACCCGCATCCAGAACGGCGAAGTCTCTTCACGCCAGATTGTGACCGAAACCAGCCGGGTGGCCCAAACCCTGAACGAAATCGGCGCGGCCCACCCCGAACTGGGAGCCAAACTCAACGCGCCCGACTCCGCCGCCGCGCCCGATGCCGCCGTCCGCCAGGAACACGCCGCCGAATGGTCGGTGGACCCTGAAACCGGCAAGTTTGATAAAAACGGGCGCATGGACGGCATGACCCCCGATGAGGTAGAAGCCGCCGCGCGCCGGCCTCAGCAGGGCGACGAACCCGACCCCGTGCGCCGCCGCCGCCGCTACCTGGAAGAGCGCAAGACCGCCCCGCCGGAAGATATCAAAGACATCGGCGAGTGGGCCGAGGCGGGCTTCAGAGCTAACGTCAACCGCGACGTTTCCAGCCCCCAGGAACGCGGCGTGCTGGCCGCCGCTGGCGCCACCCCCAACAACGCCCCCGGACAGCGCCTGACCCACGAATTCACCGAGACTGTTGACGCGCGCGGGCGGCCGGTCGAGGCCGGCTCGCCGGAGGCGAGAAAGACCATCACCCACAGCACCCGCCCCGATGGCACGCGCCCCAACAACCGCGGCGGCATTGATATCATCGAACACAAACATCTCACCGGCGACACCGACGTACTAAACGACAGCGGTCAACTGCGCGCACAGCGCGACCTGGCGGCCAAGAGCAACGGCGATCACGAGTTAGTTATCAGCTCAGACCGCGACCTCGACCCCCAGGGCCGACCGCAGGTACATCCGAGCGAGCCGCTGGGCGCAAGTGGATCAAGGATATACTATTATGATACGGCGTCCGGGCGAATCACGCACCAGTGGGTCAACGGTAGCTGGCGGCGTATCGCTCCCGCCGCCGGAACATGACCAGGAGGGAAAAGTGGAATCCTTGAAACCACGCAGAATTCAACTGCACATGACCGGTGACCGGCCTTTTTTCCAAAACGAAGTGCTGTTTCCCGTCCTCGCCGCCTTCCAGGCCGATCCCTTGTTTGCCATTGAGTTTTGGGGCCTGGATGAACGCGCCGCCCAGGCTTACGACCAGGAACGGATTGGCCGGGTTGCGGGGGGCAAGCCTTCTCCATATGTCCTGAACCTCAAGCGCAAAAAACGCATCCAGCACACCACGCTCATCCGCCTGAGCCGGCGCCCCGGCCTGATTTTGAGCCCAAGCCCCAAAACGCCGCCCAAAGACTGGGAGCATTTCTTTGAATTCTCAGATACCCTGGCCGCCGTCTACCGCCCAGAGTTAGCCTGGGTACATATCTTTGCCGCGCCAGAGCCCCCGCTGGAAAACGCCGCCGACAAAGCCCATTACCGCATGGATATGGGCATCACCGGCTCTGGCCCGGAATATGAGAGTGAAGGGCCCGGCGGGCTGGGACTGCGCACCTACCTTGGGCCAGGGCTGGTGGAGCGATTGGGGCGCGAGCGGCTGTTGAACACCCCTGCGCTCGTCATCGAACTGCCCTGGGGCGGCATGCGGGTGGATCTGGTGGCAAAGCCCTGGCAGGCCCCTTTGCCAGAGATTTTAGCCGCCTGGGACGCCGCGATGCAGCACCTGCGCCCCGCTGCGGTCTTCGCGGAGGCCGAGCAGGATGAGGAAGGCAATGTCTATTTTTCACGCGCGCGGAACTGGTGAACCCTATGACCAATGCGTATGAAACGTTAATGCGCGCCATCGCTGAAGACCGGGTGCTGAAAGACGTAGACCTGAGCGGCGCTCAATTAGCCGGGGCGCAGTTAGAAGGCTTAAAGGGCGATTTTCTCATCTTTGCCGGCGCGAACCTGAGCGGGGCTAACCTGCAGGGTGCGCATCTGACCGACTGCGATTTTCCCTCGGCCAACCTGCGCGGGGCCAATTTTGCGGGCGCAACGCTCTGGCAGTGCCAGTTCCGCGGGGCCGATGCCCGCGAAGCGGTCTTCCACAGCAGTCAGGCCGAAAACAACTTCTGGCGCGAAGTGGATTTTCGCGGCGCGGATTTTCGCAACGCTATCCTTTCAGATACCCTCTTCAGCCAATCGGACCTGCGCGCGGCACGCCTGGATGGCTGTCAGGGGGTAGATGTGTCGTTTCAGCAGGCCAATCTGGCCGGGGCATCGCTGACGGGGTGCAGTCTGCCGGGGGCAAAATTTCGCGGCGCCAACCTGAGCGGCGCGGACCTCAGCGGCGGCCGTTTTCTGGGCGCAGATTTTACCGGGGCGAACCTGGAAGGCGCGCGGTGGACCGGGGCAGACCTCACCGGCGCGCGCTTTGACGGCGACCCGCCCCCAGGTTCAGCGGAGCAATCAGATGCAGGATCCGAAGAATAAACATCTACAAGAGACAGCCGCGCGGCTTTTCTGGCTGCACAAAGAGCGGCGGCGCGCCCGCGACCTGAACCTGAGCGGCGCAGACCTGGCCGGTGCGCAATTGGAACGCCTGAACGCCGATAACCTGCGCCTGGCAGGGGCGCGGCTGGCCGGTGCAGACTTGAAAAATTCGCGCCTGGTGGGCTGTGACTTTCAACGGGCCGACCTGAGCGGGTGCGACTTCTCTGGGGGAACGGTGCGCCTGTGCGACTTTAAAAACGCGCGCGCCGCCGCTTCGCGTTGGGAGGGCGCGGCGCTGGAAGACTGCGCCCTGGATGGCGCGGACTTTTCGGAAGCCACCCTGGCGCGCGCCGGGTTGACCGAAAGCACCTGGACGCGGGCCTCACTGCGCGGCGCCATCCTCGAAGATGCCAGCGGCGAGGGCGTGAACTTCCGCGGGGCCGACCTGACCGGGGCGAGACTGGCCCGCGCCCGCCTGCCCGGCGCAGATTTACGCGGCGCAGACCTCAGCGGCGCAGATTTACGCGCCGCCGACCTTTCACATGCCGACCTGCGCGGCGCGCTTCTGGAAGGCGCAAACTGGGAAGAAGCGATCCTGGCCGATGCGCTGCTCGACAGCCGCGCCGAAGAAATGCTGGCCCAGGTACAGCCTGCCACGAGCGCCGACGAAGCATTCCACGCTCCCGCCACCGCCGATACTACCGCCGTTGAACAGGCTTTGGCGCGCCTGATCGAGCGCGCCATCGCTTCTTCTTCGCGCGGCGGCTTGCAGATAGGGCCTGAGATGGAAAACCTGGCCGCCGCCTGGCGTTCCTGGCGCGAGCAGGCCGGTGACGTGAACTTACAGGATATGGCCGGCCTGGTTGAGCGCCTCGCCGCCCAGACCGGGCAGGCCGGCGCGCAAACGCCGCAAGAGGCCCTGCGCTTCTACGCCGGGCTGTTAAAATCGCTGGACAGCGCCGGCGACGAACCGCCCGAAGCCATTCGATCCTGGCTGACCCAACTCTTCCCAGACCTCGCCAACCGCCCAGAAGCCGACCTGGAAGCCCTGGCCGCTCAACTCGAAGCCCTGGTACGCGGCGGGCGCGCGAATACTGGCCCCGGAGGCAAGCCATGAGACAGCGCGCCGGCGCCGGGCGTAGGATGGGCCGCTCCAGGCGGGGCCGCCGCACGCCCGAAGAACTCCTGCCGGAAAGCGCCCCGGCGTCTCCATCCCCAACCACCCAGGAACGCCGCAATGGGCCGCTCTACCAGGCTGGTCCTGTGTTTGGGATGCCCTCTTCCCAGCCAGAACCAGAAGAAGCCCAGGAAGATGGCGCGGCCGCTCCTCAATCTGCCCAGGAACCAGAGCCAGAAACCGCATCCGCGCCGGAACAGGCCGACCTGGAACAGCCCATTCTCACCGGCGAGGGCGAACCCACCCACGCCGTTGATTTTCAGCGCGGCAGGCCTCTGCGCCTGCGCGGACGCACCAACGCCACCTTCGACGGCGGCTCCTTCACGACCGAGAACCTGACAATCACCCCGGCCACAGGCTGCCGCGGCTGCCGGAGGCGCGCCTGCGTGCATGTCACCGGTACATTGGTCGCCACGTACTCCGTGCGGACCCGTGTGACCCTGCCCCGTGCCTCAGATTTCCGCGGCCTGACCGACTGCCAGCGCCAGCGCGTGCAAGACGCCATTGATAACATCCTGGCCCCCCACGAACAGGACCACGTACAGGCCTTTGAAACTTACAACGGCACAACCAGCACCCCGATTGACCTCACCATCTGCCGCAACCGCGTGGACGCCGCCATCGCCGCCATGTTCCGGGCCGAAGAACGCGCCCGCCGCCAGGCCGCCCGCGCCGCCTCGGCTGCGCTTGATCCTTTCAATTTCGACGTTGATCTCGATTGTGAAGATCGCACTTCTTCGCTCGAACTCGACCAGCCCGCCGGTGCAACGCCCCCCACTGAGGAGGAAGCGCTTGTATGACCCCGCTTGAACCGCTCCCCCTGGTTTCTTGCATCATGCCGACGGCCAACCGCCGCGCCTTTGTTCCGCAGGCTATCCGCTGCTTTCTGGCGCAAGATTACCCCAACAAAGAACTGCTGATCGCCGATGATGGCAAAGACCGGGTGGCCGACCTGATCCCCGCGCACCCCCAAATCCGCTACGTGACTCTCGAAGGACAGCGCAGTCTGGGCACCAAGCGCAACCTCTGCGTTGAAATGAGCCGTGGAAACCTGATCTGCCACTGGGACGACGACGATTGGAGCGCGCCCAACCGCCTGAGCCTTCAGGTGCGGGCCATGCAAGAGGCCGGCGCGGAAGTGTGCAGCCTGCGCCAGATGCTCTTTTACGAGGTGCGCAGTGGGAGGGCCTGGCTCTACACTTACCCGCCAGGCCGCAGTGACTGGCTGGCCGGTGGAACCCTGCTGTATACCCGCGCTTTCTGGCAGCGCTCGCCCTTCCCCAATATTCAGATCGGTGAAGATACCCGCTTTATCATGAGCCGCCGGCTGCACCAGGCCGTGGCCCTGCCCGATTTTCGCTTTTACGTGGCCCTCATCCACGCTGGCAATACCAGCCCCAAAACCCTCAGCGGCTCGTACTGGTCGCTCTGGAAGGGCAGTCTGCCCGACTTGATGGGTCTGGATTTTGACTTTTACGCCCACCTGACCGCCCAGGCGAGCGCTCGGCCTCCTCAACGCCCAGCGCCCCGCCCAATGCCGCCCCGCCGCCCGCCGCCCAGGCGCGCCCGCCCCTCAGCGCCCAAGCCGCCACCCGCCGCGCAGGGTAGCGACCCGCTGACAGCCGAGCGCCGGCCCACCTATCACATCTTAATGGTGGCTCACAACGCGCTTGAGATGCTGCAAATCTCCATCCTGCGCACCCTGCGCCACTCCGCCGGGCAAGATGCCCGCCTGGTCGTGGTGGATAACGCCTCCAATGACGGCACTCAGACCTGGCTGGACCTGCTGGCGCGCCGCGGCGATATCCTCTTGCTGCGCAGCGCCGCCAACATCGGTCACGGCCCGGCCCTGGAGCTGGCACGTACCCACCTGGCCGCCCGCGGTCTGCTGGCCCCTTACCTCGTCACGCTCGACAGCGACGCCTTCCCCCTATCCGATAACTGGCTGGCGCACCTGCGCGGGCTGTTGAGCGGCCCCGTGCAGGCCGCCGGCATCCGCCACCACCGCAATTACATCCACCCCTCCTGCCTGATGCTCCCCACGCAGTTGTTCGATGAGTTGGATGTAACTTTTCTTAACGAAAAAGACCGCCCCAGCCGCCTGGATGTGGCCGAGCGCATCAGCGTGGAGATCTTGCGGCGCGGCGGGCAGATCGCCGGGTTAGCGCGCACCCGCGATTTTGGCCGGGGCAGTGCCTCCGAGCCGGTTTACCTGGGTTCGGTGTACGAAAACCTGGTGTACCATCACTGGTATACCACCCGGTCGGCGCTGGCCGGAGGGCGCGGGGTTGATGACGTTCCGTTAGAGGCAATTACCCGCGCCTGGCAGTTGCTGATGGAACAAGAACACGAGCAGGCGCGCGAAGTAACCGTCATCATTGGGGCGCGCGCCCGGCCCGACCAACCGCGCCGCCTGCGCAACCTGCTGGAGTGCCTGCGCAGTCTGAATTTGCAGAATTTGGAACGCTGGCGCTACCGCGTAGTGGTGGTGGAGCAGGATCAACAGCCGCACCTGCGCAACGCAGTGGCCCCTTACGTAGACCAGTACATCTTTGCCCGCAACCCTGGTCCCTATAACCGGGGCTGGGCTTTTAATATTGGGGCGGTGCACCCTGGCAGCCGGGGCAGTGCCCTATGCCTGTTAGACGCCGACCTGCTGCTGCCTCCCCATTTTCTGCGCGAAGGGTTAGAAGCCCTGCGCTCAGGTTCCGGCGCGCTCCAGCCCTATACTCGTGTCCTTTATCTCGACCGGCCCGGGACCGACCGCGCCCTGGCCGACGCCTCGGCAAACCGCCTGCAGCGCCCCGAAAGCTACAGCGGCCGGATCTATGACACCTCGCAAGGCGGGTGCTTGTGGGTAGATCAGGCCCTTTACCTGGCGATTGGCGGGCACGACGAGCGCTTTCGCGGTTGGGGCAGTGAGGACCGCGAGTTCTGGCAGCGCCTGGCGCGGGCTGCGCGCATCGAGCGCCTGCCCAACTGCCTGCTGCACCTCGACCATGAGCCGCCTTCCATGACCGACGCGCCCGCCCAGGCGAATTATCAGCTTCTGGCGCAAATCCAGCGTGGAGCCGCCGGGCCGGCCCCGGACGAGGTCGGCAGTCTGCACCGCTACGCCCACGAGCCTGATCGCGCGCAGACAACCCCGGTAGCAGCGCGCCCGTCCCTGACACTGCCAACGCCCACAGAGTCTGCGCCCCCTCCCAACGGCCCGCGCGACTGGCAGAATTGGCACACCTGGAATCCAACGCGCATCGAGCACATTGTCCTGGAAGAGCGCCGCCGCCCCGCCGCCAGCAGCGTCCGCGCGAAACTGGCCGCTCTGCTGGCCGGACTGGGAAACCGGGTGCTGGACGTAGGCTGTGGTCCAGGCGCACTGTGGATTCACCTAGAGCGCCTGCCTGAACTTTCTCTGCTTGGGGCAGACATTACCGGAGAAATGTTAGCCGCCGCGCGCCGTTTTTTTTCCACCGTGCCAGTGGTGCAGGCCGATTCTGGCTGGCTTCCCTTCGCCGGCGGCAGTTTCGATGTCGTTCTGCTGCGTCACATGCTCGAACACCTGCCCGAATGGCTGGTACAGCGCAGCCTGAACGAAGCCGCCCGCCTGGCCCGCCGCGCCGTCGTCCTGGATTTCTGGCTGCCTCCGGCTGCCCGCGGACGGCGTTATACCCGCCGGGTAGGCGACAACTTCCTCGAAACGCGCTGGACGACCAGCGATATTCACCATTTCATCGCCAAAACTGGCTATCAGGTACAGCGCCGCCTGACGCTGGACGGCGGCCTGCGCGAACATGATGACATTTGGGTGTTAACCCCCTCTCCCCTCACCGCCGCCGATGCCTATCAACCCCTCGTCAGCATTATCATGCCCACGTACCGGCGTAACCACATCATCCGCCGCACTGTCGAAACGATCCTGGCCCAAACTTATCCCTTCTGGGAGCTGATCATCGTGGATAACGACGGCGGCCTGACCGAAACCTTTGACGACCCGCGCATCCAGGTCTACCACCATGCCGAAAAAGCCAGTGCCTCGTATGCGCGCAACCAGGGGTTGAAATACGCCCAGGGCGAACTGGTCTGCTTCTTCGACGATGATGATGATATGTTCCCGTACTATCTGGAACGATTTGTGGCCGCCTTCGCCGGCAACCCCAAGGCCAAGATGGCGCGCTGCGGCATGATCGTCTCCGGCGGAAAAATTAATTATTCCTACGCCACGCCTGAATGCTGCCTGCGGCGGGCCTGCGCCACCCCCACCTGGACCACCGAAGGCCCAGGCCAAGATCAAAAATACTTCCAGCGGATCGTCCGGCAAAACGGCTGGGACGAAAAACGCGGCGATATTGTCGTAATCCGCGAAGCCCTCTGTCGAGCCAACACCCATCCGGTCGGCGGCCTGCGCAGTGGAAAATATTAAGCGCGCTGTCCGCAAAGTTTGCCGGGCAGACAGTCCCATCCCTAAAACGGTGTGGGGCTGCCTGCCCGGCCTAATTTTGCTATGCTCCGTCTAAAAATTTATCCGCCGTCATTCACTCCCATCGTGCCATCGGGTTAGACCAGGAGACCCCTGATAGAGTGGTGAAGCTCCACCACGTGCCGCCGTTGGCCGAGACCATCCACTCGCCGTTGTAGGCCCGTACCTGCCAGTTGTAGCGGGTGTTGGGCAGTAAGCCGCTGATCGTCAGGCTGGTGTTGGTACCCACGTTCTGCCAGGTGGAGCAGGTGTAGCTGTTGGCCGCGTAGCAGACCGTGTAATGGGTCACCGGGCTGGTCGCCTGCCAGCGCAGCGTCAGGCTGAGCGGTTGATTGGTCGCGCCATTGGATGGGGCGGTCTTGCCAAAGGCCGCCGGATAGG
>DAOUAC010000009.1:0-6136 GCA_034434155.1 Anaerolineaceae bacterium
TGGCCCCCAGGATTTCAACCCGCTTGATCGAGTCGATGCCCAGGTCGGCTTCCATGTCCATATCCAGTTCGAGCGTCTCTACCGGGTAGCCTGTCTTCTCGCTAACGATGTTCAGCAGGGCTTCTGTCAGAGCTTGCGCGCTGGCAGGCGCAGCAGCCGGAGCAATCGGAGCGGACTGTGCGACGGGCGCGGGGGGTGTCGCCGCCGGAGCAGCGACCGAAGCGGGGGCGGCAGACTCAACGGGCCGGGCCGGGGCGGGCGCAGTTTTGACGTGACCGTTGCCATTGGCGCGGGCCGGAGCTTCACTCGCCGCTTTCGTAGATGAGACTGTAACCAGTGGCGCGGCGGGCGGAGGAACTGCCGGAACGACCGGCGCGCCGCTGGCGGCCTGCCCCGCCGCATGGACAAAGGTCTGCGCGAAGCGTTCCTGCGACTCCAGGTAGCGCTGGTGGACGCGCAGGGTCTCGGCCTGATGCTCATGGAAGCGCGTCATACTGCGTTCCAGGCTTTCAAACAGCGGCAGAACCGCTTGCAGTTCGCCCGGCGCAGTAC
Organism: Anaerolineaceae bacterium; assembly: GCA_034434155.1. Lineage (GTDB taxonomy): Bacteria > Chloroflexota > Anaerolineae > Anaerolineales > Anaerolineaceae > DSYU01. Next base: position 553 of record DAOUAC010000009.1, read on the forward strand.
TGCCCTTGCTGACCAATTCGGTCTGAAGCTGGGTCAGTTGAGCAAAGGCGCGGGCATATTCTTCTTCGGTGCGCAGATACTGTTCGTGCAGTTTCACCGTCTCGGCCTGGTGAGCCTGGTAATCGGCCAGCAGGCGCTCGACGGCGCTCAGGTCTACAGGCGCGGGGGCTGGCTGCGGCATGAAAGGCTGCGGCGCGGTTTGAGGCGGTAGGGGCGACTGAGAGGCCGGCTGAGCAGGCGGCTGGGAAGCCGCTGGCTTCTGCCCTACCGGTTGAGGAAGCGTGATCTTAAAGCCATCATTCAGCGCGTTCTCAAAGGCGGCGCGAGTCTTTTCAGAAATATAATACCCACCGTTGAGCTTCACCGTTACCGGACTCTTCTTGCGCCGGGGTTTATGGGGGGTGAGCTTTTCGTAGGGGTCAAAATTCGCCAGCGGCAGACCGGCCACGCGCAACTGCACTACGGCTTCGCGCAACTGGCGGTCGCTGTCTTTTTTGGCGTTGGCGTTCAGAGCCACAGCCAAGTGCGGCTGACCTTCAAGGATATTGCTGACCAGGTTGGTCAGTACATTCTTGGGGCCAAATTCCACAAAAATGCGCCCACCATCGGCGTAGATGTTGCGAATCTCGTCGCGGAACAGCACCGGGTTGAGAATATGCCCTTCCATGGCCGCGCGAATGGCGTTGGGGTCCTGCGGGTGCGGTTGAGCCGTGCCGTTGGCATAGACCTTCACCTGAGGGGCGTTAAAAGTAACCTGGCGCATGGCTTCAGCAAAGGGTTTTTGAGCGTGCGCCACCAGCGGCGTATGGAAAGCCGCCGACACCGGCAGCGGAACGGCCTGGAAGCCCTGGGCCTCTAATACCTGACGGGCGCGCGCCATGGCCGCTTTTGGCCCGGCGATCACCACCTGGTTATTGGAGTTCCAGTTTGCCAGAGTCACGTCGGCGTCGTTGGCAAAGAGGGCACGCACCTGTTCCACGTCGCCCTTCACGGCTACCATCGTCCCGGCATCGAAGCCTGGATCGGCGGGCGGGGCCATGGCCTTGCCGCGCGCCCGCGCCAGGCGGTAATAATCCTGGTCGTTCAAAACCCCGGCGGCCCACAGCGCCGTCCACTCGCCAAAACTGTGACCGGCGGTGAAGTCGGCCTGAAAACCGGCGGCCTGCAAGAGCTTGTACAGGCTCACGCTGAACGCGCCAATGGCCGGTTGAGCATGCTCGGTACGCTGTAGGGCTTCGGCCAGCGCCTCGCGCTCTTTGGCGTCAAAGACCGGGCGCGGATAGACGCGGCCGGAAAGCGGCTCGTCGCCATCCTGTAAGAAAAGCTCATCCATCTCGCCGTACACCTGGCGCAGGGTGGGGAAGTTCAGCGCCAGTTCGCGGCCCATCTCCAGGTACTGCGAACCCTGCCCCGAAAACAGGGCCACCACTTTTCCAGCAGTGTCCAGGCCGGTTTTGCGGTAATAAATGCCTTTGGGATGTTCCCAAGAGTCGGCCTGCGGCTTGCTTGCCAGGTTTTCAACGCACGCCTGTAAGGCGGTGATGGCCTCTTCTATCGTCTCGGCCACAAAACCCACCCGCGCCGCCGCGGCAGGGACCACCAGCGTCTTACTGTCTATCACCAATTCCGAAAAGCGCGCTGGAGCGGCATCAGACTGCAAGGTTTTCAATTCCTGGCGGCAGATTTCCAGCAGTTGAGCCGGGGTAGCGGCGTGCAGTAGAATAGCTCTGGCGACGGTGTTGGTGCGGTAAGCCTCGTGGTGTTCAGGCCGGTGTTCCTGCATCACAACGTGGTAGTTCGTGCCGCCAAAGCCAAATGAACTAACACCCGCGCGGCGCGGCGGGGCGCTGGCAGGGCGAATCCAGGGGCGGGTTTCGGTATTGATGTAAAAGGGGGAATTTTCAATCCCAAACTTGGGATTGGGTTTGGTGACGTTAAGGGTGGGCGGCAGGATTTTGTAGTACAACGCCAGGGCGGTTTTGATCAGACTGGCGACGCCCGCCGCCGCTTTGGTGTGGGCAATTTGCGATTTGACGCTGCCCAAAGCGATGTACTGCCTGCGCGGGTTGTTCTCGCCGAACACTTCGGCCAGGCCCTGGAACTCGGAGGGGTCGCCGGCCATTGTGCCAGTCCCGTGCGCCTCGATCAGGCCAACCGTTTGGGGACTAAAACCAGCCTCTTCGTAGGCGCGGCGCAGGGCGCGGGCCTGCCCAGAGGGGCGGGGAGCGTAAATGCTCTTAAAGCGCCCGTCGCTGGAAGTGCCGATGGCCTGAATGACGGCATAGATCCGGTCGCCATCGCGCTCGGCGTCTTCCAGGCGCTTGAGGACCACCATGCCCAGGCCCTCGCCGACCATCATGCCGTCCGACTCGGCGTCGAAGGTGCGCACCCGGTCGCTCTTAGAGAAAGCCGGGGTCTTGCTGAAGCACATATAGGTATTGATGGAATTATCGGTATCCACGCCGCCGGTAATCATCATATCGGAGCGGCCTTCGATTAACTCACTGACCGCCATTTTCAGAGCCGCCAGCGAACTGGCGCAGGCGGCATCCACCACGCAGTTGACGCCGCCCAGGTCGAAGCGGTTGCAAATGCGCCCGGCGATGACGTTGCCAATCGCACCGGGGAAGGAATTTTCTTCCCAACCAATGTAGGCCAGCTTAATCTTCTCAATGATCCTGTGGGTATCTTCCGCCGAGACGCCGGCACTGCGCAGCACCTTTTCCCAAACCGGATACTGTAAACGGGTCATCAGCGGGGTAAAGATTTTAGAAGACATGCCCACAACCCCTAAGACGACTCCCACGCGCTCGCGGTTAAAGACGCGCTCTTCACCATAACCCGCATCTTCCAGGGCATCGCGGGCCACCACCAGCGACAGCAGTTGCGAAACATCTGTCACTTCGAGGATGTTAGGCGGCAGGCCGAACTCGGTGGGGTCGAAATCCACATCGGGGATAAAGCCCCCGCGCTTGCAGTAAGTTTTATCGGGAACGGTGGGGTCGGGGTCGTAGTAAGCATTGACATCCCAACGCGAAGGTGGAACGTCGCTAACGCAGTCAATCTTGTGGAGAATATTGTCCCAGTATTCCTGGGTGTTGTGAGCTTTCGGGAAGAGCGCTCCCATGCCGATAATGGCAATCGGGGTGGTTTTTACTTTGGGTTGCGCATGGGATGAACTTTCTTTTCCATTACGAGACATGACCGGCTTACCTCCTGGTGAAGAAGTTGCGCGCCGCCCCCCTTACAGCAGCAAATCCTTTGAGATTGCGAATTAAAGCCCCATCCGGGCCGGGTTTTTCCTCATCACGGTTCTAAACACCACTTAGAGAAGATGGTTTCGCTTTTTGGCAAAAAATCATCCTTTTTAGGAAAAAGACGGCCGTTTCCTGGATTGGAACGATGACAAAAAAGACCCAGCCCCGCGCACTGCGGGGCCGGGTCTTACAAAGGGAGGGGCATTCTCCTATGGAGGTAGTTGTCAGCGGAATTGTGAAGCACAGAAATTTTTGAAAATGCTGGTACTATCTTAAGACTTCCTCCCTTTTTTGTTAAGTGCTTTTAATCATCAGGCGGGTGTTACGTTTTTCACAAAAAAGGCCGAATCACTTCAACACCTGAAACAGATTGCTGTAATCATCCGTCCACAGGCGGATAGTGGGGCGGCCCTGCAGAGCGCGCCCAACGGCGCGGATGGCGGGGCTGTCGAGGACGGCGGAATCGCGCGAGAGCAGTACCCAGAATGAATCAAAGCTGAGCGGATCGCCGGGCGGCGGGGTGCTGTGGATATAGACCCCTTGCAGGCCCAGGGTTTCTCGAATGCGCCATAAGACCGGTTCGAGGGCAATGTATTTATTGGAGATATGGAAGGCTAACACACCATCGGGCCGGAGATGATCCAGGTACAACTGAATCGCCTCAATGCTAAGCAGGTGCGCGGGGATCGAGTCGCCGGAGAAGGCATCAATGACAAAGACATCATACTGCTGTGAACCAGACTGCCGCCATTCGCGTTCCATTGACAGACGCGCATCGCCTTCAACGATCTCCACTGCGGCCTGAGAATCACGCAGGTAGGTAAAGAAGCGCTCGTCGTAAGCTACGGCAATCACCTGGGGGTTGATCTCGTAAAAACGGATCACGTCGCCGGGCTGGCCGTAATAGGCCAGCGTGCCAACGCCCAACCCGACAATGCCTATACGCAGAGGTTCGTCCCTCACCCGCGCCGGATGATTGGCAATCGCTAAAGCCGCCCCGCTGCTGGGAGTGAAATACGACGTTGGGCGGCCGCGCTGTTCGCCTTGCATAGCCTGTAACCCGTGCGTGATGGTCCCATTGACCAGATTATAGGCTGGCACGCCCTCATAATCCACCTGGCGCACGCGCAGCACGCCGTAAAAGTTGCGCAGTACCAGGAATGAATCGGAATAGGCTTTGAGCGGCAGCAGCACAATCCCCACTGCCAGGGCCAGCGCCAGGCCGGTGACCACGTGCCGCAGGCGGTACATGCGCCCCACCCCCGGCGACTGCGCCGCCTGACGGGCCAGATCGGCGCAGAACAACAGGGCTATTGGAAATTCCCAAAAGCCGCGGAAGAACGCGGGCGCGATCAGACTGACGAACGCGCCCCCCAACGCCCCGCCGAGAGAGAGCATCAGATAAAAGGCGGTCAGGTGGCGTGGATGCGGGCGGGTGCGGTACAGCTCGGTGTGACAAAACAGACAGACTGCCAGCAGTACAAAGCCATTGGCGGCGATGAGCGCCCATAACGGCAACTGCGCAGGGGGAGCAATCAACAGCAGGCCCACGCCCAGAGCAATCAACACGATCACCACCAACAGCCCGCGCCGGGCGGCCACTCGCTCGTTGAAGCCAATGATAAAGGTCAGCAGGTACAGGCTGAGCGGCAGCACCCACAGAAACGGCGCGCTGGCAACGTCTTGCGTGATCTGGTTGGTGACGGCCAGCAGGGTCGTCGAGCCACAGGCCGCCAGACCCGCCCACGCCAGGTACTGGCTCCATCCGGGGCGGGCCGCGCTTTCCACCGGTTCCACCGCCGGGGCGGGCGGGTTTTGCCGCTGGCGAGGGGCTTTTCCGGGTTTGCCGCGCATGATGGCCGCCTTTTCGCGTTCCATAGGGGCCTCAGAGGGGGCGCAGCGGATGAGCACCCCGGCGCAAAGGGCCAGCAAAATCAGGTAGAGGCCAAAACCCAACGCCCACACCAGCGCCTGCTGGCGCAGACTCAAGGCTGGCTCCACCACCACCGGGTAGCTCAACAACGCCAGCAGGGAGGCCGCATTCGACAGCACGTAGAACCCATACGGCGACCCGCCCCCTCGCAGTCGGCTGTACCAGGCTTGCAGCAGGCTCGAAGAGGTCGAGAGCAGAAAGTACGGCAGACCCACGCTCACCGCTAACACCCCCAGCACTTGCAGGGCCGGTACGCCCCCCACTGCCGGCTTCCAGGCCGCGTCCGGCGTCACCGGCGCGCCCCAGCGCAGCCCCGTCCCCACCAGCCAGGCGGCTACCACCCCCATCACCCCCAGGTGCAGCCGCCCCTGCCCCTCAGACCCCAGCCGCGCCA
>DAOUAC010000010.1:0-27172 GCA_034434155.1 Anaerolineaceae bacterium
CTCCGGCGTTGGCGCAGGTGACGATCTAAAGGCGGAGGAAGGCCATGCAAACAGAAATTATTATTGCCGGTTTTGGCGGGCAGGGCGTACTGTTCGCCGGTCAGCTTTTGGCCTACGCCGCCATGGACGAAGGCCGCGAAGTAACCTGGATTCCATCCTATGGGCCAGAGATGCGCGGCGGTACGGCCAACTGCACGGTGGTCATCGCAGATGAAGAAATTGGCTCGCCGCTGGTGCGCCATCCCCAGGCGCTGGTGGTGATGAACCTGCCTTCGATGGATAAATACGAGGCGGTCTTGAAGCCCGGTGGGCTGTTGGTGGCGAACGCCTCGCTGGTTAACCGCCCCCCCTACCGGCGCGACATCCGCTATGTGCCGGCCCCGGCCAGTGCGATTGCCGAAGAACTGGGCGACCGCCGGATGACCAATATGGTGCTGCTGGGAAGCCTGCTGGCAAACCTGCCGGTGATCTCGTTGGAAGCAGTTGACCGGGCGCTCCAGGCGCACCTGCCGGTGCGCCATCACCGCCTGCTGCCGTTGAATATGCAGGCCCTGCGGCGCGGCGCGGAATTTCGGGAGGTACAGCCAGCGTAAGCGGCTCCAGTTCCTGATTCTATCTTTTGATCTTTGCGCATAATCCCGCGCGGATTGCCCTCATCCGCCGCGGTCAGATAAATTTGCCCTGAACCTGTGCATTTCCAGAAGTACGGCGTACAATCGGGGGGATTCTTATCTGTAGAAACGGAGTTTTAACATTGAAGCACTCGCGAAAAGCCATAAAGCGTTTGTTCCAGCTCGACCCAGACGTTGTATTTCTGAATCATGGTTCTTTTGGTGCCTGCCCGCGCATCGTCACCCGGGCCTACCAGGACTGGCAGCGCCGGTTTGAACGGCAGCCGGTCCTGTTTATGCGTGAATTGAGCGGCTTTTTTGCGCAGGCCCGCCAGGCGCTGGGCGAATACCTGTGCGCCCCGCCAGATGACCTGGCCTTTGTGATTAACGCCACACACGGAGTGAACATGGTGACGCACTCGCTCCGTTTACAGCCAGGCGATCAGATTTTGACGACCAATCATGAATATGGGGCCTGTATCAATGCCTGGAACTTTGCCTGCGAGCGCACCGGGGCAGAACTGGTGCGCCGGGCCATTGACCTGCCGGTGAAGGACCCCGAGGAAGTGGTGGCTGGCTTTTGGGAGGGCGTGACGCCCCGCACGCGCGTAATTTACCTTAGCCACGTGACTTCGCCTACCGCGCTGACCCTGCCCGTCGCGGAAATCTGCCGCCGCGCACGCCAGGCGGGAATCCTGACGGTGGTGGACGGCGCTCATGCGCCAGGGCAGATCCCGTTAAACCTGCCGGAGCTTGGCGCAGATTTTTACGTTGGCAACTGCCACAAGTGGATGATGAGTCCCAAAGGGGCAGGCTTTTTGTACGTGCGTCCCGAACATCAAGAGACCATCCGCCCGCTGATCGTTGGGCATTCTTACTATCCCGACCGCACCGGGCCGGGATTTCCGGCGCACGTGGAGGCTATTGGAACGCGTGACCCGGCGGCCGCGCTGACAATGCCCACCGTGGTGGATTTTATGCGGAAATATCATTGGGATGAAGTACGCCAGGACTGCAAAACTCTGCTGACCACTGCGTTGGAACAGATTACAGAGATTACCGGCCTGCCCCCGCTGTATCCGCTAAACTCTGGGTTTTATTCGCAGATGGCGGTTGCGCCCATCGCCCCGGCTTTTACTCCAGAAGAAGTACAGGCCCACCTGTTGGCTCCCGGGCGTATCGAGATGCCGGTGTTTCGTTGGGAAAATTATCACGTGATGCGCATTTCGGTGCAGGGGTACACGACTGAGGAAGACATCGCTGCTCTGGTGGCAGGGGTTAAAAACCTATATCAGCGCGGGGCCGGGTAGCCATAAAATTTTGTGGTTGTCAATCTTGCAACTTTAGGTAAAATGTGCTATAATTGTGTTGTCCTCACAATGATAGTTGTTGAGGACACCCTTTTATTCTTGCCTTGAGAAATTACTCCTTTCGGGGGAGTTTTTTGTCATTTAATCTCTGAAAGGCTTTTCTCAACACTATCTTGACAGGATAAGGATACTATGCCCATCTCATTCCTCACCCGTGAAGGCTATCAAAAACTGCAAGAGGAGTTGGAGTTCCTTCGTAAAGAAAAGCGTGAGGAAATCGCCCAACGTCTCCATGAAGCCATGGAGGGCGGAGAACTTATTGAGAATGCCGAGTATGAGGCCGCCAAAAATGAACAGGCCTTTGTCGAAGGCCGGATCAAAGAGTTGGAAATCCTGCTGGCGACCGCACGCGTGATTGACGAAGTTCCTCCAGCTTCCGGGGTTGTTCAGGTTGGGTCGAAGGTGACGATCCAGGAAGAAGGCATGGAGCCGGAGGTGTACACCATTGTGGGAGCCGCCGAGGCCAACCCGGCGAATGGGAAGATTTCGAATGAGTCTCCGCTGGGGAAGGCGCTTTTGAACCGCAAAGTGGGCGACCGCGTGCAGGTGGACGCTCCCGCCGGCTCGTTTATAGTGCAGATTCTTAAGGTGGAATAGCGAACGCAGTTTTGTCTGAAATTATAAAAATTCCCGCCGCCGGCGGGAATTTTGTTACTGCACCTTGATTTTATCTACGTTGACGTTGCCTTCGCCCACCAACGCGATGAGCTTGCGCAGCAGCTCGGAAGAGATGCCGGTGGTGTCGTTGGGAAACTCCAGCAAGAAGCGCCGCCCGCGCTCGAAGACCAGGAAAGAGAATTTGTCTTGCCCCGGATACGAGCGCAAAATGCCGTAGATTCGCTTCAGGCGGCGGACATCGCGGTCTTTGTCTTGGGTAGAGCGCAGAATGACCGTGACCATGCGCGGCTCGCTGTCTTCTTTGGTTTTAGCTTCGGGCAGCGGGTTGGCAACCAGCATGAATGGCATAGATAGGAACAACGGGGGTTGAGTCTCGGCAGTAGGCCCGGTTCCCACGGGAGGGCGAGGGCGCGCCGGTGGGGTCTCTTCTTCGGCGCGGCTCACGCTGTGATGCCCCACCTCTTCCTGCTCGTCAATGGGTTGAGATGGCATAAAGTCAAATAGCGGCAGGCCAGCGCCCACTGGAGAAGGCGTGGATAGGGCTTCCGGCGCGGGCGGTTGGGAGGGCGCCAGCGCGGCATCGTCTGGCAGGGCAGAGGCAGTCTCTGCCACGTCCGGGGCCGCTTCTAAAGGCGCTTCACTGGCGGCCAGGGGCGGCGGTGGTGCGAAAAATTCGGCGGGCGCGGCCAGCAGTTCTTCACCAGGCGGTTCGTTCAGATGCCACTGGTCAAATTCCGGCGGGAATAAATCTTCGTCGCCCCACGGGTCATCAACCGCGGAGATGGGGGGCTTCGCCGGGGTAGAAGCCGCTGGAAGCGCCTCAGCGTAGCGGGGGGCGGCGCTTTCACGGACCCGGCTGTCTCCCGCCTCCGGCAGTCCAGGCTCATCATCTGGTTCTTCCGGCTCGGTACTGAGAGTGAAGTCGCCGTACACCCCGGCCCCACTACTGGCATCCGTATAAGAAGAGATATAGGGGTTATAGGCAGCAGTGTCATCCGGCGCGGGGGCTTCCAGATCGGCTTCCTGGAGCTTATCAACCAGCACCTTGGGGTCGCCGCCAGCAGCATCCACCTTGCCCTCGGCGATCAGCACGCGGTCGGGAGCCACGAGTTTGTTGTATTTCTCCCAGGTACGGGGGAAGATTACCAATTCCAGCGGCCCCTGCACATCCTCAAGGGTCACAAAGCCCATGGATTTTCCGTCTTTGGTCTGGTGATGGCGAAAGCGCGTCACCATGCCAGCAACGGTGACTTTCTCTTTGTCGTGGGCCTCGCTCAACTGGCCGGAAAAGTGCGTGATCTTGCGCTTAAGCGAAGCCAGATATGGCGAGAGGGGGTGATCTGAAACGTACAGCCCCAGCAGTTCGCGTTCCCATTCCAACTGCTCACGGTTATCGAGCGAAGCGACCAGCGGCAGTTCAATGTCGTCAATCACCTCAGCAAAAGCGCCAAACAGGCTCATCTGCCCGCTGGCGGCGGCCTTAAAGTGACTGCCGCTGATGGCAATCATCTGATCCATCACTTGCAGCAGGGCCAGGCGCTGACCGAACGAATCGAGCGCACCGACTTTAATCAGACATTCCAGGGCGCGCTTGCCCAGGGCACGCAGGTCTACCCGGCGGATGAAATCGTTCAGGTTTTGGAAAGGCCCCTCGCGGCGCGCTTCGATAATCAGATCTACCGGCCCCTGTCCCACATTTTTAATCGCCCCCAGGCCAAAGCGGATGGCCGGTTTGCGCCCGGGACGGTCTTCGATGGTAAAATCCCAACTGGGGGTGTTAACATCCGGGGGAAGCACGTCAATGCCCATGTTGCGGCAGTCGGCCACGTAAAGGGCCACTTTGGCAGTATCGTTCTTTTCTGCCGAGAGCAGGGCGGTCATGTATTCGACCGTGTAATGCGTTTTTAGATAGGCCGTTTGAACGGAAATTACGCCGTAATCAGCCGCATGGCTGTTATGAACAATCAGGTCGTTGGCGACAAAATTGTGCGTGCCGGGCACTTCGAGATCGTAAGTTTGTTTCTCGCCAACGGATTCGATCGACTCGATGCGGTCCCAATACACATCGCTTTCAGCATAGCGTTGGAGAGCAGGATCATCAAAATAAGCGGCCAGCCGCCCGATTGTTTGGCGTGTAAACCCAACCTTTCCCGCGGAATTAGTCGGGTAGAACTCGCGTTGAGCTATGCCAGCTTCTTCATTAAGTTGATCCCAGGTGATGCCAGCACGTTCTTTGGCGCTGCGGACTAATTCCTTTACCGGAGCAGGGATGATGTCTCTCGTGCCGCGAACTTCTGAGATGTTCTCAGCAGCCAGAGTATCAAGTACGACTTTTTTGTGCGACTGGATGAAGTGGCAGCCGATCGTCTGTGCGAAGCGGGCAATGTTGGCATTGCCAGTAATGAACAACTGGTATCCGGTGCGACCGTCTTTATAAGGGAAGCGCACTGTGCGCAGGCTGCTGAGGATGCCCAGGCGTAGCAACAGGTGCTGGAGCTGATGAGCCATCCGTTCGGAAGCGGTGGCGTAGAACAGGCAGTAGCTGGCTGAATCCACATGGCCGTCACCCTGCCACATCCGGCTAATCAGCAACCCCACCTGCTGGTTGTTCAGCTCAAACACTTCAGCAGGAATTTCTTTTTGTGGCGCGGTTTTGCTTAGCAGTCCTAAACTGGCAGCCCAGGTGAAAATTCCTGGTGGAGTGGCGCGGTGGATGCGGCCAGCGTATACCGACCACGTCTTTTTGTGCATTTTAACGGTGCAGCGGACGTTTTCAAATTGCTCGGCGGCGCGCACAAAGTCTTCAACTTCGCCCAAATCCTGGTTGTAGAAATAGACGGAATGGGGATGGCATAGATTGCCTTCCGCCAGTAAATGACCCAGGGCAATTACTTCGTGTTCGGGCCAGGAGCGGCTTCCTTCTACTGGAATGTGGCGGGGCGTGGCGATATGCTGCCCGGGTTGGAGTTCGCCCAAGGTGCGCCAGCCGTTAATCGTATAGAAGGGGTGGTTGGCGGTGGCCTCAATTACGCGGCCTGAGGCGGTGATGAGGCGGTAGACCGGCTTTACGCCGTTATTCATCACTCGCGCGACCGTTCCGGCCCTTAGTTTGAGTGTATGGGTGTCACACGTGACCGTCTGGCTAAGGCGGGCCGTTTGGCGGTAGAGGTCTTCGATGCGCACCAGGCGGCCCGTTTGCGCGTCAACCACTTCCACGTTGCCAGGCAGGCACTTATTGAACCCATAGCGCGCAAACTCTTCCCAATCGTTAAAGATAGCCTCAGCAGTGGCTTCGGACATTATGCCGCGCGAGGCCGCGCCTTTGATGAATTTCTGTTTGTGCTTTTCCAGCTTGTCTTTCTGCTTCTTGGCGATGGCCTTGCGCAGTTCATCGGACTCAGACATGGTATAGCCGGCCAGCTCGACGGCGGCACGCATGATCTGTTCCTGATAGACGGGGATGCCGTAGGTTTCTTTAAAGATCGGCTCTAAGCTGGGGTGACGATATTCAACCTCTTCTTCGCCGTGCATCCGCTTAATGTAGTGAGGGATGAACTCCAGCGGGCCGGGGCGGTAGAGGGCTACCATGGCGATGACGTTATCCACATTTTTGGGCTGCATCTGCACCACATAGCGGGTCATGCCGGTTCCTTCCAGTTGGAAGACCCCGGCGGTGTGACCTTTGCCCAAAAATTCAAACGTGGCCGGGTCATCAATGGGGATGTTGTTGAGGTTGAGCTTAATGTTGTGGCGCTTTTCGATCAATTCGCAGGCGCGCGACATGATCGTGAGGGTGCGCAGCCCCAGGAAGTCTACTTTGAGCAGCCCCAGCGACTCGATGACCGACATTTCAAACTGGGTGACGGTCTTGATGGGGCTGTCTTCGGCGCCAGAGGTGGGGCGGTTAAGCGGCACATAGTGGATGATCGGCTCGTCGGTGATCACCACGCCCGCCGCGTGCGTGCCAGCGTTACGCACCACGCCTTCCATCTGCGCGGCAGTGTCAATCAGGTCTTTCAGGAAGCTGACCTCGCTATAGAGCTTCTTCAGGTCGGGAACCTGCTCTAAGGCTTCGGGAATCGTGACGGCTTTGCCCGGAATGCCAGGGATGAGCTTGGCGACTTTATCAACTTCGGCCAGGGGAATATCCATCACGCGGCCCACGTCGCGGATGGCGGCTTTCGCGCCGAGCGTGCCAAAAGTGATGATCTGCGCGACGCGGTCCTCGCCGTACTTGCGGGCGCAGTATTCCATCACTTTGGGGCGCAGATCATCCTGGAAGTCCAGATCAATGTCGGGCATGGAGATACGCCCCGGGTTGAGGAAACGCTCGAAGATCAGGCCGTAGTGAACCGGCTCAACCAGGGTAATGTCGAGGGTATAGGCCACCATCGAACCGGCCGCCGAGCCGCGCGCATTGTACCAGATGCCGTTTTCGGCGGCGAAACGGCACAGGTCCCACACGATCAGGAAGTAGGCGTCGAACCCCATCTGGTGAATCACGCCCAATTCGTACTCCAGGCGCTCGCGCAGTACCGGGTCGTGCGAGCGGGCCTCACCGTAGCGGCGGCGCAGGCCCTCTTCGCACAATTCGCGCAGGTAAGTCTCGGCGGTATAGCCGGGCGGCACGGGGAAACGCGGCAGGTGATAGCCTTTGGTGGAGAGGTCTACGTTGCACCGCTCCGCAATTTCCAGGGTGTTGCTCAACGCCGCCGGTAGTTCGCGGAACAGGGCCGACATTTCTTCTGGCGAACGCAGGTAAAAGCTCTCCACCGTCATGCGGAAGCGGTTAGGGTCGGTGATCAGCGCGCCGGTCTGAATCGCCAGGAGAATGTCTTGCAGGCGGGCATCGGATGGGTTGATGTAGTGAACGTCGTTGGTGGCGATGAAGCGGGCGTTATAGCGCTTGCCCATCTGCAGTAAGCTCTTATTGATGCTTTCAAGCTCAGTGATGTTGTGGCTTTGCAATTCCAGGTAAAAGTTTTCGGGGCCAAAAACTTCGTAGTACCAGTCCATCAGACGGCGGGCTTCTTCGGGGCCGCGCTCGCGCAGGGCGCGCGGGATCTCAGCGGACATACAGCCGGAAGTGGCAATCAACCCCTCGGCGTGTCGTTCGAGGAAATCGTGGTCAATGCGTGGATAGTAATAAAAACCCTCGGTCTGCGCGGCACTTGCGATCTTGAGCAGGTTCTGGTAGCCGGTCTGGTTATAGGCCAGCAGCAGCAGATGGTGCGACTGCTTATCTAGCTTGGGGTCGCGGTCCTTCATGCTGCGCGCGGCCATGTAGGCTTCGATCCCAATAATGGGTTTAACCCCCGCGGCCTGGGCGGCGTTAAAAAACTCGATCACCCCGTACATACTGCCGTGATCGGTTAAGGCCACGGCCGGCATGCCCAATTCTTTGGCGCGGTGAACCAGCTTCTTGATATTGCTGAAGCCATCGAGGAGGGAGTATTGCGAATGGACGTGGAGGTGTACGAAGGACATGGTGGAGAGACCGCGTTTGTTTTTTAACTGTTGTGGAGTTTATTCCTGTGCGCAGCGCAGTAACAAACTCCACATCGTATGAATACAACAGAACAAGGGTGGAATATGAACCCTCCCTATTGGCAACTTCAATTATAGCACCGCCAGGGTACGACTAACCTTAAAAGTAGCGGGTTTCGTGGAATGAAATGGAACAGGTGTTTTGTCAGAGGAAGAAGCGTGTAATGAAAGCGAGTTTAAACTCCCTGGGTTGTGAGGGTGTGCCTTTGGCAGTAACAGTGAATGCGGCGGCCGGGGTTTCAGCGTCTTGGAGGTAGTTCATCCGGGGGGAAATCGGAGTGCAAGATTGCGCCAGATGGACAGGTGCTGACACAGTGACCGCACGAGATGCAGGCGCGCGGGCGGGTGACCTTCGGAAGGTCATGGTCGCCCGCCCGCTTGAAAAGTTCTTCCGGGCAGATGTGGACGCACATGCCGCAGCGCAGACAGCGCCCGGCGAGGATTTGAATACGCGGCATTACGAACCTTCCGGTGTACCGGCGGTAAGGTGGCGGTAGATGGGGGTGCGCCCGTCTTTCGAGCGTTCCAGGGTCTTCCCAGTACGGCGCTTCAGGGTGGTCCCGACAAGTTCAGGGGTGGCATTGTTGACGCCGCGCTTTTTTAGTTCATCTACTACTTCGGATGCGCGGCGGTAATGATCGAACCAGCCTTCTTCCACCAGTTGATCAATCGTGCGCGACACGCTCGGGGCTTTGGGGGCCGCGGCTACGATCTTTTTCAATTCTCTGTGAGCCTTCTTAAACTGCGCATACTCTTGGGTAGTGATGCCAACGATTTCAATGTTATCTAAATCTGCCTCGCCTAACCCCCGGCGCACAAATTCGGGGATCGGTTGAACCTTTTCCGGTTTCAGGCCAGCGAGGACGGCCCCCACGGCTTCTACCGCGACTGCGTCGCGCCCGACAATCAGCAGGTTCATGGGGATATACTTTTCGGTGGCGCTGAAATGCAGGTAAGCTCCATCCAGTACCGCCAGGTCAATGCCCCCCGCAGCCTGATAGAGATCGGCCAGTTGGTTGGCAAAGATGGCGGTTTGGTGATATCTGGCTTTTTGAATGGTGGGCGTGCAGCCAAACAGGTTTTTCAGGACGCTGCCCTTGACAAAAGATCTCAGCACATGGACGGAGACCAGTACGCGCGGCTTCAGCAAGATGCTCGCTACGGCCATCTGCTCTTCGCCGGCAATGGGCATTAAGCGGGCGTTGGGATCATCCGAGAGATTAAACGGCACGACGCGCTCGCTCAGGATTTCCTGGTAACAGTAATGGATACGATCGAGGGCCTTGCCGCAGTAGTTATCAGACTCGGCCAGGTAGATGCGCGGCGCTCGGTCGAAGAGCGCGGTTAGGGCGCGCACGCATTCTGGTGAGGCGTGGTGGCGCGAACGGGGGTCAAAAACCCCCACTTTGATGGTTACTTCGCGGTCGGGGGTGTTCAATGCGTCCATGCCGCCCAGCAGGCTCACAGCCTGGTGAAAGGCTTCTTCATAATGGGTGCGGATCGGAACGACAGCGACTTTGGTGGTCATCGGTTCACCTCGTGGGAAGAGTATAGCAAGCTAATTTTATCTACATCTTATCCATGCAGTTGTACTCCATTTTGTGACACAACGCCAGGCGCGATATCCGCACGGAACGGCGGTTCACGCTTAACATTAAAAAATCCTTTCTTGCTATTCGGTTATCCTTTCCTTTATAATAACCTTTCACAGAGCAGGCGGCGGTGACATAGAGTTCTGGTTGCCTGCCTGGAAGGTGAAAAGAATTTATGTTTCAGAAAATCATTCGCGTATTGGGGGGCGATCCCCATAAAAAAGAGATTGACCGGCTGTCGGTCATCGTCCAGGAGATTAATGCGCTGGAAGACCGCTTCGAGAAGATGTCGGACGATGAACTGCGCGGACTGACCGGGCGGTTCCGGGCGCGCCTGGACGCGGTTGAGGGCAGGGAGCAGAAGCGCAAGGTGCTGGATGAAATCCTGCCGGAAGCTTTTGCGGCGGTGCGCGAAGCATCGAAGCGCACGTTGGGAATGCGTCCTTATGACGTGCAGTTATTGGGCGGCATTGCCCTGCACCAGGGCAAGATCGCCGAAATGCGCACCGGTGAAGGCAAGACTCTGGTCGCTACGCTGCCGGTTTACCTCAATGCCCTGTTGGGGCGCGGCGTTCACCTGGTGACGGTAAACGATTACCTGGCACGCCGCGACGCGCGCTGGATGGCCCCTATCTACAACGCCCTGGGAATGACCGTTGGCGTGCTTCAAATGGCTGCGCGCACCGAGAACGGGCGCAACGCCTTCCTGGTAGACCTGGAAAAAGAGTCCAGTCAGGAAGATCAGCACCAATTACAAATGGTTCCGCGCGCTGTGGCCTATCAGGCTGATGTGACCTACGGCACAAACAGCGAATTTGGCTTTGACTACCTGCGCGATAACCTCACGATGAGCTTGAGCGACCGGGTGCAGCGCGGGCATTATTACGCCATCATAGACGAGGTGGATAACATCTTGATTGATGAGGCCCGCACCCCGTTGATTATCTCTGGCCCGGCTCAAGACGATTCGGAATGGTACGTGCGCATGGCTCAGGTGGTGCGCCAGTTACGCCCCGAAGATTATGAGATCAACGAAAAGGATCGCTCGGTATCGCTGACCGAGTTGGGCGAAGCGCATGTCGAAGAACTACTGCAAATGCCCCTGCGCGACCCCGACCGGCCCGAAGACATTACTCCAGAGCAGGCGCGCCTCATGGGCTATCTGGAACAGGCTCTGCGCGCCCAATTCCTGTACCGGCGCAACAAAGATTATCTCGTTCAGGCCGGCAAAGTGGTAATTATTGACGAGTTTACCGGGCGGCTCATGCCCGGCCGCCGCTGGTCAGACGGTTTGCACCAGGCGGTAGAGGCCAAAGAGGGCGTGAAGGTCGAGCCTGAGAACGTCACCTACGCGACCATCACCATTCAGAACTACTTCCGTATGTATGAGAAGCTGGCGGGCATGTCGGGTACAGCGGTGACCGAGGCCGAAGAGTTCTGGAAGATCTACAAGCTGGATGTTCTGGCAATCCCCACCAACCTGGAATATCAGGCCAGCCGGCCCGGCTCGCCCTATGTGACGGTCGAAGCGAAAGATCCGCAGGGTTACAAATACACCTATTATGCCCGCCGCGATGACCCCGGCAAGCGCCCTGTCTACTACCGGCGGCAGGATTACCCCGATGTGGTTTACCGCACCGAAGAGGCCAAACTGCGCGCCATTGTGCAGGAAATCCTTCATTTTCACGTGATCGGCCGACCTCAACTGGTCGGCACGACTTCGGTGGAGCATTCTGAGCGCCTTTCGGACCGCCTGGGCGCAGATATGATCCGGCGGTTTGCCCAGGCGCTGCTGCTGCGTGACCTGTATTTGGAAGCCAAGAAGATCGAACTGACCGAGCGCGCCATACCCGAACTACAGCTTTTGAATAAACCGCTGGATAAGCTCGAAACCGCCGAAATGCGCTCGCTGGCGCGCTCTTTGGGCATCACGATGTCATTCAACCCCGAAGACCCCGATAACCTGGCGCGTTTGCTGCGCCTGCTGGATCTGAGGCCAGAACACGCTGAGCGTTTGAAGAAGGTGCTGCAAGGGGGAGTTCCGCACCAGGTATTGAATGCCCGCAAGCATGATGAGGAATCGAAAATCATCGCCAAAGCAGGCGCTTTTGGCGCGGTAACGATTGCCACCAATATGGCTGGCCGCGGCGTGGATATTAAACTGGGCGGCGAGTTAGACGAGGATATCTTGGGGGACACCAACCGGGTGTTAGACCGGGCCGGATATGACGCCTATAACATGAACAACCAGGAACGGCTCGCGGCCCTGAAAACGATGAACCCTGCCGATTGGGGCATCTACGAGCCGTCGGTCAATGCGTTCTTGCAGTATATGCAGGAGATGGAGCAGGTTCGGCAGTTGGGTGGTCTGCACGTGATTGGCTCAGAGCGGCATGAGGCGCGCCGGATCGACAACCAGTTGCGCGGACGCGCCGCCCGCCAGGGCGACCCCGGCTCTTCGCGCTTTTACCTGGCCCTGGATGATGAGCTGATGCGCCTGTTTGGCGGCCAGCAGGTGACTGGCTTAATGACCCGCCTGAACCTCGACGAAAGCCTGCCTATCGAGAGCAATATCGTAGGCCGCCTGGTGGAACAGTCGCAGGAGCGCGTGGAGGGCTCAAACTTTGACGTGCGCAAGCACCTGCTGGAATATGATGATGTTCTCAATGCGCAGCGCAAGCGCATCTACGAACAGCGCGATCGGGTCTTTGTCAAGGAAGACCTGAGCGAAGACGTGGCGGAAATGCTGCGTACCGAACTCCAACAGCGTATCCCTACGGCGTTGAAGGACAAAGAAGGCCCCTGGAAGCTGGTGGCGTACCTGGATGAGATCCAGCCGCCGATCTTGTATGAAGACCTGGCTTACCCGTCCTTCAGTATGCGGCTGTTGATGGACGAACTGATTGAGAAGCGCCCCGGTGAGGGAGCGAGCGCTTCGCGCCTGCGCGAAGAACTGCTTAACCTGGCCCAACGCGCCTGGCAGGCCGAACACGATCACCTCTTCCACAGCTTCCAGCAGTTGCTGGAGCGGGCCGAAGAGACCCTCGAAAGCCAGAAACAGGAGCGTTACGACGCCCTGGATGCCTTCTTTGACTCGCTCAGTGACCGCACCGGCGAAGACGGCAGGCCCCCCAGCATGCAGGAGATTGCCGAGGAGTTAACCGGGCTGCTGCGCCTGCCCCAGTTCCGCATGACGCCCGACCAAATGCGCCGCCTAGAGCGTGACCCCGAAGATTTGAAGGAAGAACTGCGCGGACTGATTGATGACTACCTGCTGAATGTGACGATCAGCCGGGTGGTCGGCGTGATCGAGCGCCGCTTAGGCGAAAGTCTGAACATCCGCTCCAACCAGTTCCAGCAAGAAGATGTGGACTGGAACGAAGTAGCGGCGTTCATCCTGGATGAAACCGAGCGCCTGATGCAGCGCCAGTACGAGCGCCTGTTTGGCAGTGGCGGCCAGGTTGCCAATGACATTGACCCCTATCTGGAAAAACTGGACGATTACACCACTGATGAAAAACATCTGCTGACCCTGCTGGGGATAATGATGGAAGGCGTGCGGATGGTTTTCGACCGCCGCACTCACCGCCAGGGCTTCCAGCGCACGCGCCGGTTGAATTACGCTTATCTGGCCGGCCAGTTACTGCAAGACGTGGCCCCCGAAGAGGTTTCGGAGCGGGTCCTGGAGCAGTTTGAGACGGCCCAAGAGGTACTGCGCCAGGTGTGGGGCCGCTATGAGTGGCAGCGCCTCAGCCAAAACAACGTGACCTTAAGCCAGTTAGATGAACGCCTGCGCACGCGCTTAGCCGATGTGTTGGGTCAGGAAGTCTACGAGCGTATCTGTGACCAGGCGCTGAATACCTTCAGCGAGGAAGAACGCCAGCGTGTGATGGATGTGCTAGGGTGGTTTGACCAGAATGAAGCGATGCGCCGACTCTTGTTAAGCGTGATCTCGGAACAGTGGGTTGATTATCTCACGCGCGTCGAGGCTTTGCGCGTGTCTATCGGTCTAGAGGCCTACGCCCAGCGCGACCCGCTGGTGCAGTATAAGGGGCGCGCTTCTGAGATGTTCCAGGAACTGCTGGCCGAAGTACGCATGGGCGTGATCAGCCGGATGTTTACCTTCCAGCCGCGCCAGCCAACCAGCAACATGGCCGCCGAGCCGCAGCGCGCCAACGGCGGCGCATCTGCATCCGATGACGGCGCGAAGGGCGGCGCTCCATCTCAGGCCGCGCCGGTAGCTGCCGTGCAGACCGGCCAAGCCCCCAGCGGTGATAAGAAGAAGAAACGCAAACGCCACTAAAAAATATGGCCCGCGCCGCGGGCCATATTCATTTTAAAACCCCAGTTCTTTTAAGATCTGGGCCTCACTGCGCTTGCTTTCAGAGCCGCCCTTCAATTCTTGCCAGAAGCGCTCATCGTAGCGGCGCGATTTGACCGGAATGGGCATCGGTACGCCCCAACCCAAGAGCAGTACTTCTTCGCGCGGCTGAAGGCGCGCCAGCATCCCGCGCAGTGCTTCGCGCCCGGCCAGGCCCGAAAGCACCGCGCTGATATCCAGATCGTCTCCCAGCCAGCCGGAGATGCGCGTACCCAACTGCGACATGACTTCATCGTAGATTTGCGACGGGCGTTGGTCAATAATCAGCAGGGTGACGTAATATTTGCGCATTTCGCGGGCAATGGTGCTAAAGGCCGTCTGCGAGGCCAGTTCGCGGTTGAGCAGTTTGTGGGCTTCTTCTATGGCGATGACCAGCGGGCGCGGCTCGCGGCTGCTTTTGCCAGAGCGGAACTCGTTGGTGGTCTGCTCCCACCGCTCGCGGATCTGGCGGGTGAGCATATTGGTCACTAAAAGGTAATCGAGGTCGCTCTCATGGTCGCCAAACGAAAGCACTACGTGCCGCCCGGCTTCGAGTGAGTGGATGATTTCACTGATGGCGTCGCCGGCGGGGCGCTCTACGATGTAAGGGAGATAAAAAACCTTGCGGAGCTTGTCGTGCAGGCCCAGGGCGGCCATCACGTTTACCCCGGCCTGGTTGGCCCACGCCTCTACGCTGTCGGGCGCGGGGATTTTCTTGCCGTCTTCCGTTTCGATGGTCGCGCCGGGTTTCATCTCGCGGAACCGGCGGAACCACTGGTCGCGGAATTCTCCTACCAGGGCGTTAAGGGTAGTAGAGGTGGTCTCGCGCAGGTTTAGCTCGCGGGTGAGCATTTCGATGTCGGCGGGGGTGATGTCGCTCTCGGCGATTTCGAGGTGAAAGTCGGGTGTAGCGCCGCGAATATTCGTGTCGCGCCCCAACCCTACCAACTGCACTTTGCTGTGGAACTTACTCTTCAGGCCGGGGATGCGCTGGTTGGTGTCGGAAGCGGTATCGTCGGGGCCGTACTCGTTGTGCATATCAAAGATCAGCACCGAGGCGCGGTCATGCTGGATGAGGCCGGCCAGGATGATGCGGGTTAAGAAAGATTTGCCGGTTCCAGTTGCGCCAAAGATGCCAGAGGAACGCTGCACGAACTTATCCAGGTCGAGGCAGACGGGCAGTAACTGTTCGCGGGTGTAACCGATGATGAAATTGCCCTTTTTGTTGGGGTCGCCGAAGATTTCGGCTACGTCGCCAGCCTCGGCGCGGCGCACCGGGGCGTGGTGCGAGGGAACGGTCTTGATCGGGATAGGGCGGGGGTCTTCGGTATGAGCCATGCGCCAGGCCGGGTAACGCGGGTCGGCGGGGTCGGGGCCGCGCTCAAGCATCAGGGCGGGCAGGACTTCGAGGTTGGTATAGAGCGTCTGTCCATGCAGTAGACCGGCCAGGCGAGGGGGCAGGCGGCGCTCGCTTTGCTCGTCGGCAAAGCGCGGATCGGTGGCCCCCAAAACCAAATCGGTGACCAGGCCGTAAAAGCGCCAGTCGCCGCTGTCAATGACGACAAACGACCCTTCCTGGACCGCTTGCGGAGAGACCGTCAGGCGGACGTTGAGGTTTTCTTTCAGGCTCCCGCCGACTACATAGCCAATCGTATTGTCATTTTCCATGAGGCGTTTTCTCCTATCACCAGGCTTCCGTATCGGCCAGCGCGCCCAGCACGGTCATCAGGGTGGGGTAATCGTCGCGCAGCAGGGTGATCAGTTCTTGCACGGCGGCAGAAGCCCAGTCGTGGTTGCCCTGCTCGGCGTGGTCCGCATTAGCCAGCCGCAGGTGGGCGGCCAGGAGTTCGCCAACCGGCAGATCTGCGGCGCGCAGGATGTGGCGGAAATAGCCAAAACGCCCCGCTCCGGTGAAGGCGCGCGATTCTTCGGGCCGGCAGGTATAGAGCAGGTCTAAGCTGAGGGGCGGGCGTGGGGGCAGCAGGTGGAAGATGCGCCCATGCTGTTCATATCCCACGTGCAGCACGCTGACTTCGACCGGTACGTTGCGGTTGACGCGGTTGTCGAGGATGACATCATTGGGGACGTTGTCGGCGGTCACCAACTGGCGCACCAGACCGTCATCTTCGATGCGAATGTCGTAGATCAGCCCGAAGATGCTGTAAGCGGCGTCCAGCGGAATGCGCACCAGTCCCCCAAAGGCCGGCACATTGGCCTGTGAGACCCGGCAGCCGACCACGCAGGCAGTGGTCGAAGCGCGCAGAAGACGACCAATTTCGATAGCGGTCATAGCACCCCTTTCGGAGAATGAAGGTGGATCAGGAATAGCTGGCGTCTTTGGCGACCTGCTTGTAAGAACGCTCCCCAACCGGCACGCCCTGGCGGCGCAGTTCGGCGATAATCATATTTTCCAACTGCTCGCGCTCGCTGTACCCCACCACGGCGATTTCGTGGGCGCGGTGCAGAACGTAAGGATAGGCCCGCACGCCCATCATGCGGCTTTGCGACAACAGCGCGGCGTGCAGTAAATTCAGCAGGCGCGGGCTGGCGGCCACCCATTGGGGGATTTCAACGCGCGACAGGTAGGGGTGGTTGGGCCGGCCCACGTTAAGATAAAAGAAATGCAGGCTCAATTCGCCGGTAAAGCTCTGCACCGCCGGCGAGTGGATCGCCATCACCGCGGAGCGCTGGCCTGGCTCCAGGATGCGCTCAAAAAGGTAGGCGTCGTCAATCAACAGGAAGGGATGATCTTTGCCGGCCTGTTTAAGCCGCCCCTCTTTTTGCAGGACGATGAGTTCTAATAGATTAATCACCAGGTGACTGCGGGGCTTATCCACGTACCCGGCCGTCGCTACCTGCAGACCGGCCAGTTCGCGGAGCACTTCGAGATAGGTCTCAAAAAGCTTTTCCAGTTCGGGCAACTGGCCCTTGGCCTCTCGGAAGGGTTCGAGCGTGCCATCGGTCAGCGTGACGATCAGGTCAGAGCCGTTGCTGTTTTCCTGGCGGGCCAGAGAGATCAGCTCACGGCGCTCGGCAATGTCGCGCATCAGGGCGACGACATCGTCGGTTAAGAATCCGCCGTTGGACGTGAACAACTGATGGTAAAAGAGCATCTGACTGCGCACCACTTCTTCGGGCGGGCGGCCCTGACCGGGGTGAAC
The DNA here is from genome assembly GCA_034434155.1 of Anaerolineaceae bacterium. Taxonomy (GTDB): domain Bacteria; phylum Chloroflexota; class Anaerolineae; order Anaerolineales; family Anaerolineaceae; genus DSYU01. The sequence continues at coordinate 17,260 of DAOUAC010000010.1, forward strand.
GCGGATTGCCCCGACGTTGATGGCCCCAAACTCAACGGAAGCGTGCCGGTCGGGGTTGATCTGTGAGCCGTCGGCGGCCAGCAGGGTGTAAGACGAGTCGATGGGAAGAGCCGCGAAGCCAGCGTTCAGGCATTCCTGACAGGGCAGGGCGCAGCGCAGGTGCGGGTTTTCGGCGGCGGCCAACTCGACCAACTGTTGGAGCGTATCCAGCTCGCAGGCGTACTGGTCGAACAGCCGCCAGGCTTCTGCGCGCAGTTTTTGGGCCTGTTCTTCAATTTGGGTGGCCTGCTGGCCCATCTCGCGGATTTGTTGTAAAACCTGCTGGTAATTAACCGGCATGAGCGTTTTCTCCACCTGGAACAAATGTTAAATAGACCGTCTTGGGATCATTATACAGAAAAAGCAATCTTATAAACAAGTATGGATTAGCGGCTCAGGTTTTCCAGCAACTGCGCGCGGGTCCAGCCGTTCAACAGGGGGTCTTGGATCTGCTCCATCCACTCTACCAGGCGGCGGCGCAGGCGGGCCAGTTCGCTGGCATATTCCGGCAGGGCGGCCAGGTTGCGCAGTTCGCCGGGGTCTTGCTCCAGGTCATAGAGTTCATCTTCGGCAGTGGCATTCCAGATATATTTCCAGCGCCGCTCGCGCAGCATCCGCTGGCTGTAGAGGCCAAACTGGTTGCCCTGGTACATTGCCAGAATATCCTGGCGGGCGTTGGAGTGGTCCCCACGCAGCATTGGGAGCAGACTGGCCCCTTGAAAGGTGGGCGGGATGGGCTGACCGACGGCGTCGCAGAAGGTGGCGGCCAGGTCTAATTCGTGGCAGACGAAGGCGTCACAGCGGCGGCCAGCGGCGGCCTGAGCGGGCCAGCGGATGATGAGCGGCACGCGCGCTACGTCATCGTAGAGGACGTAATGCTTGTCAATCAGGCCGTGCGCGCCGCACAGGTCGCCGTGATCGCAGGTGTAGATCACCAGCGTATTTTCCGCCAGGCCCAGCCGGTCCAGTTCATCCAACAGCCGCCCAACCTGTGCGTCCAGCAGACTGATCTCTCCCAGGTAGCGTGCCACAATCGGGGCCCACTGCTCCCAGGTCCAGCCGTCAATCTTCCAGGTACGGCGCATTTGGGCCTGGATGTAGGGCTTGCCGGTGAGGGGGTCGGGGAAGCTGGGCCAGGGGGGGATGTCGGCGGGGGGATACATGGATGCGTAGGGTTCTGGCACGATATTGGGCAGGTGCGGCTCAGAAGGGTCCCAGCGCAAGAAGAAGGGCTGTCTGCCAGCGGCGTAGACGCGCAGTAGTTCGAGCGCGCGGTCGGCGCCCCAGGCCAGGCGCGATTGTTCAGGCGTAATGTAGGGGTCTGGCTCGCCAAACCAGCGGTTCGTGTGCGGCGGTGGGGGCAGGCCCTGCGCGGCGCGCCAGGGGCCGTAGCTAGCATCATCTATATAATCGTGGAAACCAAAATCCAGCGGCGATTTTTCGCGGTGAATCTGCCACTTGCCCACAAACCCCAGCCGGTAGCCAGCCCGGTTGAGCACCTGGCTGAAGGCGGGCAGACCGTCGCGGAAGGGACGGGGGGCTTCGGTATCAGCGTTGGCGATACTCAGGTGAACGGTGGGCCATACCCCGGTGAGCAGGCTGGCGCGCGCCGGCACGCAGATAGGGCTGGGCGTAAAGGCATGGTCAAAAGTCACCCCTTCGCCTGCGAGACGGTCCAGGTGCGGAGTCTGCACCAGAGGATGGCCGTTCGCGCCTATGCAGTCGTAGCGGTGCTGGTCAGTGTGGATCAGAAGAATGTTCGGTGGCATGTGGGCTAAAAGTAATGCAAGATTTGCGGCTCATTATACTTTAGATCAAATGTACTCAAGCTATCCCTTGCGCTTCCAGTGTATAGTAGTGTAACCGCCCGGCACAGCCCGGTAACGCATTCATATTCCCACAGGACCGGAACCACTAACTTCTCGTTCCTGACGCGCTCGTTAATCAAAACTCTTTGTGGATGATTATACCTATCCACACGCCTATGTCTATTTTATTTTCTGCGTTCACTTATAGAGTATCGCAATCCTTCCTATAGTGCGGGAACTTTTGCGAACGGCCAGCGTCTTAAACCCAACAAGTCGCGAAACGAATACGCTTCGAGAGGAGATTGGACGATGAAGAAAGTCTTTGTGTTTTTGACCCTGATCCTGGTTGTCGTTCTGAGCGCATGCTCCAGCCCTGCCGCAGCAGTGGAAGGCTTTGGCGCCGCGCCAGCAGAGGCGGGCAGTGCCAAACAAAGCGGGGCAATGGCCCAGGATGTTTACCAGCCGCCGCGCGTGATTAGCGTAAGCGGCATCGGTCAGGTTGCGCTGGCCCCTGAACTGGCGTATCTCTATGTCGGCGTACACAGCCAGTCTGATAACGTTGCCCAGGCGCTGGCCGACAATAACCAGAAAGCCCAGGCGATTGCGGAAGCCCTGCGCGGCCTCGGCATTGAGGAGAAAGACATTCAAACTTCCAGTTTCAACGTGTACCCGCAGCAGCAGTACGGGCCGCAGGGCGAAGTGACCGGCACGCTCTACAATGTGGATAACACCGTGTATGTGACGGTGCGCAACCTGGCAAACCTGGGACAGGTGTTAGATGCCACCGTGCGCGCCGGGGCCAACAGCATCAACGGGATTTCTTTTGACGTGAGCGAAGCAACAAAGAACCAGGCCGTGGCCGACGCCCGCAAGCTCGCAGTAGATAGCGCCCGCGCTCAGGCTCAGGCCCTGGCGGAAGCCGCCGGTGTGCAGTTGGGTGGTTTGCAGAACCTCAACGCTTACGTGGCCGGCCAGCCCGTCCCCATGTACGAAGCCAAGGGCGGTTTCGCCGCCGATGCCTCGCAGGTGCCCATCTCTTCCGGGCAGATCAACATCCGCGTTGAGGTCAGTGCCTCGTTCTTGATCCAAGAGTAGACAGCCGCGCATCATCAGAACCTGCTCACCTATTAAAACCCCTGCCAGGACCGCGAATCAGCAATCCTGGCAGGGGTTTTCATTCTGAGAAGCAGGAAGAACGAGCGAGCGAAAGCTGTGGGCTTACCTGCCGGTGTGCGGAGTGCTGCGCCGGGACTTGCGGCGCTGATTAAAATTCCGGCTTGTAAACCTGCGGGTCTTCCTTCCAGACAATTTGCCGCACTACCACGCGGCTGATTTTAATCATGCTCTGGTAGGCTTCGAAGCCGATGTGAGTATGCACGCTGGAGTCGATCGGGTCGGGGTCCATCAATTCCAGGCGCAGGACGCCATCAACGAATAAAAAGCAGTGACCATCAATACTGCCGGCCTGGATGTGATAGAGCCGGCCCGGCTCGAACCAGGGGCAGGGAGCAGTAGCCAGCAGTTTGTACTCTGGTGATTTTTCGATGCCCACCTTGCCCTGCCACCATCCCTGCACGCCTGCCACGTAAGCCGCGCCGCGCTGATTGGCGGCATCGTCCCAAGACATATTCCACATGACGTTAATGTCGTGGGTCGAGGGCAGTATTGTCTGAGCGTAGAAGTCCACCAGCACATTACCGGGGAAGGGCTTGCGGTTGAAAATCACCCCCGGTTCGGGCTTGTCATTCTTGCCGATCAGGGCGTCATTTTCGTAGCTCCAGTGGGCATTGCGGACTTCCCAATCGTTGACGAACATAAACATGCCAATCGGTTTGTCGTAGAGGATCGGAGAAGCGTCTAAATCAATGCGTTTGCGGGTGATAATCAATTCAGCCATAGGGGGTATCCCTCTCAATAGGGTATTATGCTGATTTTACCAAGTTTATCTAACCTGTGGGTAGCCCGCACGCGCTAGAGCATGGGCGCTTCGTCCTTTTCGCCTTCGTTCAAGCCAATAAATTATGGATGGTTTTACTGCCCGGTGAGGCGCGCCCATCAGAGCGGGCTTTTAATTAAAAAACCCACACAATCAGGTAATAAGAGAGCACCGCGGCCCACAGCCAGGAATCCAGGCGGTCTAACATGCCGCCGTGACCGGGCAAGACCTTGCCGCTGTCTTTAATCCCAAATTCGCGTTTTAACATACTCTCCCCCAGGTCTCCCAGGGGCGAGGCCACAGCGATGGTCAGCCCCAACAGCAGCCCCTTGAGGGCCGTCACTTCGGGTGCATTGGTGTGCCAGAGGGCCGCCAACAGCATAGTTCCGGCGGCGCCAAAGATGATCCCGCCCAGGTACCCTTCCCAGGTCTTTTTAGGACTGACCCGGGGACTCATCTTATGCCGGCCCAACACGCTGCCCACAAAATACGCCGACCCATCGGTGATCCAACAGGCCGGCAGTACCAACAGCAGCCACCACTGCCCATCGGGCAAGTTGCGCACGGAGATCATATAAGATCCCAGCCAGCCAATATACAGGATGCCTCCCAGGGTGATATTAAAATTGAGGGCGGCCGTGCGGTCGCCTTTTTCGTAGCCAATCACCTGGGCCGACATTGCCAGCAAAATACTGACGCCCAAGACCAGGTCGCTGTGATTGAACTGGTGAAAATGCCTGACGATCACCAGCCCTACCACGCCGGTAATTAACACAGCCAATGATGGCTGATAGCCGCCCTGGCGGAAGATGCGCCAGTATTCCCAGGCGGCCAGGCTAAAAACGCCTGCCAGGGCAAGCGTCAGCAGCCAGCCCCCCAGAATTATCAAGAGCGTAACCAGAGGGATGAGAACGATGGCGACGAGCAGGCGTTGAACCAGCATAAGGGTCAGCGGTTGCTACCCGAGGATACTTTCGAGGAAAGGCGTCCATACCGGCGGTCGCGCTGGCTGTATTCCACCAGCGCCTTATACAGTTCGTCCCGGTCAAAATCGGGCCAGTATTTCGAGGTCACAAACCATTCAGAATATGCGCCCTGCCAGATCAAGAAGTTGCTGACGCGCATCTCGCCAGAGGTGCGGATGATCAGGTCAGGGTCGGGAATGCCAGCGGTGAACATATGGCGGCTGACTACGTCGGCGTTCACGTCTTCGGGCTTAATCCCTTCGGCGATCATTTTTTGAATGGCGCAGACAATTTCATCGCGCCCACCGTAGTTAAAGGCCAGGCAGAGGATCAGCCGCTGGTTATTTTTGGTGAGTTCAATGGCGCGCAGTACTTTTTCTTGCAGCATGGTCGGCAGACTGTCGAGGTGGCCGATGTGGCGCAACTGCACGCCTTCTTGATGAAGCTCATCCAATTCGCGGTCAATGACATCTTCCAGGATGTTCAACAATCCTTCGACTTCTTCTTTGGGGCGGCCCCAATTCTCGGTGGAAAAGGCATAAATCGTCATATATTTAATGCCAAATTCCACGCAGGCACGGATGACCCGGCGCAGGTTTTCGGTCCCGGCGCGGTGACCTGCCAGGCGAGGCAGGCCGCGCCGGGCAGCCCAGCGCCCATTGCCATCCATAATGAAAGCCACGTGTTCTGGAAGCCGGGTCAGGGCATCCGTGTTTTGGGCTGTTTGAACTTGAATCTCCGGCAAGGGTTAAACCTCCATGATTTCTCTTTCTTTACTGTTCCCCAACGAGTCGATCTGCTGGATGAAGCGGTCGGTCAATTTCTGCAGTTCTTCTTCGGCCTTCTTTAACTCATCTTCAGAGATCAGCTTTTCTTTCTCGAACTCGCGTAGATCTTTCAGCAGGTCGCGGCGGATGTTGCGCACCGCCACGCGAGCTTCTTCGAGGCGGGCGTGAACGTGCTTCACCTGTTCGCGGCGGCGTTCTTCCGTCAGAGGCGGAAGATTCAGGCGAATGACCTTGCCGTCGTTATTGGGCGTCAGCCCCAGGTCTGAGGCGAGAATGCCGCGCTCGATGGCTTTGAGCGACGAGGCATCGAAGGGGCGAATCATAATGGCGCGCGGTTCGGGGATGCTGATGCTGGCTAACTGCATGAGCGGCACCGGCGCCCCGTAATATTCAACCGGCAGGCGTTCCACCAAGGCCGGGTTGGCGCGTCCGGTGCGAATCCCGGCGAGGGACTCTTCGAGAGACTGGATGGCTCCTTTCATCCGAGTTTCGGCTTCTTTGATGGATTCCTTAATCACAGTGACCTCCTGTTGGTGTTGTTATCCTGCGCAAGCGCAAAACGAAATGGTATGCCGGGCGGGGAGCCTGTGGATAAGGGTTTCTCCGCGTACACCAGGTAGGGCAACCGCTTTAAGCATACCTTAAATTGGGGAAAAACGCTATGTATGAACCATTCCGCGGCAATGTCTTGTCAATAAAGACATTGCCGCGGGAGAAAGTCAGGGGGCAAGCGGACGAGAAAACGGTTGGTTAGCGGTGGCTGTGCTGGTACTGGCGGGCGGCTGTTTTCAGCGTATCCAGCCCCAGGGTGGAACATTTGGGGCGCGTTTTGACCAGTTCGGCGCTTAACAGTTCTTCGATCAGGCGGTAATCGAGGTTCTCGATCTCCGTCAAGGTGTATCCCTGCACGGTTTCTGTCAGCATCGAGGTGGCCGCCTGGCTGATGGTACAGCCCGTACCCGTAAAGGTGATCTCTACCAGTCGGTCACCGTCGAACTTGAGAAAGAGATTGACAATATCTCCACAACCCGGGTTGCCCCCTTGCAGTGTGACATCAGCCTCTTCCATCTCTCCGTGGTTGCGCGGGTTGTGATAGTGGTCGAGGATTAGCTCCAGTGCTTCTGAACGATCCATAGGCTATTGCACGCTTTTTTCGATGGGCGCGCCGACCAGGTTGCCTCATTCGGTCCAGGAACCATCGTAGTTTTTGACGTTGGAGTAGCCAAGCAGGTACTTGAGAACGTACCAGGTGTGTGAACTGCGCTCGCCGATGCGGCAGTAGGCGATGACTTCACTGTCTGGCCGGACGCCCTGGCTCTCATAAAGCTGGCGCAGTTCTTCGGGGGGTTTAAACGTCCCATCTTCGCGCACGGCTTTCGACCAGGGGATGTTGACCGCGCCGGGAATATGGCCGCCGCGCTGAGCGCCTTCCTGAGGGTAGTTGGGCATGTGCAGAAGTTCGCCTGAATATTCCTGCGGCGAGCGCACATCTACCAGGGGCCGGCGCTCGCGGATATGCTTCATCACTTCGTCGCGGTAAGCGCGGATGGCCTCATTCGGCTCTTGGGCATGGTAGTGGGTGGATGGGTACTGCGGCACTTCCTTGACCAGCGGGCGGCCTTCGGCGGCCCACTTGGCCCGACCACCGTTCATAATCTTCAGGTTGCGGTGGCCGTAGTATTCAAACAGCCAGAAGGCATAACAGGCAAACCAGTTGTTTTTATCGCCGTAAAAAACGACGGTGGTGTCGTTAGCTATTCCCTGCGCGCTGCACAGTTTCTCAAAGTCTTCGCGAGAGAGAAAATCGCGCCGCACAGGGTGTTGGAGAGTGGTAAACCAGTCAATTTTCACCGCTCCGGGGATGTGGCCGGTTTCGTATAAGAGGTAATCCTCATCCGATTCCACAATACGCACCTGAGGGTCTTCTAAATGCGCCGCGACCCAATCGGTTTCGACCAGGAAATCAGGACGGGCATAATTGTTCATGGATCCCTCCGAATTATTAATATATTCTTGATGGAAATTATATTAATTATATCCAAATTGTCAAGATCAATGCCAAAATTATCAGAGTTTTATTAGCAAATTCAACTTGTCTTGACGCGCATTTCGTAGATATGGTATGATGGATTCTGTGTTTTTAGCACTCTCGCGCTTTGAGTGCTAAAAATGCGGCAGGACCTGTAAAGGATTGTGGGGCACATGCAACCCCCAGAGATCCGGGTACGTATATACAGGAAGGACAGGCTTGGTAGAACCATGAGCGACGTAGATTTAACCGAACGCCAGAGATTTATTCTTGCCTTGGTGGTGCATGAGTATGCGCGCACAGCGGCGCCGGTTGGATCACGCTACCTGGTGGAGCAATACCACCTGGATATGAGTTCCGCCACCGTGCGCAACGAACTGTCCGCCCTCACCGAGCAGGGCTATTTGCGTCAGCCGCATACTTCCGCCGGGCGGGTGCCCACCGAAGAAGGCTATCGTTATTTCGTTGGCCGGCTGCTGCAAGAGACGGTCTTGCCAGAGCCGGTGCGTCATACCATCACCCACCAGTTTTACCAGATGCGTCACGACGTTGATCAGTGGATGCGTCTGGCCGCCTCGGTGCTGGCGCACCAATCGCGGGCGGCCTCGCTGGTGACGGCCCCCCACCCGGAACAACTGCGCTTCAAGCACCTGGAACTCATTTCGACGCGCGGGCGGCAGGTGCTGATGGTTCTGGTGCTGTACGGCGGCGAGGTGCGCCAGCGCCTGATGACCCTGTCTGAGCCGGTCACTCAAGAGCAGCTTTCGGCCACTGCTGACCGGCTAACCCGTGCCCTGGCCGAGAAGAACATCGATTCGATCCGGGCACTGCGCTCTGACTATGCCGGGCTGGACCAGGACGTGCTGAATTGGGTAATTGCGGATATGGAACAGGCACGCGGCGCGGTTTCTGGCGAACTGTACCTCGATGGGCTGACCAACGTCCTCTCTGAACCGGAATTTTCTGGCTCAGAAGATGCCCGCCGTGCCCTGCGCCTGCTGGAAGAACGTTCATTCTTACAAGACCTGCTCGCCCGCACCGTCCTCAGCAGTAACAACAGCGGTGTGCAGGTGCTAATTGGCGGGGAAGGCACGTTTGACGATCTTCGCCAGTGTTCCGTCGTCCTCAGCCGCTACGGCACGCCCGGACTGGCAACCGGAACCCTGGGCGTCTTGGGCCCCATGCGCCTGCCGTATGGGCGCACCATTTCGACCATGCGCTTCCTCTCCAGCCTGTTGAGCGATCTGGTCTCAGAAACCCTTTTGGAAGAGTAGCAATTGTACCCGCACCAAAATTCGTGAATGCGAGGGAATGCCTTATGGCAAAGAAAGAAAAGAAACCCATCGAAACCCCTAAAGACCCCAATGAAGTGATTGAGGGAGAAATTGTCGAAGAAGGGCCTGAACCCGAAGCGGCTTCTGACGCGCAGGCGGCCTCCAGTGAGTCGGCTGGGGCTGGCGCTCAGCCAGCCGCCGTCGTTTCGGCGGAAGAGTATCAACAACTGGCCCAAGACCTGGAAAAGGCCCAGGCCCAGGCCCGCGATTACTTCGACGGCTGGCAGCGCGAGCGCGCCGATTTTGTCAATTACAAGCGCCGCATTGACCGCGATCAGCAGATGTTAGCCAGCCAGATCACCGGCGAGATCATCAAGAAGTACCTGACCGTCTTGGATGACCTGGAACGTGCTCTGAAAACGCGCCCCACCGAGGGGCCGGCGGCTACCTGGGCCGAGGGCATCGAGTTAATCTACCGCAAACTGCAAAACATCCTCGAGGCCGAAGGCGTGCGCCGCATTCCGGCAGAAACGGAAGAATTCGACCCCAACCGCCACGAGGCCATCAGCTACGAACACAGCCCCGATCACACCAGCGGTCAAATTATCGAGGTGGTTCAGCAGGGCTATACCCTGGGCGAGCGTGTCCTGCGCCCGGCGTTGGTCCGCGTTGCACGCGGTTAAAACATCCGAAATCTTTGCAAAGCAGGAGTAAACAGGAATGGGTAAAATCATTGGTATTGATCTCGGAACCACCAACTCTGTCGCCGCGGTGATGGTCGGTGGTGAGCCGGTCGTCATCCCCTCCGCCGAAGGTGAGCGGTTGGTACCGTCGGTCGTGGCCGTCAACAAGAACCACGAGCGCATCGTGGGCCGCGCAGCCCGTAATCAGGCTATTATTAATCCCGAAAATACCATTTTCTCGATTAAGCGTTTCATGGGCCGCCGGCTGGACGATCCCGAAGTACAGCGCACCAAGAGCCGCGTGCCGTACCAGGTTACCAAAGCTCCCAATGGGGACGTGCGCGTCGTGTTGGACGGGCGCGAGTATTCGCCCCCAGAAATTTCGGCCATG
>DAOUAC010000011.1:0-10748 GCA_034434155.1 Anaerolineaceae bacterium
AGTTGAACTTGTGCAGTGACGCGCTGTATTTGGCCGCGCCGCGTTGAGCGTAGTAGATCAGGGCCCAAATCGTCACTTGATGAGCCAGGTAAAGGGCCCAGGCAGTCGCGCGCGTCCAAAAGGTAGGGTTGGGAAGCTTCCAGTAATACCACGAGGCTCCCTGGTCTGGCAAAAAGGTTGAACGGTCGAGAAACTGCCCCGCCCAGGCAATGATGCCGGTAAAGGCCAGGCTAAAGATCACCCCTGCGGCTAACGCCACAACATCCTGCCGGAGAGTCAGCGTTGATCTGAGAGAAGTCATAAATGATAAGCGCATACGCCACCTTCCACATTTTATGGATGCGTCACGACCCATAAGGCCGTGATACTATTTCGATGAATCTACAATGATTGTACACAGTATAAACGCAGCGCAAAATATTCGTATAATGTTTTAGCGATCCGTCTCTACCCCCATGCTGATCGCTCTGGCCGAAGCCGCCGAGCGGGTGTTCACATCTAATTTAGCAAACAGCGATTTTAAATGGCGTTTGACGGTATTGGGCGTAATAGTCAGGGCGCGGGCAATCTCTTTATTGGTCATCCCGCGCGCCAGCAGCACCAGCACCTCGCGCTCGCGGTCCGTCAGCGATTGCAGAACCGGGTCACTGCCTAACCCGGCCCGCGCGTTCTTAACCAGCGCGGAGAACGCCTTGCGGTCAAACGCCTGCTTCTCCAGGCAGGCGTACAACTGATTTTCCGCATAAGCCCGTTCGATGCGCTCTGGTTCGGCGTTGCCGCTCACCACAATCGTAGGGATGCCCGCCTTCTGGGTGTAATTCAACAGCCGGTAGCCATCCAGGTTGGCATCAACCAGCGAACTTGCCAGCGACAGGTCTACCACCGCCAGGTCAAAACGCTCATGGCGCAGCAGGCCCAGCGCCTCTACATAGCTGCTGGAAGTCTGCGCCCGGAATCCGGCATCTTCCAGCAGTTCAGTGAGCAGACTGCGCCAGCCGGCGTCGTCTTCCACTACCAAAGCCGCTCCAGAGGGCGGCACAGTCTGCCCGTTCTCCGGCGGCGCAGGGGAGGGCGCAGTCTCTGGCCGGTCTTCAGGCGCAGAAAGCAGTTGGGCGCGCGCCAGCGCCTGCCCCACCACTTTGCGAAACTCGGCGCGCCGGAACGCCTCTTTGCGCAGGCAGGTAAACGCGCCCTGTTCCTGCATGACGTGAACGGCCAGTTCGACCGTCGCAAAGCCGGTCAGGAAAATCGTAACGCAGCCGGGGTCAAGCCGGCGTACTGCCTCGGCCACGCGCAGTCCATCCTGGTTATGATGGTCACTGCCCCCTAACGATAAATCCAGCACCGCCAGGCGGTGCGCAGAAGCGCGCAGTTTTTCAACCGCCGGCTCGTACTGGTCGGCAATTTCCACTTCCAGCCCGCTGTCAGTCAGGATCTCGCTCAAGATTTGCTGCCAAGACGGGTCATCTTCAACGATCAGGGCGCGGATCGGGACGGAACCCTTCTCATTCACTGGTTTTGCCATGCTTCCTCCCTGGCTTGCAGCAGGCTCAATACAAAGGTGGCCCCGTGCGCGCCGTCGCTTTCCACCGTCACCGTTCCACCAAAACGAGCCACCAGCGATTTTACCCACCACAGGCCAAACCCCAGCTTGCCCGGGTGCGAAGATGCGCGCGAGCTGTAATTAAACTCAAAGATTTTTTCGTGCAGTTCCGGAGCAATCCCCGGCCCGGTGTCGCTCACGCGGATCACCACCCAGCCGCCGTAAGCCGAACCACGAATAGTGATCGTCCCGACCCCGCCCATGGCATCGGCGGCGTTCTCCAGCAAATTCGAGAACACCAGTCCCAACCGCCGGGGGCCGGCCTGTACCGGCGGGAGCAGTTCTAATCCCTCCGTCACCACCTGGATGCCCGCCGGCAGTCTGGTAGAGGCCAGGGCTTCGCGCACACTGCCGCTCACCGCCACCGGCGCTAGCTGGATGGGGTGCAGGTGATAGAGGCTCTCGCGGACGACTTCCATGGCCTCGCTCGCGCTGCGCTCAATTTCCGCCAGGTTTTTCTCTAAGTAAGCGTCGGCGGCGATCAAATGCTGGCATTTATCCTGAATACCCTCTACCCGCACCGGGATCGTGCCAATTTTGTTGTTCAGGCGGTGCAGCAGGTTGGCGGCAATGTCGCCGATGGCGGCAAAGGCTTCGGTAGTAGCACGTTGATCCTCGGCCTGGCGCAGGGCCTCTTGCTGAGCGGCGCTCTGCATCGCCAGCACCGCGTAGTGACCGAGGATATTCAGCACCTTTTTATCCCAATCCGATTGATCAAAATCGCGCAGGTCGCTCGGACCGGTGTACACGCTGAAAGCGCCCACCGTTTGCCGGTCGCCCGCCGCTGTCTGGGCATCGCCCGACCCCAGCGGCACAATCAGGGCCGCGCCTTTTTGGGGGAAGCCGGGCAGGTCAGGGTTCTCTTGCCGGAACGCTTCGCCGGCGGCCAACAGCGCGACCGGACGGTTTTCTTCAATCGCCTGCGCGGTCAATGTGCCATCCAACGGGATGCGCAGGCCCCGAAGCGCCGGGTTCGTAGCGGCTTTCAACACCAGCGTATCTTTCTCTTTCAACCAGAGCATCCCAAACGCGACGTTCAGCAGGTCACAGGCGCGCTCAACGAGCGTCTGATGAACCACATCCGGCGCATGGCGGGTGAGCAGGGCAGAGATGTCTTGCAGGGTGTCCAGCAGGCGCGCTTCCTGAATGGCAACCACGGCCTGGGTCGCCAGAATTTGCAGAATGTAGCGGTCCTGGCGGTCAAAGGCGTTCACCGCCGGCGATTCCAGGTTTAATACCCCTTCCAGCCGCCCGCTGGCCCCAATCAGGGGGACGGCCAGTTCCGAGCGCATTTCCAGTTCATGGTCGAAGGGATAATAAATGGCCTTCCAGGGTTCTTCGCGCAGGTCCGCAATAATCACCGGCTCGCGCTTCAGCGCCACCGTTCCCATAATGGAATTGCCGTCAATGGGCAGGGCCTCGACCGCCGGTTTTTCCAATCCGATGCCCGAAATGGCCTGGGTGATCAGGTTGGTCCCACTGCGGTCCACCAGGCGAAAAATGCCGTAGATCGCGTCGGTGATCTCCAGGGCCACCTGCAAAATCGTCTCCAGGGTGGCTTTCAGGCCGGAGCGCGAAGAGATCAACATCCCCGCGCGGCGCAGGCGGCGCAGTTCGCGGTCTTTGCGCAGTTGTTCCTGTTGGGCGGCGGCAGTCTGGCGGGCCAGCGAAAGCGTCAGCGCGGCCAGATGCACAAAATTGTTGAGGACTAACAGTTCTAGCTCACTAAAATGGCGTTCCTCATGGAGATAGATATACAAAACGCCTAACACCTCGTGGGTGAACATCAGCGGGAAGCAAGCCCCCACCTTCGCTCCGCGCGCCGCTTTGGCCGGGTGAATCTCCACATCCGCCGTTTCGTACGATAACACCCGCTGTCGGGCGGCCACGGCCCGCCGGCCCAAGCCGTTGGGGCGCGGCTCATCGTCCAGGCCGCTTGCGCCCTGCTCCACCGCCACGCGCGAGCTTTTATCAAAAGCGTCACTGCGCTCATCGTAGGTATAAATCACGGCGGACGAACCCGGTACCATCGCCGCCGCCGACTCGGCGATCATGCACAGTACCGTTTGGTAGCTGCCCAACTCCCCCGAATCCAACCGGCTGATGGCCGCGCCGATCTGATCGAGGCGGGTTAAGGTATCTAACAAAACAGGGTTATCCATCTTTCTCTTCCTGCATTGATCTTAACCGATCCTGCACCTGGCAGTCAGTACCCAAATGGGGAATTTTTGAGGACGGCTCACGCCAGCAGTTTGTGGTTAAGTTCCTGCACGTCGCGCGTATAGCGCGAGAGGGCTTCGAGCAGGCGGGCCGGATCACTGCCGTAGGGCATGCGCCGCCCCAAAAAGGCAAATTCTTCACTGCCTTCAGGGGGTACGGTCACATCGCGGGCGTTGCCGCGCACCACCCGCAGAGAATCGATCATCCAGCGCAAAAAGGTATGCGCCTTGCGCAGGCGGGTGTGATCTTCCGCCGAAATCACCCCGACCTTTTCCAGCACTGCCAGGGCCTCGCGCGTGTTCGCCAGGCGCAGTTCTGGGTGGGCGTGCCCGTGCGTAATTTGCAGGCCCTGCACCAGGTATTCCACATCCACCAACCCGCCGGGGCTGTATTTTAGATTAAAGCGCCCGCCCGTCACCAGGTGGCGCACCTGGCGCTCGCGCATGGCGCGCATGGCCGTTACATCAAACGGCTCGCCGGTGTAGACGAACGCATCGCGCAGGGCTTCCACCTGACTGCCCAATTCCGGGTCGCCGGCCACGCGCCGCAGTTTCACCAGCGCCTGACGCTCGTAAGCCCAGGCCGCGCCAGAAGGGGCGAAATACTTCTTAAAGGAATCCAGCGAAACCGCCAGACTGCCGGCCTTACCGTAGGGCCGCAGTTGCAGATCAATCTCAAAAATGCCTTCGCGCCGGGCGCGGATGGCGCGCACAAAAGCCGTGACCAGCTTTTCGTAAAATTCGGTGCTGGAGATCACCTGCGGGCCGGTGGTGCGCCCGTTGCCAGAGTAGATAAACATCAGTTCGATGTCTGAGGCAAACCCCAGCTCGCGCCCGCCAAACTTACCCAGCGCGCACACGGTCATCACGCTGGGGGCGCCGTTTTCGAGCAAGGGCGTGCCGTACTGGGCGCGCAGGTCTTCATGGCACAGGTGAAAAGCCGCGTTCACCACCACTTCGGCCAGGTCCGAAAGCTCGGCGGCGAAATCCCAAAATTCCTGGGTATACCCCAGGATGTGACGCATATCAATGCGGAACATTTCGCGGTCTTTAAAGGTGTTCAGGGCCTCGTACCAGGGGGCTTCGTCAGTCAGCGGGCGCGGTTCGGGATGGGCCGTCTTCAGCACCGCCTCTAACTCTTCCTGAAGCTGGGCGCGCGTTTTGGCCTTAGCGAGCATATCCACGTCGCGCACCACCGGGTAAAGATTGGCATACTGCATCCGCAGGAAATCATCCCATAAGAAGTCGCTCACCCCCAGCAGACGCGCCAGGGCTTGCAGAACTTCGGGACGTTCCAACGAGGCCAGTTCCGCCGTCCAGTTAGGGCGCTTGAACAGCTCGCCGATAAACTCACGAAAGTGCAGAAGGGCCGATTCGGGATTGGGAGAGAACGGCAGAAGGTGCGTGAAGTGCTTAATCAACACGATGGCCGCGCGCAGTTCGCGCTGTTTTTCGGGGGTTGTGATCTTAGCGCCGTTTTCGTCGGTCACAAAGAGGATGTCGTGAACGCGGCTGCCGGCGCTGTTGACGGTGACGCGGGCAATATACACCCGGTAAATGGCTAACGCATTGGTGATCTCATAGAGGAAGCCGGTCGTATCTGGCGCCTGGATGTGCAGAACGGTGTAGCGGTCCGACGACTCGTTGTCGAAAACAATTTCCACCGGGGTCAGCGGGGGAGCCGATTCGAGCAGTTTCTGCCCCTCGCCCCGCTCCAGTTCGTCGGCCAGGGGTTCTGGCGTTCTGGCGCCGCCCGCCTGAGGAGCTCCGTACAGGCTGTTGACCACGCGCTTGGCAAGCTCGCCGCGCGCTTCGCGCCGCTGTCCGGCACGCACCATTTGCAGAAGTCCTTCCAGGTCCTGTTCGTAGCGCATCCAGGTATCTGCTGAAGGCGCTTCGCCCCGCACCGGGTGAACGCGGAACACATCCACAATTTTGCGCTCCCGGTCGGCGGCCTCTTGGGCTGGCTCATAGGTGAACACATCACCTTTGACGATATCCATGCCATACACAACCATCAAGCCGCAGATTAACGACAGCTCGCCGGGGAAATCATAAGCCACGATGCTTACCTGCCAGCTTCCATCCGGCAGAGGGCGGGCGTCCACCGCGGCCAGGCGGCGCGCATCCAGCAGGGCCGCCAGCGCCGCGTGCCGGGCGACCTCTTCTGCCGTAAACGTCTCCGCATAAGAGGGACTCATCCGCGCCAGGTGCTGGTTGACAGACCCCGGCGGCCGCCCGTCTGCGGCGGCGGGTTGAGAAAGATTGGGTTTTCTCATATCCATATTCCCCACGTAATTCAAAAAAACCTGGCGGATGGCCGCCGCGTGTTGTTGGTAGCGCTCCAGAAAAGTCTGGCCCCTGGTAAAGCCCAACCGCCGCGCCAGGTTGGCAATCGCGCCGGGGTCTTCCGGCAGGGAATGAGTCTGGCGGTAATCCATCATTTGCAGGTGATGTTCAATGGTGCGCAGGAAAATGTATCCGTCCGAGAGGACCCGCTGTTCATCCGGGGTGACAAACCCGGCGCGTCCCAGCCGGCTGAGCGCGTCTAAGGTGTTCGGGCTGAACACTGCCGGGTGCGACGCGCCGTAAGCCAACTGCAAAAACTGCACGCAAAATTCCACATCTCGAATGGAGCCTTCTCCGAGCTTCACGTCGCCCCACATGCGCCCTTTCTGCTGTAAGAAGGCTTCCATGCGCTGTTTCATTGCGAACACGTCGGCCCGCACGGCATCCACTGCCCCACCCTGGATGAGCGGGCGGGCGCGCCGCAAAAAGTCTTCGCCTACCGCGCGGTCACCGGCAATCACCCGGGCCTTAAGCAGGGCCTGCTTTTCCCACAGCAGAGCATGCCGGTTCAGGTAAGCGATAAACCCATCCGGCGAAGACACCAGCGGGCCGACCTTGCCCCAGGGGCGCAAACGCATATCCACGCGGTATAAAAAGCCCTCGGTGGTCACGCGGGCCAGCGCGTCAATCAACTTTTCGCCAATGCGCGTTACCGCCGGCGAGGGCGCGCTGGAAAGGAACAAGAAGTCAATATCCGAGCTGTAATTGAGTTCCTGGCCGCCCAGCTTGCCCATGCCGATCACAACAAACCCATTGGGAGAGGGGTTGGGCCGGCTGACGAGTTCCAGGCAGGCCTGCACCAGGCTGTCGGCCAGGTTAGAAAGCTGGCGGGTGGCCGCTGGCATATCGTACAGATCCAGCAGGTCGCAGACGCCAATCCGCAGTAGTTCACGCCGCTGGAAGCGCCGCAGTGCGTCTAACTGGTCGGCCAGCGAGCCCTGTTCGCCGGCCGCCGCGCGAGCGTTCGAGAGCAGGAGTTCTACCGTCTTGGGGCGGGCCAGACGGCGCAGGTCCAGCAAGTCCTCAAAATATTCGGGGTTGCGCAGTAGAATATCCGTCAGAAACTGACTGGCGGCAAAGATTTTCACCAGGATTTCCACCAGCCTGGGGTGTTCGCTCAAAAACCGGCAGGTATCTACGGCAGACATCGAGCTGAACAGGAAGCGCTCAAAACTGCCCAAAACGCGGTCTGGGCCGGCGGCCTCGCTCAGCGCCACCCACAGGTGTGGGAGGAGGGCGTCAAACGTCTCGCCCTGGCAAAGATCCTGAGCCATGCGCCTGAACACCCGCGCCGCGCTCTGCCCATCCTGAAAGCCCGCCCTCCGCAGCAGATCGCGCGCCTCGGGGCCGTAAGGCTCATTCCCTTTAAAAAAGACACTCCATTCCTTTAATATCATGTTCCCTCGAACTCCACAGTGAATTTTAATTATACCTTGTTGAAACCCCTGCGGAGGTCACCGTTGAACTCCGCAGGGGTTTCAGACTCCAGACTGAAACACGCCTACAGAAAGCCTGTATTAGCTCCCTATGCCTATTCACGATATACTGAACCAATAGCCAAATACCCAAGAGCAAGGAGAAACCAATTGAAAGCGATTCGTCCTCTTGATCTACAAATCCTGACTCTACTGCAAGCGAATATTTTCCAGGCGGCCTGGCCGGCAATTGGCAACTGGAATCAGTTCCCCTGGCACAAAGGATCAAACGGACAGCCTGATACCTGGAAGCCCCATTCATCTCAAGCCTTAGCCATTGACGTGTTTGGGACCATTTGTACTTCAGACGCAAAGGCGAATATTTTAAATACATTGGCTCGACAGGCCGGTTTGCAGGAGAGCAGTACATGGTCCCTTTTCCTTGAATGGCTGGATCCGGCGAATATTATGCGGGAAATAAACCAACGGACGCAGGTTGACGCGCTGGCAATGAGTGATACAGGTATGATTTTCTTTGAATGTAAATTCACAGAAACGGACGGTGGGCAATGCTCACAGCCTTCTCCCATCCACCATGGGCCGCATCAAGGCCTGGTTCAATGTAATGGAAACTTTGAGACTCAGACGAATCCGGTAAATCACAAAACAGCCCGCTGTGCTTTGAGCGCCAAAGGAGTCCGCTACTGGGAAATCATCCCACAGGTTTTTCGGATCGAATTGACAGAGGATCACCGGCCCTGCCCATTCGCAGGGACCTGGTATCAGTGGATGCGGAATATTACCAACGCCTACGCGATCGCTCAAGCGACGGGCCGGCAGGCTGCTTTTTTCCTGGTCTACGCAGACGCTCCTAACCTTCCCATTGCCAAAATGGTTCGGTCGGCTCAATGGGAAGCATTTTCCGGTTTCATCAGGCCGAATCGGGTTAAGCTTGTCGCAATCTCATTCCAGGACCTTCTCCATAAGATTTCCGAGACTGACCCGTCCGGTAGTTGGAAAGAGTTAAACACCTGGGTTTTCAGGAAAATTGAAAAAGCTGATGCGGAAATTAATGCCTAACGTCCTCAACCCTCTTCCATAAAATGACCCATATGGGTAATAGCCGCATTCTGGCCTTTCCCTTAGAATCAGGGCTGTTATTCGATCAATTACTGTTCTGATTGCAGGTAGTGCATAGAGGCCGCAACCCGCACAAAGGAGAAAGAGAATGGCTAAAACACCTCGTGATGTCGTCAAGATGGCAGAAAGCGTAGAGATGATTGATTTCCGGTTCACCGATATGCCGGGCACCTGGCAGCACTTCAGCGTGCCGGCGCACCAGTTGACCGAAGAAGTATTCGAAGAAGGGCTGGGGTTCGATGGCTCCTCCATCCGGGGATTCAAAGAAATCCACGAATCAGACATGCTCCTCATGCTCGACCCCGACTCCGCTTTTTATGACCAGGTATTAGAGGTCCCCACCCTCGTGATCATCGGCGACGTGTACGATCCCGTCACCCGCCAGCCCTACAGCCGCGACCCGCGCTACGTTGCCAAAAAAGCCGAAGCCTACCTGAAGCAGACCGGCATCGCCGAGACCAGCTATTGGGGGCCGGAAGCCGAATTCTTCATCTTCAATGACGTGCGCTACGGCGGCGGGACGAACAACGCCTTCTATTATATTGACAGCCAGGAAGGCTGGTGGAAAAGCGGCGAAGACCTGAAGCCCAACCTGGGCGCGCAGATCAGCCCCAAGCGCGGCTACTTCCCCGTGCCGCCGGCCGATACCCTGCAAGACGTGCGTTCGCGCATGGTCATGGCCCTTGAAAAAGCCGGGGTAGAGATCGAAGTCCATCACCACGAGGTAGCAACCGCCGGTCAGGCGGAAATTGATATGCGCTTCGACACGATGACCCGCATGGCCGACAAGGTGATGATTTATAAGTATATCGTCAAGAACGTGGCCCGCGCCAACGGCCTGACCGCCACCTTCATGCCCAAACCGCTGTTCGGCGACAACGGCTCTGGGATGCACGTGCACACCTCCTTGTGGAGCGGCAATACCAACTGCTTCTACGACGAATCGGGCTACGCCTCGCTCTCCGACACGGCCAAATACTACATCGGCGGCCTGCTCAAGCACGCCCCGGCCCTGCTGGCACTGGCGGCCCCCACCACCAACTCGTACCGCCGCCTGGTTCCCGGCTTTGAAGCGCCCGTCAACCTGGCCTACTCACAGCGCAACCGCTCGGCCATCTGCCGCATCCCCATCTACTCGAAAAGCCCCAAGGCCAAGCGCATCGAATTCCGCGCGCCCGATCCATCCTGCAACCCCTACCTGTGCTTCGCCGCCCTGCTCATGGCCGGGCTGGATGGCATTCAGAACCGCATTGATCCGGGCGACCCGGCAGATAAGGACCTCTACGAACTGCCGCCCGACGAGGCCAAGCTGATTAAGCAGGTTCCCGGCTCGCTCTCCGATGTGTTGGCCGCGCTCGAAGCCGATCACGAGTTCTTGCTCAAGGGCGATGTTTTCACCACCGACCTGCTCGAAGCCTACATCGCCTACAAGATCGAGAACGAGGTCAACCCAATGCGCATGCGCCCGCACCCGCACGAATTTACGCTCTATTTCGACGCATAAATCTCCTGTCTAAGGGTTAAGAGGGTAACAAGAAGAGATCCAGGGCTGCGCCTGGATCTCTTCGATTCGCCGTTGATGCGCCGCCGCGCGGCGCTGTTTATGCCGTGACCCAAAAACGGGTCTCGCCAACCAGAGGCGGGCGCCGCCAGGTGAACGTCAGGCGCGCCAGGCGGCTGCCCCAGGCACTTTGCAGGCGCGGATCATCCACCGCGATCGCCTCGACGATCACCGTCAGCTTTTCAGCGTCGTAGTGAATGGTCCCCGCGCCAGAAAGCCGGTCCTCAGCCAGCGCCGCGGCGGCCAACCGCACCATGCCCCCCTCCGCCTGCTCCACCTGGCAGGGCGTGACCAGATGGAAGGCAATCTGCCCGGCAGGCTTTTCCAATTCCCACGCATCCACCACCTCTACGCCCTGCCCGCGCTTCAGTGCCACCTGCCGCCGCCAGCTTTTCAGCCCGGCTTCTAGGGGGTAAGCCCCGGCAATATCCAGCGCAAAGCGCAGTTCATCGGCGCCATCT
>DAOUAC010000012.1:0-51442 GCA_034434155.1 Anaerolineaceae bacterium
TGGATATCGGCCAGTGCAACGATGCCTACTCTGCCATTCGCATTGCCCTGGCGCTGGCCGAAGCCTTTGACTGCGGCGTCAACGATCTGCCGCTGACGCTGGTGCTGTCGTGGTTTGAGCAGAAAGCGGTTGGCATTCTGTTGACTCTGCTGTCGTTGGGGATCAAAAACATCTATCTCGGCCCCACCCTGCCGGCCTTCCTCTCGCCGAATGTGTTGAACCTGCTGGTTGAGCAGTTTGACCTGCACCCCACGACCACCCCAGAGGAAGACCTGGCCGCTATTCTGGCCTGTTCCGCCGGGTAAAGGATATAATGGAGGCGTAAACCCATAAGAAAGGGTGGTGCGCTCTCCTGAATGCGATCTCGTGATCACCTGATTCACGCCCTGTTATTATGCGTCGTCCTGCTGGCCGGCGCATATTTTCGTTTCAGCGGTTTGATGTGGGGAGATGAGCAGTATCAGCACCCCGATGAACGCTTTTTGGTGTGGGTGACGGCGGACATTCAGCAGGTCCAATCGGTGGGAGAGTATTTTGATACCCGCCGGTCCACGCTTAACCCGGCCAACCGGGGGCATGGTTTCTTCGTCTACGGCACACTGCCGGTGCTGGCGGCGCGTTTTCTGGCGGATGCCGCTTTTGAGGCGCCCGGCTGGGCCGAAATTTTACAGGTGGGGCGCTCGCTTGCGGCGCTCTGCGACCTGCTGACGGTACTGCTGGTGTATCTCATCGCGGCACGGCTGTTTGGGCGCTGGACGGGTCTGCTGGCGGGGGCATTTGCGGCCGGAGCGGTACTGCAAATTCAGCAGGCCCACTTTTATACCGTGGATGCCTTTGCCACCACTTTTACCACCCTGGCAGTGTACCTGGCGGTGCGGATTGCCCAACTGCCGGGGCCAGCCTGGGGGCTGGCGGCGACCCAGGGCGGGGCGGAGGGCGAAAGCGGCGGCTCTGGGTGGATCGGGAGGCAGTTACTGCGCCTGAGTCTTCAGTTTGGGGCGGCGGTAGGGTTGGCAATGGCCTGCAAGATCAACACTGCGCCAGCGGCGGCGTTACTGCCCGCCGCGCTGGGGCTGTGGATACTGCATCTGCCGGTGGATCAGCGCGCGAGACACCTGGCGCGGGCCGCTGGTTATCTGGCGGCCGGGGGGCTGGCGGCTTTCGTCATCTTCCGCATTTTTCAGCCTTATGCCTTTGCCGGCCCATCCATTTGGAATATTCTGCCCGATCCGGCCTGGCTGCAGTCCATCCGCGAACAGCGCGCCCAGGCCGCCGGTGACGTGGATTTTCCGCCTGCTCTGCAGTGGGCGCGCCGCAGTCGTTTGTTTTCGTTCCAGAACCTGACGGTTTGGGGTTTAGGACTGCCGCTGGGGATTCTGGCGTGGGCGGCGTTTGCCGGCATGGGGTGGTCTCTGGGGCGAGAGGCGGTCAGGCGGGTGCAGGGGGGTGGGGTTTGGGCGCTGTGGCAGAGGCCCTGGGGGGCTCACGCCCTGGTGTGGGGCTGGACGGCGCTGTACTTTGCATGGCAGTCGGCCCAATGGAACCCAACCATGCGCTACCAACTGCCCATCTACCCCACGCTGGCCGTGCTGGCGGCCTGGGGAGCCGCAGGGCCGGCAGGGGGACGGCGGCGCGGCCTGCGCCTGATGCGGTTAGGGGCGGGCCTGCTCGCGGCCCTGCTGACCCTGGGGTGGGCGTATGCCTTCATTCAGATCTACCAGCGCACCGAAACGCGGCAGGCGGCTTCGGAATGGATCTACAGGCACGTCCCTGGGCCGGTCAACCTGGAGATGGCCGATGGACTGCGCCTGCTGGCGGTGAATCAGGCGTTCACCCTGCGCCCCGATGCGCCTTACCATTTACAGTTTACGGCGCGTCACAGCGGCGTGGTGACGGAGATTGAACTGCCGCAGGTGCGCGTCCCCGGCGGGAGCGATTCGCTGGGGGAGATGCAGTTGATGGCCGCGCTGTGGGACCTGCAAGCCAATGCTCCCCTTGCCAGCAGTGCCACCTGGATGCTCCCCGGCGATGCGTGGACGGCGGTGGAACTGCCCTTCGAGCGTCCTGTGGCGCTGACTGCCGGCCGCCGCTACGCCCTGGAAGTGGCGCTGGTTGGGCCGCAGTCCTCTGCCGGTAACCTGCAGGTGGAACTGGCCGGGCAGGTACAGTTGAAGGTCTACCGCCCGGCAGTGGGGCAGATCGAAGGGCCGGCGCAGGGCCGCGCGGCCCCGCGCTACCGCTATGAACGCGGGGGACTGCTCCGTCTGGTCATCCCCCAGGATGCCGGCCAGCGCCAGGCCGGTTTTTTTGAAGGGACGCTGACGGTTACGAACCAGATTGACAACCGCGTGCAGAGCGCCGCGGCGCGCCGCGCGCCGGGGGCGGTTGCCCCTGTGTACCGGGTGGACCCGCCGATTGCGCTGGCGGCGGGCGCGCCTTATGAGATCAGCTTTACGCCGGTGGGGGCCTCTGCGCCAGTTTCTGCGGCTCCGCCGCCAGCGTTAGTGGTGGTGGAGGAAAATCCGCAGTGGCAGTCACTGCCGCCGTTTACCCAGGCACTGCGCCCCGCTGACCCTCTGACTCTGGTCTACAACGCGGAACAGGATGGCGAACTGCGCGCCGTCTCGCTGTGGCGGGCCGCACAGCACCAGGTGACGATGCCGGGGCCGGCGGTGGTTACGCTAAGCCTGTACGACCAGGCAGACCCGGCGCAGGTCATCGCGCAGGCACAGCAAAGGATTGCCGCCGCCGGACCGGATGACCCGCGCGGCGCGCCGGTCCGCCTGGCGCTGGACCGGCCCGTCCGGCTGGCGGCGGATCACAGCTATCTACTGCGGTTGGAAGTGGATGCGGGGCTGGTACTGGTGTATGGGAGCGCCCCGGCCAACGAGAGCGATTGGGATATGGGTCTGCCGTTCCGTTGGAGGAACTACGATGCTTATGGCGGCCTCTACCAGCGCGATTTGAACTTCCAGATGTATTGGGATGACAACGCCGAGAAATACCAGCGGTTTGTAGACACGCTCGACCAGGCCGACTATATCTTTATCTCTTCCAACCGCCAGTGGGGGACGACCACGCGCGTCCCCGAGCGCTACCCGCTGACGACCGAGTTTTACCGCCGCCTGATGGGCTGTCCGGCTGACCAGGATGTGGTTTACTGCTATAACGTGGCCGGGGTCGGCAGTTACGCGGGCGAACTGGGGTTTGACCTGATCCAGGTGTTTACTTCATACCCTAATCTGGGGCCCCTGCGGTTCAATACCCAATTTGCGGAAGAGGCGTTTACCGTCTACGATCATCCCAAGGTGTTCCTGTTCCAAAAACGGTCAGATTACGACCCGGCCAGAGTGCGGGCGCTGTTGGGTGCGGTTGATCTCGAAGCCGCCGCGCACATCACCCCGCGCAAGGCCGCCGGGTGGAGCAGTCTGCTTCTGCCGCCCGAACGGGCCGCCCGGCAGTACCAAGGCGGAACCTGGTCGGTGCTGTTCCCGCCGGATTCGCCCCTCAACCGCTCGGAGCCGCTGGCGGCTGGGGTTTGGTGGTTGTTCCTGGCGCTGTTGGGCTGGCTGGCGTACCCCCTGGTGCGGCTGGCGCTGCCCGGCCTGGCCGACGGCGGCTATCCGTTGGCGCGCGCGGCGGGTCTGCTGCTGTTGTCTTATCCGGTCTGGCTGGCCGGTTCGGCGGGCGTGAGCGTTACGCGCGGGTTGATTGCCCTGGCCCTGCTGCTGCTGGCCGGGGCGGGGCTGGCGGTCTACTGCCGTCAGCGGGCCATCTGGCGGGCGCGCCTGCGCGAGAGATGGCGCTATTACGCCGGGGTTGAAGGGCTGGCGCTGGGCCTGTATCTGGCGTTCTTGCTGGTGCGGTTGGGCAACCCCGATCTGTGGCACGTGATCTTCGGCGGCGAAAAGCCGATGGATTTTTCGTACTTTAACGCTGTACTGAAAAGCACCACCTTCCCGCCTTATGATCCCTGGTTTGCCGGCGGGATGATGAATTACTATTATTACGGCTTTGTGCTGGTAGGAATGCCGGTAAAACTGCTCGGCATTACGCCATCGGTGGCCTATAACCTGATCCTTCCGGCGCTGTTCAGCATGGTGGCGTTGGGGGCGTTCTCGATTGGCTGGAACCTCAACGCACGGCAGGGCTGGCGGGCCGGACTGTTCGCGGCCCTGGCGGTGGTTCTCGTGGGCAATCAGGGGGCCGTGCGGATGGTGTGGGAGGGCTGGCAGAGGCTGGCCGCGCCGCCGGAGGTTTTAGCCTCTGCTGGGGTGATCGAAAAGATTGCTTTCGCCGTGCAGGGCGCGGGGCATTACCTGCGCGGCGTCGAACTGCCTTACCCGGTGGGAGACTGGTACTGGGTTCCCAGCCGGGCGATTATCCCGGCTCCGGGCGGCGAAATTACCGAGTTCCCGCTGTTCTCGTTTCTCTACGGCGACCCGCACGCCCATCTGATCGCCCTGCCGCTCACGCTTCTGGTGATTGCCTGGGGTCTCTCTGTGCTGTTGGCGTGCGGGCGCTGGCGCTCTGCGTGGGAGGCGGCCTGGGGCGTGCTGTTTGGCGCGCTGGCAGTGGGCATCTTGCGGGCCGCCAATTCGTGGGATCACCCCACGTACCTGGTTTTGGCTGTCCTGGCGCTGGGCTATGCCCGTCTGCGCTGGATGAGCATGGAAAGCGGCCGGCCCTTCTGGCGGCGGTTGGGCGCGGCCGTTGGGGTTCCACTGGTTTTTGTGGCGCTTGCGTTCCTGGTGGTTGCGCCTTTTGATCATTGGTTCCGCCAGGGGTATACGGAAATCAAGTTTTGGGATGGGCCGCACGCCAACCTGAGTTCTTATCTGGTGCATTGGGGCCTGTTCCTGTGGGTGCTGGCATTCTGGCTGGTTGACGAGCTGGTGGATTGGATGGCCGCTACGCCCCTTTCGGCTCTGAAGCGCCTGGAGCCGTATGCTGAATGGCTGGCGTTGGCCGGGCTGGCCGCGGGAGGCGCGTTCGCGTGGATGGCGGCGGGTCAGATCGCCGCGGCCTGGGCGGCTGTTCCGCTGGGACTGTTATGCCTGGTTCTGCTCTTCCGGCGCG
This sequence comes from Anaerolineaceae bacterium, assembly GCA_034434155.1. Classification (GTDB taxonomy): domain Bacteria; phylum Chloroflexota; class Anaerolineae; order Anaerolineales; family Anaerolineaceae; genus DSYU01. The sequence continues at coordinate 5,080 of DAOUAC010000012.1, forward strand.
GGCAGACGGCAGGCAAGCGCGCGATCCTGTTCCTGGCCGGGTCGGGCCTGGCGCTGACCCTGGCCGTAGAGGTCATCGCCCTGCAGGGCGACCGAATGAATACGGTCTTTAAGTTCTATTACCAGGCCTGGACGCTTCTGGCCCTCAGTGCCGCGGCGGCGGCGGGCTGGCTGATACCCAAACTGCCCGGCTGGGGGCGCGCCAGCCGCGTGATCTTCTCTGCCGGGCTGGTCGCGCTGGTCGCTGGCGCAGGGCTGACGGCTGTTTCCAGCGCCTATCACAAGATCATTGACCGCGAGACCCCTGAAGCTGTTCACACCCTGGATGGCATGGCCTATATGGACGATACCCGCATGTTAGACGGCCCGCCCGGCGGCGAAGGGCGCGTGATCGAACTGGCCCCCGACGCGCAGGCCATCCGCTGGGTACAGCAGAACGTGGCCGGCTCGCCGGTGATTGTCGAGGCGCATACCCCCGAATACCGCCATTGGGGCAGCCGCTTTACCATTTATACGGGCCTGCCGGGCATATTGGGCTGGGAGAATCACCAGCGCCAACAGCGGGGGACGACCCCGGCGCGCTGGATTGACCGGCGCAAGCAGGATATTCAGGATTTGTATCTCTCCAGCGACCGCGCGCTGGTTGAGGAAATTTTGCGGCGATATGCTGTACAATATATTGTGGTTGGCGACCTGGAAAGGTTGTATTACCCTGGACAGGGCCTCGCCAAGTTTGAAGCCTGGTCAGGCGATCTGTGGGAGAAAGTGTATTCCAGCGGCCAAACGGAGATATACGAGGTCAGATGAGCGCCATTTTACGCAACCGCACCCTTTACGTCGTGAACTTCGCCCTGCTGGTTACCCACGAAATTGACGCCGCTTACTGGCAGGAATGGAGACTGGTTGGGATATCAGATGGAATCCAGATTTTTCTGGTGACGAACTTCTTGCTGGCGATATTGGCGCTGTGGGGGTTGGTCCTGGTAACGAAACGAATGCGCGAAGGGTTGTATTTCGCGTTGGGGATGGCGGCGGCGGGCGTGGTAACGGGGGGATTCCATACATATTGGATCATGATAGGCGGCAGGGGATTTTCACTGCCGGTGTCGGTGGGGCTGATCGGCGCAGTGTTTTTGGTGTCGCTCTTGCAGGCTGGAAAAGCCGCCGACAGCCTGTGGTTTTCGAGAACGTCTAAGACGGCCAAAGCCGAACGCACGCTGGTCCGGTTAGAAGATCAAACCTGACCGTAAGGATGGGTTGAGTGGAGAAGCCTCTGGTTCTTTCAGCGCAGGTAGCTGTAATCGGCGGCGGCCTGGGGGGCGTTGCCGCGGCCCTGGCGGCCTGCGAGAGTGGTTTAACGGTGGTGATGAGCGAACCGACCCCCTGGATCGGCGGTCAGATAACATCACAGGCGGTTTCGGCCCTGGACGAACACCGTTATATTGAGACGTTTGGGGGAACGGCAACGTATATGCAGTTGCGGAACCTGATCCGCCGCCGCTATGCGGAGGTATATCGGGTTCCGCTTCAGATGCCCGATGGCGCGCCGCTTAACCCCGGCAGTGGCTGGGTCAGCCGCCTGTGCTTCGAGCCGCAGGTGGGGTTGGATGTGCTGAACGCGATGCTGGCGGAGCACCGTGAGGCGGGGCGGTTGAAGGTACTGCTGGGCTTCCGCCCGGTACGGGCGCAGGTAAGAGAGAACCGCATCGCAGAAGTTGCGCTGGCCGGGCCGGGTGAAGAGATCATCACACTGCGGGCGGAATACTTCTTAGACGCGACCGAACTGGGCGACTTGATGCCCCTGGCGGGCATTCCGTACGTTACCGGCGCGGAAGCCGTTGAAGACACCGGCGAGCCAGACGCCAGCCGCGACGGCCCGCACCCGGAGCGCGTGCAGAGCTTTACGCACTGTTTTCTGGTGGAGTACCGCCCTGGCGAGGATCATACCATTCCCAAACCTGCTGGCTACGAGCGCTGGCGTGACGAACAGCCATTTTCATTGGTCTTGCGGACGCGCGGTGGGGGCCGGCGGCGCTTCTTTATGTTTGAAGGCGATCTGCCCTTCTGGACCTACCGGCGCGTTTGGGATGCCGGGCTGTTCCGCTCGCCGCATCGGCCCTATGACATCGCTCTGATCAATTGGGATTCGAATGACTATTACCGCGAAACCATCCTGGACCGCTCGTTGGAGGACCAGAAGCGTATTTTTGCGCAGTCTAGAGAACTTTCGCTGAGTTTTCTGTACTGGCTCCAAACGGAAGCGCCCCACGATGATGACCGGGGTTGTGGATTCCCTGGTCTGCGCCTGCTGACTGAGGCAGTAGGCACGCCGGACGGTTTGAGCATGTTCCCTTATATCCGCGAGGGGCGGCGGGTGGTGGGCCGGCGGCGCGTGACTGAGCAGGATGTGATCGCACGCGGCGACGGCCGGGCCCGGGCTGTTCATTTTTCGGACTCGGTTGGGGTGGGCTGGTATCCGATTGACCTGCACCGCTGTGTTAACGACGGCGGCGTGAAGGTGGACCTGCCAGAATCACTGCCCTTCCAGATTTCGCTGGGGATGCTGCTTTCGCCAGCCGTAGAGAACTGGATTGCCGCCGGGAAGTGCCTGGCAACCACCCACCTGACCAACGGGTGCTACCGCCTGCACCCGGTGGAGTGGAACGTCGGCGAAGCCGCCGGGGCGCTGGCGGCCTGGTGCGTGAGTCAGGCGGTTACGCCAGAGCGGGTCTGGTCTATGCCAGCACTGCGGCGCGGCTATCAACGGGCGCTGTTGGAGCGCGGCATTCCGCTGGTTTGGGCGGTGGACCTGCCGCCGGGCGCGCCGGGGTTTGTGGAAGTGCAGATGGCTCTGGTGGAGCGCGGTCTGATGCCGGGCAGTGCGCGCGATCTCCGGCTGGAAGCTGCGCCAGATGCGCCCCTGGAAATGACGGAGGCGGAGTGGATTGCAGGGGGTGAACTGCCGGACGGCGATTGGAGCCAGCCCGCAGAGCGCACGCTGCGCCGCCTGAGCCGGGCGCTGTTGGAGTGTACCAGACGATAGCGTGCGGTTATTCGGTCTTTTTCGCCAGCTCTTCGACCCCGGCGATTTCAAGCACGGGTTTGCCGTCCATATCCACCCAAATGCCGCAGCTTCCACCCCCGGCGCTGATGCCCAACTCAACGGGCGTGCCGTCCATCCGCAGGGCGGGGTGGAACCATTTGGCAACTTCCTGAGCGTCTCCGCCGACGTAGTGACCGATCAGCGAGCGGCGGAAGCGGTCTCGCGAGGTGTTGGGCAAACTGCCGTGGACGACCTGCCCGTTGAAGAACAGCACATCGCCCGGTTCCATCACCATTGAGCGGACTTCACTGCCCGCCGGGATGGGGACGGTGATGTCGGTGAAGCTCTTGGTGGTGTCGGCCTGAACGGTGCATAACAACGGCCAGTTCTGACTGCCGGGTACGACTTGCAGACAGCCGTTTTCTTCATCGCAGGGGTCCAGGGCCATCCAGGCGGCGATGCAGGTTCCCGGCTGGACGCGCAGGTAATACTGGTCCTGGTGCAGAGCCTGTCCGCGCGCCAGAGGCGGCTTGAAGTAAATCATAGATTGGACGGCGAAGGCTTCGCGGCTCATCAGGGCGCTCAGGCAGGCGGCGATGCGAGGGTCAATGAGCCAGTCTAAGCTGGTCTGATCCCAACGGTGCATGTGGATCATGCGGGGGTACTTTTTGAGCGGGTCGTTACTGCCAATATCAACGCCGCTGGTGTCGCCGGGGTAGGTTCCGGCGGCGCGCATCTGCATATAGTGGTCAATGTACTGTTGAGCCTCGCCGCGCGAGAAAAGCCCGCGCGCGATGAAGTAGCCGTTCTCTTTAAAAAACTGGACCTCTTCAACGTTGATCATATCTGCACCTCGTTAAATTCCGCCTAAAATTATCTACAAAGTATAATAATGGGATCACGGCGAAAAAGCAACCATCAGACACTGGTTTGCGCGAAGAAAGCCCGGCATGGCGGGCGTGACCGGCAAGAAAATGGCCTATAATGAGCGCATGGAAAACGTAGAACTGGACCCGGAACGCCAGAGAAAGGCGAAAGAGTACGCGCGCATCAGCCGCCGGCTGATGCTGGTGGACCTGGCTGTGACCGGCCTGTATGCCCTGGTTTGGCTGGCGGCTGGCTGGTCTGCCGCACTGCGCGCTGAATTGGAACGGCTCACGACCAACCCCTGGCTGTTGACGGCGCTGTTCGCGCTGGTTTTTGGCGGCGTTTTCTTCATCCTCAACCTGCCGCTGGCTTTCTATTCGGGCTTTGTCCTGCCGCACCGCTACGAGCAGTCGAATCAGACCCTGCGCGGCTGGGTGGGGGATCAGGTCAAGGGGGCGGCGGTCGGCGGTGCGTTGGGCCTGATCGTGCTGGAAATCATCTATGCGGTCCTGCGTGCCGCGCCCGATACCTGGTGGGTTTGGGCATCGGTCATTTTGCTCTTCTTTAACGTCGTCCTGGCGATTCTCGCGCCGGTGGTGCTGATGCCCATTTTTTACAGATTCATTCCCCTGGGCGCGGAGTATCAGGACCTGATTGACCGGCTGAAGCGGTTGGGCGAGCGCGCCGGGACGAAAGTGCAGGGCGTCTACAAGTTCGATATGAGCCGGCGGACCAAATCGGCCAATGCGGCGCTGACCGGGCTTGGGTCTACCCGGCGGATTATCCTGGGAGATACTTTACTGGCAAATTTCAGCGCAGACGAGATCGAAACGGTTCTGGCGCACGAATTGGGTCACCATGTTAACCGCGATATTCCGCTTTCTATCCTGGTGGAGACGGTCTCCACGGTGGTGGGGCTGTTTCTGGCGGCGCTGGCTCTGCGCTGGGGGGTAGGCTATTTTGGCTTTCAGGGCGTTGGAGATCCTGCCGCTCTGCCGCTGGTGATGCTCGTCATGGGGGCGTATGGGCTGGTGACCATGCCGTTGGGGAACGCCTTTTCACGCTGGCGCGAAATGAAAGCCGACCGTTACGCCCTGGAAATGACCGGCAACGCCTCAGCCTTTGCCGCGGCGATGACGCGGCTGGCGAATCAGAATTTAGCAGAGGTAGACCCCGAACCCTGGGTAGAATTTCTGCTGTATTCGCACCCTTCGATCCGACGGCGCATTCAGATGGCGAATGAATATCAGAGGCAGTGATGTGTAGAAGCATAAAACAGCTCCGCCGTCCTGGGGATGCGCCCACGGATGAGGAAATTCGGGCGGCGGCGGTACAGTACATCCGCAAAGTGGGCGGTTTGCGCGTTCCCTCGCGCAAGAATCAGGAAGCATTTGAAAAAGCCGTCGCGGCGGTTGCGGCGGCTACCCGCGAACTGCTGGACGATCTGCAAAGGCCGGGCCGCTGAGCCAAAGACCGGGCCTGCCAGACTTAAAAAATCCGTCTCGCGTCGTCATCATCGGGCGCGAGACGGATTCTTATTGCAAGCGCGGCCGGGCGCGCCTAAATGAAGATGATTTGAGCGCCTTCGGTCATATCCATGAAATCGCCGGCGGTGACGATGTCTTCGACGCCTTCGATAAAGTCGTCCTTGGTCAGTTTCATCATGTCCACCGACATCTTGCAGGCGTACAGCTTGGCACCGGCGTCAGACAGCATCTGGAGATACTCGCGGACGGGGGGAACTCCCAATTCTTTCATCTTATCATTCATCAGCTTGGTGGCAAAGGCGGTCATGCCGGGGAGCATGCCAACCACGTTGGGGATGCCCAGGCGGCCAATGGGATCGGGAATGCCCATCAGGTTCATCTTCATGCTGGTATTGCCCAGCGGCGAGATTTCCAGATGATCCACCCGTTTCTTGTTAATGAGATCGAGGCCCCAGAAGGTGAAGAAAATGGTGACGTCAATGCCGTTTCCCAGGGCGGCCCAGCCCATGACCAGAGCGGGGTAGGCCATGTCGAGGTTGCCCTTGGAGCAAATAAAAGCGATTTTGCGGTCTTCAGCCATGAGATACTCTCCTTATGCGTGCCGGATGCTTATACACAGCCTTCGGGTTTGCCCAGCCCCGAGATGCGGGCCACTTTCTTGGCCGGCCCCTTGGGGAACAGGCTGAACAGTTCTTTGGTGGAGAGGCCAGAGCCGGTGGTAATCTGGCGCAGGGTAGGGGCCTTGCCCGAACTCACCCCAACCTGGCGGCAGTAGTCAATCACTTTCCAGTGAGCGGGGGTCAGTTCGGGGATGCCCTCTTCTTTTGCCAGTTCAACGGCGATCTCCCGATCCCATTCGGCGGGGTTGGTCATAAAACCTTCATCATTGACCTGGACGGTTTTGCCACAAATGACGCGGGTAGGCATGGTTCTTGTCTCCTGTTGCTTGAATCAAAAGTTTGAATAAGGTCACTGGATCTATCCCAGTGTGTAACGGCTTAATGTTGGTCCGCGGGGGCGGCCTGTTCACCGATCACGCGCAGAACCCGGAGGGTCAGGGCCAGCCCGCGCCGGACGGCCGGGTCTTGCATCTGACGCAGAAGGGCGATGAGAGAGGTTTCTACCGGCTTTTCGACTTCGCGCTCTGCCTTGAGGAAGGTGTTATGCACAAACGTCATAATCTCCGGTTGGGTCATATCTTTAATGGTGTTGAGGATCAGCACGATGTTGTCGCCCAGGCGGTTGACGTCTTCCTCGGTGAACGAAGTCACCACGTTATCGGCAATGCGCAGGCCCCCGCGCGCGAAAGCGAAGTACCCTTTGCGCTCCAGCTCGGCGAGGAACGCGGTTACCCAGCTCATGCCTTCTTTGGTGATCGGCCCGGCTGTGTCCATAAGGTCGGTGACGCTGTCGATCTGGTCGAGGAGCATTTCAATTTGGGGGCGGTGGCTGGCGACTTTCTTCAACAGCCGGATCAGGTCGGCAGGTTCGATGTATTCCTGCACCTCTTCCAGTTCACGGGTGGCGAGGCGCATGGCATCTTTGGCGATGGGCATCATCGTTTCCATGAGTTCGGCGCGTTCCTGCCGGGCCCGCTCCGCGATCTGCGCCTGCTCCGTCAGGTAAGCCACCTGAGCGGTGAGCGCGTCTAGCTTCTGATTGAGTTCCGCTAACTGCTGTTCCATAGCGTCTCCTAAACTTTCCACTTACCGGCCATGCTCATAGTGGGGGGCAGGGGCAGTTCGTTGCCCTTGAGCAAGATATTCCAATACATCCAGCGGAACATCAGCTTGCCCCAGTGGTTAATCTCGGATTCTTCGAGCAGGGTGAAGGGGCCGATTCCTGGGAGCGGGTAGCGTCCGGGCAGGGGTTCCTGCGTGTAGTTGAAGTCAATTAATAACCCTTTGCCAAAGCCCGACTCGACAAAGCAGTTGGCATGGCCGTCAAAGACAGGCAGGAGCGGCTGGCCCTCAATGTAGCGCAGGAAGTTCTCGCCGAACAGGTCAATCGCAAAGTGCGCTACCGAACCGGCTTTAGAGGCCGGGGCATTGGAGGCATCTCCCAGGACGAAGATGTTGTCGAAGCGGTCCGACAGGAAGGTGTGCTTGTTCACCGGCGAGAAGTTCAACTCATCGCCCAGGCCAGATTTGCCCACCACATCGGCCCCTTTGTTCAGGGGGATGCTGACCAGCAGGTCATACGCGACCTCGCGCTCATCATAGGAGACGATTTTCTTCGCGTCGGGTTCGACCCGCTCGATCATAAATTCGGGTTCCACCTGAATGCCCTTGCGTTCGAGCAGTTCTCCGAGCAGTTTGGAGGCGATGGGCTTGGTGAAAGCGCCGGGCAGGGGCGTAGCGTAGATCAGTTCCACCCGGTCGCGGATGCCGCGCTCGTGGAAGTACCAGTCGGCCAGCATGAGGAATTCAAGCGGGGCGACCGGGCATTTGATGGGGTTTTCCACCACGTTCACTACCAGGCGGCCGCCCTCCCAGGCGCGCAGTTTTTCGGCCAGCGCCACCGTGCCTTCAAAAGAGTAAAAGGTGTGAATGGAGCGGCCCCACTCGTGTTCGGCCAGGCCGGGGGTTTCTTCGGGGTGAATGTCGGCCCCGGTCGCGATGATGAGGTAGTCGTAGGAAAGGGTTTCACCGTTCCCCAGGCGCACTTTGTTGACGTTTGGCTCGATCAGTTCGATGCTCGCCATGATGAGTTTGACCTGGGGCGGGACAAAACTGCGTTTGGGTTTGATAACATCCTTCTTGCTGTAGATGCCAAAGGGGATAAACAGATAACCGGGCTGATAGTAGTGCGTGGCATCCTGGTCAACCAGGGTGATCTGCCAGTGATCCATATCCAGCAGGCGAACCAGGCGGTTGGCGGCCATTGTGCCAGCAGTGCCAGCACCCAGAATGACGAGTTTCTTCATTTCCATGCTCCTTAAGGGATCTGCGTGAGATTGGCGATGCGCTGTAAGCGGTTGAGAAAAGTGACGCGCTCTTTTAAGATGCTTTCCATAGCGTGGGCGGCGGCGGCCGGCCACGATTCTACGCGCGCGTGCTGTTCAGGGGCGATGACCGGAACGCTCGCCGCCGCCGCTTGGAGGGCCTCGACCGGTACGTTATGAATGCCGGCCAGGCGGCGCACCCGCTCGGCTTCTTCGTGCGGATTGGGCGGCTGCCAGTAAAACTGCCCGGCCAGAAAGAGGGCGACTTGCTGTTCGTGATCATCAATGGGCGCGCCGATGTACTGCATTCCGGCATGGCAGGTGAAGTGCCGGCCGCCCTGTGTGCTTTGGCGCGCGAACTCTTGCCAGCAGGCACGGAAGGCTTCCTGGCCGGATGGGGTTGCGGATAAGAGGGTGTAGAAAGGGGTCGGATTGCTGACCTGGGTAATTTCTCTGCCTTGCAGGTCAATGACGATGGCGCTGATCTGGCTGACGCTGGAGAACAGGTCTTGGATGGTTTGCATGCAGTGGACGGGGAAGGCCGGGCCAGCGGCGGTGGAGGCAGAGTCGCCGGCCAGTTGGGGCGCTTCTTCCGTTGGAATCTGGTTGCCTAACAGGCGGTCTACATCGCGGCGGTTGAAGCGCCACTGCTGTCCGATTTTGACGCCTTTAAGGCGGCCATCTTGCAGCATGCGGTAGACCGTTATGCGGTCAACCTTTAAGATTTCTTGTACCTGGCGGGCGGTGAGTAGTTCATCCATAAGTTGTTATATCTTGTTATATCGGTCTGTTTCGCTTAGATCATATCAACCTATAACAACTTATTACAGTGACAAATATCACAGACGAATGTCACCTCGTGCTTTTCTTCACAAAACCAGACTTGCCGAGCGCCGCCTATGCCCTCTACCTTAACCTTTTGTTGACGTTTTTGGAGTTATGTTTCATATCATTTTCACTATCTCCATGATACGATACATGGTATACAATATCAGTAGGGGCAGAGCAGCGGTACTTTTAATGGTATGAGGTCCCGCGCTGAGAAGGAGGTGGAATTAACATGCCAGCATCATCACCGTCCCACAAAAAAGAGATGTGGATCAAAGCGTTCATTACCGGCCTGTTTCTGGGGCTGTTTGCGTTATTCGCGGCCTGGATGTTCCTGTATGGGCCCGGGCTGGATGTCTTTCAATTAAGCTGGCTGGATGTGGTCTTGCTGGGGCTGGCAACCTACCGGATGGGGCATTTGCTCTCGTATGACCGGGTGATGGAGCCTCTGCGTGCTTTCTTTACCGAAACGATTCCCGATCCAACCGGCGAAGGCGAATCGGTCGAGCCGAAGGGCCAGGGGTTTCAACAGGTCATCGGTCAACTGCTGTGCTGTCCCATCTGTACGGGGACCTGGTCGGCGGCGCTGATGGTGTATGCCATGTACCTGTGGCCTGGACCGGCGCGCGTGTTTGTAACCATTCTGGCGGTGGTTGGAATTGGAGAGTTTTTGAACGCGGCGGGCGAGCTGTTCAGTTGGGGCGGGCAGTATGCGCGCACGGCCAGCGGAGCGATCCGCAAAAGCCAGCAGGAGCGCAGTAACCACATTCTCACCGGTCAGAATCTGGATTTGGAGCGCGTGAATCCCTCTGGTTCCGAATCACTGCACCTCGAAGAGAGCATTTTTTCGAGGCGGGTTGAGAAGTAGAGACCCAAAAGGGCCGCGCCACCCGGCGCGGTCCTTTTTAATTGTGCGTTACGGCGCGAAATCTTATGAGTGCATGGCCTCGAACTCTTGCATGCACTCGACCAGGGCCTGCACGCTCTCGATGGGCAGAGCGTTGTAGAGTGACGCGCGGAACCCGCCCACGGAGCGGTGGCCTTTAATGCCCACCATGCCCTTCGACTGCGAGAATTTGATGAACTCTTCTTCCAGCGACTCGTAACCGGGGGCCATCACAAAGCAGACGTTCATGCGCGAGCGGTCTTCTTTGGCGACGGTTCCCACAAACAGGCGGTTGCGGTCAATTTCGTTGTAGAGCAGGGTGGATTTTTCGATGTTGCGCTTCTCCATGGCCTGCACGCCGCCCTGTTCTTTGAGCCAGCGCAGGGTCATCAGAGCCGAGTAGACGATGACAACCGGCGGGGTGTTGTAGAGCGAGTTGTTCTTGATGTGAGTACGGTAGTCAATCATCTTGGGCAGTGGGCGCGAGACTTTGCCCAAGATGTCTTCGCGCACTACCACAAAGGTCAACCCGGCGGGGGCCAGGTTCTTCTGCGCGCCGCCGTAGATGAGGGCATACTTCGACACATCTACCGGCCGGCTGAAAATATCGGAGGACATATCGGCGACGAGGGGGACGGGCGAATCCAGGTCGGTGAGCAGTTCCGTGCCGAAAATGGTGTTGTTGGTGGTGATGTGGAAGTAATCGGCGTCGGTGGGGATGGTGAAATTCTTGGGGATGTAAGTGAAGTTCTTATCTTCAGAAGAAGCAACCACATCTACCTGACCGAAGCACTTCGCCTCTTTGTAGGCGCGGGTGGCCCATTCGCCGGTCAGCAGATAGGCGGCTTTCTTTTCCAGCAGGTTGTAGGGGACGTAAACGAACTGCGTGCTGGCGCCGCCGCCCACAAAGATCACGTGATACCCGTCTGGAACCCCCAGCAGTTCTTTAAAGAGGGCAATAGCTTCAGCGTTGACGGCTTCAAATTCCTTGCTGCGGTGTGAGACTTCGAGGATGGAAAGGCCCGTCCCGGCGAAATCTTTAATGGCCGCGGCGGTTTGTTCAATGGTGTATTGGGGCAGAATGGATGGCCCAGGGTTGAAATTGTGTTTCTTCATTCCTATCTATCCTTCAGGGAGTTTGGCCCGGCTGAACCGGATTGAGGGGCTTCATAAGTCTTGTGAAATATTGTAACAAGAGTCTGGGTTTTATCCTAGTCTGAGAAAGGGCGACTTTCAGGGTCTTTTCAAAGTCCCCCCACCCCTGGCCCCGCCCCCCTCGAAGGGGGCGGGGAACCAAAGATTCGTGGGGTTTGGCGGCGCATTCGCGCCGCCAAACCCCACACCCTTCCTACAAGGCGAGTGATTTTCAAAAAGTCAAGCGGCTGAGAAAGCCCTGCTCTTGATTACTTGTTGATAGAAACACTTGACTATTCGGGCTATAATGTGAAAAAAGGCGGTATTAACCGAACGCCTGAGTTTATTGTTGAAAGAGTTGAGGAGAAGGGATAGAACGATGACGAGCAAAGATATCGAACGCGCACTGAAAGAGCGGGGATTGGACAATGGGTCGCTGGGCATGTTAATGAACTACTGCCAGCGCAAGGGCCGCGTATCGCGCGATGAGATCGTCACCCTGCTCCCAGATGCGGAATTTGATGACCCTCTGGTGTCGGAGGTGGCCGATTACCTCTCTGATTCCGGGATTGATTATTTAGAGACGCAGGCCGAAGAGCGCGAAGAGGATCCGGCGCCGGATGAAACGGCCCTGGCCGAAGCGCCAGACGTTACTTTGGAGGCCGCCGACCTCAACCTGGAAGGGATTGAGGTTGATGATGTACTGCGGGTCTACCTGCGCGAAGCCGCCGGCGTGCCGCTGCTTTCACAGTCGGAGGAGGTTGAGCTTGCCAGGCGCATTGAGCAGTGCCGGCAGGCGCAAAAGGAACTGGCACGGGGGAACGTAAGCCCGGAGCGGAGGGAAAAGCTCCACCAGATCATTGAGGAGGGGCGCAGGGCGCGCGACCATCTGATCCGCGCGAATGTGCGCCTGGTGGTGAGCGTGGCGAGAAGGTACGCCGGCCGCGGACTGCCGCTGAGCGACCTGATTCAGGAAGGCAACATCGGCCTGATGAGCGCTATCCGTAATTATGACTATAAACGCGGCTATAAATTCAGCACCTATGCCACCTGGTGGATTCGCCAGGCGATCACGCGGGCTTTGTCGGACCACAGCCGCACCATCCGCCTGCCGGCGTATATGAGCGACCAGATTGGGCGAATGCGGCGCGAACAGCAGGACTTACAGCAGCGCCTGGGCCGCCCTCCGACGGTTGTCGAACTGGCCGAGGTGATGCACATGCCTCCGGGGCGCATCCAGCAGATGCTGAATGCAATGCGCCAGCCGCTGTCGCTGGAATCGCCGGTGAGCGAAGAGGACGAGACGGAATTAGGGGACTTGATCGAAGATCAATTTTCGCCGGACCCCGAAGAACTCGTCTCGGAGGCGATGAACAACGAAGAACTGCGCCGCAGTCTGCAAATGCTGCCAGAGCGAGAGCGCCAGGTGTTAGAACTGCGCTACGGCCTGAACGGAGAAGAGCCGCTGACTCTGCAAGAGGTGGGCGCGCGTTTGGGAATCACCCGCGAGCGGGCGCGCCAGCTAGAGGTGCAGGCCATCGAACACCTGCGCAACCCCGACGCGCCGCGCCGGCGGAGAAGAACCCCCGGCGGTTCATAGGGTTTTAAGCCGAACGCCGCAAGGTCTTCCATCCGGCGGCGCTGGCGAGGTTCTGCCGCTGGCTTACTGAAAGCGCGGCAGAACCTCGCGCGCAAACAGCCGGGCTCCCTCGGTTTTGGGGAAGTCGGCAAAGCGCAGCATAAAGTGCTGTACGCCGGCATCCACAAATTCCTGGATGCGCGCGGCGACCTCATCGGGGTTGCCCTGAATGGTCCCAGAGCCGTTGAGGGGCGAGGATTGTGCCAGCCGCCCGGCCTGTTCGCTGGTTGGAGCAATGGCCAGGCAGTCGGTCAGCCAGGTTTTGACGATGGTGCGGTCATCGCGCCCGATGGCCTGACAGTGCTCGCGCAGGGCCGCCGCCGCGCTCTTCCAGTTTTCCAGCGATCCGGGTACATTCCACCAATCGGCGTACTGCGCCGCGATGCGCAGAGTCTTCCTGCGCCCGCCGCCGCCGATCAGAATTGGGGGGTTGGGGGTCAGCCGGGGGTTGCAGAAGGCATCTTGAATGTGGTAATAGCGGCCCTGAAAGGTTGGTTTTTCCTCTTGCCACATGGCGCGGATGACCTGAACGGCCTCTTCTAATTGGGCGATGCGCACTCCGGTGGGTGGAAAGTCGTATCCGTAGGCTTTATACTCGTTTTCCTTCCACCTGGCTCCGATGCCCAGGATAAAGCGCCCGCCCGAAAGCGTGTGCAGGGTAGAACCCATCTTTGCCAGCAAGGCCGGAGGACGGTAGCCCTGCGAGAGAACGATGCTTCCAACCCGCAGGGCAGGGTAGCGGGCCATCAGATAGGTGATGGTGGTCATGGCCTCAAAGGTGCTGGTGGATTGATCCACCGAACTCAACCATGGGAAGAAGTGATCGGCCACCCAGGCGGAGGCATAATATTCGTGAACCTCATCCAGGTAGCCGAAAAGCTGATCGCGGAACTGCTCTCCGGTGCTGGAGTCGAGCGGAAATTCGGCCAGGCGCAGGCCAAACTGCACGGTAGGCGGCATAGACCCTCCTGAAATGAATGAGATTTAATCAAACGTCACGCCCAACAGCGTGGCAAGGGTGCTGATTTCTCCCAGGTGCTGATAGGGGTGGGTGATGGCGAAGTTAAACAGCACTTTGCCTTTGCTCCAGTGCAGGTAGTTCTGAAGGAGTCCTTCGGGACTGCCGTGGGCAAGACCTTCTTCTACCAGAATTTTACGCAAACGCGCTTCTTCCATCACTGCGTCCATATCGCTCATCGTCAGCGTACTGACGACTTCGCGGGTGCGCGTCTGCACGGCCAAAGCATACTCATGCAGAGCATGGATGTGGATCCGCCGGCTCAGCTCATCCACTTCGGCCAGGGTCATTTCACTGCCGTTGTGCCGGTAGGGTACGTTCATGCGCTCCGTCCAGCGGCCTTCATCCAAGACCTGCGGGCGGTCGGCGATGAAGCGGTTGATGCCGGCATCTTCGACGCGCAGCATGTGCCACAAAATCCACGCGATGGAGTTGACGCGCGGGTGCGGGCGCTGAATCATCAGATCCTGGGGGACCAGGTCCCAGATGCCTTGAAGCCAAAAATTGCAAAGCGGGTCGTAGCGTTGAAAGAAGAGTTGGGGAAGTTCCATTACGGTTACACGCTCCCTGAGGAAGCTCTACTGGTGGATTACGATTGTTCGTTCATGAAATTATAAGTCCCTTTTGAGATCCTACGATCTTGGGCGAATGGATTAAAATAAGCCTATAAACCTTAGAGAAAGCAGGCATAGAAGCAAAAATGAAGGCAATCCAATCCTTTGGTTTGAAAGACGTGCGCCTGGTGGATGTACCCGATCCGCGGCCTAAAGCGGGCCAGGTCATTGTGGCGGTGAAGGGCAGCGGCATCTGCGGGTCTGATAAGTGGCTGTGGTGGAATGAAAAGCCGACTACGGCCATTGCCGGTCATGAAGTCGCGGGCGAGGTGGTGGAGGTCGGGCCGGGGGTTCAAACGCTGAAGGTGGGCGACCGGGTGGCCGTGAACAATGTGGTCGGATGCGGGACCTGCCCGGCCTGCCAGGCGGGGGCCTTTGTGCTTTGCCCGAACTGGGATGGCAGTGCCGACGTGAACGGTGGGTTTGGCGAGTACGTCGCCGCGCCAGAGCGCAACTGCCTGCTGTTGGATGACTCTATTCGTTACCAGACGGCCGCGCTGATCTTTGACAATATGGGGACGCCCTATCACGCGGTACAGCGGGCGGGCGTGACCGCCGGCGACTGCGTCGTCGTTTCGGGCTGTGGGCCGATTGGCCTGGGCGCGGTGATCTTTGCTCGCCTGCAAGGGGCCGCGGTGATTGCGCTGGACCCGTTGGCTTACCGCCGCGAGAAGGCGCTGGCCCTGGGCGCGGAGGCGGCTTTTGCGCCCGGCGCGGATACGCCGGCCAGAGTGCGCGAGCTAACCGGCGGGTTGGGCGCGCGGGTGTTCATCGAGTGCTCGGGGCGCGGCGAAGCTTATCCCCTGGGGATGGCGTGCCTGCGCCATGGCGGCGTCTTGACTGCGGTGGGAGAACACGCTCATTTTGAGTTCCACCCCAGCGAGATGCTCATCCGCAAGGCGCTCGACCTGCGCGGGAGCTGGTACTCCACCATGCCCGATGGTGCGCGCATTCAAAGCCTGATTCTGGAAGGACGGATCAACCCGGATGTGCTGGTGACGCACCGGGGCCCGCTGGCTGAATTTCCACAACTGTTTGAAAAGGTGTGTGAGTTCGGAGAAGATGTGATTAAGGCCGTGATTGTCAACCCCTAAAGAGATTTTAGCCCTTACCTCAGCAGGAGAAACAAAAATGCAGATGGATTTTGAAAGTAAATTGCAAAAATACGCCGATGTGATTGTCCGCGCGGGATTGAACTTACAGCCTGGCCAAAAACTGGTGATTATGGCTCCGGTGCAAACGGCGGTGCTGGTGCGTAAAGTGGCGGCCAGCGCCTACCAGGCCGGATGCCGGTTTGTAGATGTGCTGTGGAACGATGAACAGGTTGTGCTGGCACGCTACCAGTATGCCCCGCGCGATTCATTTGAGGAATACGCCGCCTGGATGCCCCAGGCACTGCAAAGTTATGTGAATGAGGGGGCGGCTGTCCTTTCGCTGTTGGCCGCAGACCCCGACCTTTTGAAAGATCAGGACCCGGCGCTGATCCAAACCGCCATGCAGACCCAAATGAAGCACAACCGCGCCGTGTTAGAGCAGATCGGCGGGAACCAGGTCAACTGGTGCGTCATCAGCATGCCGGTTCCGGCGTGGGCCGGCAAAGTGTTTCCGGGTCTGCCGCCTGCCGAGCAGGAGGCGCGCTTGTGGGAAGCGATTTTTGAGGTGGTGCGGCTGAATGAGCCGGACCCGGTGGCCGCCTGGAAGGAGCACGACCGGGCGCTGACCCTGCGCTGTGACCGGCTGAATCAGAAGCAGTATCGGGCCCTGCGCTACCGCGGGCCCGGCACCGACCTGACCGTCGGCCTGCCGGCTGGTCACGTGTGGATGGGCGGTTCGGCCCAGACGGTGACGGGCATTCGCTTCATCCCCAATCTGCCAACCGAGGAAGTGTTCACCCTGCCGCATAAAGACCAGGTAGACGGCGTGGTGACGGCCAGCCTGCCGTTGAGCTACGGCGGCAAGCTCATCCAAAACCTCAGCCTGACCTTCCGCGCGGGCCGGGTGGTGGATTTTCGGGCGGATACCGAACAGGAAACCCTGGAAAAACTGCTCAACACCGATGAAGGCGCGCGGCGGCTGGGCGAAGTGGCCCTGGTTCCGTACGGGTCGCCGGTGTCGCGGTCGGGACTGCTGTTTTATAACACCCTGTTCGATGAAAACGCCGCCAGTCATTTTGCGCTGGGGCGCGCTTACCCCTTCACGCTGTCCGGCGGGCAAGACCTGACCCCCGAAGCCTTTGAGGCCGCCGGCGGGAACAACAGCATGACGCACGTTGATTTTATGGTAGGGTCGAATCAGTTGGATGTGGATGCAGTTCTGCCGGATGGTTCGGTAGAGCCGCTGATGCGCCGGGGGGAGTGGGCGGCGTGAGGCTGGCCCGCACCAGGAAGGCCGCAATTTCGTTCGCTACAATTTCGGCTCCCCGCCGGTTGAGATGGACGCCGTCAATCAACAGCCGGTAGCCTTTGCGCTGTGAGAAGGTGTTAAAGTCTTCGCTGTAGAGCAGACGGCGGGCTAAAAATTCAGCGGTGAGGGGCGCGGAGGGTTGGAAAGGCCGCCCGTTGAAGCCATCCAGCGCCGCGGCCAGACGGTCGTAGATCGGTAAAAAGTGGATGTCTTCGGTTTGGGCGATCTCGCTTAAAGCGCGGTTGTAGGCGCGGACGTTTTCATTTTCCTGGGTCGTCAGGTCTTCTCCCAGCATGGGAATGGAAAGCAGGGCGATTTGAGCAAAGGTGCGCTTCTTTAAACGCCGGACAATCTGGCGGACGTTAGCGACGGACCATTCCAGGGTGGGGCGCTGTGGAATGCCTTTGTTGAGCATGTAAAAGGCCGCGCTGGCATCGGAACGCGCCGCGATCATGTCGTTGGTTCCGATTAAGATGGTGACAAAATCGGGGTTTAAAAATTCCACGTGGTGAATGCGGCGAAGCAGGTTATAGGTGGTGTCGTTGTTGACGCCGTGGTTGATGAATTGAAAATCGGCGGAGCGTAACTTGCGGCGCAGTGGGCCAATGTAGCTGGCGCTCACCTGTCCGCGCGTGATGCTGTCTCCTAATAAAACGACCGTTTGGGTCATCCGTGTCTCGCTTTCTAAATACCGTTAACCGTCAGGCCGGCGGGCCTGAACGCATCATACCATGGGATAGGATTTCATCGGTAAACGGCCCATGATCAGGGTAAGAAAGATGGTTCCCATTGGCATCGGGAACCATCTTCAAAAAACGGTTGCGATGAGCGCGCCGGGTAGGGCCGCTTTCAGGTTAAGAGCCAATCTTTTTCTTGTCCTGCTTGTTAACCTGTTTCTTTTTGCGCTTCTCTTTGTCCTTCGGACTTTTGTCTCCCATGGTGGAACTCCTCTTTCTGTTTGTTGGCGAACTGTAAAGCTTATTAATAATAGCATAGTTCGTCAAGAGGGGCGGATGAAATTCGATCCACAATCTTGATTTAATAGATAGCCAGTTGGACCCCTTTTAAAGAGTGCAGTGCCGTAAGAAGCTGGTCGTCATTTTCAGCCGGATAGGGTAAGCTTGTGCCGTACTGGCCGATGGTGCCGGGCCGATGAGCATCGGAGTTGCAGAAAAGGGTTAGCCCCAAGCGGGCGGCCAGGGCGCGAATGTCCGCTTCGCGGTGGGACGGGGTGTTGAGCGACTTCACTTCGATGCCGTCCGGCGGGTAGTGGTCAATATCGGCCTGGATCTCTGGCCGGTAGCGGAATGGATGGGCCAGAATGATCGCACCTCCGCGCTGGCGCACAAAACGGTGCAGGTCGGGGTAGCGCCAGTCGAGGCGCTCCAGAGCGGGGTCGTGGATGCCAAGGACGAGCCAGTGTTCTGCTTCGGCCTGGATTTCGATGCCGGTGAAGACCCGGAAGGGAGCAAATTGGGCGTTCAACGCCCGCAGGTGGTCGTAGGGAACCAGCCGGTCGTGATCGGTAATGGCAATGCCATCCAGGCCGGCCTGGATGGCGGCGAGGATTTGTTCCTGTTCGGTGGCGGTAGCGCAGGACGAGCGCTCGGCGGTGTGGACGTGAAGGTCAATGTTCATGGGGGGAATTATAACGAATTTAGCCGGTTCTGTAGTTGTTTGGTTCTCTCTTGCGCAAAAGCGGCGTACAATAGACTCATCTCGATACGCCTTCATTATTTTTTGAGGAGCCTCTATGACGGACGAACCGATGCAGTTTACGCGCAACTACTCCGACCATTCCACTCAGCACGGTTTTCAGTTTGAGTTTCACTGCGACCGCTGTGGGAACGGTTTCCGCACCAGTTTTAAACCCTTTACGATGGGCGCTGTAGATAATGTGCTGGATACTGCCTCTTCGCTGTTGGGCGGAATTTTCGGGCAGGCGCGCGAAGTTTCCAGCCGGATGACCGAATCACAGCGCGAACGGGCGCGCGAGGCGGCTTATAAAGAGGCTGTGGAGCAGATTCGTCCGCATTTTAAGCAGTGTCCCAACTGCAGTGCGTGGGTGTGCATTAAATCTTGTTGGAATGCCAAACGCGGATTGTGCAAGAACTGCGCGCCAAGCCTGGAAGTGCAGGTGACGGTGGCGCAGGCATCGAAAGCGGTGGAAAAGGCCTGGGAATCGGCAGAGGTGGATGAGGAATCGGAAAAGACCATCCGCAGTAAACCCAAGGCCACCAAGCGGGCCAGTTGCCCGGAATGCGGCGCGCACCTGGATGGGGATGTGAAGTTCTGCCCGGAATGCGGCGCGAAGATCGCCGCTGAAAAACACTGCACCCAATGCGGCGCAAAGCTGGCCCCGGGTGCGAAATTCTGCGGCGAGTGCGGAAAAAAAGTTTCCTGAAGTGATTTTGGGGTGGGTTGGGCGTGCTTTAGAGGGCTTTTTTGTCTATCACGGCCTGGATGGCGTCTTTCAGCGCGGCGCTATCGAGCTGGGTTTTATCCAGGAAGGCATAAGCGCCGTGTTCGCGGGCGATTTCCTGAATTTCAGCAGGAACCCAACCGACCAGCAGTAAGATGGGGGCTTCTGGGCACTGCTTTTCGATCTCATCCAGCAGTTCCATGCCCCGGGTGACATCGAAACGGTATTCGATCAGCACGGCATCATACTGCGGATCGCAGGCGTAGCCGGCAATTTCTGCCGCCACGCGCAGCCATTTCATCTGGAAGAGGTGATCTTTGGTTTCTTCCAGCATGGCCCGAATCCGGTGGTAATCCACTTCGCTGTCTGCGATGAACAAAATATTCCAGAGTTGGCCGTCTTCATCGTTCATTGTTACCCCATTGGCCGTCTGCGAGCGGCCTGTACCGCTCCTATTCTACCCCATTCCAGGCAGGGCGGCATGGGGATACCTCTGGCGGGCGGTAGGGGAAACTCTATTCTGCGAGAGGCGGGTACAATAATGGGCATGAGCCAGAAGAGTGACCTTCTCCCTCTTGTGACGATCCACCCGGCGGGCGATGGGGCCGCCTGGGTGCGGTTTGGCGACCCCACTGCCGCCATCGTAGATATTGCCATCAACCGCCGGGTGCATGCCCTGGCGCGCGCCCTCGAAAGCGCTCCGCTGGCGGGCCTGCGCGAGATGACGCCGGGGTATGCCGCGCTTGTCGTGTATTACGACCCACTGGCCCTGACGTATGAGCAGGTAGAGGCGCATCTGCGGGCGGCGCTGGCGCAGATAGAGGAAATCGAAGCGCGCCCCCCGCGCGTGGTGGAAATCCCGGTAGTGTACGGCGGCGAGGCCGGGCCAGACCTGGACTTTGTGGCGCGGCACTGCGGTTTGAGCGCCGCGGAAGTGGTGCGCATCCACTGCGGGCGCGATTACCCGGTTTTAATGATGGGTTTTACGCCGGGGTTTCCTTACCTGGGCGGCATGGACCCGCGCATTGCCGCGCCGCGCCTGGAAACGCCGCGCAGTCGGGTTCCGGGCGGTTCGGTGGGCATTGCCGGTGAGCAGACGGGGATTTATCCGCTGGATTCGCCGGGCGGCTGGCGCATTATTGGGCGGACGGAAGTCCGCCTGTTCGACCCCACCCGCGAGCCGCCCTTTCTGTTAGCGCCTGGAGACGTGGTGCGCTTCAGAGGTAGTATTTCAAATGGCGTGTAAATGGCGGGATACAGCCCGCAGTTTACACGCCGTTCAGGAGACGACCGCTTCAGAAGCGTGAGGGAGGTGCTGGGATGAGTCTGCGGGTCATTGCGCCGGGGTTTTTGACGACGGTTCAGGATGAGGGGCGGGCCGGGTATGAACGCTTTGGCGTGCCGGCCTCTGGGCCGATGGACTGGTTCGCACTGCGGGCCGGCAACCGGCTGGTGGGCAACGACCCTGGCGCGGCGGGACTGGAATTCGCGCTGGAAGGCCCGGCGTTCGAGGCGGATCGGGATGTGTTAATCGCGGTGACGGGGCGAGGGTTCCGGCTGTGGGTGCAGGGCCGCCGAATTGGCCTGTGGATGGCGGCCTGGGCGCGGCGGGGCGAGCGCATCGAAGTGCGGGCCGAGGGCGGCGGGCGGTGGGGCTGTCTGGCTGTGGCCGGCGGGATTGCCACCCCGCCGCTGATGGGGTCGCGTTCCACCTATTTGCGCGGCGGGTTTGGCGGGTTGGAAGGGCGCGCTCTGCAAGCGGGTGACTCTCTGCCGCTGGGCGAGGGGCCAACCCTGCGCGAGATCCGGCGGCTGGCCGGCCGCCGACTGCTCCCCGAAAATCTGCCGCCTTACGCCGATGAGGTGACGGTTCCGGTGGTATTAGGCCCACAGCGGGCGTATTTTAGCGAAACCGCCGTGCAGACCTTTTTGAGCGCGGCGTATACCGTTACGGCGGCTTCGGACCGGATGGGCTACCGGCTGGATGGCCCCCCTCTGGAGCGGGTCATCCGGTCGGAACTGCTTTCTGAGGGGATGCCGGCCGGTTCGGTGCAGGTTCCTGCGGGCGGTCAGCCGGTGATGATGATGGCGGACCGCCCGACCACCGGCGGCTACCCGAAGATTGGGGTGGTGGCGCGCGCCGGTCTGCCCCTGGCGGCCCAGGTTCCGCTGGGCGCGGGGCGGGTGCGGTTTGTCGAAGTCAGCGCGGCCCAGGCGCAGGCGGCCTACCGGGCCATGCTGGTGCAGATTGAGCAGGGGATGGAGTGAGCCGTCATGCGCATAGATCTAAACTGTGACCTGGGCGAAAGCTTTGGGCGCTACGAACTGGGGGAAGATGCAGAAGTGATGCCCCTGGTTTCTTCGGTGAATGTGGCCTGTGGGATGCACGCCGGCGACCCGCTGGTGATGGAACGCACGGTGCGGCTGGCCGTGCGTTTGGGCCGGGCGATTGGGGCGCACCCAGGCTACCCCGATCTGCAGGGGTTTGGGCGGCGCGAGATGAATATGACGCCGGAAGAAGTCGAGGCGTATGTGCTGTATCAGATCGGGGCCGCGTGGGGGATGGCGCGCGCGAGCGGGGTGGAACTGGCGCACGTCAAGCCGCATGGGGCGCTCTACAACCAGGCCGCCGCCCAGGGCCCTCTGGCCGAGGCCGTTGCCCGCGCGGTGCGCCGCTTTAGCCCCAGCCTGATCCTGGTGGGGCTGGCCGGCTCTGCGCTGACCGCCGCGGGCGCAGACCTGGGACTGCGGGTGGCGCACGAGGCTTTTCCGGACCGCGCCTATGAGGCCGATGGCTCGCTGCGCTCGCGCCGCCTGGCGGGGGCGGTGTTGAGCGAGCCGGAGGCTGTCTGCGCTCAGGCCGTCCGGCTGGCGCGCGAAGGCATTCAGCGCCTGGAAGCGGGTCAGGTGCGCGTGATTCGGGTGGATACCCTGTGCATCCACGGCGATCACCCTGGCGCGGCGCGGCGTGCGGCGGCGGTGCGGGCGGCGCTGGAAGCGAACGGCGTTACGATCCGGCCTATGGGATGAGGACCCAGGTAGTATTTCTCAGTAAACGACCCGGGCCAATCACTGCGGCGTTAAAGCACTGCAGGTGATCAACCCTCTGGGCGCGTCATTGGTGTTCGTCGTCTGCGAAACGCCGTTGATTTTGATCTCACATCCAATCGTCCCGCTGTTGGTGAGGTTTTGCACGGTCATCTGAATGCGGGGGGTGTTTTCGCCGGGGAACGTCAGGGTTTTGGCAAAGGGCAGTTGGGTGACGTTCCAGGCTTCGAGCCGGTTGGCCGCGTTGTAGTAGGTCACTTTGGCCTGGGCGGCTGTGCCTGTAACGATATATTCAATCTGATAGGCACTGGCCGGCTTCGTTTGCGGGACGCCGCCGCCCCCGCCGCTGGCAAATACGAGCATGAGCCAGATCATCACGACAAGGAATATGAACGCGAGACCGGCTGGCACGGCCCAGCGAGACAGTCCGCGCCGCACCGCCGGGGCGGGGGCCGCGGTACGCTGGGGAGCGGGTTTTTCGGAAGGCTGGGCCGGTTTGGGCGGGCGGGGTTTGGCGGTCTGCGGGGTGGGCGGCTTCGCCGCCGGTTGTTGCGCCGGGATGGTGGAAACGGAGGGGGCCGCGGGCACCGGCTCGCTTAAGGAAAGCCATTCTGGTTCTGCGGACGGCTTTGGAGCCGGAGCCGGTGATTCCTGCGCCTCGCGGTCGGCGGCGCTGATGGGCGGCTCTGGCCTGGGTTTGAGGGAGGGCGCGGCGGCGCTGGCAGATGCACTGCGCGCCCCGGTCAGCCGTTTAAAGCGCTCGGCGCGTTGGGCGGCCTCTCGTGGAGAGGGCGGCGCTCTCCGTTCTGGCGAAAAGCCCAACTGCGCCAGTTCGCGGCGCGCCGCCGGGTGGTTGGGGTTGATGCGCAGGACTTCTTCAAGGCAGGCGCGTTTATCCTCCGGCGTCTGCATGCACGCCGCCATCCACAGCCAGGCCAGCTCCGGGTTGTTATCTGCCGCCAACAGCCGGTGTAGAATCTGCCCACCGGCGGCGTGATCGCCCCTGCGGATGAGCTTAATGGCCTGGATTAATTCCTCTTGATCGGACATGGCTTTCCCCGTAGGCTTTCAGCAGAAGGATCAGGTATTTCTGATGATAATTATACAGAGTTTCGGGGGGCGGATGGCGGCCTGAGATCATCCTTTACGGGTTCAGCCCGGTCAGGCCGGTGCAGGTGGCCTGACCCTCTGGATCGCTGTTGGTATCGGTTGAAATCGTTTTGCCATTGACGCGGATTTCACAGGCTACGGTTCCCTGGCCGGCCCTGTTTTCGGCCACCAGGAGCAGAGGGGTCATGCCGGGGACCTGGTAGGTTTTGGAATAGGGGGTGCGGCGCACATCCCAGGCTTCGGCGTCGCCGGAGGGGTTGGCAAAGGTCATGGTAATCTGCGGGGAGGTTCCCGAAACGATGTATTCCACCTGAAACGCCTGCGTGGTGGTTTGCTGAAGCTGTTCGATGCGGTTCGAGAAATAGTAGTACCCAATGCCGGCGCAGGCCGCGCAGGCCAGCACCAGCGCCAGGGCGGCGGAGAGGATCACCGTGAGGGCGCGGTTGGAGCGCCGGGCGGGAGCGGGTTGGATGGGCGGGCGGGCGATGTCTGCATGGCTGATCTGTGCCGGGGGCGGTGGGGCAGGCACAGCCGCGGCGGGCGGGGCTTCTGCCGGGGGAGCGGGGGCCAGCCGCGCGAGGCCCTTCTGCGCCGCCGGGTTGTTCGGGTTAATGCGCACGACCTGTTCCAGGCAGTAGCGGCGTTCTTCGTCGTTATCCACGCAGGCCGTCAGCCACAGCCAGGCGCGCTCGTTGTCGTGGTCGGCATTGATGATGTCGGTCAGGATGTGGCCGCCTGCTTTTTTACGCCCGGCTTTAATCAGCTCAACGGCCTGTTGGAGTTCTTTTTCGTAAGCCATGCCGACCCCCTCTTCATCACAAAAATTTTGCCTGTTCAGGGCTGTCCCACCATGCCGCTGCACGTCACCGAGCCATAGGGCGCATTGGAGGACGCCGATTTCCAGGGCTGACCGTCCAGCAGAATCTGGCAGGTGATGTTGGTCGAGTCACTGCCGCTTTGGGCGCTGATGCTGGGCTGGTCGTTGCGGCGCATGGTGAAGGTTTTGCGCCAGGGCAGGGCGGCGGCCTGTTCCTGCGAGTAGTTGCCTGTACCATCGCCGTAGGTGAGCAGGACTTCGGAGGCGGAGCCTTCGATCACATATTCTACGGTATGGGTTTCGGAGGATGGCGCGCCGCCACAGCCGCGCGCGTAGGAAAGGGTGAGGTACACCAGCGCGGCCCCGACCAGCAGGATAAGCACCAGCACGCCAGCCAGCGCCGCCAGGTACATGCGCCCGGCGATGCGCGGAAGCCCGGCGGCCATCACCACGGCCCGGCGCGGCTGCCAGAGCAAATCTTCCAGGCCCGGCTGCGGCGACTGCAGTCGGTCGAGCGCCTGGCGGGCGGTTTCATTGGCGGGGTTAATGTCGAGCGCCTGGCGCAGGCAGGCCGCTTTCTCAGCCGGGTCGTCTTCGCAGGCGGCCAGCCACAGCCAGGCCGGTTCGCTGTGCGGGTCTGCCTGGAGGACCAGGCGCAGTAACCGGCGCGCGCCGGGCCGGTCACCGGCGCGGATGCGCTGTAAGGCCTGTTGAAAAAGATCAGCCTGGCTCATCGTCAGACTCCGCGCGGCGCGGGCGCACTGCCCAGCAGTTTTTCGGCGTTGCGGTGGCAGATGTTGTGACGATCCTCATCGCTGATGCGCGCCGAGAGCAAGGCCCCTACGGCCTGGTGGGGGTCGAACCAGGGCAGATCCGTTCCAAACAACATCTTGTGCGAACCGGCCTCGCGGCTGAATTTTTCGATCACCCCACGGTCATCGAAGACGGCGGTCAATTCCAGGTAAACGTTGGGAAAATCATTGGCGAGCTTCACGGCTTCATCCCATTCGCCGTGGCAGGAATGCCCCATGAGGATTTTCACGTTGGGATACCGCTCTGCCATGGGGCGCACGCATAGAGGGCCGTTATAGGGACTGCCGCCCCAGGTGTGCATCAGGATCAGCAGGCCGTGGCGGTCGGCATATTCCCAGGCCGGGCGGTAGCGCGCATCGGTGAGAGCCACTTTGTGATAATCCGAGAGGAACTTGAAGCCCACGAAGACATCGCGGTACTGGTCAAAGGCGGCGATGTCGCGCTCGGCCAGTTCGGGGTAGTTGGGGTTAATCACGCAGTAGGCCCGCAGGCGGTCGGGGTAGCGCCGCACGGCCTCAATGGAAGGGCGGTTGCCCAGGTTGGGCGCAAACAGCGCCATGTGATGCGAAAAGACCAGCATCTTCACCCCGCACTCGTCCATCGTGCCGATCATCTCGTGAGGTTCGGCGCGCGGAAAGTAAATGGATGAAAACGGCCCCATGTGGCCGTGCATGTCGTAGATGGGGCAGGATTCGACTTTGCCGTGTTCCCAAAACGCCTGGGCGAGCGGAGAGGACCCGATCATGGCAAACCTCCGGGGAATATGACCTGGGCCAGGATGCGTTCGAGGTTGCCTCCGGCGATGGCGGCTTTGGCTTCATCCGAGATTTGGGCGTGGCGGATCGCCATCATCATGCCGCCCATGTATTGGTTCGGAAAGCCGCTGCCAAACAGCAGGCGCGAATGGCCGTAATCGCGCACCAGGGCTTCAATGCCGCCGTCTAACAGGTATTGGGCGGTATCTACATACACATTGGGGTACCGCTCCAGCAGTGGGCGAAAGAGGCGGTCTTCGCCCCAACAACCGTGATCGCAGATGATCGTCACCAGGCCGGGGAACTCGTCGAGCAGGGCGTACAGGGCCGGCCAGTCCATGCCGTACTGCATTGAAAGCAGAACCGGCACGCGGTGAGCCGAGAACGCTTCTAACCAGTCGCCCATGGCGGCGCGGTTGAGCAGGAATTTGTGGGAATTGGGGAACATGCGCACAGCTCGCACGCGCGCGGCCTGCATCTGGCGCAAAAACGCAAGCGGGCGCGGGAACTCGCGGGCCTGGTTGGGCAGAACGGCCCAACAGCCGATCAGGTGATCGTAGGGGGCAATGCCTTCGGCCAGCAGTTGGTTTCCTACCTGGGGAGAGCCATCGTGCTGGGTGATGTGCCACACCAGAGCCCTGGCTATTCCGGCGTGCTGCATCTCGGCCAGCAGGTCTTCCGCGCGGGGCACGGGCATCAGCGGCCGGCGCGACGGCAGACCAAAATAGGCGGAACAGTCGAAGAACATCATCGGGCGCAAACCTCCGGTCGGTGAGGGATCGGTTGAAGGGATAAGGAAATTGTACACTGGAATCAAAACTGCATGGAAATTATGGGCGCAGTCCGCGATTTACGCGCGGTTGGAAATCCACCTTATCATCAGGCCGGTATAATATTGGAGAGGAGGTAAAGATGTGCGACACATGGGTTGCCATGCCAGATGCTACGCTTGAAAACAGGGTAATTTTTGCCAAAAACAGCGACCGGCCCGTTTTCGACTGCCAGCCCCTGGTACTGCGTCCGCGCCAGCGGTGGGCCGCGGGCAGTGAGATTCAGATGGAGTATGTCAGGCTTCCGCAGGTGGAAGAGACGTATGCGCACCTGGGGTCCCGCCCGTATTGGTGTTGGGGATATGAGGAAGGCATGAATGAGTGGGGTCTGGCGGTGGGCAATGAAGCAGTGTTCACCCGGCCCTACCGCGAGGCCGTGCGGGCCTTTCAGCGGGGAGAAGCGCCGCCCGCCGGCCTGTTAGGGATGGACCTGATCCGCCTGGCGCTGGAACGCTGCCAGACGGCGCGCCAGGCGGTGGAACTGATCGGCGCGCTGGTGGAGGAATGGGGGCAGTTTGGGTCGGGGAACCCTGGTTTGCCGCACGACGCCGGCAGTTATGATAATGCCTTTATCGCGGCAGACCCTGCCGAAGCCTGGGTGATCGAAACCGCCGGACGGCGCTGGGCGGCCCGGCGGCTGCGCCAGGGCTGTGCGGCGATCTCGAATGAGCTGAGCATCCGCCAGCAGTGGGATCTGGGCAGTTCTGACCTGGCAGATCATGCCGTGCGCGCCGGATACTGGCGCAGGGAATGGGGCGCGCTGGACTTCGCGCGCGCGTACATTGACGAGCAGACGGCGCGGCAGGTGTCGCACATCCGGGTGATGCGCGCCCGTCAACTGCTGGCCGAACGGGGCGGGCAGATCACCCCGCAGTGGATGATGCGCATTGCCCGCGATCATTATGAAGATACCTTTTTGCAAGGCCCTTATTTTGACGCCGCCGACCCCGATTTTCTCTCGCTGTGCATGCACGCTTCGCCGGCCGGGTTCACCTGGGGCAATACGGCCAGTTCGTGCGTGGCGGTGCTGCCCAAAAGCCCCGGCGAACTGCCGGTGTTGTGGTGGACGCCCGGCCCTCCCTGCAACGGCTGTTACGTGCCGTTTTTTGCGCACGGCGGCCGCCTGCCAGAGGTCGTCTCGCGGGCCGGGCAGTTGGGCGGTCAGATCATCCCCGCGGACCGGGCCAGCGCAGACCGCTTCGCGCCTGATTCGTATTGGTGGTTATTCCGCGCGCTCAATGATTGGGTCAAAGGCGGCGTGGAGGGCGGCGCGCCCGGGTGCTACCCAGAGCGCAACCGCCAGGTGCGCGCCCGGTTTGACGAATTAGAGCGTTCTTTTGCCGCCCAACTGCCAGAGGTGATGCAGCGCGCCGCGGCGGCGGGGGAGCAGTCTCCGGCAGAACGCGCGGCCATCCTCGATGCTTTCAGCGAGGCGTGCGTGCGTCAGGTGTTAGACGCGCTGAACGCCCTGCCCGGCGGCGCCAGCCAGGCGGGTTAAGAGGCTTCTGGCGTTTCGCCCGGCAGGGTGGAGGGCGCTTTGACCCTTACCAGCGTCAGCGCGGAAGCCAGCAGGGCCATGAGCGCGCCAGACAGGAACAGCCCCTTGAACCCGATGACGGTGATCAGCGAACCGCCCAGCCAGGCGGAGGCCGCCCAGCCCAGAGCAATGCCAAGGGTGGCGATGGCCGAGGAAATCGTCCGCCAGCGCGGGTTGACCTCTTCCTGGCTGTAGATACTGCGCGTGATGGCCGTGATTGACCCGGCCGCCGTGAAGCCCATAAAGGCCAGTGCGGCGGCGGTTCCATTGGGGATGGCGGCCATCAGCAGGATGAACAGGACCGACAGGGTGTTCGAGGCCAGCATAGCGCCGCGCGTACCCATGCGGGCGATCATCAGTGGGATGAGCAGTGAGCCAGCCGCCGGCAGTACCTGCGACAGGCCCATCGCCGCGCCGATTTGGGCTACCGGCATGCCCAGGCTGGCGTCGAGATAGATGTTAAAAAAGGTGCGGGCCGCGCCATCACTGATGGATTGCAGTACAAAGATCAGAAACAGAAGGGCTAACACGCCCAGCGGGGCGGCCTGGAACTGCCCGGCGCCGCTGGCGTGTTCGGCGGTGGAAACCGGCCTGATTTTTAAGAACACCAGGCCGGCAATCAGGTAAAAGACAGGCCCCAACAGCATGGTTAACTGATACGGCAGAGGCTGGTCGAGGGTGACGCCGAGTAGGCGCGCCAGCACGCCCGGCAGTACGCCGGAGATGAGCGACCCTAACAGCGTCACCAGGGCCGCCAGCGCCTGCTGGAAGGCAAAAACGTAGCTGCGGTTTTCATCGTCTGTGATTGCCATGATGTAGGGCAGGCTGTTCACCGATACTAACGCCGCCCCGGCCCATAACAGCATCCAGGATGCCACCAGGCCCGGCGCGCGCCAGCCCGCGGGGAGCCAGCCGGCTCCGATCAGCATCAGCGCGGATGCCGCCAGAATGAACATGGAGATGACGATGGAACGCTTTAACCCCAGCCGCGCCCCCACCGCTCCGGCCGGGAGGGCCAGAACGCCCCAGATGATCATGCCAGAGGCCAGCATGGGGCCGATAAACTCGGTGGAGTAGCCCAAGCGCAGCAGGTAGAGGTTGAGCAGTACGTTGATGGTTCCCAGGTAGGCAAAAGCGATGGAGCTGTTAAAGACCAGGTAGAGGATAACGTCACGGTTAAAGCGGCGGATGGTGTTCCAGTAAGTGTACATGTAAATTTCCAGACGCCCTCAAGGCGCAAAGGTCAGGCTACATACAATGCAGGCTGCATACAATGCAGGCTGCATACAATGCAGGCGGCAAAGCCGTCTGATCTTATCACACAATCCATTCACCCGCGAAAAGAATTGTAGAGGCCATCGGTTTCGGGGCGCGGTGCGGTGGAATTTTCGGTTTTTCCACGGCATTGGCAGTTTTTTAGCCCTGAACCCGGCCTGCAAGACGGAGGGGCGGGGTTTGAGCGGATGACGAGGACGGGCCGGGGGACCCGGCCCCTACAGATGACGTTTTTCCTGCGTAGGGGCGGGGTTTCCCCGCCCGCGCGGGGTTTGAGCGGATGACGAGGACGGGCCGGGGGACCCGGCCCCTACAGATGACGTTTTCCTGCGTAGGGGCGGGGTCTCCCCGCCCGCGTGGGGTTTGAGCGGATGACGAGGACGGGCCGGGGGAGCCGGCCCCTACAGATGACGTTTTCCTGCGTAGGGGCGGGGTTTCCCCGCCCGCGCGGGGTTGGGGGAGAGCTGTCAACGGATTTCGGGAACGGATTGAACGGATGGAACGGATGGGCTGTCAACGGATTAAGCCCATTCCGATGGGCCGCCCATTCTTATGGGCCGGGAACGGATTGAACGGATTATGGGCGTAGGGGCGGGGTCTCCCCGCCCGCGTGGGGCTTGAGCGGATGACGAGGACGGGCCGGGGGAGCCGGCCCCTACAGATGACGGTTTTCCTGCGTAGGGGCGGGGTTTCCCCGCCCGCGCGGGGTTTGAGCGGATGACGAGGACGGGCCGGGGGACCCGGCCTCTACAGATGACGTTTTTCCTGCGTAGGGGCGGGGGTAATCTTAAGAAAACCTTAAATAGTACTCGTGTTAATTTGCACAATATACACCTTTGTGATACAGTATGACAAATTCAAACGACGTAGAGGGAGTTTTAGAATGGATCACGACATTCCTGAAATCATCATTGGAAGGCTGCCCATCTACCTGCAAGCTTTAGAGCATATGCTCAGCCAGGGGATACAAACAACCTCGTCGCAAGAATTGGGGGAAGCGATTGGAATTTCCGCGGCCCAGATTCGCAAGGATTTGTCGCAGTTCGGCGAATTTGGCAAACAGGGCAAGGGCTATTCCATTCCGTACCTGGTCGAACAGCTTCAATCCATCCTGCACGTCAACCGCGTTTGGGATATGGTGGTGGTGGGGGCCGGACATTTGGGGACGGCGATTGCCAATTACCCCGATTTCAACCGGCATGGCTTTCGCGTGGCGATGATCTTCGATAACGACCCCCAGCGTATCGGAACCCAAGTCGGCGAGCTCGTCGTGTGCGACGCGGCGGAACTGGAAGAAGCCGTCCGCAAGGCCAATATTAAGATTGCCATGCTGACCGTTCCGGCCAAAGCCGCCCAGAGCGTTACGGAACAGTTGGTGCGCGCCGGCATCCGCGCCATTTTGAGCTACGCGCCGCTTATCCTATCGGTTCCCAAGAACGTTCACGTGCAGTACATTGACCCGATCATTTTCTTACAGCGCATGACCTATTATTTGGAGTAACCATCCAGCAGGGGGGTGAACGTTTTTGAATAACAGCTTATCCTATCATCAGGGACGTTCTGCAATGCGGTTGGATGCGGTTCGGTCTCTTTACAGGGATGGGGAAAAGTTGCTATAATCAACCCAGGAGCAGTCTCGACGCGCACTCTCTATAAATGCGTTTGTAAAGACCAGGGGGCCAGGGTATACTCTTTAAGTATCATTCGTTTTTGGCCCAAATAGTCAGGTTTTCAGGGGGGAATTCAAGATGCCGCTGCGTCTTCAATGACCTTCCGCTCATCAACCGAGGCTGACGAGATGGATACGCTTGCGACCTATCTGCCAACCGACCGGCTGCACGCTTTAGCCGCTCACCAAGACCTGCCGGAGCGGGCCTATGGCGCGGCGCTCTTTGCGGATCTTTCCGGCTTCACGCCGCTGACCGAAATATTGGTAAAAGAATTGGGCGTACAGCGCGGCGCGGAAGAGATTAACCGCATCGTCAATCGGGTTTTTGCCTCTCTGATTGACGAAGTCCACCGGTATCACGGCAGTGTTATCCTGTTTGGCGGAGACGCCCTCACCTGCTGGTTCAACGCGGATGACGGCCTGCGCGCCGTAACCTGCGCCGCCGCCATGCAGGCCCAGATCCGGGCGCTGGCGCTCGTCAAAACCCAGGGGGGGCAGGCGGTTACTCTGGGGATGAAGATTGCTGTCGCGGTGGGAGAGGTGTGCCGCCTGGTGGTCGGTGACCCTCAAATTCAGTTGTTTGACGTGCTGGCCGGCCGCACCCTCGACGCGCTGGCCGCCGCCGAACACGAAGCCTCGCGCGGTGAGATCGTCCTCGACCGGCATGCCCAAGAGGCATTGGGCGGCCGGGTGGAGATTGCCGCCTGGCGCACCGCCGAGCACAGCGGCGAAGCGTTCGCCATTCTTAAGTCGGTGCGCGTTCCAGCCCAACCCGACCCCTGGCCCGTCCTGCCAGCCGGAGCCGTCAGCGAAGCCATGCTGAGGCCCTGGGTGCTGCCCGATATCTTTGAGCGCCTGCACTCTACCGGCACGGAGTTTTTGGCCGAAATTCGGCCCGCCGTGCCGGTTTTCCTGTACTTCACCGGCCTCGATTATGATAACGACCCCCAGGCGGGGCAAAAACTTAACCATTTTATCCAGAAAATCGAGCAGATCCTGGCCGGGTATGAGGCCCGCCTGCTCCAGATCATCATGGGCGATAAAGGCAGTTACCTCTACACGGTCTTTGGCGCGCCGATAGCCCATGAAGACGACATCCTGCGCGGCGCGTCCGCCGCCCTGGAACTGCGCTCGATGGCCCAGAAGCTAGGGTTCATCGCCGATGCGCGCATTGGGGCCAGTCAGGGCTGGTTGTTCGCTGGCTCCGCCGGGAGCGACACGCGCCATACCTACGTCATCATGGGAGACGAGGTCAACCTGGCCGCCCGTCTCATGCAGGCCGCCCAACCCTTTAGCATTCTGGTCACGGCGCGCATTCACCGCACCCTGGGAGAGCAGTTTTACGGGCAGGAACTGGCGCCGGTTAACGTCAAAGGGAAAAGCGAACCCATCCAGGTGTATTACCTGGAAGGGATTAAAGAGCGCGCCACCATCCGTCTGAAAGAACCGCGCTATGCCCTGCCGATGGTAGGCCGCGCGGCAGAGCTGGAGTCTGTCATGGCGAAGCTGGAGCTGGCGCTGGCAGGCAAAGGCCAGTTGGTCGGCATCACCGGCGAGCCTGGGGTGGGCAAATCGCGCCTGGTGGCTGAAGTCATCCACCAGGTACAGCAGCGCGGCGTTGGCATTTACGGCGGCGAGTGCGAAGCGTTTGGAGCCAACACCAATTACCTGGTCTGGCGGCGCATTGGTCAGGGCCTCTTTGGGCTAGACAGCAGTGCCAGCCTGGAGCGGCAGATTGAGCAGGCCGCCGCCGAACTGGCGCGCGTGGACCGCTCACTGCTGCCGCGCCTGCCCCTGCTGGGGCCGCTGCTTAACTTGCCCATCCCAGACAACGACCTCACCCGCCCATTCGATGCCAAACTGCGTAAGACCTCGCTCGAAGCCCTGCTGGTTGATTTTCTGCGCGCCCGCTGTCAGACTCAGCCGGCCGTCATCGTTCTGGAAGACTGTCACTGGCTGGACAGCCTGTCTTACGACCTGCTGATGGCGCTGGGGCGCGCCTCTACTTCGATGCGGCTCTTGCTGGTTCTCAGCTACCGCCCGCCGCAGTTAGAACGCCTTCAGCGCTGGGCGCTGGCCGATCTTCCCAACTTTACGCAGATCACCCTGGGCGATTTTACGCCCGAAGAAGCCGAGCGCCTCATCCGCCTGAAGATCAACCAGCTTACCGGCTCCGCTGAAAACATCCGCCCGGAACTGCTCGAAAGGTTAACGGCCCGCGCCGCCGGCAACCCCTTCTACATTGAAGAACTGCTGAACTATCTCAAAGACCGCAGTCTCGACCCACGCGACCCCCGCACTCTGGAACAAATTGACCTGCCCGAAAGCCTGCACAGCCTGATTCTCAGCCGCATTGACCGGATCAGCGAGAATCTCAAGATCACGCTGAAGGTTGCCAGCATCATTGGGCGCATGTTCAAAGCCGGGTGGGTGTGGGGCTACTATCCGCAGGTTGGCGCGCCCCAGCAGATTTTAGAGAACCTCGAAACCCTCTTCCGTGCCGACCTCACCCCGCTGGTCCCTACGGAACCAGAGCAAACCTACCTCTTTAAACACGTCATCACCCAGGAAGTGGCCTACGAAAGCCTGCCGTTTAACACCCGCGCGCGCCTGCACGGGCTGTTTGGCCGCTTTCTGGAAGAAAATTACAGCGATCAGGTGGACCGCTACATTGACCTGCTGGCTTTTCATTACGATAACAGTGATAACGTCGAGAAACGCCGCCAATACCTGCTGAAAGCCGGAGAGATTGCCCAGGCCAATTACGCCAACGCCGCCGCCATCGAATACTATCAACGCGCTCTGCCGCTCGTCAGCGGGCCAGACAAGGTTCGCGCCCTGCTGGCCCTGGGGCAGGTGCTGGAACTGACCGGCAGGTGGCCGGAAGCCAGCGATACCTACCAGCAGGCGCTGATCCAGGCTGGTGAGTATGATGATGTACAGGGGCAGGCGCTGGTCAAGACGGCTTTAGGGGAACTGTGCCGCAAGCAGGGGCAGTTTAGCGAGGCGACGGCCTGGCTGTCGCAGGCGCGCGCCTTGTTCGATGAATTGGGCGACCTCGAAGGCACGGCCCGCGTTTTACACTTCAGCGGCACTACCGCCGCGCACCGCGCCCATTTCGACCGCGCGCGCGACCTGTACGAGGAAAGCTTGAAGATCCGCCGGAAACTGGGCGACCAGGCCGGCGTGGCCGCGATCCTGAGCAACCTGGGGATCGTCGCCCGCGCTCAGGGCGACCTGCAAGAAGCCGCCCGCCTGCATTCTGAGGCCCTCGCCATCCGCCGGCAGTTAGGCGACCGCTGGGCCATTGGCGTATCGTTGGGCAACCTGGGCAACATCGCCCTCGACCAGGGGATGTACCAGGAAGCCCGCGCTCTGCAAGAAGAATGCCTGGCCGTCCGCCGTCAGGTGGGCGACCCCTGGGCCATTGCCAACGCCCTGAACAACCTCGGCAACCTGGAACGCAGTTTGGGGAATTATCAGGAAGCCGCCCGGTTATACCGCGAGAGTTTAATTATTAATGTAGAGATGGACAGTAAATGGGCCATCGCCTACCTGTTAGAAGATTTCGCCGCACTGGCCGCGGCGTGCGGCCAGGCGGAGCGCGCCCTAACGCTGGCGTCTGCCGCCGCGGCACTGCGCAGGGCCACCGGCTCGCCGCTTTCGCCCGTTGAGCAGAGCCGGCTCGATGACCTGCTCCAGGCGGCCCGCCAGGCTCTCAGCGCCGACGAGCAGGCCCGCGCCGAACAGACGGGCGCCGCCCTGTCGCTCTCTGAGGCGGTCGCTCTGGCGCAGGAAGAAGAATAAACCAACCCCACTCCGCCCTGGAGCTGGTAGACAAACAGCACAAAACCGGCCTGGGAACCGTTCCCAAGCCGGTTTTAATGCCAACCAGCAGAGTTATTCTCCCTTATTATCCTTGAAGCGCATGGGCGCGCCCTGTTTCGGCAGGGTTTTGGCCTGCGGTGCTTTGGTCTCATCCACCTCATCGTGGATTGGCTTGAGCGACTGGTGAATGCGGTCGCGCAGGTGCGCCGTCTGATAGTGCGGGTCGTGTTTTAATTCAAAATCTTTGTCCATATGATCTTCA
The DNA here is from genome assembly GCA_034434155.1 of Anaerolineaceae bacterium. Taxonomy (GTDB): domain Bacteria; phylum Chloroflexota; class Anaerolineae; order Anaerolineales; family Anaerolineaceae; genus DSYU01. The sequence goes on from DAOUAC010000012.1 coordinate 40,308, forward strand.
GTATAGCGGCTCACCGGCGTGCGCCAGGATGGGAAAAACCAGCGGCCAGCGGGTGGGAGAATCCCCCATTTTGTGATACATTTTGGCCGTGAAAACGGCGTTTCTCTCTTCTTTCCTGCTGATCCTGTTGCTCTCGGCCTGCGGCGGATCGGTTCAGACGCCGCAGGCGGCGCTGACCCCCACCCGCGCCGCGCCGTCCCCGGCGGTTGAGGCTCTGACGCTGACCCCAACGTCCGCGCCGGCGCCTGCGCCGACGGCGCGCCCCACTCTTACCCCCACCGCGGCGCTCCCGCCCCTGCGCGCGGTCTCTCTTTGCCCAACCGGCCCATCCGCGCCCGACCGGCGGCCTTACCGACTGCTTTATCTGCAAGACCATGATCTGTGGCTTCAGGAAGAAGGCCAGGCGGCCCGCCTGGTGAAAAACTCCGGCGTGATTGCGCGCTTCCGGCGCTTCGCGGCCAGCGGGCGCATCTTTTACATCCAGGTAGACCGCTACGGGCGCGAGGAAATCTGGTCTACCAGTCTGGAAGGTGCGGCCCTGCGGCTGACGGCTCCAGGGCGGATTAAGGGCAGTATCACCACCCTGGGGCCGCTCTCGCCGGATGGCGCTCTGCTGGCCTTTGGAGTGGCGACGGGCGACCTGAGCAGTGAAATTTGGGTGGCCCGCGCCGACGGCTCCGGTTCCTGGCCGGTGGTGCGCGGCGCGGAACTGCGCGCCATGCTGGGCCCCACTGCGCCGCCCGAAGCCGGGGCGGGCGCGGCCCCGCGTCTGTGGAGGCCGGGCGAAGAGCCGGTTTTAATCTTCGAGGTGTATCCGCTCTGGAACGGCGATTACGCGGGCGTTCCTGCGCCCGACCTGCGCGCGGTGAACGCGCAGACCGGCCAGAATGTAGACTCGCCCTTTCCTGCGCCGCCCATGTTTTCGCCGGACGGCCGCCTGGCCGCCCTGCCCGGCGTGGATGGTCTGGCTTTCGCCGGTTCCGATGGGAGCCGCCCCGTACCGGTCGGGGTAGATTATTTTGCCCTGGAGGCAGGCGGCTCAACTCTATACCCGCCGCTGGCCTGGCTGTCTGATTCCAGCGGCGTGCTGTTGGCGCAGTTCCGGCGGGGAGAGGACCCTTCCGCCGCCGCTTCGATGACCGATCTCTGGCGCGTGCCGGTAGATGGTTCTCGCGCTGAGCGCCTTGCCAGCTTTGAGGCCGATGCTTCCTCGGCTGGCTTCTCGCCCGGTCTGACGTACTTCCACTACTGGCGGGCAGTCGGGCCGCTCTCTGCGAACCTGCGCGAACTGCGCATCGCGCGGCTTGACCCCGGCGGCGCGGTTGAAGAAGTCATTTATGACCGCCAGCCTTTGCTTAACCTGCTGGGCTGGTCACCCGGCGAGCGCTACTTCCTTTACAGTGTAGGAATCTCTCAGGGGGGAAGCCTGATGCTCGGCGATCTGTGTGGGGCTCCCCGCCGCCTGGGCGATAACCGCTATGCTCTCCACGCCTGGTTAGACGGCGAGCGCTTTGTCTTGTACGAGATGGACGAGGCCGCGGCCGCCATTCGCTACTTCCTCGGCGGCGTTCAGGGCGAAATTCAACCTCTGATCGAAGTTCCCCTGGCGCCGGAGAATTTCGACATCTGGCTTCCGTAAGCGGCGGGTTGGGGGGGGAAACGCGGGGCTGAAGCCCCTGCTCAGGACGTGGAAGCCCCTGCGGGGCTGAGGATGAGAACCCGGCGAGGGGTTTTCATGAACTGAGGCGGGGAGCTGTCAACGGATTTCGAGAACGGATTGAACGGATTGCGGGCGTAGGGGCGGGGTTTCCCCGCCCGCGTGGGTTGGACGCGGGGCTGAGGAAGAGAATCCCGTGAGGGGTTTGCGGGCGCTGAGGCGGGGGTTTCAACCTCCGGCGGACGCCGCCGGGCGCCCCGAACCCGGCCTACAAGAAATCCGTTCAATCCGTGCCAAAAATCCGTTGACAGCTCTCCCCCCGCCCGCGCGGGTTGGGCGAAAACGCGGGGCTGAAGCCCCTGCTCAGGACGTGGAAGCCCCTGCGGGGCTGAGGATGAGAACCCCGTAAGGGGTTTGCAGGCGCTGGACGCCGAACCCGACCTGCAAGAAATCCGTTCAATCCGCTCCCGAAATCCGTTGACAGCTCTCCCCCCGCCCGCGCGGGTTGGGGCGAAAACGCGGGGCTGAGGAAGAGAATCCCGTGAGGGGTTTTCATGAACTGAGGCGGGGGTTTCAACCCCCGCCGATCCGCCCCGCCGGGCGAAAACGCGGGGCTGAAGCCCCTGCTCAGGGCGTGGAAGCCCCTGCGGGGCTGAGGAAGAGAACCCCGTAAGGGGTTTTCATGAACTGAGGCGGGGAGCTGTCAACGGATTTCGAGAACGGATTGAGCGGATTATGGGCGTAGGGGCGGGGTTTCCTCACCCTGCGCGGGTTGGGAGACCCAACCCCTACTTGAGCGCCTCAACAATTGCGCGGGTATTGGCTTTCATCATCTCAATATAGGTTGGCGCGCCGCCCTCTGGCCCGGTGAGCGAATGGGTATACAGATTGTCCACCACCTTTACCCCGGTTTCAGCGGCAATCTGTTCGGCCAGTTTGGGGTCGGCGCCGGTTTCCAGAAAAACTGCCGCGGCACCCGCCGCGCGGATGGCATCCACCAGGCGGGCCATTTGTTGGGCCGAGGGCGCAGACCCGGTGCTGACCGAAGGGATGATTGTGCCGATGATGCGAAACCCGTAGCGGTCGGCAAAATACCCAAAACTTTCGTGGTTGGTGACGATCAGCCGCTTTTCGGGGGGGAGGGTGTTCACCTGGGCTTCGATCCAGGCATCCAGTTCTTGCAGTTGGGCAGTGTAGCGGGCGGCGTTCTGGCTGTAAGTTTCTTTCCCGGCGGGGTCCAGGGCCGTCAGCCCGTCGCGGATATTTTCTACGTAGCGGATCACATGGAGGGGGTTCAGCCAGAAGTGCGGGTCGCCCTGCGGGTGTTCTTCCGGCGTTTCTCCCTGCCCGGCGTAGAGCGCTTCGCCCTCGCGGGCGGCGCGGCTGGTCAGCCCGGCGGAGGCTTCGATGATCACGCGCTGGCCGCCGGCGCTGTTGATGGTTTCGGTAAGCCAGTCTTCAAAGCCGGCCCCGTTGACGATCAACGCCTGGCATTCAGCGATCCGGCTCACGTCGCGCGGGGTGGGTTCATAGGCGTGTGGGTCGAGGCCCAACGGCAAGAGGGTATCCACCTTCACCCGGTCGCCGGCCACGTTTTGGGCAATATCTGCCAAAAAAGACTCCACTGCCAGTACTTTCAGGCCGGTTTCGCCCCCGGCCTGTTCCTGCCGCGGCGATCCACAGCCCGCCAGTGCCAGGCTCCACATGATCAGCACAGCTAACAGGGATGCCACAGCCTTTTTCATCGTCATCTCCAACATCCAAGCGTTATGGGGTAGGGTAGTTCGAGCTTTTCCAGGGCATTGTAACGCACACGGCGCTGATGTCAAGAACGGCGCTCCATGCCACCCCCCTCATCGCGCCTTGAAGTCGAAGAGGTCGGGTTCGGGGGGCAGAGCGGAGGGTCGTTGTTGTGATCCGCTCTGGCGCTTGCATTCCGCCCCGAACCCGACCTACAAGAGGGCAAAGGCTTCGGCCCTGCGGCGGTTTAACTGCGCAGAGCCTGGTCCAGGTCCCACAGAATATCTTCGATATCCTCAAGCCCCACGCTCAGGCGCACGAAATCTGGCGAGACGCCCGCTTTGATCTGTTCCTGCTCGGTAAGCTGTGAGTGAGTGGTAGAAGCCGGGTGAATGGCGAGGCTTTTGGCGTCTCCCACGTTAGCCAGGTGGCTGAACAGCTTGAGGTTGTCAATAAAGCGCGCGCCGGCTTCGCGCCCGCCCTTGATCCCAAAGCCCAAGATGGAGCCGGGGCCTTTGGGCAGGTATTTGCGCGCCCGTTCGTGGTCGGGGTGGCCCGGCAAACCGGGGTACTTCACCCACGCCACGCACTCGTGCTGTGCCAGGAACTCGGCCACCTTCTGAGCATTGCTGACGTGGCGGTCCATGCGCAGGCTGAGGGTCTCTAGCCCCTGGATGAACAGCCATGAGTTAAAGGGCGACTGCGAAGCGCCGATATCGCGCAGGATCTGCACGCGCGCCTTCAAGATGAAAGCCGGGGCGCCCAAATCGGCGTACTTCAACCCGTGATACGACGGGTCGGGGGTGTTAAAGTTGGCAAAGCGGGGGTTGCCGGCCCACTGGAAGTTTCCGCCGTCCACGATCATGCCGCCGATGGAAGTGCCGTGACCGCCGATAAACTTGGTGGTGGAATGGACCACGATATTCGCGCCCCACTCGAATGGGCGGCACAGGTAGGGGGTGGCAAAGGTGTTGTCAATCATTACCGGAATGCTGTATTCTTGCCCGATTTTCGCCACTTCTTCAAACGGGAAGACGTTGATCTCTGGGTTGCCCAGGGTTTCGCCGTAGAGGATTTTGGTGTTGTCGCGGATGGCCCGGCGGAAATTCTCCGGGTCAGACGGGTCTACAAAGGTGACGTCAATTCCGATGCGTGGGAAGGTGTAATTGAACTGGTTGTAGGTTCCACCGTAGAGGGTTGAAGCGGAGACGATATGATCGCCCGCGCCGCACAGCGTCAGGATCGCCATAGTCTGCGCCGCGTGACCCGACGCCGCCGCTAACGCCCCCACGCCGCCTTCGAGGTCGGCCACCCGCTGTTCGAAGACGTCGGTGGTTGGGTTCATAATGCGGGTATAGATATTGCCGAACTCCTGCAGGGCGAACAGCCGGGCGGCGTGTTCAGAATTGCGGAACTGGTACGAAGTGGTCTGATAGATAGGTACGGCCCGCGCCCCGGTGGTCGGGTCTGGCTGTTGACCGGCGTGCAGTTGCCGGGTGGTGAAACCGAATTTGCGCTCTGTCATGGGTCTCCTCCAATAAGTGTGGGTTGAATGGTGGTGTTTCAAGTGAACCGGCCGGACGGCAGGCCGGAATCTTACAGTATTTTCACGTAGAAGATTTTAAACATCTTCTTTTTTGGGGGTTACGAGGGTAGAACCCTGACTCCCTGGCCGGGCGGTCAGAATCCTACGCCTCAGCCGGCCCTTTTGGCTCCGTTCAGCTTCGTCAGATCGTAAGGGGTTTCCTGGTAGACGTAGTAGTTCAGCCAGTTGACAAACAACAGGTTCGAATGGCCGCGCCAGCGCACCACCGGCGCACAGCTTGGATCATCGTTGGGGTAATAATTGACCGGAATTTTGATGGGCAGGCCCAGGCGCACGTCGCGGTCATACTCGGCCTTCAGGGTGAGCGGGTCGTACTCGGAATGGCCGGTTACGAACACCTGACGGCCGTCTTTGGTCGCCACGATATACACGCCCGCCTCATCCGAGACCGAAAGCAGGTCTAATTCCGGTACTTTTTCAATGTCCTCGGCGCGGATCTCGGTATGGCGCGAGTGCGGCGCGTAGAAGATGTCATCGAAGCCGCGCAGCAGCGGCACGTGCTGGCGCAGGACCCGGTGCGGGAAGACTCCAAACATCTTTTCGGGCAAGGGGTATTTGGGAATGCCCCATTGGTGGTACAGCCCCGCCTGCGCACCCCAGCAGATATACAGCGTGGCAAAGACGTGATGCCTGCGCCACTCCATAATGTCTTTTAGCTCTTCCCAGTAATCTACCTGCTCAAACTCCAGGTGTTCCACCGGCGCGCCGGTGATAATTAACCCGTCGTAGCGCTCATCGCGCACGTCGTTGATGGTCTGGTAAAAGGCCAGCAGGTGTTTTTCGGGCGTGTTTTTGCTCTCATGGGTGGCCGTGCGTAAGAGCGTGATCTCCACCTGCAGGGGTGAATTACCGAGCAGACGCAGTAACTGCGTTTCGGTGGCAATCTTGGTTGGCATCAGGTTCAAGATGGCAATGCGCAGGGCCCGAATATCCTGGTGCAGGGCCCGATCTTCGCCCATGACGAAGATATTTTCTGAGTTCAAAATCTCTTTGGCTGGTAAGTTATCCGGTATCTTGATCGGCATACGACTCCTAAAAACTTCGCCCATATCAACCGCTGAAATGAACAAAAAAAACCTCTTCCAGTTGATAAGAAGAGGTACCCATTCACATGCGGCTCTCCTCTCATCTTCCAGAATCTTTTTCTGCAGGAATTGGCACCTGGCGTTGCGGCTTTTACGCCATGCGCTGGTTGCCGAGGCTTCACTGGGCCTGTCCCTCCGCCTCTCTGGATAAGAGTTTGCACTATTCAGTTATTGGTGTAGATATTACCGGATTGCGGGCGATTTGTCAATATTTTTTAAGATGAATATCATACAAATTCCAGGATATAACCTGTTGTTAACATTGGGGTTTTAGGGCAGGTCTACCGTCACGGTGAAGTTCCAATTGCCATCGCGGCTGCCGGTCTCGTCGTCGCTGGTCACAAAGACATCCACCTGGTAGGTGGCCTCGTCCTCTACGAAGTCACCGCCCTCGCCCCACACGTAGCGGCCGTCGCGTTTGGGCCAGGGGTTACAGCCGTTATCGCCGCCGAAGGCGCAGTAGGGCGCCTGGTTTTCGGTATGTTCGTAGAGGGTGTACCCGCCCGATTGGTCGCGGATTAAGAAGGACACTTTTTGGATGTGATCGCCATCCGCGCTGCCGCCGGGGCCGATGGCCTCAAAGCGGAGAAAATCTTTGGGCGAGAGGAAAATATTGCCGGTGATCCCATTGGGACTGCCATCGGGCTTGGAACTGCGCAGGCGCGCTGCCGCCGGGGTGGGCGGGGGGTTGACGGGCGGCAGTGAGGCAACGTCCAGGCTGCAGTTCACCAGGTTGGGGTCGGCGCTGATCCAGCCCTGCTCGCCGGTAGCGGCGACCTGTACGAAGATCCAACTGCCATCGGGGAAGCCCTGCGGCGTGAACCCCTGGGGGACGACGACTTCGCCCTGGCGCACCACGTTGAGGGGCGGGTCGTACACCAGGCCCGGCCCTTTGCGCAGGTTGACGTTGCGCAAGGCACTGCACTGCGGCCCGGCTTCTGCCTGGGTTGGCAGAGAGGCCGCCGTTTCGGTGCTGGTGACTGGAATTGGGGCGGGGGTGGGCGTGTCTGGCAGGGCCGCCGCCGGCGTTGGAGAGGCGCTGACCTCGCCCTCGCTCAGCGGCGTTGGCGTGACCACCACGACTACGGTCACTTCTCTGGGGAGCGCGGGCTGGGCACTGCCCGGCAGGCCGCAGGCCAGGGCCGCGAGGCTTAAGGCCAGGATAGGGAATAAAAATCGTTTGAATTGCATTTAAGATCCTTCCGATAGTCCATCCAACAGCTTTTGCACGTCCTCGCGGTAGGGGGTACACAGGTCGCCGGCGATGTCTTTTTTGACGATCTGATCTGGCGAAATTTTGCCCAGCGCGATGCACTCATCCAGATAGCCCAGCGCGCGGGTATACTGCTCGCGGGCCTGCTCGCGGTCGCCGCCGGCTGCGGCCAGGTAGCCCATCAATTGATAGGTATTGCCCAGGTTCTGGTACACCTGGGCGAGATAGCGTTCCTGCCCGGCCTGGCGGAGCGGCTCGATGAGCGGCTCTAACTCTGCGGCGGCCTGCTCCAGGCGGGCACGGGCCGCCTCCACCTGCCCGCCGGCCAGGTGAATTTGCCCCGCCAACTGATGCGCGACGCCCATGCCCTGCCTGGCCGTCAAATCTACCGGAATGCCCGCCGGTTTGGCCTCTGGGGGAAGTTCCAGCACCCGCTGATAACTGGCAAGCGCGGCTTCCAGGTCGGCCAGGGCGGGGGCTAACTGCGCGGCGGCCTGGGCGGCGGGGGTATCTTCTGGCAGAGCGAAGAGCTGGTTTTCGGCCTGGTAAAAGAAAACGCTTCCCAGGCCCACGTAAGCGCGCGCGTAGCTTGGGTTGATCTCAACAGCGCGTTCAAACGCCGCGCGCGCCGCCTGCGCCAGCGCGGCGCGGTTGGGGGCATCGCGCCCGGCCAGAAACAGGCTTTCGCGCCCGATAAAGTATTGGACGGCCTCTGAATCGGGCGAAAATTCCTCCGCCTTTAAGAACGACTGGAGCGCCTCGCTGGTTTGCCCAAAGCGCATGCGCGTGAGACCCAGGGCCAGCCAGGCCAGGGTGCTGGCCTGACGGTTCACTTCGGGCTGGGCTTCGATCCCCGGCTGGGCGGGGTCTGCCAGTGGGATAGGAATGCCGACCTGGTAAGGCCCTTCCAGATCGGCAAATTCGTAGCCCGCCTGGGGGGCCATCCAGAACTCCAGCACCAACTGCGCGGGCGTCTGGCGCGCGTCAATGTTGCCAAAGATGACCATCTGGGCCTGGAGGCGCCCGGCCATAGCCTGGGCCGCGGTGATGCGCTCTGCCGCACTGCCGCCCTCCACCCTGCCGATGGTGACGTTGAGGTTTCGCAGTTCTTCGCCGTCCTGCCAGACCAGCAGGTTGGGGTCGCCGCCCAATTCACTCCGCAGGCGGTTTGCCACCCACCCGCTCACCCGCGCGCCGGCCCCCTGCGGAGCCGCGCCCACCCCGCCGTCTGGCTGGATCATGCCAAACTCGGCTACGGCGATATTGAAGATGCCGTTCATGGCGGCCGGTTTTTTAAAGCGGATGTACAGGCCGCTGGCAAAGAACAACACCACCAGCAGGACCAGCGTCACCGCGCCCAGGGCCGGGTAAACCAGCCGCCTCAGCAAGAGCGTGCGCCTGAGCTGGCGCTCGCGCTCGGCTTCGGCCTGGGCCGCCGCCTGACTGGCCGCCAGAAATGCGGCTTCATCCAGGCTGATGACCGCCGCGTTGGCCTCGGCCCATTCCAGGGCCTGTTTCAGGCGCGTTCCCCGGTAGAGCGCGCCCGGGTCGCGCTCCAGCCGCAGCCAGTCGGCGGCGGCCTCGGTGAGCTGACGGTGCAGGATCAACCCGCTCCGGTTTTCGTCCAGCCACTGGCGCAGGGTCGGCCATTCGCGGATGAGCGCCTCGTGGGCCACTTCGATCACCTTCACGTCGCCCGGCTCGGCCAGGCCGGTGGTGATGAGCCGCGCATCGGTCAGGATTGCCAGCACCGCCTCAATCGTCACCGGGTCGGTGGCGCGGGTAATGAGCTCTGAGAAAGTGACCCGGCGGCGCGTGTCGCGGGTACTGCCTTCTACATCCACCAGGCGGGTGAAAATAATGCGCGCGATGGTCTGCTGTTCGGGGTTCAGGCGCTGGCGGAAGACCGCTTCGGCGGTCTGCGCGATGGCCCCGCGCACTCCGCCGCTTTCGCGGTAGGCCGAAAGCGTCAGCGTGCGCCCGCGCCGGTGATTCCACGTTTCTAACAGGGCATGCGAGAGCAGGGGCAGCGCGCCCGGCTCGGCGCCGATGTCTTCTAACATCAGGTCAACCAGGCCTTCCTGGATCTTCCAGTTGCCCAGGGCGGCGGGTTTGACGATGGCATCTAACAATTCTGCGCGGCTCATGGCGCCAATATATTCCTGACAGCCGGCCACCCGCTCGCGCAGGCGGTCATGCTGGGCCAGGTGCGCGTAAAAGTCGGCCCGCAGGATGATGAGGATGCTGACCGGCTCGGATGGGTCGGCGCTGGCCGCCAGAAGCGCGTTGATCCAGCCCTGGCGCTCGTTTTCATCGCGGCACTGGGTAAAGACTTCCTCGAATTGGTCAATGACCAACAGCAGGCGGGGGCTGTCGCGGCGGGCCAGAAGGCGGCGGGCGGCCAGGCCCAGGGCCTGCGGATCGGTTGAGATGGAATTTGCCAGCGCGGCCAAGTCCTCGCCGCCGTCGGCCAGGGCCGCGGCCAGCGCCAGGGCCGGGTGCGCGCCTGGAGATAGGACGCGGGCCGTCCAGCGGGCGCTGTTGGGGGGCGGCGGCGAGCCATCCGCCAGGCGCAGTCCGCGCGCCAGGGCCGGGAGGACTCCGGCGCGCACCAGCGAAGATTTGCCACTGCCAGAGGCTCCCACTACGGCCAGAAAAGGCGCGCTTGCCAGCCGGTTGACCAGGCGGGCGGTGAGCATCTCGCGCCCAAAGAAATGGTCGGCATCGTCCTGCGTAAAGTAATTCAGGCCCTTGTAGGGCGGTTCGCCGGGTTCGGGGGGCAGGCTTTCGATGTCGCGCACCTCAAGCGCGCCCACCAGGATGGACTGCAAGTCAATGAGGGCGGGGCGCAGGCTGGCGGGGTCATCCAGGGGCAGTTGGGGGGCGCAGTATTGGAGCGTATCGGCGGTGACGGCGAAGATCAACTGGGTGTGGGCCAGGTCTTTGGCCTGGGTTATCATCCCCACCACCCGGTCGAAGTAGAGGTCCAGCACCGGCGCGCCGCTGAGGCCGTGATAGGCCTCTTCGCCCTTGCATTCTAAGAGCGGGCGGCGGTTTCCGGCGGCGGCGGGGACGATGCCGTTAATACGGTCGGTAGGGCGGCGGGCGGCGGCCGGGCCAGACTGCTCTGGGAAGCCCAGCGAGGCGTAGGGGTGTCCGGCGGAACTGGCGGCTCCGGCCAGGCGGACGGGGGTTACGCCGGGGGGCAGGCCGCTGAGGCGGAGCAGGGCCACGTCGTCGCCATCGGCGGGCGCGCCGCTTTCTGGGTCCCATTGGGCCACCTGAGCCTGCTCGCCCAAAAAATAGCGGATGGCAACCAGGCCGTTTGCCCCCGGCCGGGCGGCGTTGACCACGTGCGTACAGGTGACGGCTAAATCTGGGGCCACCACAAAGCCGGTCCCGACGGTTTTGCCCTCTGGGTTTAAGATGCGGATGACGCTTTGATCGAGGTTCTGAGCCATTGCCTTAAACGGGTTCCCCCTGACCCCTCAATGAGATAGCGGTCAACGCGGACGTTCTCCGGCGCGCCCGCTTTCGCCGGCATTCAGAGCGTTCGCCAATTGTATTAATCTATTGTAGAGTTAAAAAGTAAAAATTCAAGCTGGACTGTGCAAAAACATTTCACAGGGGCGGGGTTTGAGCGGATGACGAGGGCGGGCGTTTCTCCGATACGGCAGGGGCGGGGTCTCCCCGCCCGTGTGGGTTTGAGCGGGTGACGAGGGCGGGCGTTTCTCCGATACGGTAGGGGCGGGGTCTCCCCGCCCGTGTGGGTTTGAGCGGGTGACGAGGGCGGGCCGGGGGACCCGGCCCCTACGGGTGGCGGTTTTTCTGCGT
>DAOUAC010000013.1:0-14751 GCA_034434155.1 Anaerolineaceae bacterium
CGGGAACGGATTGAACGGATTGGAATTGGCCGTAGGGGCGGGGTTTCCCCGCCCGCGCAGGGGCTTTGGCCCCGCGTTTTCGCCCCCGTCCGCGCGGGGTGGGGATCGGCGGGGGTTGGAAACCCCCGCCTCAGCGCCTGTAAACCCCTGACGGGGTTCTCATCCTCAGCCCCGCAGGGGCTTCCACGTTCTGAGCAGGGGCTTCAGCCCCGCGTTCTCCCCCCCGTCCGCGCGGGCGGGGATCGGCGGGGGTTGAAACCCCCGCCTCAGCGCCTGCAAACCCCTGACGGGGTTCTCATCTTCAGCCCCGCGTTATCGCCCCCCGTCTGCGCGCACGGGCGGGGATCGGCGGGGGTTGAAACCCCCGCCTCAGCGCCTGTAAACCCCTGACGGGGTTCTCTTCCTCAGCCCCGCAGGGGCTTCCACGTCCTGAGCAGGGGCTTTGACCCCGCGTTCTCCCCCCCGTCTGCGCGGGCGGGGAAACCCCGCCCCTACGTCCGACCGCAATCCGCTCTGCAATCCGTTCAATCCGTTCCCGGCCCATCAGAATGGGCGGCCCATAAGAATGGGCTTAATCCGTTGACAGCCCTCCCCCCCCCAAAAAAACAGCGGCCAGCCTCTTAAAGCTGACCACTGTTTGCTCCATGCTGTTTTACCCTAACGGGTAGCGGGTAATTTTGACATAACTCAACATCATGTTGAGTTATGTCTGGTTTTGTCTTAATACCCTAACGGGTAGCGGGTGATTCTGACTCCCGTCCAATATCGTGCGGTACTACATCATGGAAGGGTCTTAATACCCTAACGGGTAGCGGGTGATTCTGACACCACGTGGTGGACTTGGAGCACAACAATGGCTGCGGGTCTTAATACCCTAACGGGTAGCGGGTGATTCTGACTAGCCTTGCTATTGGCCGGTGGCACTGTCCAGGGTATCCGGTCTTAATACCCTAACGGGTAGCGGGTGATTCTGACGCTTCGTGATCAACAGGGAAATGTCGTTCAGACAAAGGTCTTAATACCCTAACGGGTAGCGGGTGATTCTGACCTCCACAGAGCTTGTCTGGTGTTTGCAGATATGGAGAGGTCTTAATACCCTAACGGGTAGCGGGTGATTCTGACTCGAGTACCGGCGTTTGGAGAAGGATGGGACCTATACTACAGCCGCCGACTGGTGATCTTGATCTGACGATGTGGGTTGAGGTGCGCCGCGCTCTGGTCATGGCAGTTCGCGCAGTCGTGCGGCATCGCCCGAATTGGTACTTCCTGATGATCCTGTTCGGGGTTGAGGAAAAAAACCACTACCCGAACAATGAACGGATCACCAGGTAGCCGTAGATCACGGCGGCCAGTATCCCGACTCCCAGGCCGATCAGGAAGTAGCTGAACCGTTGAAGTTTAACATTCTTCTCTCGCCCATAAAAGTACAGGGCGATCCCCACGACCGTTATCACCATCCCGGCAGCATCCATAGAACGCCTCCAGCGAGTATAGCGCTGATTGTCAATGATCTTAATACCCTAACGGGTAGCGGGTGATTCTGACCAATCCCTGTTCTGATCCATCAAGCAGCAGCCTTGAGGTCTTAATACCCTAACGGGTAGCGGGTGATTCTGACCGCTTCTCTTAATAACCCCCAAAAAAAGGAGAATAAAAGTCTTAATACCCTAACGGGTAGCGGGTGATTCTGACCTACTACTTGGTTCTGGCGAGTGATGGAGAGTTGAGTCTTAATACCCTAACGGGTAGCGGGTGATTCTGACGAAAAAGCTTCTGGTGGTAGTGTTCGTTTTGGCTCTCGTTTTGTCTTAATACCCTAACGGGTAGCGGGTGATTCTGACTTTTCAGTTCAATTCTCATTCGCCAGAAGGCCGCTAAAGTCTTAATACCCTAACGGGTAGCGGGTGATTCTGACAGATGGACCCGAGCAGTACTGTCCTCTATGCGCGTTGCGTCTTAATACCCTAACGGGTAGCGGGTGATTCTGACTTATATCCCTGCGCCAAACACAAAATATCTGGTCATTCGTGTCTTAATACCCTAACGGGTAGCGGGTGATTCTGACTGCTCACCCGGTGGTGGGGAAGTTTCCCAACCTGCATTCTTATTATACAACCTTTTGTCTGCTGCGCAAGTCTTTTTCCTGTTTTCCCCATTTCTATCCCGCTTTGCTCTCCCCTTCCCAGGTTGGAAAATTTTCGCGGACCCCCCCTCCAAAACAGCCCCAAAACAGCGATTTTAAGAGGGGGGGGTCCGCAAAATCATCCTCTGCGTCACTTTCTGGCCTTCCTGCGTGGATCCTCCGGCCCGCAGGTTGGGTTCCAGGCCGAAAAATCTCCCCCGCCGCTCCCCTAAATTTCCCATTCTGTTGAGCGCGCGCCCGGCCCAAAGCTGGGCTACAATAAGTTGTCTTTCATTCCTGTGTGTAGGAGGCCGTATGAAATACTTTGCCAAAGTAAGCACGGATGGGCTGGTCAACGACCTGCCTCATAACCCCTGCAAACTGCTGGGCTTTCAGTTGGTGCGGCTGGACGCCGGTCAGCGGGTGGAACTGGAAAGCGGCGAGCGCGAAGTGCTGGCGGTGATACTGGGCGGCAGGGCCCGCTTTGAGGTGGGCGGACGGCGCTTTGAGGGCGTCGGCGGGCGGCCCAACCCCTTTATGGGCAAGCCGCACTCGGTGTACATTCCGGCGGGAACGCGCTATGCCATCTGCGGCGAAAGCGCGGTCGAAGCGGCGCTGACGAGCGCCCCGGCGCGGCCCGGCGGGATGGAACCTTATGTGATCACCCCCGATCAGGTGACAACCGGCGTGTGGGGGGCGGCCAACTTCCGGCGCAGTTTTCATCAGATCCTCACCCTGGCCGGTCAGCCCAACCTGCCGGCCGCCCGCCTGATCGTCGGCGAGACGTTTACGCCTTCGGGCAACTGGTCCACCTATCCGCCCCACAAGCACGAGGTAGATGACCTGCCGCGCGAGGCGTTTCACGAAGAGATGTACTTCTTCAAGGTCAGCCCGGCGGGCGGGTTTGGGTTGTGCCATTATTACAACGATGACGGCGAGGAAGAGAACTTCACCGTGCGCGACAATACCATCATGATGGCCCCGCGCGGCTACCATACGGTAGTCAGCGCGCCGGGCTACACCACCTACTACCTGTGGTTTTTGGCCGGCGAGCACCGCGTTCAGGCCACGCGCGATGACCCCGAACTGAGCTGGGTGAGCCGCACCGTTAGCATGTTACGTGAATTGGGGCATTGATGCGTCATGGGCGTTTTAGACCTGTTTAAACTGGATGGCAAAGTGGCCCTGGTGACGGGCGCGTCGCGCGGGTTGGGGCAGGCGATGGCCGTGGCGCTGGCCGAGGCCGGGGCCGACATTGCGGCGCTCAGCCGCGCTGGCTGTGGCGAAGCCGCCGGGCAGATTGCCGCCGCCGGGCGGACATGCCTCGCCATCCCCTGCGACCTGCTCACCGCCACCCCCGCCGACCTCCGCGCGGTGGTGGAGCAGGTCGTCAGCCGCATGGGCCGCCTGGATATTCTGGTGAACAATGCCGGCATCATCCGGCGCGCGCCCCTGCTGGACTATTCCGAGCAGGATTGGGATGACGTGATTCAGGTCAATCAGAAAGCGGCGTTCTTTCTGGCGCAGGCCGCCGCGCGGGTGATGGCGGCGCAGGGACGCGGCAAGATCATTAATGTAGCCTCACTGCTCTCGTACCAGGGGGGCATTTTGGTTCCGGCCTACACCGCCGCCAAGAGCGCCATCGTTGGGCTGACGCGCGCCCTGGCGACCGAACTGGCCGCCAAAGGCATTAACGCCAATGCCATTGCCCCCGGTTATATGGTGACGGATAACACCGCCGCCCTGCGCGCCGACCCTCAGCGCAGTCGGGCGATCTTAGAGCGCATCCCGGCCGGGCGCTGGGGCGAACCTGCCGATCTGATGGGCGCGGTGGTGTTCTTGGCCTCGGCGGCGTCCGATTATCTGAACGGAGCCGTGATCAACGTGGATGGCGGCTGGCTGGCAAGGTGAGCGTGTGAATCGTTTTTCTTGGGAGTTAGGCAGTATGATAGGTCAAACCTGGAAGTCTGAACTGCGCGAGTTTAAAGATGAAAAGACCGGGCGGCGGGTGACACAGCTTACTCAGACCGGCAACAACGTCCACCTGTATTTCACCGAAAATTCGTTTGACTCGCGGCGCAACGAGATCATTTTCTTATCGGATCGGGCATCTGGGGAAGATAAAGCCCCGCACGAGCGCCCGCATTACAACATCTTCCGCATGGATTTAGACAGCGGGGTGATGACACAGCTCACCGACGAGCCGATGCGCGTAGACAAAGAAGACACCCACGCCGGGCCGGTCGCAAACGTCACCAAAACGCCCGACAGCCAGATCATCGTCTACCGCACCGGCAACCGCCTGTGCAAATTAGAGCCGGCCAGCGGGCAGGTCACTACTTTATATGAAGAGACCGGCAGTTACAGCCTGGGCGCGCCCTCCATTGCCCCTAACCGCCGCTACGCGGCCTTTGGACGCAACGAGAACGTCAACGTGGCCGATGGCCCCAACTACACCGGCTTTAAGGACCGTTTTTACCTGGTGAAAGATGGCCGCATCACCCTGGCAATGCTGGACGGCTCGGGCTGGTTCGATGTGTTTAAAGATACGCACCAGGTCGGGCATTTCCAGTTCTGCCCCATAGACCCTACCATCGGCTCGTACTGTCATGAAGGCCCCTGGAACCTGGTGACTCAGCGCATCTGGCTGTTAGATTTTATCTCCCGCGAGGCCAAACCCTGCTTCCGCCAGACCGAGCGCGATTCGATCGGCCACGAATTTTGGACCAACGACGGCCTGCTGTTCTTCGACAACCGCGGCCCCGGCCACGATGGCACAATCACCTCATCGCGCACCCAGGCCGTGGCGACCGATGTGGCGGTGAAACAGCAGGATGATTTCATCCCCTTTGTAGGCATGGCCGACCGCTTTGGCAGGATCGTGCGCCGCGTGAATATGCCCTACTATACCAACCATTACCACGCCAACCCCGACCATACCTTTTTGGTGGGCGATGATGTGGATGACCTGGTGTTGATTGACATCCGCGGCGATGAGCCGACCCTGCAAGTGCTGGTGAACCACAAAACATCCTGGCATACCCAATCCAGCCACTGCCACCCAACCTGGAGCTGGGACGGCCGGCGCATCCTCTACGCCAGCGACTTTGGCGGCAAGGTCAACCTGTATATGATCGAGGTCTAGTTGTGGTTTTCAAAAGGTCAAGCAGTTTTTTGAAAACCATCCGCCTTGCAGGAGGGGGGTGGGGTGCTGCGGCGCATTCGCGCCGCAGCACCCCACGAATCTTGGGTTCCCCGCCCCCTTGAGGGGGCGGGGCCAGGGGTGGGGGTGACTTTGAGAAGACCCTGGAGGTCTAGCCGCCCGTTTATTCCATAAACGCCGGTTTTCGGTTAAACTTCTCCCTTATGATGACCCGATACCGGCGTTTTGTGATTCACCTGTTCCTGCTGTGGGGGGCGCTTCTGTCTGCCTGCCAGGGGTCACTGCCTGCGCCGAAAGAGACGGAAACCGCCGCGCCCCAACCGGCAGACACGCGCGCGCCCCGTTCTACCCGCACCCCCGTAACGGCAACAGCCACCCCGGCCCCCACCGCTACGCCCACGCACCCGCCTTACCTGGACGTTGACCCCGCCGGACTGCGCGGGGTGGAGGTGACGTTCTGGCATCCCTGGCAGGGCGAGGTGGCCGCGCGCGCCGGAGAGATTGCCGCCGCTTTTAACCGCGAGAACGAGTGGGGAATAGTGGCGCAGGCACGCCCGCTTTACGACCCTGCCAGCCTGCGCGACGCCCTCGAAGCCTACCCCGCCCCCATGACCGAACCGGACGGGCCGCTGTTGGTAGCCGCTCTGCCCGAACAACTGGCAGAGTGGCAGCGCCAGGGCCGCCTGGTTGACCTGAACGACTACCTCGCCGCGCGCAGTTGGGGCTTGTCTCCGGCGCAGATCAGCGATTTTACCCCCCTCTTTTGGGAACAGGACCTGGGCGCGCGTGGACAGCGCGCGGGCCTTCCAGCTCTGCGCACGGCGCGGGTGCTGTTCTATAACCAGACCTGGGCTTCTGAATTGGGCTTTGACCAGCCCCCCGCCACCCCCGCCGAATTCCAGGCCCAGGCCTGCGCGGCGGCGGTCGCCAATAATGAATTGGCGAACGCTGACTTTAACCAGCAGGATAAGCGCGGCACGGGCGGCTGGCTGGCTTCGACCGACGCGCTGACGGTGTTAAGCTGGTTTTTTGCGTTTGGCGCACAGCCCATTCCCAGCCAGGAAGGCGGGCCGTACCACTTTGAATCGGAGGAGGCGGAGCGGGCGTTAGAATTTCTGCGCGGCCTGTTCGAGCAGGGCTGTGCCTGGGAGGGCCGTAACCCCACCCCGCACGATTATTTCGCCAACCGCATGGCCTTGTTCTACGCCGGCAGTCTGCAAGACCTGGCTTTCCAGGCCCGCGCGCAGGAACGCGCCAACAGCGGCGACCGCTGGACGATCCTGCCCTTCCCGGCGCAGGCGGGCGGCCCGTTCGCTCTGACCAGCGGCTATTCATACGGCATCCCTGCCAGCACGCCCGAACAGCAGTTGGCGGCCTGGCTGTTCCTGCGCTACCTGCTCCAGCCGCGTAACCAGGCCCTGTTAGCAGAGGTATGGCCGTCTCTGCCGCTCAGCGCGGCGGGGGCCGCCGAACTGGCCGACTATCAGGAACACTTCCCCTGGTTCATGATCCTGCCCCTGCGCGAAGCACTGCGTGCGGCCCCGGCCCTGCCCTCGTGGCGGGTAGTGCGCGGCGTGGTGGAAGATGCCGCCTGGCAGGTCTACCATCTGCCAGCGGATCAGCTCCCCCTGGTCCTGCCGCAGATGGATGACCTGGCCGCAGAGTTGATGAACCGCCGGTGAGCCGAAGGGAATCCCGGATGAATCCGGATGTGGTGATTTGGGTCATTTTATGATAAAACGATAGGTAGAGAAGAGAAGCCGCCTCTGTGCTGTCAATCCACGGAGGCTGGCGATGCAGTTTTTATCCGGCAAGACCAGGGCGAATTTGAAACCATGGGGGGTCTGGGCGGCGCTGTTGGCCGTCCTCTTGGGGCTGTCTGGCTGTCAGCGGGCCCCGCGCGCCGCCCAGGGGTTAGACCCGGCCTGCCTGGCAGGGACCTGGCAGGTGATGAACATGGCCCGCACCCTGGGCGATGCGCTGGCGCGCAGTGAGCCGCCGTTTGCGGTGGAGGCAGTCGGTGGGGCGGTGCGCTACCATTTTTCTGAGGATGGGTTATTAGAAATCACATTTGACGGGCTGGAAGTCCACCTGCTGGGCGAGGTGGAAGGGGAGAAACTGCGCGTCTCGAACCGGTTCGATGGCGCGGCTGCCGCTCAATACCAGGTAGATGTGTTCGCGCAGGAAATCGAGCTTTCGCATTTTGGGGGCGCGGGCGTGCTGTTCCGCCTGGAACTGGACGATCAACTGCTGGCCGAGGGTGATTTTCCGGCCTGGCAGGCGTTCACCTCGGCGCTGAATGGAGGGACCGCCGCGGCCCAGGATGAGGCCCCCACCCGCGTGGTGGAGCGGGCGCGCGCCGCCGCGCACTGCCGCGGCGATACCCTGGCGATCCAAACGCTCGACCCACTGCCCGGCCCGCGCGTGGAGCTGGAACGCGCCCCGTGAAGCCCCCTAAGATAAAAAGATCATCACCCCGGTGATCAGGTCGAACAGGTAATGCACCCCCATCATGGCGACCAGGCGGCGGCGCAGCAGCAGGAACACCACCGTCATGCCGCCAACTGCCGCAAAGGCCGCCAGCACGCGCGACAGCAGGTAGGTGGCATCGGGCAGGAAGGGGTTTGCCAGGTGCTGAAGGCCCCAAAAAAAGATCACTGCCAGGGCCGCCGGCCAGGTCCTGCCGGTCAGAGCCTCCAGGCGGGGCAGTAGATAGCCCAGGTAGACCAATTCTTCGGTGATGGACCAGATCACCGGCCAGACCAGGAGCGCATACAGCCGCCCAGCCAGGGGCAGATCGAGGACGGTGAACATCGGGGGCGGGGCCGAGCCGTAAAAAAGCTGTGTGATGACTCTTGCCAGGCCCGCCGCCGGAAGCATGGCGGCCAGCATCACCGGAACCCACGCCAACTGCCGCGCCGCCGCCCGCCCGCGCGCCCCCACCAGGTCTATCAGCGTTTTGCCTTCGCGGCGCGTCAGCCAGACCAGCCCCGCCAGGCACAGGCCATCCGCGAGGGATAGAAAAACCGGCCACCAGCCGGCGGCCCTCAGCAGGGGGGCGTCTGCGCCGCTCCAGGCCAAAAGGATCGCAGTCAGGCCCTGCGCCAGCGCCGAGAAGATCAGCCGCGCCGGAAGAAAGAAGATCACAGGCCACCCAGGCTGGCGTTGTGCGGCGGTCTTGTTTGGTGTCATAGGATCGGTCATTGGGTATAGGGGAATGGGGGTACTGTCGTTATTTCACCACGATTTTGACGAAGAAACGGCACAAGGTAGAGCCATCGGCCACCAGAGACCAGTTGCCCGTATACGTCCCGGCGGAAGAGGGGGCGCGCATGCGCACCGAGAAGTCAATCGTCCCGCTGTGAGGAACATCGCGCGGCAGGTCGTAGACATCACTGCCGGTTTGCATCCGCGTCCCATCCACAAAGCGAAAGTCAGAGGCGTTGGTCTGCCAGGTGCGCCCGCTGTTATTCTTTAACGTCCAGACTTTGGTAAATTCCTGGTTGGGCTGGAACTCGGCATTATCCAGGGGTGATTCGGCGATGACGTAGCAGTTGGCATCGGCGCGGGTGGCGGTGACGGTGGGGGTATAGGTAGGCAGGGGGGTAGGGGTAAAGGCGACAAACAGGGTGTTGGTGGGCGCAAGGGTAGAAGTCGGGCGGGGCGTGCGGCCTGGCCCAATCGGGGCGGCGGCCTCGCGCGTGGGGGTGGGCGTCCACGTGGGGGGCAGTGCGCGCGGAGCTACAGCCAGCGTGTTCGTCGGCAGAACCACCTGGGTGATGGTCGGCACGGAGGGGGCCGCCATGAGGGGCGTGGGGCTGAATAACAGCACAACAAACCCACAGCCCAGGCACAGCACGCCCAACAGCAGGATGCCGGTAAGAATATCCCAGATGGAAAATCGGTTCATGGCGTTCACCCCAAATCGTAGAGTTGTTCACCCTATTATACAGCGAGTGCCGTCCGCGCGGTGTCCGGCGGGGGTTGAAACCCCCGCCTCAGCGTCTGAAAACCCCTCACGGGGCTCTCATCCTCAGCCCCGCGTTTTTGCCCCAACCCGCGCGGGCGGGGAAACCCCGCCCCTACGCCCATAATCCGTTCAATCCGTTCCCGGCCCATCAGAATGGGCTTAATCCGTTGACAGCTCCCCCCAACCCACGCGGGCGGGGAAACCCCGCCCCTACAGCCCGCAATCCGCTCTGTAATCCGTTCAATCCGTTCCCGAAATCCGTTGACAGCTCTTCCCCCCTCCGCGCACCCTGTTCCGGGCAACGCATAGTAAAAATCATGCCAAACAGGTACAATCTATAAAAATGGATTGAGGGTTGATCTACGCTATGAATCCTACGATTCCTTCCGGCACTGTCACCTTTCTGTTCTCCGATATCGAAGCCAGCACGCGCCAGTGGGAGAACCACCAGGAATGGATGCAGTGGGCCTTTAAGCGCCAGGAACAGATCATGCGCCAGGTGATGGCCGAACACGGCGGCTACGTCTATAAAATGATCGGAGATGCCTTCCAGGTGGCTTTCGATACGGCCCCCGATGCGGTGCGCGCGGCTTTAGCGGCCCAGCGCGCTCTGGCGGCTGAAGATTGGGGCGAGCATGGGCCCATCCGCGTGCGCATGGCCCTGCATACCGGGGTGACGGAAGAGCGCGGCGATGATTACGTCGGCCCGACCCTCAACCGCGTGGCCCGCGTGATGAGCGCCGGTTACGGCGGTCAGGTCCTGCTGACGCAGGCCACTTATGACCTGGTGCAGGACGACCTGCCCCCCGGCGTAACCCTGCGCGACCTGGGCGAGCACCGCCTTAAAGATTTAGTCCGCCCAGAGCATATCTACCAGTTGGTGGCGCCAGGGCTCCAGGAAGATTTTCCACCCCTCAAGACGCTCTCGTCACTGCCCAACAACCTGCCCCTCCAGCGCACCAGCTTTGTGGGCCGCGAGCGCGAGATCGCCGAGGTGCGCCGCCTGCTCGAACATCACCGTTTGGTGACGATCACCGGCCCAGGGGGGACGGGCAAAACCCGCCTGGCCCTGCAGGTGGCAAGCGAACTGCTGGAATGCTACGAAGACGGCGTTTGGCTGGTGGAACTGGCCCCCCTGGCCGACCCCCTGCTCATCCCGCAGACGGTCGCCGCCGCCCTGGGCGTGGGTGAAAGCCCCGGCAAGACCGTCACCCAGGCGCTGGTGGAGTACCTGCACCCGCGCCAGGCGCTGTTGATCTTCGACAACTGCGAGCATATCCTCGAAGATACCGTTATGCTGATTGATACGCTCCTGCGCGCCTGCCCGCGCCTGCGCGTGTTAACCACCAGCCGCGAGATCTTAGGGGCCAGCGGCGAGGCGAACTTCCGCTGTCCCTCGCTGGCGACGCCCCCGCGCGACCTGCACAGCGCGGACTTCGCGCAGTTGGCCGGCTTTGAGGCCGTGCAGTTGTTTATGGAGCGGGCCGCGGCGGCCTCGCCGGGGCTGACCCTGACCGAGCAGAACGCCCCTCTGGTGGCGCGCATCTGCCAGCGCCTCGATGGCATCCCCCTGGCGATTGAACTGGCCGCCGCGCGCGTGCGCATGTTCGGCATTGAGGGCGTCGCCGCCCGCTTGGACGATACCTTCCGCCTGCTCACCGGCGGAAGCCGCAGTGCCCTGCCCCGCCAGCAGACCCTGCGCGCCTGCATTGATTGGAGCTACAACCTGCTCTCGCCCGCCGAGCGGCTGTTGTTCCAACGCCTGGCCGTCTTTGCCGGCGGCTGGATTTTAGAAGCCGCCGAGCAGGTCTGCGCCGACCCGGTGAAGCCTTCGGGCATGGGGGCGGCGCACATTGACCTGGAAGAAGAGGAAATCTTAGACCTGTTAACTCAGTTAGTGGATAAATCGCTGGTGATGACCCAACCCATCGGCGGCCAGCGCCTGGCGGGGGCCGGCGAAACCCGCTTTTACCTGTTAGACACCATCCGCGCGTACGCCCGCGAGCGCCTGCAGGACGAAGGCGGCGGCCCTCAGGTGCGCAGTCGTCACCTGGCCTATTACCTGATGCTGGCCGAAGAGGCCGAACCGCACCTGCGCGGCAGAGATCAGGTCGCCTGGCTGGACCGCATCGAATTCGAGCTGGATAACATCCGCTACGCGCTGGAATGGTCGCTCTCCGGCGAGGTAGAAGCCGGTTTGCGGCTGGCGGCGGCGCTGGTGTGGTTCTGGCACGTGCGCGAATACGCCGCCGAGGGGGTAGATTGGCTGGTGCGCCTGCTGGAAGCCGAAAGCCGCCTGGCCCCCGCCGAGCGCCGCCCTGGGCGGGTGTCAGCGCGCGCCCGTGCCCTGCGCGCCGCTGGCATGCTCCTGGTGTTCCGCGATCATCACGACCGGGGCGTGCCGCTGTTAGAAGAGAGCGCCGAGCTGTTTGCCTCTTTGGGCGAGGCCGGGCGCCTCGATTACGCCATCACCCTCGTGTACCTGGCGATCACCCCGCTGGATTACGAAAAACGCCTTAAGATGGCCCGTCAGGCGCTGGAAACGCTGACCCCCTCTGAAAACCGCTTTTACCTGGCCGAAACGCTGATGACCCTCAGTCACCTGATGGGCGAGCGCGAAGATCACGAGGCCGCCCGCCAGTACGCCACCGAGGCGCTGGCACTGCGCCGCGCCTTGAATGACCTGGACGGCCTGGGGATGGGCTACCTCGACCTGGGGCAGGTGGAGTTTCACAGCGGGCATGAGGAACAGGCCGAGGAATTGTTTAAAGAAGCCATGGAGTACTTTAAAGCGGTGGGCAACAAGCGCATGGTGATGAATATTCAATCCATCCTGGGCAATATTGCCATGCTGCGCGGCAATACCAGCGAGGCCGCCGCCCGCTTTGAAGAAAATATGCGCATGGGCCGCGCCAGCGGCGACCAGTACGCCATCGCCCAGGCCCTCAACGACCTGGGCCGCCTGGCCTGGCAGCAGGGCGATTATCAGCAGGCGGCGGACTATTTTGAGCAAATGGCCGGCCTGGTGCAGGACCCCAGCTACGACAATTACCGCGCTTTTGCCCTCTTCTGGCTGGGGTATGCCGTGCTGTCTATGGGCGAAGCCGCCCGCGCCCACCAGATTTACCGCGACGCCATCGCCCTGGCGCGCGCCGCCAGCGGGGGCCGTCACGAGCCGTCGGTGGTGATCCCCGTGCTGGTGATGCTGGCCCAACTGCTGGCGGCGCGCGGCCTGTATGAGCGCGCCGTGCAGGTCTTTGGCAAAGTGCGGCAGTCGCCCATTTGGAATTCTATCTTGTTGACCCCCAAAGAGCGCGCCGCCGGCGAGAAGGCCCTCGAAGCCGCCCGCGCCGCCCTCGGCGAAGCCGCCTTTGCCGCCGCCTGGGAGCAGGGCGAGCGCATGTCCCTCGATGAGATCGTCAACCTGGCCCTGGCCGAGCCAGAGTAGATTACTACTTCTTATGCACCACGATCTGCCCCTGCGCCAGGTAGCCCTCCGCGCGGTAGGTGGGCGCGTCAAAGCTCGATCCGGCGGTCCAGATGCGAATCTCGAAGCGGTCGGTCGTGCCGGTGCGGTTGCCATCTACGGCGCGCACGCGGAACTTATAGCCGCCTGCCCCGTTCAGTTCGCCGGTTCCTTCAAAAATGCCCTGCGTATCGCTGACGGTCACCCAGTCGAAGCTGGCGCTTTCCAGACGGATGTCGTTTAATTCGTAGACGAACTTGATATGCCCGGTGTTGGCGTTATCTTTGCGCTTTGCCAGGAAGGCAAAACTGCCCCGTCCGCCGGGGATGACGTTGCCTGGGCCGCCGCTGTCTTCCGCGTAGAATGCGCCGCCGCCGTTGACCGTGCCGTTTTCCAGCACCAGACAGCCGCTGACCTGCAGGGCCGAGAGAACCACCGTGTGTTGGGCGTAATAGCCATCCAGGCCGTAAAAGACCTGCATTTGGGCCGGGTCGCCCTGGAGGGGAACCGCCGGTTGTGCCGCCCCGTCAATCGAGACGACCGCACTGCCGCCGGTGATGGTCAGCGCCACGCTGTGGACTGCGCCGGGGCCGGTGGCATGGTCAAAATGGATCCACACACCCTGCCCATCGGGTGAAAAGTCGCTGTAGCCAACGGTGCGCACGCCCAGTTGTACGTTGGCAAAGGTGTTCCAGCCGGCAGACAGCCCGGTCAGATCTACCCGGCCCGTCAGAGTCAGCGGGCAGGCGCTCACGTCCCAAATATTCGGAAAATGCCCGTTATCCACCCCGCCGGTCAGGGTGACGTCATCGTAGAAGAACGTGGTGTTGGTATAGGCGGCGCTCACCGGCCCGGCCGGCAGGGCCAACGCCGCCATGAGGACGAGAATACCCAGGAATCGGATCAATCCTTTCATTGTACTGCCTCCTTGTTGAAGTCGGGCGGGAACTGCCCAGGCGGGCGGGTGGGGTGGGTCTTCGACGGAAGCGCCGAAAACCCACCCCGTCATGCGGTCGTTATCTTCTCGTCCGGGCGGTAGCGGTATTGCTGTAAGCCGAAACGCCGTCGGCGTTGTATGCCTGAACCCGATAATAGTACGTGGTGTTCGAGGTCAGGCCGCTGTTGCGGTATGTGGTGGTATTGGCCGGCAGTGTGGCGACGCGCGCCCAGGTAGTGCCGTTGAGACTGCGCTCGACATAGAAGCCCTGTTCGTTGTTCGAGTTGTCGCGCCATGCCAGCGTGACGGTGTTGCGGCTGGTGGCGGTGACGCGCAGTTCCGAGGGGGCTTCGGGCGTCTGGCCGGGGGTCACAACCTGGACGGCATTAGAGTACTCCGACATGCCCACCAGGTTATACGCGCGGACGCGGTACGAATACGTCACCTTAGGCTGTACGGCCCCATCCACGTAAGTGACGGTCCCTCCCACGCCCGCCGAGGGCGCGGCGAGGTTGGCTATCTGCGCGTAGGGGCCAATGACGCCGTTGATGACCAGAGCGCGTTCCACGTAGAAGCCGTTTTCATTGTCGGCGTTGTCCGTCCAGGTCAGGGTCACATCCGGTGGGATGGGCCGGGGCGGGGTAGGCGTGGCTTGCAGACCGCTGGGAGCCGCAGGCGGCACGCCCGGAGTGATCACATCCACCGTGTTCGATGCGGGCGAAGTGCCGGCGGCGTTGACCGCGAACAGGCGGTACCAGTAGTGCGTTTCGGGGGCTACGCTCAGGTCGCTGTAGCTCACCGCGGCGGGGTCGGCGATGTTCATCACCACCGGGGCGGTGAAGCCGGGGTCGGTAGCGCGTTCCAGGCGGTAGCTGGCGATGGTCCCGGTGCCGGGCGTCCAGGCCAGGTCTACGCGCGTGCCGCTGATGGCTGCCGCTGACAGGGCAATGGGCATCCCCGGCGCGCCGAGTGTGCACATCTGCACCGGGCCGTTGACGTTCCAGCCGGAGTTGCCGGCGGTGTTGTAAGCCTCGACCACGTAGATGTAGCAGGTTCCGGCGGCCAGGCCGGTGTCGGTGAACGTCACGCCGCC
>DAOUAC010000014.1:0-22288 GCA_034434155.1 Anaerolineaceae bacterium
CAGGCCGCGTCCGGCGTCACCGGCGCGCCCCAGCGCAGCCCCGTCCCCACCAGCCAGGCGGCTACCACCCCCATCACCCCCAGGTGCAGCCGCCCCTGCCCCTCAGACCCCAGCCGCGCCAGCCCGTGAGCGTAGGCATAGCCCCCCAACAGTACGGCCTGGAAGAACACCTGCGCAGTCGTCCACACGGATGTGCCGCCCCCAAACCACGGCAGAATGTACTTGCTGATCAGCGGCTGGATCTGAAACAGCAGAAACGCCGATACAAATATCGCTCCCCCATACAGCCAGGCAAGGTTGATTTTCTTTAGGATGGAATCAATGGAATTCACGAGGCGATTATAGTATAAAAAGCACGCCAACTGGATGGATTACTGAAAGCGGATCGTTATGGGATTCCTTAATGGCACTGGCAGGGGAGCCTCCTCACTCACCCTGCCAGTGTTGCCATCCTCTCGGCGCTCATTTGTTGTGGTTGCGCCTGCGGCGGATAATGAAGCTGCGTTCTTCGGGCGTCACTCGGATCATGTCCGTTTTCCGCAGGTGGGCCCTGAGGTAGACCAGCAGGTTGACTAACACAGTTACGAGGAACATAGCCCCCAGGATGGCCGGATCCCCTATCACCAGATTCTGCAGGTGGGGGGCGCTTTCCTCCTGAGCAGCGTTTTCCGCCAGCGCCCGTTCTGCCGCTTCCAGTGCTGCTTGTCTGGCAGCTAGCTGCTGAGTGAGCAGGGCAACCCGCTCCTGGAGCTGCTTATTTTCCTGCTGCGCGCCGGCGATAGTCGCCTGGTAGGCAGTGATCTGCGTCTGCAACCGCTGGTTTTCCTTTTTGTAGTCCTCGATGATCTTCTGGTAGGCAGCAAGCTGCTCGTTCGCCAGGCCCATCTGGCGCTGCAGTTCTGCCAACTGTGTTTCTTGTTCCTGGATGATCCCATGCTGGTCAACAGTGGTAACCGCCAGCCCGCCAGCGATAAGGCTGATAACCAGCACTGCGATCAAGAACCCGCCGACTCCCTGGATGCTCATACGCTCCTCCTTCCTGTGGTTATTCTCTTGGAACTGCGCCGCCAGAATGGAATGGTGGCTGC
The DNA here is from genome assembly GCA_034434155.1 of Anaerolineaceae bacterium. Lineage (GTDB taxonomy): Bacteria > Chloroflexota > Anaerolineae > Anaerolineales > Anaerolineaceae > DSYU01. The sequence goes on from DAOUAC010000014.1 coordinate 1,089, forward strand.
ATGTGCGAGGCGCTGTTACTGTGCTGCACCGACTGTAACAGAAAGTGGCTTACAGCCACCTTTCCAGTAACTGACGGCAGGTTATTCTCTTCTGTAGAAGACAAGCGTTTTTCTTTCAGAATATCTGTTCTGACTGACAAACCGGCAGACAAAATGGATGAGAAACTGGCGAAGCGTTGACGAAATCCTTACGACTGCCCAACCCAATCAGGGAGCAGGTGAAGAACCATCCGAAAGGCAATTGCCTTGAAGTAATACATCGTATACAATGAAATTAGTTCCAGGCTCATCTTTAATCGAGGGGCAAACGATGGCGGAGAAACGAGGTTGGTTAGCCCAGTTAGTACCCCAATGGTGGATACCCGTTCTGATCCTTACCGCTTTGGGATTCGTCATCTTACTGCTATTGGTTATCCTAACGGGATGGATCTGGCCCGGCCAACTATTGGAACGCCAGTGGGTTCAGGTGCCAGCGGCTTCGATTGGTGGGATGGTAGACTGCACGCTGCCCAAGCGCATTCCCTTCCAAGAGCCGGCCAGAATGGACTGTATTTTTTCACCCTCTCCAGGAACTAGCATCACGAACAGTGCTCCTTTTCAGCTCGTCATTTCCGTCCCTGAGAATCAGCCCCACTTATATTTACTACACCTAAATGATAGTGAGGCGCCAAAGCGTTCAATCTCGCTGAGCTTTTCCGCTGGCGCTTCTCAAAAACGCGAGCTGCAGATCATCCAGACAGGAATGCTGCGGGGAATATTCTTCTCTCCCCAAAGGATCTACTTCCGATTTCCAAAAACAAACGCAGACGGCGAGCTTGAAACTGTGACTGGCCCTGTCGATCTGGAAACCAGCGACATGGCTAACTTGCGCGCTTTGGTGCAGACGAATATCAGCCCGAGTGCCCCTCTCTTTTTAATTGTCCCGGCGGCCTTTGCCGCGGCCAAATACCTGCTGGAGTACCAGGAGCGAAAACGCGCTGAGAGGCAACAGATCGAAATACAGGCAATCGAAAAATTAAACGCGGCCAAAACCGCGTTTTCAAAGCTCTCAGCCCCCAATTTCGATTCCACTCGAGAGCTGGATAGTCTGTGGAATGATCTCAACACCTTACAGGACAGCATTAACCCAACGGAGTGGCAGTATATTCAGCATCTCTTCAATTTGGTGAAAAACAATAAGCCCTATCATCCCCAAATCATCAGCGCGATTTCTGGCGCCGGGGATAGCTGGCCGGATGCGGCGGCCGGTGCATTGATCTTTTATTACCGGGAAAACAAAAACAAGCTAAATCCCCTGGATAAGTGCCTCTTGCGAGACACGCTGATGGCAGTATCGGGCTGTTCACCGGAAATGCAAGATGCAATCATCCGGACCGTTAGAGACTTTGGCGGACAGAACCCCTCCAGAGAAACACGGTGGCCGACAAACGCCAGTGAAGGAAGGTGGCAGTATCTGCCAAACCACGAAAACAAACCCAACCCATTCCCCGCTTTGCGCGCCGAAGAAGATCACCGGTTATTTTCCATTGACACCCACAGCGAACTAAAACAGCCTTTGTTTTGGAATGGACACTCTTTATATACTGCTTTAAGAAGTGAAGACGAGCGGGGTATCTGGATTATCACCGGGCCAACCGGCACCGGAAAAACGGCCATGGCAATGGCATTGGGACAGTATCATTATGATGACAAATTCACTCTGTCTGTACGCCTGGCGCGCCCGATAGAAGAAGAAACTATTTGCCGGCAGCTTTTTAGCACGTTTGGAAAGTTCTTGATCGCCAACCCGTCGTATGGCATGTATCTACACGCGCAGTTGCTCGCGCACGTAGCCAGTTGCCTGAATTACTATACTCCAAATTTTGCTCTACAAGTGGATGATCGTCTATTTGAATCAGGTGAAGCCGTCATTCAAACCAAAGAAGAGGATCGCAAAGCGATTATCTGGGAAGAACACGTGCTGACCCATCGGCTGCGGCAGACATTACTCAGGGTAGAGAAGGATGCCCGCCGGGCCGACGCGCTTGAGGTTTTGGCAACTGCCATAAACAAAGTAAAATTATGCAGGATACGCCTCGTATTAGACAGCGACACGCCGCCAACCGAGACGGAAACCCACGTACTGGAACGCCTGGTGGATACCTCTGAGTCGCTCGCGCTTCCAATTCAGGTGATGGTTTTCTTACCGACAATCCCAGCATCACAATGGAAGCACAGCGAAGGTTGGAAGCAGATGAAGCTCTATTGGACGCCCAAACAACTAGAACAGATGGTTTCGCATCGCATCCAGATAGCCTGGGGAAATCCGGAGGCAGAGGCGACGATAAACGAGTGGCAGGATCTGCTGCAGGCTTCGTTGACCCCGCGCGATTTTATCCAGCGGTGGCGGCATACTATTATGGGCGAAGGTCATGGTTGAGATAGAGCGATGGCCGTTTGAAGAACACGTCTGGGAACAGGAACCGCGCTGGTGGGAAGAATGCTACGTACCGCCAGAAGGCCTGTTGGATTTTGCCAACCATCCTTCCTGGTTGATGTTGTACGGCGGCGCGCTGACGGGCAAATCGGTGCTGTTAAGCGCCGTAGAGCGCAGTATCAGCAGTGAGTATTTGGTGTGTCACTATCCACCGGAGCTATGGCCGAAAAGCGATGAGCAAAATCATCTTGCCTGCCTGATGACCGCCGCCTCGCACGCGGTGATGACGTTTTTACGACAACAGCCAGAACGGATTCGGGCTGCTACACCTTCTCAATTGGAGTTCTTACACTGGTTGATCAAACGCTTCAACCCGCCGCGCACGCTTGGGCCATTTCTCGACAGCCTGGTTTTAGACCGTGAAACGGACAGCGCCGTGCGCAATGTGCCCCATGAAGATCTGTATCCTTCTCTCGAACACAACCAGGTGCTGCTGCAACTGGGCGAACTGGTGAATTTGTGCCGCCGCTGGGAACGAAAAGGCATCACCTTTTTGATGGATCTGCCATTTGGGATGTCGCCAGAGCAAGCCAAACAGGTGGAGAAATTATATGCCTGGTTGAGTCTGGCACAGAACGCCGGTTTTCGGGTCATCGCCGCTGCTCCGGAGGTGACAGTGCAGGAGTTAAACCTGCATCACATCAGCCGTGGGCGCGTGAAGTTCATCGCCATAGAAAACCGCCGAGAAGAGGTTTGTCAGGCCGCTGACCGGCATATTCAGGCCGCCACGAGTGGGCGCATTCGCGGAATGCAGGAACTGGCCGACCCGGCGCTGTTGGACGCGTTGGAGCAGTTGGTGCAGCGGGAATTCAATGCTTTTCCGATTGGCGCGTGGGTACTGATGGGGGGCGCACTGCTGGAAAAGTTTTCCACGGCCAACCAACGTTTGGGGCTAGAGGCGTTCATCGCGGTAAGCACTGTTTTCTTCCGCCGCGCATGTCCTCTTTTTCTGGACGTACACTCAGAGCGAAAGGGCATCTGGCGCGGGCAAAAGTATTTAGCCCTGCGCAACGCAGAATACGAAGTGGCAGAGCGCATGTGGCAGGAGCGAGCGCGTGGAGATCGGGCGGTGAGTCATCTAACGATGCCAGGGGTGACCAAAGAGATGATGTGGACCCGCATTCGCCGGTTGCGCGAGGTGATCGAACCACTGCACGATCGAAATTTTAACGAAATATATATCGTGTCGTCTCGCGACGATGGCTACCGCTTTTGGAAATAGGAGACGAAAATCTGTCAGGCGGACAGGAAAATTTGTCAGGTTGCCGTCAGATTACCGACAGGCATTGGAGTGTACGATATCTTTAGCCTCAACTTATAATCAAGCCTATATTTCCGATTCTTAAGAGGCAAGAATTATCATCAAATATGACAAAAAACATACTGCACTTCCATTACTCCAGGGGGTTAGAGCCAGACGTTACGCTGCTGCAGAAGGGTCAACCTATGGATTCAAACGGAAAATCCGAACAACAGCGGTCTTTGGTTGTACCGGACTCGTCGGGGACAGGGGTTCCACCGCAGCCGAAGGTTTCCTCTATAGAAGATTCTAAAAAAAACAAACGAGAACGGTATTTGGCCGCATTAGGATTGAGAGAAGATCCTTTTTTGCTATGGGTGGCTGAGAATGAAATCAATGAGCAAATAGCCAAAGGCAATTATCGTAATCCTTTGTTTTATTCATTTTTCACCCCTGTTTATAATCAGCGTGGCGTGCCGATTCCCATTCGATATTTACGTCAGGAACGTCATCATATCATCTACGGGAACCCGGGGGCGGGTAAAACGAGTTTGCGCTTGTGGCTAGAACTGGAATGCCGGCTTATCCCAAACAATACACTGGTAGTCACCTATACTCCAGGAGAAGGGGAACTGCAACCGCATACAGAGGAAGAACACGACCGGCAGATGGCGCAATCATTTGTGAGTGATTTGATAATACAAATTATAGAACAGCTCGACAGCCTGCACTATGAAGAAATGCCGATTGCTCCCCTGGCCGCCTTCATCACAGCTTTTCCTGAAATCAGCCGCGCGGTCGAAGGAATGATCGCTGAAATACAACAGCAAGCCGACGCGAACAAAAACGCTGTGGCTATAGAGCAGCACTGGCACCGCCTGGGGCGCTATGCAGTGCAACCCGTTCCGTATTCTGAAACACGCGCGGCATTTTTACAGCGTTTGGCGCAGGCACTCAAACAATCCTCGTCATTTGAGTTTGAGAAGAATAAAGAACGGGCCTTCACGCGCGTTCTGAGCGCGGCTTCTCTGGCGCACGCCTGGGGGTTCGAGCGAGTTTATTTGCTACTGGACGGGGTGGATAACCGCGAGACGAAAGCCGAGGAGATGTTTAACTCTTTGCGTCCACTGCTGAATGCCATTCAGGCCTTTACTAAACAGAGAATTTACTACAAAATGTTCTTACCGCGCCAGATACGCCGAGCAGTTGATAGACATTTATCACAATTAAAAAATGAGTTAAAAAATGAGTTGTTCCCTACAATAAGTCGTGATACAATCGTTTGGAGACCAAACAGCTTAAAAAATGTAATTGTAGAACGGTTTCGGGCTGCTGGCGCGCCATATATTTCCAGCCTGAATGAACTGGCGGATGAGGAAATAAAAGGCGAGTTGGAAGAGGCTGTAATTCGAATGGCAAACCGCTCCCCGCGCCGCCTGGTTGAGATTATTAGCCGCTTAATTGACAACCATCTTCGCAACCGCGAGCAACCCGAAGAAAATTTATTCTTTACCAAACAAGACCTGGTACGCACCCAAGAGGAGATGGAACCGAAACGGCGGCCGCTCAACCCTTAACAAAGGATGTCATCTATTGCCAGGGGAGGGCCAATGGCAACACACGCTCCGATGGGTGGTGCCCGTTGTTATCCTTACAGACCCGCTGAGTTTGTGGATCTGTTTCCCAATGTCGTTAAAGATGCCATAACGTTTGCTCGCCATCCAGACCCAACCCGCCGGACGGAGCTTGCTTCTACGGTGATGGTAGTGAAGGGTGGGCCGGGCAGTGGGGTCACCTGGCTGCTGCACGAAATACAGCGGAGGCTAACGGGCCAGACCACCGCTGAAAGGCCCCCGAAAGACATTCTTCCCTTCTACTGGTCGTTCCGTGCCTCTCGTCCGAGGGAAGATGGCTGGGCTTACGATCCAAAACGGTTCTCGACCGACTGCCTGAAGATGCTGTACCTGGCTTACAACACAAGGCATTCCTCTTCCCAGATTTTATTTAATCCAAAAGCCGACCTGGGGGCTCAAATCGAAACCCTAGTTCGCGGCGCGAGTAGGGATACTCGCTTTGTAATGCTGCTGGACGATCTGGATCATTTTCCTGATAAGCTATATCTATATTTTATCGAGGACATTCTCTTGAAATTCATCCAGGCAGCCCGCTATCCAAACCGGAATTTTCGTGTCATCATTGGCCTGCACGAAGGCGTCTCCCTGGACAAGCTGCAAGAAGCGACATTAATACGAACAATCACCGTCCCTGAGGATTTACTGAACCAGCAAATCCACGGGCTGCCAGAAAGCGTTATGGCGCAAAATTCGCCGGACGACATTCAAACGGCCCTCACCGCGAGGCACCGCTACTACCAGTTCAACAACCCACGCATCAACCGCTTTCTTATTGAAGATGAAATTAACCGCCGCCCGACGCATCACCCGCCGGACTGCCGGTCGGTGGTAGAACATCTGCTGGCGGAGCAGCCAATTGGGGTTGGAGGAGTGGATTTCTTCTACCAGCGGATGATGGAGGATTTATGGGGCCGCTTGAAGACAGTGCCCAACCCGATCATCAGCGACGCTGACCGGCAAAAATGGTCAGGGGTACCGGCGGGACATCTAGTTCACCCAGCAGTCATTGACAAGAGCCATTATTTTATCCGCCAGCCAGCGAATGTACACAAGCTGCACGAGCACCTTCTTGCTCTGCTGCGTGATTGCCTTGAACAAACCGGAGGACAGCCAGGAGGTGGCGTATGACTAACCCGTTGCTGCTCACCGCGCAGCGCACCATGCAGATGATTGGGCGGCTGGACGCGCTGGAGCGCGTGAAACAGGCACTTTACCAGGCGGACACTCAGGGAACTACTGTTCTGGCGGTGCATGGACCAGGTGGGATCGGCAAGTCGCGCTTCGCAGAAGAGGTGCTTTTGCAGAGCGGCAACAGCACCCAACGCGAGCGCAGCCAGCAGGGATGGATTGTGCCGGTTTCAACGCCGTTGTGGGTAGAGGGTCATCCAGGCGCAGTCCTGGCCCCAGACGCGCTGGACATGAACGAACTGCGCTTCCACGGTTCTTTGGAGTTTATGCGCAGCGTAACCGACTTTATTCTGCGCGAAGCGACGGAAACCTGGACCGCTTCTGAAACGCCGGTCGCGTTCAACGCGTTCAATGATGCATACAACGACGTGCGCGCCGCGCACCAGCGCGGCCTGAACTACGAAGCACAGCGCGAGAAGATCAATGTGGCCGAAAATGCCTTCTTCCGCGCCTACGCGACGGCGGCGCGTGAGCAGCGCATTCTGCTGGTGATTGACACCTTCGAAAAGCTGGCCTACTACCACACCGATTGGCTGTTTGCGTGGAGCCCGATCACCAAAGAGGATATGCTGTTTTCCACCACGTACTGGCTGGAAAAACACATCGCCCAGGGAGACTTTCCGAATACACTGCTGCTGCTGTTGGGCCGGGCAGCGGATGACAGCAAACTGGGGCAAGCGTTCCTGGAGCGTATGGAACGCGCCTGCGGCGAGCAGGGGAGCGCTGTCTGGCTGTCACCTATCCGCCTGCCTAATTTCAGCCTGGAAGAAAGCACCCTCTATTTTACGCGCCTGCACGAAGACCTATCCAAAGCAAGCTCTGAGGACGGCATCACCACGCGGCTGCGCAAGGGCGTGGAAGACCTGTTGCAAGACCCCCGCCAGCTAGAGACCTTGACGATTTATACAGAGGGCCTGCCAGTGCGTCTGGCGTTATATGGCGCGCTGGTAGCCGAAGGGTTAGAAGTGCCGAAACGCTTAAAGGATACGCCCGAGCAAGCGCACAGTCACAGTGCCGCAGAGCTCGATCAAATTCAGAAGGAGATAGGCGAGTCGTTTATTGAGCTGTTGTTCAGCAGTGTGGGGCTGCGCGCGGCGTTCCTTAGCCTGCTGGTCGCCGCGCAGCGCGGGCTGGATTGGGAGCAGCTCTACCTGGGCGTAAACGGCATCCGGTACGACTTGGATGAAGATGCTCGTCTGTCTCGCCAAAAGGAAAATGGGGAACTGGAAGAGAATCGGGCCTTTTACGCGCGGGCCGAAATTGAAGAAGAGGTAGAGAAGCTCAAGCGGCTCTCGATCATTAAGCTACGCCCCGATGGCCGGCTGGCGCTGCAAGATGCGGTCTATGAAGCCTTTGAGAAGATGCCGCCAGAGCGGCTGGCCTTCATCAAACAATATAAGGCCCTGCGCAGCGGCTATTACCGGTATTTGTATGAATATGCGACGCAGAAATGGGAAGAACTGGAAGCCGAGCGGCAGGCCTATCAGGAAGAAGAAGAGCAGGAACTGCTCCGCGCTGTGCGCAGTACCATGTTCCCGGTCTCACTGAGCGAACCGCCGCGCAGTAAGTTAGACAGCCGGATTGCCAACGCGCGCGAAATCCACAAATGGGAGATGGAGCGGCTGCACTATGCTCTGCTGCTCAACCTGGTAGAGGCAGTCAATGACGTGGTCTTTGAGCTGGCGCAAAAGAACTACCGCGCGCAGGATGAAGAAGCCGACTTCCGCAGCCTCGAAGAGGTATACCAGGTGCTGTATAATGACGCCTTGTTACCCCTGTTGGAGCTGGGTAGTTGGCCAGCCATTGAAAACGATCAGACGATAGATAAAGACCGCAGCAAGGTTGAGGTGCTGCGCCGCTTTATGCGGCAGGCCGAAGTAATCCGCTGGCTGCAGCGTTTTGTAATACGGAGGCAAGCACAGCGCGCGCTCGACCTGCTGGATGCTCTGGAGCGCAAGGGTGGGTATATTGACCGGCTGGAAGACCCACGGGAGCGGAACAGTTGGCTGCACAGTTTTGGGACGGGCGAACGGCACATCTGGTGGGCCTACCTGCAAACCCTGCTGGGCAACCATACAGAGGCCATCCATGAACTACAGCGCCGGATTAAGCGCTTAAAGCAGTTGCTTGCCCATCCGAGCAGTAAGATCGTCCCGGCGGATGAAGAGGCGGCGGATACACCCCAGCGGACGGAGCCAGAACGGGGCTTTGCCGATCACCCGGCGCGGCGGCGGATGATGCGCGTGATTGCGCTGGCGTATAACAACCTGGGATATGCCTGCGTCAGCCAGGGGCAGATCAACGCCGCTATTGAGGCCTATACCGAGGCGATTAAAATGCTGCGGGTGATGGAATTTCAACCGCTGTTACCGACCGTGCTGACCAACCATGCGCGCGCGCTGTCAGACAAAGGGCGCGGGCGCGCCAGGCGCGTTTGCCTGGATGCGCTCAATATGAACAGGAAACGCTGGGTAGATGTTCTGGTGGCCTATTCCTATAACACTCTGGCACTCATTGAAAATGACCAATACCATCCATTGGATGCGCGCGTGGCGGCGGCGGTTGCAACCGCCTACTTTGAGCGCGTTAAGGATGAACGCGGGCTGGGGCTGGCGTACTTGCAGTTTGGCGAAGCTTTGCGGCGAATTGCGCTAAGCTCAGAACGCACCAGTGCGCCGGTTGGTCAGGAACCGGACCGGTTGCTTGATGAAGCGGAACGCCTGCTGGAGCGCGCCGTGAAGATCTTTACAGAAGGCCGCCCGAAGGCCGAAATCGTCCGCCGGGCAGAGGCCTTTATTGAATATGGCTGCCTGCTGCGCGACCGGATCGCTAATCACCCCTTACAACACATGCCCGGCGAAAATGTCCTGTCTACCTATCAGGCCCATTACCGCAGTGCCTGCCACTATCTGAACCTGGCCGTCAACCTGGCACACGGAAAGTGGCACCGACTGGAACTGGACGCTCAGGTCAACCTGAGCTGGACGCATTTCCAGATGTGGCTGCTGCTGCGTTCGCTGACGAAACTGGCGCGCAGCACTGCTGAACAAAATCACTTTGAAGCAGAAGCTGAGCACTGCCGGAAGGCCCTGGAGCAGTCGCTGGATGAGGCACTGCGTTCTATTCCCAATCCAGAGAATGTACTGATTGACGCCAACCGCCCGCTGCCAGCGCCTGAGAGCGGCGAGCCTTACCTGTTCCAACAGTTGAGCAAGATTGAAGGGCTGCGGGCGCTCATTGCCATGGAAACGTTCAACTGGCTGGTTGAGCAGGAGCGCGAAAGCGAGAAATATAAAGAGATTCGGCCCCGCCGGCGGGCAGACGAGGACAGTGACTTTTTTGAGAAGCACGATCAGATCTATCGAGAAATCCTTGCCAAACCAGAGATCGCCCAGGCGTTACGCCAAGGCATGGAAGCCTTTACACGCGCCCTGCTCTACGCCGACCTGTTTTCAACGCGCTCCGGCTCGATCTCCATCATTTATTCCTCTCTCTACAAGTACTTGAGCATCTATAACCCGCGTGAACTGGCATACGCCTACCAATTTGCCAAAGAGGCGTCCCAAACTTACCGGGTGTGGACAGTGCACCGGGCAGAAGACGCATCGCCGGATGAGCGTGTTTATGTCAGGGATTGCAATCAGATCATCCTGAGCAAGGACCTGCCAGCCGGTTCTTACGTACCAGACCTGGCCCGCATTTCCAGCCTGAGCGACCTGCCAACGTTCATCGCCGAATCGTTCGGGGCATTCACGGAAGACGATTTTCAGTTCCTGCCCGTGGAAAGCGAGGCGTAACCAATGCCAGCCATTCCTTCTAACCGCGCGACAACGCTGTTCATCACCCGCGTTGGAGTGGTGCGTGGTGATTCCTTCATCAGGCTGCACTATGAGGACGCGGCCGAAGATGACTGCGCCTGTGATACAGCTCAGCAGGCCAGCCCCTTCGCTCTAGAAAATGACTGTGCCTGCGACCAACCATTGCCGGCGGCGCGCCCTTTGCCACCTGGCAACTACCGCGCCTGCAAAGCCGCCTACCTGGAGGAGATCGCGCCGGGGTACATGCTGGCGCTGGCGACTGCTTCGCCCATTGGACCGGTGGTAATGAATCAGGCCGCACAGGCAGAATGGCAGCGTTACGGCCTGCCGCGGCCATTAGAGAATACGCTGGGGCGCTGGCTGGCAAGCGCCGGGCTGCTCAATCCTGTAGAACAACCCGCCAGGTTGCCAACCAGCAATAGGGGGCAGCTAACCGCCTGGCTACACATCACCGATGCCTGCAACCTGGATTGCCCTTATTGTTATGTGCGCCATTCCCGGCGCACCATGCCGGTCGAGGTAGGGCTGCGCGCGGTGCGCGAGGTATTCTCGGGGGCACAGCAGAGCGGTTGCAGCAGCGTTAAGCTTAAGTTTGCCGGAGGTGAAGCCAGCCTGCACTTTGACCGGGTGCGCACTCTGCATGCCGAGGCGCTGCGCTGCTCCGCAGATTGCGGTGTCGCGTTGAAAGCAGTGGTGCTGAGCAATGGCGTGGCGCTCCGCGCCGCGGATGTAGATTGGCTGGCCGAAACCGGCACGCGGCTGATGATCTCGCTCGATGGGGTGGGAACGGCGCACGACCGGCTGCGTTTCACCAAAGATGGGCGAGGAACCTTCGCTCGTATTGAGCACAATGTTGATCATTTGCTGCTCTCTAAGGGCGTGAACCCATCCATCTCGATAACGATTACCGGGCAGAACACTGCCGCAGCAGCAGATGCCGTGCGTTGGGCATTAGAACGCGAGCTGCCAGTTAGTCTGAACTTCTACCGCACTCCTCCTGGAAGAGCAGCATCGGCAGACCTAGCGCTGGATGCAGCACAGGTAATCGCTGCCATGCAGGCAGTGTACAACGTCTTTGAAGAAATGCTGCCGAAACGGCCGTTCCTCCACGGGCTGCTTGACCGCTTCCAACCCGAGGTGCATGAGCGTACCTGCGGCGCGGGCGGTCTTTACTGGGTAATTGGGCCGGATGGCGAGCGCGCGGCCTGCCATATGCTGCTTGAACCAGCTTTGCGCAATCACCCGGCCGCCGCACTGCAAAACCTGCCCATAACGCAGAGAAGTGCCTGCAGCGACTGCGAATTCCGCTACTACTGCACCGGCGGTTGCCCGCTAGAAGGCTTTCGCGCCAGCGGCCGGTGGGATGCGACCAATCCAAACTGTGCCATCTATAGATCGTTGATTCCGGCAGCCTTGCGGTTAGAAGGACTGCGGTTACTAAAACAGAACGACCTATTGTAGACTGTCTGGGTTGTCAGCTTTAAACAACAATTTGTCAGGCATTCAACCGCTTCCAGCCGTATTCATCTACGGCTGGAAGTTTTTTGCGTCAGGCTCCGGCCATTTTCTGGAACGGCTTTCAGGTTTTCGTTGACCAGTTAGCCCCGTATGATGAAGGTAGCAGGGATAGCCCATGCTGAAAATGGAGTGAACCATGAAAGAGCCAATGGATGTAATGGTAGTGATTGACGGATACAGCTTCTTCCAGCCTCTTAAGAATCACCAAGGCGTGGATGTCTTGCTGGAAGCCACCGGCCTGACGGGATTGGCCCGCTCGCATGGACACACGCCGATGATCTATGTCATCCTTCACGAATACGACCAGGAGCGGCGAACGCAGTACGGGCGGCTGGGCCACATGGTCCGCTGCATGAACGGCGACCGTCCGACCTCGCTGCCCATCACCATTAAGGAGTTGGCCGGCTTAATTGTAGAGAAAAAGCCGCGTAAGCTGATCGTCGTTGGGAATGATGAAACTCTGGCAGCGCTGTGCGTGGTTGGCAGCCGGTTTGGGGCTGAAGTATTGGTATGGAATACAGGGGAAACCCTGCCCCCTGGCCTTCAACCCTATTCGGCCTGGCGGCTGGCAGACCTGCTACCGGCCGTAATGCGGCAACCGACCCGTGCTGTGGGCTGGCTGGATGCCGAAAACCTGTTGATCTCTCTGCAAAAGCAGGGCCTGCCCGTGAATGCAGATACGTTCTTCCAGGCATTGAAGTCTGCCCTGGAAACCCTGGGAACTGCTGGCCCGGTAACCTGGCAAGCCTGGGCCGATTGGTCAAAGCTGCGCGGGCAAGATGGACAAGACTTTCAGCGCGCGTTTGAACAGCACGGTGCCAAAACCCATTATCAGATCAGCCTGCCGGGAAAATCCACCACAGATATGGCGATTGTCGGTGCAATCCACGAGGCGCTGCAGCGCGACGAAGGGCATGAGCTGTACATCATCGGAACGGGAGATGGAGATTTTCTCCCCACAGTAGATGCCATCCATGCGCGTGGCAAACAGGTAGCCGTAATTGCCGTGAGAGGCTGTCTGAACGCCAGGCTGGCGGCCTGTGCTGATCGGGTGATTTATCTGAACGATTTCCTGTCCGCAGGAGACGCTGCGGCCATCTTCTCACCTGCTTCTGCTGCGGACTCCCCTTCTCAAGAGGCGCTGGCGGCGCTGCTGGCAGTTGCTCAACAGATGGAGCGAAACCACTGGAAGTTCATTTATCCGAATAACATCCCCAATTTCATCCCTGCCACCTGGGTCGAGGCCGCTGTGAGTGAAGGCCTGCTTCATCGGCAACACGACAGCTCTCTCGTAGCGAATATGGATCATCCGATCGTGCGCGCAACGTGTCGGTTCGGGCGCTGGCTGGTAGAACTGCTAAATTACTGCTTCCACAAGCCCAACCCGTTTCCTTATGTCGATACGGCGTATCTGCTGCGCAAGGCGCAGGAGACCCCCGGCTTACAGGAACAGCCGTTTGCCCAACAGCGTATGCTCTTCATTCACTGGCTGGATGCCGCCGCTAAGGCGAGCCTGGTGCAAAAAGATGCCATGCCGCATCCCAAAACGCCGGAGCGGATCATTATCACCTGGCGACTAAGAAACTGACGCACACCGAAAGGGTTATTGATATAATCAAACGGGGTTGAGTTTACCGTTTTCCAACATTTTTCTGGTGATCATTCTACTGGAGGAGAAGTTACCATGCCACAAGACCGCACGCGCAAAATTGTTGTGACCGGCATTTTGGGGGCCATCGCGATCTTCCTGGGACTCACCCGCTGGGGGTTTTTGCCCTGGTTGAGCGGCGCGTCGCTGACGATTATGCACGTCCCTGTCATTATTGGGGCGGTATTGGAAGGCCCCATCGTGGGTTTGCTGATCGGCCTGATTTTTGGCATTTTCAGCATGATTCAGGCGGCCGTAGCGCCCAACGGCCCGGCAGATGTCTGGTTCACCAATCCTCTGCTGTCTATCCTGCCGCGCCTGTTCATCGGCCCGCTGGCCTGGCTGGCCTACAATGCCATTAAGCGGTGGCAGGTGGTCGCGCTGATCGTCGCGGGGGTTGCCGGGTCGCTGACCAATACCATTCTGGTGCTGGGGATGATCGGGATTTTGGGTCTGGTTCCCTGGGCCGCTTTGGGGCCCATTGTAGTCGCCAATGGCCTGCCAGAAGCGGCGCTGTCGGCCTTCCTGGTGCTGGTGGTCGTGGCCGCTCTGCGCCAGATTCAGGTGGGCCGCCGCAAAGGGGCCGATTTGTAATTTTGGGGGCCTGACGAGCCAGGGCGGTTAAACCAAAACCATCAGGGCAATCACCGCCCCGGCCACGATGAAAGCCGCGTAATCCACCCAACCGAACTTCAGCTCCACCATCGAAGTGCGCGCCGGGCCGCTGCCATAGGCGCGCGCGTCCATTGCCAGGGCCAGGTTCTCGGCCCGCCGCAGGCTGGTGACAAACAGGGGAACGATCATGGGGGCCATGCGCTGTGCCCGCCGGAAAACATTGCCGCGCGCGTTCCAGTCTGCCCCGCGCGAAGCCTGAGCCTTGGCGATACGTTCAGCGGTCTGCGCCAGCAGAGGGAAAAAGCGCAGCGTGACCTGCACCACCATGACGAAATCGTGAACCGGAAACCCTACCCGCGCCAGAGGGCGCAGCAGCGCCTCGGACCCGCGCGTGATCTGCGAGGCCGAAATTACGCTGGAGAACAGGCCTAACAGGAAGATATAAGCACTAAACCGCAGGATCAGGTTGATCCCGGCCCACACGTCCCCCGCCGAGATCACCAACCACCCGCCCCGATAGAGGACGCGGCCTTCTTCTGGACGCGCCTGAAAGAGAATTTGCAGCAGGGCCAGGATGAGCAGGAACGGCAGCGCCGCGCGCCAGCCCTTGAGGGCCGGGCCCGGGTACATGCGCGCCAGCGCCCAGCCGGCCAGCCCCACGGCCAGCCCTACCAGCAGTCCGGCGGTGCGCGGCGTAAACGTCAGCGCCAGGATCAACGCGGTGGCGGCCAGGATGCGGGTGCGCGGGTCGAGGCGGTGCAGGATCGAATCGCCCGGCACATATTGGCCGATGGGCAGGTCGCGCAGGAATTCAAACTCGCTCATTTGCGCCTCGCAGAGCCGCCACAACTGCCGATTCCAGATCGCGCAGACCGGTAATGCCAGCGCGGATCGGCCAACCCAGACTGCGCAGGGCCTGGGCCACCTGCGCGGCGGCGGGCGGCTCTAACCCATGCGCTTTTAATACATCCACCTGGTCAAAAACATCCTCGGTTGGGCCAGACAGCACATCGCGGCCCTTTTCGTAAACCGTCAATTCACGCGCCAGGAGGGCCAGGTCTTCCATCTGATGCGAAGAAAGCACAATGGTCATCCCTTGAATCTGCATAGCGCTGAGCTTACCCAACACGTCAATTCGCGAGCGCGGGTCTAACCCGGCAGTAGGCTCATCCAACAGCAAGACGCTGGGCTTGAGCGCCAGGATCGAAGCCAGAGCTACTTTGCGCCGCTCTCCACCGCTGAGGGCGAAGAGTGGGCGGTCTTTAAAAGTCTCAAAATCCAGCCCGACCCACTCCATGGCCCAGCGCACCCGCTCGCGCAGAGGTTCATCCAGGTCGAACTGCCTGGGGCCAAAAGCGATCTCATCGCCCACGTAATAGGCAAAGAACTGGGCTTCGGGGTTTTGCAGCACCAGCCCCACCTGACGCACCACATCGCGGCGCCGCACCGAAGCATCGTTGAGGTCAAACGGCCCCACGCGCACGCGCCCCCCTTGAGGGCGCAGCAAAGCATTGAGATGCTGCATGAGGGTTGATTTACCCGAGCCGGTCTTGCCCAGCAGGCCGTGCGCCCGCCCGGCGTGGGTCGTCAGATTAGCCCCGTGCAGGGCGCGGTGGGCCAAAGGCGTGCCTTTGAGGTAAACATGCTCCAGGTCGCGCACTTCGATCAGCGCCTGGTTCGGAGAGTCGGGCATGCGGCTGGATCCAGACCGCCCAGGGGGAGCAGCCTCTGCGCCTGGGCGGGCATGGAAGGGCGGCAGCGCGGCTAACAACTCCGGCAGGGTGATGATTCCGGCGGGCAGGTCCAGGCGCGCCCGGCGGAGCGCCGAAGCCGCGCGGGCCGCGGGAGGCAGATCCAGCCCCAAACCGGCCAGCCGCTCGCGGTCTTGAAAGATGGCACGCGGGGGGCCGTCAAAGGCCACCTGACCCTGATGAAAGGCAATCACCCGCCCGGCCTCAGCCGCCTCTTCCATAAAATGGGTGATAAACACCACTGTGATCCCCTCGCGGTTCAGCCGCCGCATGGCGGCCATCAGGCCAAGCCGCCCGGATGGGTCCAGCATGGTAGAAGCTTCGTCGAACAGGATACAGCGCGGGCGCATAGCAAGCACCCCTGCCAGGGCCAACCGCTGCGTCTGCCCCGCCGAGAGCATATTTGACGGGCGCAGGCGGTGTTCCCACAGGCCAACTTCGCGCAGGGCCGACTCGACGCGCGCGCGGATTTCGGCGGGCGGCAGGCCGAGGTTCTCTGGCCCAAAGGCTACGTCTTCTTCCACCGTCATCCCGACGATCTGATCTTCAGGGAACTGGAACACCACCCCCACTCCCGCGTGGACGCGCGCGCGGTGCGCGGCGGCGCGCGTATCCAGCCCCAACAGGCGCACGCTCCCACTGGTGGGGATTAACAAAGCGGCGGCGAGCCGGGCAAAGGTGCTTTTGCCAGAACCGTTGGCCCCCACCACTGCCACGAATTCGCCGGCTTCAATGGTCAGAGAGACATCTTTTAAAGCTGGGGGGCGCGGGCCAGCGGCGCTTTCGCCGGTCTCATAACTGTAAGAAACGCCCTCGAATACCACTAACGGGTCCATACTGGCGTGGATTGTAGCACAGAATCAGCCGGCACTTCTCCCTTAAACGACTGCGGGGTGGTGAGTTTGCGGCCCGCCACTCCACAGCCTAACGATCACAGCAGTTCATTTCCTGTAAACGCTACCGGGCGCGGATCTTCACCCGCTTTTAGCTCTACCTCATAGGGGATGCCCGGCAGCAGGTCAAAGACATCATCGGTCACATCTGCCTGGCCGTCGGGGTCAAGGACGGCATTCCACACCCAGGCGTCGGCACAGTAACGGGCGTAGCGTTTTCCGCCGCGTTCTACCGTCTCCACCTGAATGGAAGGGCGAGCCATCTGCCACTCGGCCCAGCGGCGCAGCAGCAGGCGATCCTGGTGGATAGGCGCGCCGGCTTCATCGGTGAGGACGGCATAAGCAATTACCTGCGGGTCGCGGGCCAGGCTCTGCACCCGCAGGCTGGTTGAGGCTGGAACCTCAACGGCCAGGGGCGCGTTGGCGCTGGCCGGGCCGGTGGGTGTAAAACTGCCGGTCTGCACCGTCACCCGGATAGGATGGCGCGTGTCGTTGACCACATATACGCCCACTTCTTCGCCCTCATCGGCCAGGACGACTACAACGTCTGCAAAGGCGCGCCGCACCGGGAAGAACGCCAGCTTGCGGTTGAGATAATAATCAAAGGTCGGCCAGCCGTGAACGGTCGGCCACGAGTCGTTGAACATCCAATAGATCGCCGAAGAAGTGCTGGGCCAGCGCCGCCGATAATTGAGGATATATTCTTTTAGTCCCTCAGCTTGCAGCAGGCCGCTGGCGCGCGCATAGGTTTCCACATCCATATCCTCTACTTTGCGGCCTAACCAGTGTTCGACCGAGCGGTAGGGAAAGCCCCGGTCGGCCTTCCAGAAGATGATGGTATTGTCATGATGTTCCCATGCAAAGGAACGCATCTGTAATTCTGAACCTTTGAGGAAGCACCGCAGCGCAGCCGTGGGAGCGCACCCCAGCACCCCGCCCTCATTGGGGAAGCGGTCTACATAGTGCCGGTAGGCCCAAAAATCTATGTCGTCCCAGCCGAGCGAAACGCCCCAAGGGTGCTGGTCGCCTATCGTGGGGTCTGAAGGGGTCACATCCCAGGCGGAGTACGGAGAACTGGGCCAGTAGGGACGGGTGGGGTCCAGGCGGGCCATCAGCGCGGGGAAGACATGGTGGAACAACACCAGGTCTGGAGCGGTGCGGCCAAAATTCTTGTACCCCCACTCCCACAGCCCAATCTCGTTTTCGTTATTGCCGCACCACACAGCCAGCGAAGGATGACGGCTGAACTCGCGCACGCCCCAGGCTACTTCACGCTCGGCTTCCTGCAGAAATTCAGGACGGTCGGCAGGATACTTGGCGCAGGCGAAAAGCAGGTCATGCCAGACCAAAAAGCCGCGCTCGTCGGCCAGATCCAGCAGGGTATGATTGGCCCACACCCCGCCACCCCAGATGCGCAGGGTGTTCATGTTGAGTTCTTCGGCCAGTTCCACCAGGCGTTTCACCCGCTCTGGCGCGACTTCGTGGCCGCTCATCTCTGGGGGCACCCAGTTCGCGCCTTTGCAGAAGATGGGCTGGTTATTGATCTTCAGATGGAAGTAGCGCCCGGTTTCAGGATGCGGCGGCTGGTCAATTTCCACGCGGCGCAGGCCGGTGCGTCCCTGCCAGACGGCCACTTCCTGCCCATCCACCTGCACGCTGAGGTTCAGCGGGTACAAATAGGCTTCGCCATAGCCGCGCGGCCACCACAGGCGCGGGTTCGGCACATCCAGCGTCAATTCCGGCTCCGATTCGCCCGGCGCAAGGTACGTGACGCATTGGGCTTGCAGTCCTTCTGGCCCGGTCAGGCACAGGGCCGCCTTCAGCGAGCGGCTGCCGCCCCATTCCAGCAGTGGACGCGCGCGAATGCGCGCCGATGCCAGATCGGGCGCAACTTCACCCAGCACGCTGACCTGCTTGATCCAGGGGTGTTCGCCCCACAGCACTTCCAGATCGCCGTGTAACCCAAAATACACCAGACGTGGGTTCCAATCCCACCCAAACTGGTATTGGGCCTGGCGCAAATGCATACGCTTGTTTAAGATCACTTCGGTCTTATGGATATATTCACGCACTGGCAGATCAGCGACTCTAAACAGCCCACTTTCCAGCAAGATTGAAATTTCATTCGTCCCCGCTTGCAGCCGCCCGTTCAGGTTAAATTCGGCTGGGCGAAAAGCATTAGCATGCTCGCCCAGGGGCGCGCCGTTTAAAGCCACCTTCGCAACGCCGTCTAATATCTCGAAGCGCAAATAGGCTGGCTGGCCGACCGCTTCCGCGGGGACTTCAAACTCGCGCCGCAGAATCCAATATTTTTCTTCTACCCAGCGCGCTTTGAGAAAATTAATGCTCTCACGCGGGTCTTCGACGATCCCCGTGCTCACCAAAGCGGAGATCAGGCTGTTGGGAAATGCAAAGGCCATGTACCGGCCGGGGTCGCAGATGGGTTCGAGGTAACTTTCCTCTGTGCCGTGGTCGCCGTCGGTCCAACTGGCCTTCCACTGGCCCGCCAGTGAAATCCTATTCATGCGCTTTTCCTGCCTTTCAGGGTGATATGATATAGTTAATCTTGTGGATGATTGCTCTCGACCCTGCTAATTGTACTTGAAACTCTATACCCAGGCGATGACCGCCACCGTACAATCCGGTTAGCTTGCAGGAAAGGAAACCCTACCCATGCCTTCCTCGGTACTCAAACCCGCTGAAATCAAAGAACTCCAGCCGGTTACGGGATTATGGCAGTTGTACCATCCCGAATCGGCCCCTTACCGCTTTCAGGCGGGCAGCGCCGCCGAAGCGCGCGGCTGGCAGGTAGAAACGCGCCAGCGGCTGCGCGAAGCCATTGGCATCCTCGACCTGCCCCCCGCGCCGCTGGAGGCAGAAACCATTGAGGAAATTGATAAAGGCGACTATACCCGCGCCAAGATACTGCTGCGCACCTCGGCCTGCACGTTAATGCCCGTCTACATCCTCAAGCCCAAACGAGCGAGCGGCCCGCTGCCGGTGGTTGTGGCCTTCCACGGCCACGGCTATGGGGTCAAAGACATCGTTGGGCTGTGGGAAGATGGAGAAGAACGCAACGTTCCCGACGGCTACCATAAGGATTTTGCCGTAGCCCTGTGCCGGAGAGGCTTTCTGGTGGCCGCGCCGGAAATCTCTTGTTTTGGCGAGCGCCTGAACGATTACAGCTACCTCGATCAACTCTTGGGCCAGCCCATCCCCTATACCTGCCATCATACCGCCACCCTGGCCTTCCACCTGGGCGGTTCAGCGGTAGGACTGCGGGTGTTCGACGGTTTTAAGCTGGTGGATTACCTCGCCACCCGTCCCGACGCCGACGTGACCCGCCTGGGGGCGATGGGCATTTCGGGTGGGGGGATGCACACCTTTTTCTCCACCTGCCTGGATGAGCGCATCCGGGCCTGCGTGGTGAGCGGGTACTTCTGCACCTTTCGCCAGAGCATTTTAGCGATGCACCACTGCACCTGCAACTTTGTGCCGGGCCTGCACCGCTTTGGCGAGATCTACGACCTGGCCGGGCTGATCGCTCCCCGCCCGATGCTGGTAGAAGCCGGCCTGCGCGACCCGATCTTCCCCATCGCCGGGGTCCAAGAGGCCGTTGAGCGCGCGCGCGAAGTATACGCCCGGCTGGGCGCGCCGGATGAGCTTGAGGTGGATGTGTTTGAAGGCCGTCACCAGATCAGCGGCCGCCGCGCTTACGATTTCTTGTGGGAAAAGCTGGCCGGATAAGGAGCAGGCATGACCCGTAGCATCCGCGTAGCGATCACCCAGATGGATGTGAAACCGGCCCCCACCGGAGACCGGCTGGAACGCGCCGACCGGCTGGTCAGCGAGGCCGAGCCCTTTGCCATTGACCTGGTGGTGCTGCCGGAACTGTTCAATACCGGGTATATCTATGCGGATGAGAACTTCAGACGCGCGGAGCCAATAGACGGCCCCACCGTGCGCTGGATGAAGATCACCGCCCGCCAGATGCGCATCCACCTGGCCGGGTCAATTCTGTTGGAAGAAGGCGGCGAAATTTACAACGCCATGTTCATCGTCGCTCCCGACGGCCGCCTGTGGCGCTATGACAAAAGCTACCCCTGGGGTTGGGAAAACGGTTATTTCCTTCCCAACCGCGCCTGCGGAATGCAGCGCGCCGCCGTAGCTGAGACGGACCTCGGCGACCTGGGAATGCTGGTGTGCTGGGATGCGGCCCACCTCGACCTGTGGCGCGCTTACGCCGGGCACGTTGATATGATCGTCATTTGCGCCTCTTCGCCACAGTTCAGCCGGGCAGTGTTTACCTTTGAAGATGGGCGCACGCTCACCTTTGACGAGGCCGGCCCACTACTCAGCCGCCTGAAAGGGGCCGAGAACGCCGTTTTTAACAATATGCTTGCTCAACAGGCGGCCTGG
>DAOUAC010000015.1:0-25009 GCA_034434155.1 Anaerolineaceae bacterium
GTGGGCCGCGGCCTGCCGTTGCGCGAGCGTCCCGCGCCGTTCATTGCCGTACCTACCACGGCCGGCACAGGCAGTGAGGTGACACGCAACGCCGTGCTGGCTGTGCCGGAGAAGAAGGTGAAGGTCAGCCTGCGCAGTCCGCTGCTGCTGGCGCGCGCCGCCGTGATTGACCCGGAACTGACCTATGACCTGCCGCCGGCCATCACCGCCGCGACGGGCATGGATGCGCTGGCCCAGGTGATCGAACCGTATGTGTCGCGCCGGGCCAATGCGCTCACTGACCTGTACTGCCGTGAGGGCATCCGGCGGGCGGCGGCGGCCCTGCCTGCCGCTTACCGGAATGGGCGCGATGCGCAGGCGCGTAATGATATGGCCTTTGCCAGCCTGATGGGCGGGCTGGCGCTGGCAAACGCCGGTTTAGGGGCCGTGCATGGTTTCGCCGGGCCGGTAGGCGGGATGTTCGACGCGCCGCATGGGGCCGTCTGCGCGGCTTTGCTCGCGCCGGTGGTGGAAGCCAATGCCCGCGCGCTGCAAGAGCGCGCTCCACAGCACCCGGCCCTGGAACGCTACCGCGAGATCGCCCGCCTGGCAACCGGCCAGCCGGACGCCGGAGTGGACGAACTGGTGCGCTGGCTGTTGGCACTGCGCGAGGCGCTGGCTATTCCGGGGCTGAGGTGCTACGGCGTTGGCAGGGAGCATCTGGCTGAACTGGTGGAGAAGAGCATCCCTGCCAGCAGCATGAAGGCCAACCCCATCGAGCTGACTCTCGCCGAGTTAACCCGGGTGCTGGAAGCGGCGTTATGAAGTTCTTACGCGACAAAATAGCTGGCCGCCAGCACGCCCGGCCCGGCATGTACCAGAATGGCCGGGGTGAGATCGTAGATCGGGATGCGTTCGACCGGAATGTCCAACAGGGTGCTGAACTCGGCGGCCATGGCGCGGGCCTGATCTTCGGCGTCGCCATGCATCAGGCAGAGGTGAGCGTCTGGGCTGCGCGGGCAGTCGGATAAGACGATTTCTTTCAGGCGGGCCAGGGCTTTGCGCTGGGTGCGCTGGCTTTCATACGGCTCGATATGGTTATCGCGGAAAGTCAGGATGGGTTTGACCTGCAAGAGACTGCCGAACAGGGCTTTGGCGGCGCCAATGCGCCCACCTTTGTAGAGATATTCGAGGGTGTCAACCACAAAATAAACGCGGTGGCGCTGTGACATCTCTTTGATTTTTTCAACCAGCGTATCCGCGTCCATCCCGGCTTGGGCCCACTGCTGGGCCTGTTTAAGCACGGCGCCCAACCCACCCGCGATAATGCCGGTGTCGACCACGCGGATGTCGGCGTTGGGAAAGTCGGCGGCGGCGACGGTGGCACTGCGAACTGTTCCGCTTACCGCGGCGGATGGGGCTACCACGATGATGGTATAGCCCGCCTCGCTGTACTCCCGATAGAGCGGCTCGTACAGAGCCGGTGGGGGGGCGGCTGTCTTGGGCAGGGTGGAACTGGTGCGCAGTTTTTTTAGGAACTGCCGGGGGGTCATCTCGTAATCGTCGCGGTAGGTTTCGGAGTCGAAGATGATGAGCTGGGGAATATAGCCAATTCCGAGGGCTTTGGCTTCATCCGGTGAAATACAGGACAGGGTATCGCCGATGATCTTAATCATTGCCGGACCTTTCGCTTGAGGATGAAAAGCAATAAACGGGTGAGTATGTGAAAAATCCAACCATTAAGATTATATTCAAAATGGCTGTTTTGTGGGGGCGGGGCATTTTTGCGTTTATCCTCTCAACAAGGGGCGCAAACCGTGAGATAATAAGGTCATCATAGTGGAGATCTGACAGGCATGGCAGAGAATGAACAGAATCAGGAAATGGAGCCGGTAGCCTTTGTGATCTTTGGGGTCACAGGCGACCTGACGCGCCGGAAGTTGATTCCGGCGCTGTATGAACTGGAGTTGAGCGGGCGGATTAGAGCCCCTTTGCACATTATCGGCTTTGCGCGGCGCGATTGGAGCGACGAGCAACTGCGCAAGGAAATGCGGGCAGGCGTGAACGAGTTTGCCCGCACCCGGCCGGTTGATGAAAAGGCATTGGGGGCGCTGTTGGAGCGGGCGCACTACGTGCGCTCTACGTTTGAAGACATCGAGGGGTTCCGCCGCCTGCGCGCTTTATTGGATGAACTGCGAGCCGGGAATGTGATGTTTTACCTGGCGACCCCGCCAGAGGAGTACATCACCATCATCCGCAACCTGGGGCAGACGCACTGCAATGAAGACTGCGCCGGTTGGACGCGGATTGTCGTTGAAAAGCCCTATGGGCAAGACCTGCGCTCTGCCCAGGAGTTAGATCAGGAGATTCACAAGGTTTTCCGCGAGGAGCAGATTTACCGCATTGATCACTACCTGGGCAAAGAGACGGTGCAGAACATTCTGGTCTTTCGCTTTGCCAACGGCATCTTTGAGCCGCTCTGGAACCGCAATTTTATTGACTGCGTGCAGATCACGGTGGCCGAGACGGTGGGAGTTGGCACGCGCGCGGGATATTATGAAAATTCCGGCGTGATCCGCGATATGTTCCAGAACCACCTCATGCAACTGCTGACTTTAACGGCGATGGAAGCTCCGGTGGCGTTCAACGCGGATGCGGTGCGCGACGAGAAGGTGAAGGTCTTAAAGGCCCTGCGCCCGTTGAAAGGGCGCGATGCCATTCAGAACACGTACCGGGCGCAGTATACGTCGGGCAGTGTGGACGGCCGCCGCGTGCCGGGGTATAAAGATGAGCCGGGGGTCGCGCCCGATTCGCTCACCGAGACGTATATGGCGGCGCGGCTGTGCGTGGATAACTGGCGCTGGGCGGGTGTGCCTTTTTATCTGCGGTCTGGCAAGCGGCTGCCCGCGCGGGTAACGGAGATCGCAATTCAGTTCAAACAGCCGCCGCTGTCGCTGTTCAACTGGCAGAATATGGCCGGGGACGCGCCCAATGTGCTGGTGCTGAACATCCAGCCCAACGAGGGCATCACCCTGACCTTCGGCGCGAAGACTCCCAGCCCGGTTAACCAGATTATGCCGGTGCAGATGTGCTTTAACTATGAGCAAACGTTTGGGTCAGATTTGCCCGAAGCCTATGAGCGCCTGCTGCTGGACGTTCTACAGGGCGACGCTACCCTGTTCACCCGCTGCGATGAAGTGCTGGCCGCCTGGGAATTTACAAACAATATCCTCGAAGCCTGGGCGAATTACCCGCTCCGCAACCTGCCGGTCTATGAAGCGGGGACGTGGGGGCCGCCGGGGGCGGATGAGTTTATCGCGCGTGAACAGCACGCCTGGCGCAACCCAGGGTAGAATGGAGCAGGTTGAAACCACGAATGAATACTGGTAAACGTCAACTCTTATTGCGTTGGTGGGCAACGCCTATTTTCGTATGGATGCTGCTGCTGGCCGCTTTGGGATTGGGGCGGCTGCAACCGGTTCAGGCCGGGGGCGCGGCGCAACTGCCGACGGTGTCTATGCCTACGGTCACAGGATCGCCGAGTGGGCCGATGGCGATTGTCAAGCAGGGCAACGAGCCGCAGGCCAACCTGCGGGCCGGTCCTAACCAGTTGTTTGACAGAGTGGGGGTGCTGCTGGCGGGCCAGCGCGTGCCTGCGGTGGGCAAATCGCCCAAGGGGGAGTGGATTCAGGTGCTGTACCCCGGCGCACCGGGCGGCAAAGCCTGGATTTACGAGCCGCTGGTCACGATTGATCCGCCTTCGGCCAACCTGCCGGTGGTGGAAGCCCCGGCCCTGCCAACCCTCGCCGCCGCGGCAACGATTGATCCTACCCTGGCGGCTCGCTTTGTGGTGACGGTGGAGCCAACGCGCCTGCCCACCTTTACCCCGCCGCCGCCGTTGGCTATTCCAACTTACCCGCCGGAGCCTTCGCAGCAGGTGGGAGGTGTGCCGATGGGGTTTATCATCGTTGGGTTGGCGGCTTTGGGGCTGTTCATCGGCATTGTGGCTTTTTCTCAGCGGTAGGGCGTTTCAGGATAAAAAGGCTTCTAACCCTTTGGCGCACGACAAGCTTAGTTTATGCCCGGCGTCGCTCTCGCAGTACGTCACCTGCGCGCCAGCGGACTGCAAGATGCGCGCCGACTCTTGGGCCATGCTCACGGGGACGGTTTCATCTTGCGTTCCGTGGGCGATATAGATTTTCTTGCCGGAAAATACGGTTAAAGCCACCGCGCCGGCGGGGGCGGGCAGAAAGCCAGCCAGGGCCGCCACACGCTCCACCTGCCGGGGGTAAAAGGCGGCCAGCGCCAGGGCCATGGCCGCGCCCTGGCTGAAGCCCATCAGGTCAAGCGGCTTTTCCTGCACGGCGCGCGGAACGCCCGCCTGCTCCAACCAACCGGGCAAGGCGGCCATCACCTGATCTGCAGCGGTCTGAAAATCGGCCAGGATGGGCCATTCGCCGCCGGCAGTGCGGTGCGGCAGCCAGCCAAAGCCACCTTCAGGCGCGCTCACCGGCCCGCGCGGGGCCAGCACCCAGCGGTGTTTTGCCAGCTTGCGGGCGAAGATCCACATCACCGTTTCGTCGCCGGTCCAGCCATGGAGCAACACCAGCGGACCGGCATCGGCAGGCTGTTCGGGCGCGCTGGCGCGCAGCGTCCAGCCCTGGCTTTCTACTGTGAAAATTTCATTCGCGGTTGGCACGTTTCACCACCCAATCCATTCCCCAGAAGAGCGCGAGGATCAACACTGCCGGAAACAGCCCGGCGGCCAGGCAGAGCAGTCCGATAAGGGCCGCGCCGGGGCCGTAGATGAGGTAAATGAGCCCATCGCCAACCAGGAACAGCGCGAGAACCGCCCCGATAATCAGCCGGGCATTAGTCTGGCGGGCGTATTCTCGCAGGTCGCGTGCTTTCACGGCGGGTTTAGTGTTCCAGCGCCCTGGAAAGTTCTAACAGGCTCAGGTCCAGTTGTTTCTTGACCCCGATCACCTCGGAGTACGGGGTGGCGCGGATTTCTCCTTTAATGAGGCCCATCAGGCAGCCGTGACCGCCCTGCTCTAAGAAGCGGGTGGCGCCGGCGCCCAGGCGGGTGGCAAGGATGCGGTCAAACGCTCCCGGCGCGCCTCCGCGTTGGACATGCCCCAACGTGGTGGCCCGTACCTGAAAGCCCAGGCGCTCACGGTGTTCGGCAAAATATTTCGAGAGGGCTTCGGCGTCGTACTTGGCTCCCTCGGCCACTACGGCCAGGGCATGGGCCTTGCCGCGCTCGTAAGCTGTGCGGATTTTCTGGGCCACTTCTTCGGGCGTCGTCTCGATTTCGGGGATGACGATCACTTCGGCGCCGCCAGCGATGCCCGACATGAGGGCCAGGTAGCCGCAGTCGCGGCCCATGACCTCGACCATAAATGCGCGCTGGTGCGAAGAAGCCGTCACTTTTAAGCGGTCAATGGCCTCGAGAGCGATGTTGAGGGCGGTATCAACGCCGATGGTCATTTCAGAGCCGGCCAGGTCATTGTCAATGGTAGAGGCCACTCCGACGACGTGGAAGCCCATTTTAGACAGTTCATACGCGCCCGACTGCGAGCCGTTGCCTCCGATCACCACCAGGGCGTCAATGCCGCGCATATTCATTGCGCGGATGGCCTGCCAGCGGCCCTCTTCGGTTTTGAATTCCGGACAGCGCGCGCTCCCCAAAATCGTACCACCCTGCTGGATAATCCCCCCTACGTCGCGGGCGGTCATCGGCTGCATGTTGCCGGCAATTAACCCGGCGTAGCCATGCCGGACCCCGTAGACTTCCCAGCCTTTATCCAGGCCGGTGCGAACAACAGCGCGGATGGCGGCGTTCATGCCGGGGGCGTCTCCTCCGCTGGTGAGTACTGCAATGCGTTTCATAAGTGCTTCTCCTGTTGATGAATTTTCTGTGTAAGTGCAGTAGTCATATCCTGCCTATTTTACTACGATGCGATTGGGGTGAAACCTATTCGGATGGTCAGTTGCAGGGCCTTCGCAAAATCACCCCTACCCCTGGCTCCGCCCTTCCCA
Source organism: Anaerolineaceae bacterium (assembly GCA_034434155.1). Classification (GTDB taxonomy): domain Bacteria; phylum Chloroflexota; class Anaerolineae; order Anaerolineales; family Anaerolineaceae; genus DSYU01. The sequence continues at coordinate 6,022 of DAOUAC010000015.1, forward strand.
TGCGGGTGGAAAACCAAAAATTTGCCCCTCATGCAAATGATAACTGGCGTGGGGGTAGATTGGTTGATATACTAGGGGCGGTAATTGACTTCTCACAGCAACGAGCGTTGACATGGTTTTCTTGTTAACCCGCATCCGCAGTTTGTTCCGGTCTCCGCGCCCCATCCCCCAGGAACTCCGCGGGCATCTTTTCCACCTGTACATGGATATCGCCTGGTTTGGGATCTTGAGCGGCACGACCATGGCGTTTATGGGGGTGTACGCCACGCGCGTAGGGGCCAGTCCGCAGCAAATTGGGATGTTAAGCGCCATCCCGGCGCTGGTTTCGCTGTTGTTCTCGCTGCCGTTGGGGGGCTGGCTGGGCAAAAGGCCGATTGGCAAGGCCGTGTTCTGGTCTGCGGTTTTGCAGCGCCTGTTTTACCTGGCGTTTGTGCTGATGCCCGTCCTGCTGCCGCCCACAGGGCAGGTGACGCTGATCCTGGCGCTGTCTTTCCTGATGACCATTCCCGGCGTGGCCCTGACGGTGGGATTTAATACTCTGTTCGCCGAGGTGGTTCCCCTGGATTGGCGAGGGCAGGTGGTGGGTGCGCGTCTGGCGATTCTGGCAATTGTGACCACCCTGTTTTCTTTTCTGTCTGGGCAAATTCTCAAAGTGGTGGTTTTTCCCCTGGGGTATCAGATTGTCTTCACCCTGGGGGTGATTGGGGCGGCCCTCAGCACCCTTCACCTATACTTTTTGATGCGAATCCGCGGCCGCCCGGCAGTGAACCATGCCGCAGGGCGGCGCGAGCGCGGCGAAAGCCTGAAACTGCGGGAAGAAATCCAGTTGCTCTATCGTCAGGGGGTGCAGAACCTGCGCTTTGACGTGCTGTCGGGCAGTTTTGCCCGCTTGATGGGGCTGATCTTCTTCTGGCACTTTGCCCAATTTCTGGTCATCCCTACGGTGACGCCCTACACGGTAAACATTCTGAAAATTCCCGATCAGACCATTGGGCTGGCGACGGCCCTGTTCAATGGGATGACCTTTTTAGGGTCACTGCGGCTGGGAGAAGCGACGGCCCGCTGGGGCAATAAGCGGGTTACGGGCGTGGGCATCATGGGGGTGAGTTCCTTCCCGCTGCTGCTGTCGCTGGCGCAGGGGCCGGGGTTGTACATCGCGGCGCACGTGGTGGGCGGAGTCGCCTGGTCCATGGCGGGCGGGGCGTTGTTTAATTACATCCTTGAAAATGTGCCTGCCGATGACCGCCCGGCCTATCTGGCCTGGTACAGCGTCATCTCGAACGCGGCGATTCTGGCCGGCTCGTTGATTGGCCCGGCATTTGCGGCGCAGATTGGCTTCACAACGGCCCTGGCGCTGTATGGTACGCTGCGTTTTCTAGCCGGGGTGGCGATTTTAAAGTGGGGGTGAAGGCGGAGGCCGCAGTCTGCGAGGCCGCAGTCTGCGGCGGCCTCTTCATCTATCCTTGCCATTGCGGTCAATGGACATTACAATCCGTAGCATGAGCGAAAAAACCGTCGCAACCAACCGCAAAGCCCATTTTGAATATTTTCTCCTGGAGCATTTTGAAGCCGGGATCGCGCTGCAAGGCAGTGAGATCAAGTCGGTACGGGCCGGGCAGATCAGCCTGCAAGAGGCCTATGTAAGCATTGAGCAAAATGAGGCCTGGCTGATGAACGCGCATATTGCCCCCTATGACCCTGCCAGCCGCTTCAACCACAATCCACTGCGTCCCCGGCGGCTGCTGCTGCACCGCAGCGAAATTCGCGAACTGTGGAATGCCGTCCGCCAAAAAGGGGTGACGATTGTGCCGGTGCGGGTGTACCTGAAGGATGGCCGGGCCAAGCTGGACGTTGCGATTGCGAAAGGCAAGAAGCTGTACGATAAACGCCAAGAGATCGCCAAACGCGACGTCGAGCGTGAGATGATGCGCGAGCGGCGTGGAAGAGAGCGTGGATAGGGGATGTTGCAGAATAATGGGCTGGCATTGGCAGCGTCTTTTGGGCTGGCGCTGCTGTGGCTGCGGCTGAACGACTTCGCGGCACAGCGGGGGTGGGTGGGGTCGGCGTTGAGCCGCAAGATCATCCACATCGGCACCGGGCCGATTTTTGTATTAAGCTGGTTGTTGTTCCATGCCGCGCCGGCGGCCCGCTGGCTGGCGGCGCTGATTCCGCTTGCTATTACGGCGCAGTTTGTGCTGGTCGGTCTGGGGGTGATCCGCGATCCGGCGGCGGTGAAGGCCATGGCGCGCACGGGCGACCGGCGCGAAATCCTGCGCGGGCCGCTGTACTATGGGGTGGCGTTTGTGGCGCTGACCCTGTTGTTCTGGAAGGATTCGCCGGTAGGCATCACCGCGTTGATGTTGTTGTGTGGGGGCGACGGGCTGGCTGATGTGGCCGGTAAGCGCCTGGTAAGTCCACGACTGCCGTGGTCGCTTCGTAAAACGCTGGCGGGTTCGCTGGCTGTGCTGGTGGGCGGTTGGGTGTTCAGCATGGCGGTGTTGGGCATATATGTGTGGGCGGGGGTGTTTCCGGGGCCGCTGGCGGGCTATCTTCTGCCGGTGACGGTCCTTGCTGTGGTCGCTATGCTGGTCGAATCACTGCCCTGGAATGACCTGGATAACCTGACCGTGCCGCTGGCGACGGTTGTGTTGGGGCTGTTATTGTTCCCTTAAGGAAGGGATGATGCTGGAAATTGATGGCAATTCACTAACGCTGGAAGATGTGGTTAACGTGGCCCGTCACCGCGCCGAGGTGCGCCTGGCGGCGGCGGGCAGAGAAGCGGTAGAGGCCTGTCGGCGCAGCCTGGAGCGGATTGTGGAGACCGACCGCCCGGTGTATGGGATCAACACGGGTTTTGGCATTTTTGCTGATACGCGCATCCCCCATGCCGACTCGGCAACCCTCAGCCGCAATCTGATTCTGAGCCATGCGGTGGGGACGGGCCCCGCTCTGCCTGAAGAAACGGTGCGGGCGGCCATGCTGGTGCGGGCCAATACGCTGGCAAAGGGCTATTCGGGCGTGCGGGTGGAGATTATCGAAACACTGCTGGCAATGCTCAACCGGGGTGTCACGCCGGTGGTACCCTCGCAAGGCTCATTGGGGTCATCGGGAGATCTCTGCCCGCTTTCGCATCTGGCGCTGGTCTTTACCACCGATGAGAAGGATGACCCGGCTGAGTCGGGGTGGGCGCAGTTTGAGGGGGTTACGCTGGACGGCAAGACGGCCATGGCGCGGGCCGGACTGCCGCGTCTGCTCCTGGGGGCCAAAGAAGGGCTGGCGCTGAACAACGGGGCTACCTTTTCTGCGGCAATTGGCGCGATGGTGGTCTACGACGCGCTGTACCTGATGGACGTGGCCGATTTTGCGCTGGCGATGAGCCTGGAAGCGATGATGGGCTGTAAAGCGGCCTTTGACCGGCGCATTCAGAGCGTGCGCGGGCATCCTGGGCAGGCCCGGGTAGCGGAACACGTGCTGGAAATTACTTCTGGCAGTACCCTGCTGGATGCGGCTGGCCGCGTTCAGGACGCATATTCGCTGCGCTGCGCTCCGCAGGTGAATGGGGCCGCGCGCGACACGCTGGATTTCGTCCGCGCGGTGATTGAACGCGAATTGAACGCCGCCACGGATAACCCGCTTATTTTTGAAGATGACGAGGTAATTTCGGGCGGTAATTTTCACGGTGAGCCGGTGGGCATGGCGATGGATTACATTGGGATTGCCATGTGCGAGGTAGCGGCCATCTCAGAGCGGCGCACCTTCCGGCTGACGGATGGCAAACTCAACGGCGGCCTGCCGACCATGCTGGTGGATACGCCCGCCGCTGGTGGGCTGAACTCTGGCCTGATGATGCCGCAGTACACCGCCGCCTCGCTGGTGCTGGAAAATCAGACGCTGGCCTCGCCCGACTCGGTGCGCTCGCTGCCGACTTCGGCGGAGCAGGAAGATCACAACGCCAACTCGATGACCGCGGCCCGCAACGCCCGCCAGATTTTAGAGAACACCATGCACGTGCTGGCAATCGAACTGTACACCGCTGCGCGCGCCCTCGACCTGCGTCTGCGCAATCGTCCGAACGCGCGCCTGGGGCAGGGGACCGAAGAAGTCTACTGCCAGATTCGCAAGAGAGTCCCTTACCGGCCCGGCGATGCCTGGTGGGGGCCGGAGATCGAGCAGGTGCGCCAGATGATTGCACAGCGCGCATTGAAGGTTGACAACCTGACCCTTTCTCGTTATCTTTAGGTTAGAATTCTGCCTATGGCTCCTGAATTTGGGAGATATCTAGTGGTAAGGCTATGGGATTTTTGACGAAGAACCTCACAAGACGGGCGTTTTTGCGACAATCTGCGCTGGCGATGGGCGCACTGGCGGCGCGTCCCTGGGTGTACTGGCAGCAGGTAGCTGAGGAGTGGCCGGACGCGGAAAAGCTGGGCCGGGTAACGCAGGGGATGGTGAACGTGCGCGCGCGGCCCTACGAGAACAGCACGGTTACAAAAAAGATTTATGACGATGCGGTTGTTCCCTGGCTGCGCGAGGTGGTGGGTGAATCTCCGGGGGGGTATGGCCCGGCCCGCTGGGTGGAAACGCCCGACGGTTATATCTACGCCCCGCGCTTGCAGCCGGTGTGGAACCGCCCGAACCAGCCGGTGAAGGAACTGCCGGTTGGCCCGGCGGGCAAGGGCATGTGGGCCGAAGTGACCGTGCCGTATACGGAGATCATCCTGCGGCGGCCAGCCTCTTCAGCCTGGCTGCGCGAGCGGCTGGATGCTTTCCAGCCCATCCGCCTGTATCACAGCATGATCTTGTGGGTGGATGATCTGGAAGTTCAGGCGGATGGAACCGTGCTGTACCGGATCAATGAACGCTACGGCAACCCCGGTGATGTGTTTTGGGCCAATGCCGAGGCCCTGCGCCCGATTACGGCGGAGGAGATCAGCCCGATCAACCCGGAACTGACCAACAAGAAAGTAGTCGTCAATCTGACGCTCCAGACCTTAACCTGTTACGAAGGGAATGACGAAGTGTACTTTTGCCGCGTTTCCACAGGAGCCAAGTACGACGCCGAGGGCAACCCGGTGGATGCGTGGGCCACGCCGGTCGGACCGCACCCGGTGTACCGCAAGCTGATTGCACTGCACATGAGCGGACCCAAAACCGGCGACTGGCCGGCGGTAGGCTGGACGCAGATCTTTGCTGCCGGCGGCGTAGCGATTCATTCGACATACTGGCATAACTACTTTGGGGTTCCACGCTCGCACGGGTGCGTGAACTGCGCCCCCGATGATGCCAAATGGGTCTGGCGCTGGACGTACCCGCACGTGGCGATTGAACCCGGCGATGTGGACGTCAGTTCGGAATGGCCCCCGATTGGAACCCGCGTTGAGGTGATCGAGGAGTGAAGCATGTTTGGAGTTAATATTGGGGTGGGACTGGCCTTTCTGGCCGGGCTGGCGTCGTTCCTGTCGCCGTGTGTGTTTTCATTGGTTCCGGCCTACATCGGCTACCTGAGCGGGCGCTCGCTGGCGCGCAGTGAAGGCACGGCCCCCATCAACCGCTGGGAGACGTTTGGGCATGGCGTGGCCTTTGTGTTGGGCTTTAGCCTGATCTTCGTGCTGTTGGGTCTGGTCGCCAGCACGATTGGGCGGCTGTTATTTGACCTGCGCCCGATCCTCTCGAAGGTGGGCGGGGGGGTGGTGGTGCTGTTTGGCCTGCACATGACCGGACTGGTGCGCATCCCATTTCTGGATTATGACCTGCGCCCGCAGACCAACCTGGACCAAAACCGCAGTTTTTTGTCTTCGGCGCTGATGGGCATTTTCTTTTCGTTCGGTTGGTCGCCCTGCACGGGGCCGGTGTTGGGGTCAATCTTAACCCTGGTGATGAACGGCGGCTCGCTGGCGCAGGGGGCGGGGCTGCTCTCGGCCTATTCCGCTGGCCTGGCGATCCCATTCCTGATTGCTTCGGTGGCGATTGGGTGGGTCTCGCAGGTGATTCGCAAGTACCGCCGGGTGATGCATACGGTTGAGGTGGTGATGGGCGGGGTATTAATTGTCGTTGGTCTGATGTTGTTCTTCGGTATTTTTGCGCAACTGTCTACGTTTGGCTTATTTGTTGATTTTGGACTATGAACCGGGCGGGCCGGGCCAAAGTGGTTTTGTTCTTGCTGGGCGGCCTGGGCCTGGGCGTGGCGTTGGGATTGTTGGTGATCGCGTCTGGCCCTGGCCTGGCCGGGGGACGCCAGCGCAGCGGGCCGCCGGCGGTAGGCGCGCCTGTCCCGGATTTTGCGCTTGAGGCTTTACGGCGCGGCGAAAAGGTTCGCCTGAGCGATCTGCAAGGCCGCCCGGTGGTGATTAATTTCTGGGCGACCTGGTGCGGCCCCTGCAAGGAAGAAATGCCGCTGTTTGAGGCTTACGCGCAAAAGTACGGCGACCGGCTGGTCTGGCTGGCCGTTAACGAACAGGAGGACGCCGCCACTGTGGAGCAGTTTCTTCAGGAGATGGGCATTACGCTGCCGGTGCTGCTCGACAGCGAGGGCCGTGCCGCCCAGGCGTACTATGTGCGGGGTTTTCCGGCTACTTTTTTTGTAGATGAGCAGGGTATCCTGCGGGCGCAGCATTTAGGTCAGGTAGATGAGGCGCTTTTGTCGGTTTACCTGGAAACGATTGGGATTCGACCATGATTAATGTGACGATTTACGTCCGCCCAGACTGCCCGGCGTGCGACCAGGCCGTGAAAGAACTGGAGGCGCTGCAAGAACAGGCTCCCCACCGGCTGGTGAAGATTGACGTGGCGCAAGATCGGGCGCTGGACGAGCGGTTTGGCGGCCGCCTGCCGGTCGTTGAGATTGGCCCTTACCGGTTGTGGACGCCGTTCAAACAGCAGGACCTGCTGGTGATGCTCAACGCCGCCCGCGACCGGGTGAACCAGTTAGAGAAAGTGGACTCTGAAGGCTACCAGCGCATGGTGGCCCAGGGGCAGAAGATGACCTCTCATGACCGGCTGTCATTGTGGTTGAGCCGCCGCTATATGCTGGTTGTTAACCTGCTGCTCTTGTTGTACGTTGGCCTGCCGATTTTAGCCCCGGTGTTAATGAAGGCACGCCTGGAATTTCCGGCGCGGGTCATTTACACGATTTATAGTCCCCTTTGCCATCAACTGGCTTTTCGCTCGTGGTTTCTGTTTGGCGAGCAGGCTTATTATCCCCGGGCGTTAGCGGGCATCCCCAATGTGCTGACCTATGAAGAGGTGATCGGCGGGGGGCAGACAGATGTGTTCGCCGCCAGGGCCTTTACCGGCAATAATACGGTGGGCTATAAAGTGGCTCTGTGCCAGCGTGATGTAGCGATCTATGGGGCGCTGCTGTTCTTCGGGCTGATTTTTATGTTCACCGGCAGGCGGCTGAGCAGTATTCCCTGGTATTTATGGGTGATCTTTGGATTGGTTCCGATGGGCATTGACGGGGTTTCGCAGTTGCCCAGTATTGCCAGCAACCTGCCGGCCTGGATCCCGCTGCGCGAAAGCACGCCCGCTCTGCGCAGTCTGACCGGTTTTTTGTTCGGCTGGTTCACGGGCTGGTATCTTTTCCCCATGATCGAGGCCTCGATGCAGGAAACCCGCCGCATCGTTTTACGCAAGAAAGCGTTTATTGAGCCGGATTTTCCGAAAGCAGGATCGTGACCGATGGGGTTCGTGGAACAAGGCGGCATCCGGTATTATCAGTTTGACTCGCTGCAAGGCTTGGGCGTGGTGCAGGGTATTTATACGCGGCGCGGCGGCGTCAGCCCAGAGCCGTGGCGCTCGCTGAATCTGGGGGGGACGGTGGGCGATGAACGCGCCAACGTAGTGGAGAACCGCCGCCGGATTTTCGACGCGATGGGCCTGCCGGTGACATCTATCTTTGACTGCTGGCAGGTGCATGGGACGGACGTGATCTGCGCGACCGAGCCGCGCCCGCTGGACAGCCCTCACCGTAAGGCCGATGCCATCCTGACCGACCGCAAAGAGATTACCCTATTTATGCGCTTTGCCGACTGTACACCGATCTTCTTGGTGGATCCGGTGAAACAGATAGTTGGCATGGTGCACGCGGGCTGGCGTGGTACGGTGGATGGGGTGACGGCCCGGGCGGTGCGGCAGATGGAAGCGCAGTACGGCAGCCGCCCGGAGGATATTTTCGCCGGGATTGGGCCGTCCATCTGCGCGGCGCATTACCCGGTTGGGCCAGAGGTGGCCGAGGCCGCCGCGGCGGCTTTTGGCGCTGAGGTCGGGCGGGTGTTGGCGCGGCGCAACGGGAGCTTTCACCTGGACCTGTGGGAAGCCAACCGGCTGACGCTGGAGAAGTGCGGGGTGCGCCAGATCGAAACTGCTGGAATCTGCACCGCCTGCCATACGGAAGACTGGTATTCGCACCGCGCGGAACGCGGCAAAACCGGGCGCTTTGGGGCGCTGTTAACCTTCGCATCTTAGAGAGTTATGGAAACCTTAAAAGATCGCATCCGTCACAATATCGAAGCCGCCAGAGATGCAATTGAGCGCGCCGCCCAATCGGTGGGGCGGCGGGGCAGTGAAGTGCGCATGGTGATCGTTACCAAAACTCACCCGCCTGAAGTGGTGGAGGCGGTCATCCATGCGGGAGGGCGCATTTTGGGAGAAAATTACCCCGAAGAAACCCTGCCGAAGATGATGGCGCTCAGTTCGTACCAAGGGGTAGAATGGCACATGATCGGCCATGTGCAGAGCCGCAAATCTGCCATCGTGGCCGAACATTTTGATATGATCGAATCACTTGACAGCCTGCGCCTGGCCGAGCGGTTAGACCGGCAGGTAGCAGAGTTAAGGGGCGGGGCGCGGCTTCCGGCATTGTTAGAATTTAATGTGGGCGGCGAGGAGAGCAAGCACGGCTGGCGGGCGGATGACGAAAACGCCTGGGAAGGATTACTGCCAGAGATGGAACGCCTGATGCAGTTGAGACACCTGTCCATTGAGGGCTTGATGACAATGCCGCCGCTGTACGACGACCCAGAAGCCAGCCGGCCCTATTTCGTCCGCCTGCGCAAGCTGCAAGATTTTTTACAAAAGCGTTTTCCACAAGCTCACCTGACAGAGCTTTCAATGGGCACCAGCGCCGATTACCCGGCGGCCGTTCAGGAAGGCGCGACCCTGGTGCGGATTGGCCGCGCTATCTTGGGGCCGCGCCTGAACAGATAGGAGTATAATCCATCATATATGATTAACTTTCTCATCCAACTGATCACCATTGCAGCGAACCTGATCACCCTGCTCATCATCGTGAACTCGGTGCTGTCGTTTGTCCTGCCGCCTTATCACGCTACGCGCGAAGCGATGGAACGAGTGTTACGGCCCATCTATGCCCCCTTGCGCCGGGTGATCCCGCCGTTGGGGATGATTGACATTACGCCGCTGGTCGCGATTTTGTTAGTCCAGCTTCTTGAGATGATTTTAATCAGCATCCTGTCGGCATTGAGGTGATACCATGAAAGAACGCGCATTTAATCTGCACGATGGGCAAACCGGTTCTGCTATGACGGTGCGGGTGACGCCGCGCGCCAGCCGCAATGAAATCAGAGAGATTTTGGATGATGGCACATTGAAGATCCACCTGACGGCCCCGCCGGTAGAAGAAAAAACCAACCAGGCGCTCATCGAATTTTTAGCCGAGGTGCTGGAAGTGAATCCCGCGCAGATTGAGATTGTAGCGGGGCTGTCTGGCAAAGATAAATTGGTGACGGTGATGAATATTGATAAGATGAAGGTGCAGGAACGGGTGTTGAAGCATTACAGCGGGGGATAACGACTTTATCCCAGCCCATATTGGGTGGGGTCAGGCAGTTTATAGCCGCTGAGGAGCATCATCCACAGGGTCGTTAAAGAAGGTTCGTGCAGGTCTGGCTGGTCACTGTAGAGGGCCTGGTAGATAACGGCAATGGCCCCTTCGTTGGGTTCGGCGCGCAGATATTGCATCGCCGCGATCTGTTCTTCCATAGAACCCGATTTTAACGCGGCCATCAGCACGTCAGTGGCGGGGTGGCCGGGGCGAATGCCGATCCCCAATTTACCGGCGAATGCCAGCAGCCAGGGGTTTTCGGAAGGCGGCGGGAGCGGCCTGGGAACGGATAAGCGGGGTTTTTGGAATTCTTCCAGGGCCTGACTGGCGGCGTTGCGCACCACCCACTGACCATCTTCCACAGCGATTTTCTCTAACAATTTGCGCGCCCAATCATCGCGGATTTGCACCAGGCCAAAGACGACGGCCCGCCGCGTCAGCAGGTCATCCACCCCGGCCAGTTCTTCCAGCACCTGCCGGCCTTCGAGGTGATTGAGGGCCACCGCCTCGGCGGCAGCCTGGCGCAGGATTTCGTCACCCTGCATTAAGATCTCTACCAGGGCATTGAGGGCCGTGTCGCCGGGGATGGCGGAGATAGCCAGGCAGGTAGCACTGCGGACGCTCTCGTCTGGGTCCAGCACCATTTCGAGAATATCATCTAATCCCTGAGGACTGCCCAGCGCGCCGCACGCCAGCACGGCCAGCCGGCGCACATCGGCGGAGCGATGGGTGAGCAGTTGTTTAAAGAGCTTGGGCGTGGAGGGGTCTTTGGTTGTCAGAAAAGCGGCGGCCATGCGGGCGCGGGTTCCGAGGGGGATGGTGTCATTGGCGAGGGCGGCGGCCAGGGTGCGCAGGAGTTGGATGCGCCATTCGCTGTTGGGCGGCGCGTCGGCCAGCCAGCGGGCGGCGATGAGCAGTTCGCGGCACAGGGGCAGGCGCAGATCGGCCAGGAGCCTGGATATCCATGCAGGGGCCGGGGTGCAGGCTGACGCGAAGCGCAGGGTTTGCGCGGCGATGCTCCATTCCAATTTCGTCACCAATTCATCGGCTTCTTCTGGTTTAATGTGGGGGCCGGCCAGGCATCCAACGTAGAGCGGGCTGTTAAAGCGGATGCGCCGGCCAGGGTGCTGTGTCAGAATGCCGGCGTTGGTCAGCGCGGAGAGGATGCGCTCCCCTTGCGTCACCAGTGCATCGCGGTCTGAGGACTTCCTGGCGCTCCGGGCGGGCTTCTGGGCAGTGGGCCGGGCTTCGTCTGCGCGCGCGCCATCAGCGGCTGGGGGCTGGTAGGCTGAGAGAGCCTGCTCGCCTTCGTCAATGTCCAGCCAGGATTGGCCCTGCCGTATAAAGCGGTATGCCAGCACGTCTAGCGCGGGTAGCAGGTTGCGGGCGGGCAAGTAGCGGCTGAAATAATTCTTAAGCAGTTGGCTGAAGCTGTTGCCGTTGAGGTCTCCGGCGTAGGCGGACCAGACTTTGAGCGACAGTTCTAAGGGGCTTTCCAGGGCGATCTCGCCCATCAGCCAATGATGAATCAGGGTTGGGTCTACGTCTGGGGCCTGGAAATGCTTTTTGGCCTCTGGCAGAATGTGGTTGACCCACAACTCGCCCCATTTGCGGACGAACTCGACGCGCTGATGGTGTGACCACGAAGCGACCCCCAGCGGGTAAAAGCCCAGGCGTACCAGGCCGTCGAGGTAATCGGACGAGGCGGCGACAATCACCTGAAGGTTGGGCAGGCGTTCCTGTAAGGCTTTCAGGTGGTTAGATACCGGAGGCAGGGCTTCGGGCGGCAGTTCATCAACGCCGTCGAGCAGTAAAACGAGCCGGCGGGTAGGGTCGCGGAAGGCGAGGTTGAGGTAGCGCGATACCTGCGGTTGGGCCACCACGCTGACTTGCCTGGACACAGACTTGACCAGCGCGGGCAGGGGGTCTTGCTCCAGATCGAGGTCAGCGATGTGGAGGAACAGTGGGAGGGCATCGCGCAGATGACCGGCCTGCTCATCCTGGCGGGCGATGAGCATTGCCAGGTGAGCCAGCGCCACCGATTTGCCGCTGCCGGGCTGTCCAATGACGGCGATGGGGCAGCCATGCTGGGCCGCCTGAGCGAGCGTCAGCGTGGGAGTTCCGAGGGGAGAGGCCAGTTCAGGCCAATCGGGGATGTAGGGGATCACTCGCTGGGCGATGGGGACTTCTGGGGCGGGCGCGCCGGGGTCGTGCAGGGGGGGCGGGGCGATGAGACGGGGTTCAACCAGGATTTCATCCAGGGCGAACAAGGGCGCGGCCACGTGGCTGCGCTGGCCGCGGCGGATGATCTCTCGGCGGAGGGTCAGTTCGGCCCCAATCTGGCTCTGGCGGTTGAGGTCGGCGATGTATTTTTTCAGCCGGCCCCAATAGACGGGCAGGTAGGGCCGGAAGCGGCTGAATACCCACCAGAACAGGGTGGCGGCAAGGAACCCCAGGAAAAAGGAAAGCCGGTCAAATTGGAAGTTCGGAAACCGGAACATGATCTACCCAGCGTAAGGTCGTTTTGAAATACTATCCAGCGTAAAGGATGCGGCCACAGGAAGAACAAAAAGCCAGCGTTGGCGCACTGCGGGCGGCCTGTACTTCGGAAGGCCGGAGGGTTCCACCGCAAACGGAGCAAGAGCCATCCGTCACCGTCACCACGCCCACGCCGTTTTTGCGCTGGCGCAGGCGGTTGTAGATGGCGAGGCTCTCTTCGGTCACAAAAGCGAGGGCCGGAACGCGCTCGGCCAGCAGTCTTTCGAGGGTTTTACGCAGCAGTTCACGCTGGCCGGCCCACCCTGCCGACTGCTCCATAAATGCGGCCTGCGCCTGGGTATAGTGCTTTTCGGCTTCCAGACTGGCCTGCTCGGCTTCTTCGACGGCCATCATGCATTCCAATTGGCGGTCTTCTAAATGCGCCAGGTGCTTTTTAAGAGAGACGATCTCTTTTTGCAGGTCCTGGAGTTCTTTGGGATTGCGCACTTTACCGCTGTATAAGGAAGATTCGCATTGTTCGATCTTGAGGGTCTGTTCGCGAACTGCGAATTCGGCCTCTTTAAGGCTCTGGCGCGCTCGCTGCAGGAGCCTGTTTTTTTCTTCGGCTGCGGCCTGTGCCTGGCGGACGGCTTCGCTGCCAGCCAGGAGCCTTTCGAGTTCCTTAAGCTGGGCTTCGATCTGGCTGATTTGCGTGTCAATTTGTTGCAGTCGATAGAGATGGAATGCCTGATTCATACCTGTGATTATAGAGGTGGATGGAAGATGAGGCAAGCGATTGATTGGCGTACTTTGTAAACTGCAATGCACCCGTAAACTGTGGGTAAGTTGCGAGGGCGTTCTTTCTCAAGTATACTTTTCTTTGTAATTTTAACCCTATGAATAAGAAGCAAACCATCGTTCTTATCGCAACGCTGATCGCGGCGGTCACGCTCCCGTACCTGTTCGGGTTCGGCTGGGCTGTTGGGGGTGATCGGGTTTTTAACGGCTTTTTGTTGAATCCGATTGACGGCAATTCTTACCTGGCGAAGATGAACCAGAGCTGGCGGGGAGATTGGAAATTCCGCCTGCCCTATTCGGCTGAAAACGGCGATGGGGCGTATATCCACCTGTTTTACTTGTTTTTGGGATATTTTGCCCGCTGGGCGAAACTACCTGTATTACTGGTTTTTCATGCGGCACGGGTAGTGGGCGCGGGACTGTTGGCGTGGGCGTTAGTGGCTTTTATTCAGCGGGTTGTATTCATTGACCGCCCCGGCCTGGCCCGCGTTACCGCCTGGCTGGCCGCATTTGGATCGGGGATGGGCTGGCTGGTCGTGTTCAGCGGGCTGCTGCCTTCTGATTTTTGGGTGGCTGAGGCATACCCGTTCCTGTCGGCTTACCAGAACCCGCACTTTGTGGTTGGGCTGGCGATCCTCGTGGGCATCTTGCTGTGCATCCTCTCGGAAAGGCGCGGGTGGCATTACGTGATTCTGGCTCTCGCCGGATTGTTAGAAGCGGTGATTCTGCCGTTTGGCATGGTGGTGATTGCGCTGGTGTTGGCAGGTTGGGGAGCGTGGGCCTGGGTAGAAGCGGGTCCGGCGGCGGGGCGGCGCGTTTTAGAGCCAGCGGCGGCGCTGGGGCTTTTGGGTGGGCCCTATCTGCTTTATATGTTCTGGATCACGCAGACCGATCCCTTCCTGGCCGGCTGGAACGCCCAAAACTTAACGCCTTCGCCGCCGCTGTGGGATTTTGTGCTGTCGCTGTCACCCGCGTTGGCTCTGGCGTGCCTGGGAGCGGTTGATCTCTGGAAGATGAAAGATCACCCGGCCCGGCGCGTGCTGATTGCCTGGCTGGTATTGGGCGGGCTGTTGGTGTACGCGCCGTTTGGCTTGCAGCGCCGCTTTTTGACCGGGCTGTACATCCCCGCCGCGCTTTTGGCCGGGTTTGGCATTGGGGTTTTACAGCGGCGGGTGCGGGGGCGCTGGCTCGTGCCGGTGGTGATGGGCTGTTCGCTGGCAACCAATGGGGTGTTGATCCTGGGGGGAATCTTGGGTATTGTGGGCGGCTCGGAGCAGATTTTTTTGAGCAGGGCAGAATACCGCGCTTTGCAGTGGTTGGGGCGCGAGGCCTCACCCGGAAGTCTGGTACTGGCCTCTCCGCAGATTGGCAACTACGTTCCGGCGCTTACTCTGCACCGGGTGATCTACGGCCACCCGTTTGAAACAGTCAACGCCGCTGGCGAAGAGGCCGAAGTGCGCGGTTTTTTCAGCGGGACGTGGTCTGCGGCTGAGATGCAGGCATTTTTAACGGCCAGAGGAGTGGATTACATCTTCTTCGGCGAGCGCGAGCAGGCGCTGGCACAGCGAGAGCCTTCCGCGGGCCGGGTTCTTCTCCATCCTCTACCGGCGGGCGTGGAGCCGGTTTTTGAAGACGGCGCGGTGACGGTCTACGCGGTGAGGAAGCGGCCATGATGCGCCGGGTGCTGTTGGCGGCCTCGTTGGCGCTGCCGGTGTTGATTTTGCTGCCCTCGTGGGGGCGCTATCCGTTTCATCCGGGGTCGGTATACTCAGATTTGCTCATCAGCCACTATCCCAATGCGCTGTACATTCAGCGTTCTCTGACTGAAAACGGCGTCATCCCCCTGTGGTCGCCCCTGATCTTAAGCGGCTATCCTCTGGCGGCCAATCCGCTGGCGGGGTTGTATTACCCGCCCGGCTGGCTGGCGCTGGCACTGCCGCTTCCGTGGGGCTTTAACCTGGCTGTGGCGCTGCACCTGATGTGGGGCGGGGTAGGGATGTACCTGCTGCTGCGGGCTGAAGGGCTGGCGGAGCGTGCGGCCCTCTTTGGCGCGCTGCTCTTTGAAGCCATGCCCAAGCTGTACGCGCACCTGGGCGCCGGTCATCTGACGCTGTTGTACGCCGTACCCTGGACTCCCTGGCTGTTCCTGGCGGAGAAGTCTGCGGCAGGGGCGGCGGGCGAGGCTGGGAAGGCGCGGTGGATTGCGCCCGGGTTCGTCCTCGGCGTGATTGCCCTGGCCGACCCGCGTTGGGCGGCCTATGCCGGGCTGGCGTGGCTGGCTTATGCGGTCTGGCACGCGCCGCGGGCCGGATGGAAGGGATTAGCCGGGCTGTGCGCGCGGGGAGCGGCCAATCTGGCCGCCGCCGGATGGACGGCGGCAGTTCTGCTGCTGCCGCTGGCGGAATATACGCGCCTTTCGACCCGCGCGTACATGCTGCCGGGCGAAAATCTGATCGATTCACTGCCGCCAGCGCAGTGGTTGGGTCTGGTCTATCCCTATCTGCGCGGGCCGGCGGAGTGGGCGATGTATCCTGGCGGGGTGGCGCTGACATTGTTCGCGCTGGTGGTCTTTTACGCCAGGCTGCGCAGGCGGGCCGGGTTTTGGGTGGCGCTCATCGTGGTGACGTTAATCCTCGCGCTGGGCCGGTATTTTGCCCCGGCGGCCTGGCTGTTGGAGTTACCAGGGCTGAGCCTGCTGCGCGTGCCGCCGCGCGCGCTGTTTTTAACCGGCATGGCCTTTGCGATCACTGCGGCCTGGGGATTAGATGTTCTGCTGGCCGCTTTGGAGGGGAGGGAAGAGGGCATCACCGGCGTGGGGAGGAAAAAGGCTCTGTTCCTGTTCACTCTGCTGGCATTTGCGGTGCTGTTGGGGCTGGCGGTGGTGGTGCTGGTGGACTCGCCCCGCGCACGGTTACAGTTTGGATGGGGGGCTGTGGCCCTGATGTTGGGAGCCGGCCTGATTGGAGCGGTGGCACGGCGGAAAATGACGGCGCGGTGGGCGGCGGCGCTGTTTTTGGGGCTGGCGCTGGCCGATCTGAGCGCCGTCAATGTTGTGGGGCTGGAATACCGGACCCCCTGCGAGGCCATAGATGACCCTTCGGGCGCGGCGGCGTATCTTGCACTGCACGGCGGGGAAGAACCGTTCCGGGTGTATTCGCCTTCGTACAGCATTCCACAGCACATTGCGGCCTGGTACGGGTTGGAACTGGCCGATGGGGTTGATCCGCTGATTTTGGCGAGTTATCAGGGCTTCATGGAGGCGGCAACGGGAATCGAGCAGGTAGGGTACAGCGTGACCCTGCCGCCTTTCGCCGACGATCCTGCTGTCGATCACCGCGGAGTAATCCCCGATGCGCGGCGGCTTGGCCTGCTGAACGTGAAGTACGTTGCCGCGGAATATGAGATCGTCTCTGAAGATCTGCGGCTGATTGCACAAAAGGGCCAGACGCGCATTTATGAGAACCTTAAGGCGCTCCCGCGCGCCTGGGTACAGGACCCGGCGGTGAAGTTGGGGCAGGGCATCCGCTCGACGCCGGTGGTTTACCGGCGGCCCAACCGGGTGACGCTGGAGGCCGGCGGTCCGGGGTTGTTGGTGCTGGCGGAAGTGATGTACCCGGGCTGGTCGGTGCGGGTGGATGGGCAGATGGGAGAAATTGAAGCGGCAGGCGGGTTACTGCGCGCCGTGCGGCTGGGGCCGGGCCGTCACGTGGTGGAGTTTGCATTTGCGCCGCTCACGGTGTTCGTGGGGGCGGGACTCTCTGGCGCGGCGTGGCTGGCCGCGCTGATCCTGGGATGGTTGAGCCGGTGGGGGAGGGGTCATGCGAGCCGCGCGAGCTGAACGACGGTGGGTCATTGGGTTCGCCGGGGTAGTGATGGTGGTTACGACCATCCCGTACCTGGTGGGGTTTCAGATGGCGCGCGCTAACCCCCAATGGCAGTACAGCGGCCTGTTATTCGGCGCGGAGGATGGCTATTCTTACCTGGCAAAAATGCTGTGGGGGGCGGCGGGGGCGTGGTTTTTCCGCTCGCCGTATACCGCTTATCCAAGCGGTGGGATGTTAGCCTTTTTACCTTACCTGCTGTTGGGCAAGCTAACCGCTCCGCCAGGACAGTACGAGCAGTTGGTGGCGCTCTTCCACCTGTTTCGGGTGGCCGCCGGGCTGGCAATGGTTTTGGCAGTGTATGATTTTCTGGCCTTGTTTATTCAGGATGTGAACCTGCGGCGATGGGGGACGGCGCTGGCGACGCTGGGCGGCGGGCTGGGCTGGCTGGCCCTCTTGGGACTGGAAGGGTTGTGGTCGGGCACACTGCCGGGGATGGAACAGCCGCTGGAGTTCTATTCGCCGGAGACGTTTGGCTTTTTAATGCTTCTGGGCCTGCCGCACCTGGCGGCGGCGCGCGCACTGCTGTTGTGGAGCCTGACGGGCTACCTGAAGCCCCCGGCATCTCTTGGACGGTGGGCGGGTTGGCTGCCGGGCGTGTTGTGCCTGGGGGTTGGAATCATGCAGCCGCTGACGGTGGTGGTGGAATGGGCCGTTGTGGGCCTGCACCTGGCCGCGGCGGGGGCGTGGCAGTTCTGGGCGGGCCGGAGGAAGGCGGCGGATTGGCAAATGTGGTGGGGGTACGTGCGCCGGGCCGCGCGGATCGTCCTCATCTCTGCGCCGGTGGTGGTGTATACGTTTCTGGCGCTGCGGCTCGACCCAACGCTGGCGGGGTGGGAGGGGCAGAACCGGATCGTGTCGCCGCCGGTGCATCACTACCTGTTGGCGTATGGTCTGCTGCTGCCTCTAGCCGCGGCGGGGGTGGGGCCGGCGATCCGGGCCAACGGCTGGCACGGCTGGCTGATCGCGGCGTGGGCGGCGGCCTTTCCGCTGTTGGCTTATGCGCCGTATACCCTGCAAAGGCGGATGCCCGAGGCTGTGTGGGTAGCGCTTTCGGCCCTGGCGTTCATCTGGCTGGAGACGCGCGGGAAGCAGGCGTTGGGCAGGGCGCGGGCATTCCTGGGCGTTTTTTACCTGTCTACGCTGGTGTTGTATCTCGCCAGCCTGTACGGCGTGACGGCCATGCGGCCGCCGCTGTACCGCTCCAGAGATGAAGTGAAGGGTTTTGAATTTCTGGCGCAGAACGCCCGTAAAAACGACGTGGTTCTGGCAAGTTTTGAGACTTCCACAGCCCTGCCGGCCTGGGCCCCGGTGCGCGTTCTGCTGGGGAGCGGTCCAGAGAGCGTGAATGCGTCGGAGATTGAGACCCGCGTGCAGTGCTTTTACGAGGCAAATTGTCCAGAAAAAGCCCGCGCGGCGCTGCTGCGCGAATTTGGCGTTGATTTTGTGGTGTGGGGACCGGCAGAGCGTAAGTTGGGTGACTGGGACCCGCGCGAGGCGGGAGCGCTGCAGCCGGTGTACGAGCAGGGTGAGATGGTGATTTTGAAAGTGGAACCACAGATAAACACAGATGGACACAGATAAACACAGATGGACACAGATAAGCCCGGATGAATAGTAAGGGCCGTTTAACGATCAGGGATTATATTCAAGCTTACTGGGTGCTGATTGCGGCTCCGCTGGCACTGCTGGCCCCGATGCTGGCGGAGGGCAAGGCGCTGTTCTGGGGGACGCCCGCACTGCAGTTCGTCCCATGGTGGCAGCAGGCCTGGGAGCAAATCCGCATGGGGGTGATGCCCTGGTGGAACCCGCTGAATGGGATGGGCGCGCCGCTGTTGGCGAACTATCAGATGGCGCTGTTTTATCCGCCTAATGCGCTGGTACTGCTTCCGCTGGCGGCGGTGGCGGGGGCGGCAGGGATTGCGTGGGGGTATACCCTGCTGGCGGCGCTGCATCTGGCCTGGGCGGGGGTGGGCATGGCGCTGCTGCT
>DAOUAC010000016.1:0-19586 GCA_034434155.1 Anaerolineaceae bacterium
GGGGAAACCCCGCCCCTACGTCCGTAATCCGTTCAATCCGCTCCCGAAATCCGTTGACAGCTCTTCTCCCCCAACCCGCGCGGGCGGGGAAACCCCGCCCCTACGTCCGTAATCCGTTCAATCCGCTCCCGAAATCCGTTGACAGCTCTTCTCCCCCCCAACCCGCGCGGGCGGGGAAACCCCGCCCCTACGTCCGATTGCAATCCGTTCTACAATCCGTTCAATCCGCTCCCGAAATCCGCTGACAGCTCCCCCCCCCACCTATGCGCCCGGAGAGACTCCACCCCCGCGTCCGCGCCCCCAACCGCGTGAATTGTGTTGACAAATACCTTATTGACAAAAGCGGTCTTTTTTATATAATATTCAATAGATTATTAGAATCTATGCACCACGAGGGGAGCATGACGACCCAGAGCAACGGCAAACGCGCCCAAAAAGAACGAATCTACGAGCTGTTCGCCCAGATCGGCAACGCGCTCTCCAACCCCCACCGGCTGGAACTGCTCGACCTGCTCGTGCAGGCTCCCCGCACGGTCGAAGACCTGGCAAACGAGGCGTACCTGAGCGTGGCGAATGCCTCGGCGCACCTGCAAAAGCTCCGCCAGGCCCACCTGGTGACGGTAGAGCGCAGTGGGCAGTTCGTCCGCTACCGGCTGGCCGACCCGGCAGTGGCCCAGTTGTGGATGCACCTGCGCGCCCTTGGCGAGAAGCAGTTGGCCGAAGTGGAACGCGCCCGCGACGCCTACCGGAGCCGCCGCGCCGATCTGCGCCGGATTACGCCGGAAGAACTGCTCGACCATCTGCGCGCGGGCAGGGCCCTTTTGCTGGACGTGCGCCCGGCGCTCGAATACCAGGCCGGTCACCTGCCGGGAGCCGTCTCGATCCCCCTCACCGAACTGCGCGAGCGCCTGGCGGAACTGCCCCAAGACCGGCTGATCGTGGCTTACTGCCGCGGGCCGTACTGCATCTACGCCGACCAGGCCCTGGAACTGCTGGCCGCACGCGGCTACCAGGTGGCGCGCCTGGAAGAGGGCGTGGCCGAGTGGCGGGCAGGCGGCTACCCGCTGGAACTGTAACCTTCTTTATCCACTCAAGCTTTCACCGCCGTCACATTTTCTACAGCCGGCCGGGGCGGTCCCGGCCGGAGGGTATTCGGGTTTCTCTTTCCATACGGAGGGTAAATCATGACAACCGTACAGAATGCCATCCCCAACGCCGAAGCCGGTTCGCGCGGCCTGGATTCTGCCGCACTGCGGGCGGCCATCCAGGCGGAGTACGAACTGGTGGCGCGAGAGCCGCAGCGCGGCTTCCACTTTATTACCGGGCGGCCGCTGGCGGCCCTGCTGGGCTACCAGGAAGCCTGGCTGGCGGGCATCCCCGAAGCCAACCTGGCTTCTTTTGCCGGCACGGGCAACCCCTTTACGCTGGGGACCATCCAACCGGGTGAGCGCGTGGTAGACGTGGGCAGCGGCGCCGGGCTAGACAGCCTCATCGCGGCGCGCATGACCGGCCCCACCGGGCAGGTGATCGGCGTGGATATGACCCCCGCCATGCTGGAAAAGGCAACTGAGGGAGCCGCCCAGGCCAGAGTAAACAATGTGACCTTCCGCGCAGGCTACGCCGAGGCCCTGCCTGTGGAAACGGGCTGGGCCGATGTGATCATCTCCAACGGCGTGCTGAACCTGATGCCCGACAAAAGCGCCGCCCTGCGCGAGATGGCCCGCGTGCTGCGCCCCGGCGGGCGTCTGCAAATCGGCGATATTCTGGTGCAGAAACCCGTGCCAGAAGACGCCAGAGCCGATATCAGCCTGTGGACGGGTTGAATTGCCGGCGCTCTGCTGGAAGCAGAGCTGAAGGCTGTGGTCACAGCCGCCGGTTTTGTGGGCTTTGAGATCACCTCGCGGCATGATGTCTTTTCAGGCGCGGCGCGCGCCTCAGACGCCGCCGAGTTCGGCACCCTGGGGATCAACTTCCGCGCGCGCCGTTATGCCAGTGAAGCCGAATGGGCCGCCGAATTAGCGGCCCTCAACTGCGAGATTCCCCCTCGTTGATGGGGTCTTGGGGTAGTATTTCAAATTTTGTGTAAATTGCAGGGCGCCGCCTGCAATTTACACAAAACTCGGTAAGCGACCGTCTTGGGCGCGGATACCGGAACCAGGAAGACACGGCTCACAAAAAAGTCAAAGAAAAATAATAAAAGGATAAGAAAATTAAATGTCGATTTGAATTTATTTAAAAAAACCTATTGACAATTCAATAATTTTGCCTATAATCAGAGGTGGCAATCAAATAACGCACCGCGTGACAGGCAATTAGCAGCGCGTCGCTGTTCCGAGTGGATGAGCCGGGCTTACTGCTCAGGGCGGCGGCGCTTTTTGCTGCCTGTCACCGAAATTCAGGAGGGTAGTCACGATGTCGGAATGGGCAATTGAAGCAGAAAACCTGGTCAAGAAGTTCCCCCGCAAGGCCGACAGCGCCGAGAACGGTTCCAACGGCGCGCAGTCGGGCGCGGGTAAGAAGTTCTGGCCCTTTGGCAAGAAAAAAGAGATGACTTACTTCACCGCGGTGGACGGCGTGAACCTGCAAATCCGCCAGGGCGAGATTTTCGGCCTGTTAGGGCCCAACGGCGCGGGCAAATCCACCACCATCCGCATGTTATGCACGCTGCTTGAACCCACCAGCGGCACGGCGCGGGTGAACGGCTTTGACATCCTCAAAGAACCCACCCAGGTGCGTCAGAGCCTGGGGACGGTGCTGGCCGGCGAGCGCAGTATCTACTGGAAGCTCACCGCCCGCGAAAACCTGGAATACTTTGCCGCGCTTTATCACATCCCCCCGGCGGTGGCGAAAAAACGCGCCCAGGAACTGCTGGAACGCTTTGAATTGGCCGCCCGCGCCGATGACCTGGTGGAAAAATTCTCCACCGGCATGCGCCAGCGCGTGGCGATCAGCAAGGCGCTGGTGGCGAACCCGCCCATCTTGCTCTTGGATGAGCCCACCCTGGGCTTAGACCCGCAGGCCGCCCGCAAAGTGCGCGAGTTGATCGCCGAACTAAAGGCCGCCGGTCATACCATCCTGCTCACCACTCACTACATGGAAGAGGCCGACCAGCTTTCGGACCGCATCGGCATCATTGACCAGGGCAAGATCATCGCGCTAGACACCCCTGCCCGCCTGAAAGAGCGCATCGGGCAAAAAGACGTGATTCGCCTGGAAATCGCCGGCTGGCATGAAGACCTGAGCCGCCGTCTGCAAGAGGTCGGCGGAGTGGAAAACCTGGTCAGCCGCCGCCTGGAGGGCGAAGCCATGGCCGAGGTGACGCTCCACGCCGAGAACAGCCGCGCCGTCCTGCCGGGCATCCTGGACCGGGTGAATTACAACGGCACGCGCCTGGTGAACATGAACATCGTCCGGCCCAGCCTGGAAGATGTCTTTATCAGTCTGACGGGCAAAGCCCTGCGCGACTGACCCGCGAAAGGAGAACCGCATGACCACAACCTCTCGCGCGCTGGCCCCGGGCCAAGTGCGCACCGCTGAAGGAGTGCTGGGAGAATGGGGCGCGCTGTTAGCTGTGGCCCGCAAGGAATGGTTATACGTGCGCCGCTACCCCAGTTGGGTGATTTCACTGCTCATCTGGCCGGTCATCTTCCCTCTGGCCTACATCCTCTCGGCGCGGGCCCTCTCTGGCCCCGATCAATCGGGCCTGGCGCTGTTTATCGCGCGCACGGGCATTTCAGACTACCTCGGCTTCATCGCCATCGGCACGACCGTTTGGATGTGGCAGAACGTGGTGCTGTGGGGGGTGGGGTTTGCACTGCGCAACGAGCAGTGGCGCGGAACCTTAGAGACCAACTGGATGGCCCCTACCTGGCGCTTCACCTTTTTGCTCGGCCCCAGCCTGGTGCATCTGGCTCAAATGCTGATCTTTATGCTGGTTTCGGCCATCGAGTTCGGCGTCTTCTTTGGGGTGCGCTTTAACGGCAACCCCCTGCTGGTGATCTTGCTCATCGCCGTCTCGGCTCCATCGGTCTACGGCCTGGGGATCGCCTTTGCCAGCGTGGTGGTGTGGCTTAAAGAGGCCCATAACTTCGTGCAGATGGTGCGCGGCCTGGTGATGATCTTCTGCGGCATCAGCTTCCCCATTGCGCTTCTGCCCGGGTGGATGCAGGAGGTGGCGGTCTTCCTGCCGCAGACCTACATGATGCGCGCCATCCGCAGTGCGGCCCTCGCCAACGCCACCCTGAGCGACCTGATGCCAGACATCATCGCGCTGTTGGGGTTTGGCGCATTCTTCCTGGCGGCGGGCTATATCCTCTTTCAGTGGACCGAGCGCCGCGCCCGCCGCGCCGGCGCGATTGGGCAGTATTAGGAGGCCGGCCATGGCTGTAAAAACATTTCCTCTCCCGGTCATCACCTGGCGCACGCACCTCAACGCCCTGCTGATGGTGGCGAAAAAAGACTGGCAGCACTTCTGGCGCTACCCGCTCAACGCCTTCTCTTCGCTTCTGCACCCCCTCATCTGGCTCACGCCGGTCTACTTTATGGGGCAGGCCTTCAGCGTAGACGGCAAGGCGCACGGCTTCGCGGCCTACAGCGGCACGACCGACTATATTTCTTTTGTGTTGGTCGGCATGGTGCTGAACAACTACGTCAACACGGTGTTCTGGAACATCGGCTTTGCCATGAAGTGGGACATGGATTCGGGCGTGCTGGAATCGAACTGGCTGACGCCCGCCGCCCGCCCCATCCTGCTGATCGGGCGCACGCTCACCAGCCTGCTGGTGACCACCCTGCTCTCGGCGGCCCTGCTGTTGGTGGCCGGGCTGTTGTTTGGCTTCCGCCCTACCGGTGATGTCCTCGCGGCGGCCCTGGCAATGCTCCCCCTGCTGATCGGTCTGTACGGGTTTGGCATTGCCTTTGCCGCGCTCGTCCTGCTGATGCGCGACGCCAACAGCGTGGTAGATATGACCAGCTACCTGGTATCGGTCTTCAGCGGCCAGCAGTTCCCGGCGCAGTCACTGCCGCGCTGGCTGATGCCGGTTTCGCTGATTTTGCCCCTCACTTACGGCTATGACGCCGTGCGCGGCCTGCTGTTGAACACCCGCACCCTCCTGCCCATCCCGGTTGAAGTGGGCATGATGACCATCTTCATGGGGTTGATGATCTGGCTTGGCCTGCGCGTGTTCAACCAGATCGAGCGCAAGGTCCGCCAGCGGGGAACGCTGGGACAGCATTAACCCAAAACGAGCATCCGGCGGGGGTTCGACCCCCCCGCCTCCGTTCCTGCAAACCCCTGCGGGGTTCTCCCCTTCAGCCCCGCAGGGGCTTCCACGTCCTGAGCAGGGGCTTCAGCCCCGCGTCCATCCGCCCCCCAACCCGCGCGTGTGGGGGAAGAGCTGTCAACGGATTAAGCCCATTCCGATGGGCCGGGAACGGATTGAACGGATTTCTGTAGGTCGGGTTCCGGCGCCCGGCGGGATTTCGGCGAGGGTCTCCCTCTTCAGCCCCGCAGGGGCTTCCACGTCCTGAGCAGGGGCTTCAGCCCCGCGTCCATTGCCCCAGCCGTTCAATCGAATGGGCGTAATCCGTTGACTCATGCCCGCCAGTAGGCCGTACCGTTGACCTCGCGCGCGATCATCTGACGGTCCACCAGGGCGCGGCGCAGAAAAGCCGTATCGGGGTGAAAGCGCGCCAGCGCCGCGTTTACTTCCTTTTCGGTGTAGCGGATGCCCGGCTCAAACACCTGGACCACGTGGCGCAAGACCGCTAACAGCTTCTTATCCTGCAGGGGGATTTCCTTCAGCCGTCCGTCTGGCAGGCTGTAATTTTTCACCACTTTGCGGTCATATTCATCGGCGTCTTCATCGTTGGAATGTTCCTGCACCTGGGCGCGCAGATGCGCCAACTGCTCGCGCGCGAGCCGCTCCAGCGCCTTCCGATCCAGCCGGTACTGCGCGCCAGCTTGCGCCAGCAGGCCGATCTTCTCTAACCGCGCCAGGTGGCGCGGAACCTCAACCGGGCGCAGATCTAACCGCGCGGCGATCTGTTCCACCGTTAGGGCTTCTTCCGCCAGCAGGGCCGCGATGCGAATGCGCTCCACGTCCGCTAATGTTTTAAAGAATTCGAGGATGATTTCATCCATTTTGACCTCTATATTTTTAATTCGATATATTTAGAAACAATTATACAAAAATAAAATCAAAAATCAAGCGGGCATTCCCCCAGGTTCGACAGCCCCTGTTCGTTTTTTTCGCGCCAATGTGCTATCATTATCCCAAAAGGGGGGGTGGAAATGTGGGTTGGCAGGCGGCGCATCTGTTTTGATCTATGGCGGAAGTTCCTGGCCGGGGCTATCCTCGGCGGACTGCTGCTGACCGCCGGCTGTGCGGCCATCCCCAACACCGGCGGGCGCTCCGCCGCGCAGGATCTTCCCATCCACCAGGCCAGCTACCTGTATCAGGGCGTAAGCGTTCCCTACGAAATTCGCGTGCCCAAAAGCTACCGCCCCGGCAGGTTCTTGCCCCTGGTCATCAGCCTGCACGAGCCGGGGATGACCGCCGAACAGCAAGAGGCCATCACCGGCCTGGCCGGGGAATCTGCCGGGCAGAATTTCTTTATCCTCTACCCCCGCCCTCTGGAAGAGCGCTCTGAGTGGCTGTTCGGGCAAAGCGGCGGCGAAGCCAGCGATCTGCTGTTCCTGCTGGCGCTGATGGACCACCTCAAAATCATCTGGGATATAGACCCCCAGCGCATCTACCTGGCCGCGATGGGCCGCGGCGCCGAATTTGCCGACGCTCTGGCCTGCCACCCCCAGGGGCAGTTCCGGGCCGCCGCTCTGGTGGCCGGGCGCTACCCGCAGAATGCCCCCTGCGCCCCAGGGCGCATCCCCTCAGTACTGCTGGTGCACGGCGAGGCCGACTCGCAAATGCCTTACGCGGGCGCGCCGGGCTACGCCGCCGTGCCAGAGGTTTTCGCCCGCTGGGCCGCGCTCAACGGGTGCGCTCCTCAACCCGACCCGCCCTACCGGCATGAGAGCGCCGCCGCCCTCAACTGGCCGGGCTGCCGCGGCGGGGCCGAAGTACTCTTGTTCACTCTCTCCGGCGAAGGCCATACCTGGCCCGCCCATGCCGATTTGCAAACCACCGATCTGATCTGGCGCTTCTTTTTAGCGCATTAAAATCACTGCGTAGTGGCGCAGTAAATCTTGAATTAAGGCACGGCCACCACCCGCAGACCGCCCGCGTAGTCGGCCACATAAGCATAGCCATTCTGGTAGGCCGCGCCGCGCGCCTGGCCGGGGGTATCTACATACCCAATCTCGACCATCGCGGCGGGGTTGGTTGCGTCTACCACCACAAAGCCAGACTCATCCGCCGCGTAAATGCGGCTTCCATCTACAACCACGTCGCGCGCCAGGCCGGGGGTGTTGTAGCCCCCCAGCACCACCGGAGCGGCGGGGTTGGTCACATCCAGCATCAGCACGCCGGCAAAGCCATCGGCCACCACCACGCGCCCGCCTCCGGCGGCCACGCCAAAGGCCGCGCCCGCCGTATTGTAAGAACCGATCAGCACCGGGCTGGCCGGGTTGGCAACGTCATAGATGAGCAGTCCGCCGCCTTCGTAGGCGCTGACGTACA
Source organism: Anaerolineaceae bacterium (assembly GCA_034434155.1). Classification (GTDB taxonomy): domain Bacteria; phylum Chloroflexota; class Anaerolineae; order Anaerolineales; family Anaerolineaceae; genus DSYU01. Next base: position 7,638 of record DAOUAC010000016.1, read on the forward strand.
GGGTATTCCCATCCAGAGCCACGTTGATGGCCTGGTCGGGGGTGGTAATGGCGGCCACGCCCACCGGAGCGGCCGGGTTGGTCACGTTAATCACGCGCACGCCGCCCCAGCGGTCGGCCACGTACGCATAAGTCCCATCGGTGGCAATGCCCCAGGCAAAGTCGGGCGTATCGAACGTGCCAACGAACGCCGGAGCCAAGGGGTTGGTGATTTGGATGATCTGCAAACCGTTGCGCCCATCCGCCACGTAAGCGTAGGAACCCGCCAGGGCCACCGCGTAGGCGCGGCCCGGCGTATCGTATGCGCCCACCTCAACCGGCGCAGACGGGTTAGAAACATCCACCACGCGCAGGCCGGCGATCACGTCGGCCACGTAGGCATAACTGCCAGAGACGGCCGCATCCCAGGCGTCGCCGGGGGTCAGGTAGAACCCAACCTCGCCGATGCCGGCGGCGGTTGTAGCGGTAGCCGTCGGCGTGGCGGTAGGCGGCTCTGGCGTGTTGGTGGGGGTCTCCGTCGGCGGCAGACTGGTTTCGGTCGGCGTGGGCGTAGGCGTATCGGTTGGGATTTCGCTGGTAGCCGTCGGCGTAGGCGTATCGGTTGGGATCTCGCTGGTAGCCGTCGGCGTAGGCGTATCGGTGGGGATCTCGCTGGTAGCCGTCGGCGTGGGCGTATTGGTGAAGACCTCGCTGGTAGCCGTAGCCGTGAAAGTCGGCGTGGCCGCCGCGCCGCCGTCAAACGCGCCAGAGGCCACCCACAGCGGCGGCGCGCCGTTGGGCGGCACGATCCCGCCGCCGTCTTTCAGCGAGCCGTTCCAGTTGAAGGCGCTGTCGTCCGTCAGCGTCAGCCCGGCGCCATCCGACATGCGGTAATACGCGCGCAGGTTCGGCTCTGTGCCGCTCAGCACGGCGAACATATTTTGCGCCACCTGGGCATCGCTCAGGTTGGTATTCCACAGGCTGATTTCGTCAATCTCGCCGTTAAAGGCCCACACGCGCGTGGTGGTATTAATCACCGCGCCGATTTGCAGTACCGGGCGCGCGCCGGTAGATGGCTGCTGTGTGGCCCCCGCCGGCACCGACTGCACCAGCACGCCGTTCTTGAGCGCCCGCATCGTCCCATTGCCGTGAACCATGGCAATATGCACCCACTCGCCAGGCGTGTAAGGGATGGCAATGATGTTGTAGCCCCCATTCCCCGGCAGGCCGTCATAATTCCAGATCCAAATGCGGTCCTGGCCGTTAATCACCCCGCGCGAAATGCCCCACCAGCGCGGGCGGTCACCGAAAATGTTATCGCACCAGCTAGGGATCGAGTTACTACAGTTGCGGCCCGGTCCAATGGGCTTTACCCACAAAGCCACCGTTTTGGTCGTCTGCCAGCCCTCGCCGAACACGTCAATCGTGGCGGGCAGTAGAACGTAATCGTTGACCCCATCAAACTGTAAAGCATAGCCCGCACTGCTGGCCGCGGTGCGCAGTACCGGCGACTGCCAGAACAGGCCGCTCAACAGCGCGGCCAGTAACAATCCAGAAAACAATCTTTGAATCACAGAACGATGAACAGCAAACACCTTACCCTCCTGGCAGCGCTACCCCAACCCTCTTAATACCTATGAGGCCGGATGTCAAGCGCGTATCACGGGCCGCGCCCGCAGTGACGCACAATTCAATCCATGCCCCCCAATAAGCGGAAGAAACCCATGAAATTCCCCCTGACGGTTAAACGATCCAGCCACGCGAAAGATTACAGAATGATTATATGGAATTTGCCTGAAAATTTAAAGGGGCAGTCTCCGCTTCTGAAGAGGGTTTAAGGACTATTTTCCTCCCAATTTCCTCATCCAGCGGCATGAAAACGAAGTAAAGCCCCGCCCGGGCCAAACTGAAGCCCTATTTTCTCGGCAGGATATACCGAATCCCCACGCCCAACGCCAGAACTGCCCCCAAAACGAGGATGAAATAAATGGGCGCAGGCTCGCCGTCGTTGGGGCCGCCGGGGGGCGTGGGCGTGAGCGAGGGCGCCGGCCGGCCCGGCGTGCGGGTGACGGTTGGCGTGCGCGAAGCGGAAGGCGCGGCGGTGGGAGAAGACAAAGCCGTGGGCGTGAGGGTTGAGGAAGGCGGCGGGGTGGACGTTGGCGTGGCGCCGGGCGCGCCCGCTAAAAACCAGCCGCGCGTGGTGCTGTCCGATTGGAAGAAATCCATCAGCAAATCGGCCGCTTTTTGCCGCCCCTGCGCCGATGGGTGCGTGCAGTCTGAGGTGAGATCAGCGGACAGCCAGACCAACCCATCGGCGCGCGGGTTCTGACCATCGGCCCACAGGTACGGACCCCACAACAGCACCGGCGCTGTCACAGCTCCCCGCGCGGGGTCGTAATTGAGGCCAGGGTCGCCGTTGATCTGCTTTTCGATCATCCACTTCACCGCAAAGCCCGACTCAAAGGCCAGCGGTTCGGGGCTGAGGCCGCGAAAGTACGTATACGACCGGATGCGGCTGGAAACATAGGCGATCCGCAGGTTGGGGAAGCGCGCCTTAAGGTTGCGGACGGCGGCTTCCAGCGCGGCTTGCAGTTCCAGCGCCTGATCTGGGAAGGCCCCGCCGCCGGTGAGGGTGTTTTTCACCCAGGCCGCCTGCACCTGCGCCGGGCTGATCTGCCGGGCGGCCAACTGCTGATCGAGCGCCTGCCAGGCCGGGGCGGCGGGGTCTACCCAGCGGTCGGCGGTCTGACTGGGAAGCGCGCCGTTGATCAGGATCAGGCGCGGGTTCAGGTTGGGGCGGGCGGCGGCCTGATCCATAAACGCCTGAAACTCAATGTTGGCATTCGACATGCCAATCGAAACCATCACCACCCGGCCCTGGGCCGGGTCTGGACTGCCCTGGGCGTTCAGCGGCTGGATCTGCCCGGCGGCGGCCAGCGCCGCGGCCTCATGAGCGGGCGGACGGGCGTTACTGCCGCCCGGATACAGTCCCCCGGTAAAGGTCGTCTCCTGCCCGTCCATCCGCCGGTAGGGTTGACTGCCCAGTTCGGTCAGCGGCAGGCCCACCGGCTCAAAAACGCCCGCGCAGGTTTCATTCTGCCAGGCGGGCGCGCCGCCCGCCGCGGCCCCTGCCCCCATCGGCCAGGCCAGCAGGCCGAGAAAAATCAGCGGCAGTACCCGTGGAATGCGCGGCGGGTTGCGCATCAGGCGCGCCAGTACCCAAGAGACGGTCAGGGTCGGCAAAAAGCCCGTGCCAGAGATGAGCGCCACGCCCACAATGGTTAGAAATTCCTGCCAGTCTTGTACCTGTAGATTACCCAAAACATCTCCTTTTCCCCCTATGGATGATTTTCTCCCCGACAGATATTCTAACAAAAAAGATCAAATACTGCCAAAAAGCTGGCGCGCCAGGGCTTCGGCCTTAGCGCGGCTGTCGGCGGGGGTGTCAATCTCCACGATATAGGCGTCGGGCCAGCGCGTCAGGGCCTCGCCCAGCAGTTCCGCGCGGATGACCACCAGCGCGGCGCGGTAGCGGCCCGAATCAACCGCCTCCAGCCCGGCCAGCCAGCCCTGTTCGCGCTCAAACTCCAGCGTCCCCAATTCATCCACCACCAGCAGTTGCGCCGGGGTGCTGGCTTGCAGTACGCGGTTGCCCCACGCCAGCGCCGCGGCGTCGAAATCCCAGTTGCGGGTGTGTGGGGCCGCGCCGGGCGGGGCGTCTTCCGCGCGCCGGGCTGCCAGGCGGCGCGTTTCGCCGCTGCGCAGGTCTTCGGCCTCAATCGCCACCCGCCGCGGCCCATCGAACACCGCCGGCGACAGCACCCCGCTCACCTCCCAACCGGCGCGGCGCGCGGCCTCCACCAGACGGCGGCAGAAGGTCGTCTTACCGGCCCCGCGCCCGCCCGTGATGATGAACAACAGCGGTTCGTCCCTCATGGTTGACCCTCCAGCCAGTCTAGAATGGCATCCACCGCCGGCTGAACCAGCCGGGCGGCTTCTGCCGAAAGCTCACGCGAAAAGCCAAACGCATGCCCCCTCAGCGACAGCAAAACGGCTTCTGGATCGCTCCGGTAGAGCGAGCGCAGTACGGCCAGGCTCGCCGCCGGCGTAAAATGGTGCGTCAGGGCCGAAGAAGCCGGGCTGTCCTCCACCGGGCGCAGAAGAATCTCCTCTGGAATATCGCCGGTGTGGGCATCTACAAAACACAGGCGCGCGTAATGCGCCAGGTCGTCGGCCATCTCAGGGGTCAACTGCAGAACAAACCACAGATCGGGGTCGTGGTCTTCAGGGAGAAAGCCCTCTTCCGGCCCGGCGGGCAGAGGGCGGCCCAAACGCTCGGCCAGAGCCACCAACACGTGCCAGGCCAGGCCGTCATCCTGGCGGTCGGGGTTGCCGTACCCAATAATAATGCTGTTTGCCAAAATCAACGCTCCTTACAAGCTTCTATGAAAACGGCTTCACAATCCAGTCCAGCAGGCTCCAGGGCGGGGGTTGTAAATCGGTCACGCGCCGGCTGATTTGCAGATACGGGTCAAAAACGCGCGCTACGACCGCCTGCGCCAGGGCCGGGTCATCCACCAGGACGGCGGTTTCGAGGTCATGGCGAAAACTGCGGTGATTGAGGTTAAACGACCCGGCCAGGGTGTAGCGCCCGTCTACCACCATCAGCTTGGTGTGGGCCATGCGCCGGTCGTTGAAGTACAGCTCCACCCCGGCGCGTACCAGTTCCGGAGCGGCGGCGCGCATCAACCGCGCCGCGATGGGCATTTCCTGGCGGCCGTACGGAAAGACGAACACCACGCGCACCCCGCGCTCTGCCGCCGCTTGCAGTGCCCGCAGGGCCGGCTCATACGAGACGTACGGGCTGGCGACCCAGATTTCGCGCTCCGCGCCCCGCACCAACTGAAAGAACGCCGCGCCGACCTGCGGCGTACCGGGGCGCTGTACCAAAAAGCGCACCGCCGCGCCGTCTTCCACCTCGCGCGGCCCCACCAGGCCGCTGGAGGGCAGGGGCTGACCGCCCAGCACTTCCCATCGCCAGTTAAACTCATCCACCAGGGCGCTCACCACCGGCCCTTCCACCAGCAAAACCGCGTCGAACCACTTCTCCCAGGCTTCGGGCTTGCCCTCCGCCGCGCGGCGGGCCGCCTCGCTCACCATATCGGCCAGAGGGTCGGGCGGCGTGCGGTAGAGATAAGTATTCCCCACGTTCATCCCCCCCACCACAGCGGCGCGGTCGTCCACAATCCACAGCTTGCGGTGATCGTAGTGATTGGCCCCAACGCAGGCATGTTCGGCAATCCCCTGCTGAATGGCGCGGGCCGCCGGGCTGACGTTTTTCAGCGGAAAGTCTACCCCGGCAGGGTTGGCGCGCACCTCCACCCCGGCCTCGCGCAGTTCGGCCAGCATCCGCTCCATCTGGCGGTTCAGGCGTTCCTTTTTCTCTCTGGGGTAAACGTCCGCCAGGGTTCCGTTGACGGTCTGGTCTATGTTAAAAGAGAGTTGTACCTGCACCCCACGCCGCGCGGCCCGCGCCAGGGCGCGCGCCAGGCTCATCCCGGCCTCATCGGGGAAGAACAACATCACCTGCGCGCGGATGTTCACGAACGCCCCGTCTATCCGCTCCAGCAGGGCCGGCAGAGCCTCATCGCCGTTGACCAGCAGTTCCACCCGGTTGCCCGCCGCCGGTTCTGGCAGGCCGGCGCGTTCCTGCGCCCCATACGAACGCGTCAGATAGCGCCCAATGGCCGGCAGACAGCGCAGTACCCGCCTGGGCGACACCAACCCCACATACGCCAACAGCAGACTCCCCGCCAGCGCCGCCAACAGCAGTTTTACGTTGCGTCTCATGCCACTTTTATATCACAGCTTTCAACTTACATGAGAAGCGTTGGGGAATTTGAAAATCACTTGTCTTGCAGGAAGGGTGTGGGGGTTGGCGGCGCGAATGTGCCGCCAACCCCCACGAATCTTCGGTTCCCCGCCCCCCTCGATGGGGGCGGGGCCAGGGGTGAGGGGAATTTAAAAAAGCCCCGTTGACTGACCCGATTACCCTTGCATCTTTTGGCGCGGGCAATATAATACGTTTATTGGTTGTTTTGGTTCACGATTACTCGCCGCGATTCCATTTTACAAGCGGGGTGTGCGATGAAAATCCTCTTCTATCTGGCAGGCTTCCTGCTGACGCTGGCGGGGCTGATGCACCTGGTGCTGGTATTTACCACGCCCTACGACCCCACCGCCCTTTTACCCACTGCCGCCGCCGTCCTCTTTGGCGCCGCCGATATAGTCATCGGCGTGATGCTGGTACGGGGCATAGATCGCGTACTGCCCTACGCCGTAGCCGTGCCGCTGGTGGGTGGTCTGCTGGTGCTCATGCGCATGGCCGCCAACCCCAGCCCGTGGAACACCGTCTTTCTGGTGGTGGACGCCTTCGTCATCGCCATCAGCCTGTTCCTTCTGCGCGCCGGGCGGCCGGTCATCAGCCGGGTGAAGTGAGCCAGGAAGGCCCTGCTGGCGTTAGGTTTCGTCTGGTTCGCGTGGGTCTGGAACCTGAGTTTGCGGCCAAAAAACGAATTTGATTTTTTCCTCAATTTATGGCATAATCGAGCCAGCATTAAAAAGCGATGATGGAAACGAGTAAGCCACTTGCTGGGCCGTCAGCGAACCCGGGGCTGGTGCGAGCCGGGGCGGCGAGCCGGGCTGAAAATCCTTCCGGAGCTGCAAACTGAACAGGGGTCTTCCCCCCAGTAGGGGCGCCGGCCTCGCCAGTCGTTATCCAGGCGCAGATATGAACGAGACGCTTGGCGCGTAGAGAGTATCTGACAGAGGGCCTGGCTGATCTCAGCCGGGAACCAGGGTGGTACCGCGGGCTTACTTCCCGTCCCTGATCGTGAGGGACGGGTTTTTGCTTTAAAAACGGATGGTCTGCCGGGCTTTGCGGCCGGGGTTGGAACCCCCGCCCCTGCCCGCGCCGCTGACTTTTGAGGAGGAATGAATGTTCAAAGAAGTACCGACCAAAGTAGACTTCCCCGCCCAGGAGCGCGAACTGCTGCGCTTCTGGAAAGAAAGCAACGCATTTGAAAAACTGCGCCGGCTCCACAAAGGCGAGCCGCGCTGGTCGTTCATTGACGGCCCGATCACGGCCAACAACCCCATGGGCGTGCATCACGGCTGGGGCCGCACCTACAAGGACCTCATGCAGCGCTTTCAGACCATGCTGGGCCACGAACTGCGCTACCAGAACGGCTTCGACTGCCAGGGCTTATGGGTTGAAGTTGAAGTCGAAAAAGAACAGGGCTTCTCCACCCGCAAAGACATCGAGGCCGTCGGCCTGGAAACCTTCGTGCGCATGTGCAAGGCCCGCGTTCTGCGCTACGCCGCCATACAGACCGAGCAGTCCATCCGCCTGGGCTATTGGATGGACTGGAACAACCCCGATCAACTGCGCGACCTGGCCGCCAAACTGATGCAAGACCCCTCGCAGGTCATCACGGTAGAAGGTCCCAACGGGCCGGTGACCGACACGGTGGAGCAGATCGTCGGACGGCTGGGCCTGCCCGAACTGGGGGGGAGCTACTTTACGTTCTCCAACGAGAACAACTACATGATCTGGACCTTCCTCAAAAAGTGTTGGGAGAACGGCTGGCTCTATCACGGCGCAGATGTGATGCCCTGGTGCCCGCGCTGTGCCTCGGCCATCTCTCAGCATGAGATCGTCACCGATGGCTACGCCGAACTGACCCACAAGAGCGTCACCCTGCGCTTCCCCCTGCTGGATGCCGAAGGCCGCCGCCGCGTTGATCCGCAGACCGGACTGCCCGAAGCCCTGCTGGTGTGGACGACCACCCCCTGGACGTTGACCAGCAACGTGGCCGCGGCAGTGGGCGAAGACCTGACCTATGCCAAAGTGCGCCAGGGCGATGAGGTCTTGTACCTCGCCAAAGGCACGTTAAACATGCTCAAAGGCCCCTATGAACTGCTGGGTGAACTGCCAGGCCGCGCGATGGTCGGCTGGCCGTATGCCGGTCCTTTCGATGACCTGCCCGCCGCCCAACAGACCGGCGGCAATGCCGCCATCGAGTCGGTGCGCCAGAACAGCACCCTCAACGCCGTCCAGGCTCACCGCGTCATCCCCTGGAGCGAAGTAGGCGAGACCGAAGGCACGGGCATCGTCCACATCGCCCCCGGCTGCGGCGCGGAAGACTTTCAGTTGGGCCGCCAGTTTGGCCTGCCGGTGCTGGCCCCGCTCACCGATGAGGGCGTCTTCATCCCCGGCTATGACTGGTTAAGCGGCATGCGCGTGGCCGAAGTGGCCGAACCGATCTTTGCGGACCTCAAGCGCAAGGGCCTGCTCTACCGCGTAGAAAACTACACCCACCGCTACCCCACCTGCTGGCGCTGTAAAACCGAACTGGTCTTCCGCCTGGTAGATGAGTGGTTCATCAGCATGGGGCCGGTCTATGACAAGCCGCGCAGTGAGCTGACCGCCGAGGAAAAGGCCCACAGCCTGCGCTATCAGATCATGGACGTGGTGGACCAGATTCAATGGATCCCTGAATTTGGCTACGCCCGCGAGATGGACTGGCTGAAGAACATGCACGACTGGATGATCTCGAAGAAGCGCTATTACGGCCTGGCACTGCCCATTTGGGTGTGCGAAGGTTGTGGTCACTACGAGGTCATCGGCGATGAGCAGGAATTACAGGCCCGCGCCGTTGCCGGTTGGGAGGTGTTCGCGGGCCACACCCCGCACCGGCCCTTTGTAGACGCGGTCAAGCTGGCCTGCCCTCACTGCGGCGCGCAGATGGCGCGCGTGCCAGACGTGGGCAACCCCTGGTTAGACGCCGGCATTGTGCCGTTCAGCACGCTCCAATACCGCACCAACCGCGATTACTGGCGCGCCTGGTACCCGGCCCAGTGGATCACCGAATCGTTCCCAGGGCAGTTCCGCAACTGGTTCTACAGCCTGCTGGCAATGGCAACCGTCATTGACCAAAGCCCGCCGTTCCTGCGCAACTTCGGCTACGCCACCCTGGTAGCCGAGGATGGCCGCCCCATGCACAAGAGTTGGGGCAACTCCATCGAGTTCAACGAAGCCGCCGACCGCATGGGTGTGGATGTGGCCCGCTGGCTGTATGTCACCCAGAAGCCCGAAGTTGACCTGTTGTTTGGCTACCACCGCGCCGACGAGGCCCGCCGCCAGTTCTTACTGCCGCTGTGGAACGTCTACAGCTTCTTTGTCACCTATGCCAATCTTGATGGCTGGCGGCCCACCTTTGACTTCGACCCCGACCACCCCGAAGGCCCCACCCCGCGCAGTGAAAGCCTGCTCGACCGCTGGGTGGTGGCGCGCGTCAACCAGGTCTTGGCCCGCGTGACAGAGTGCCTGCACGCCTCACAGATTGACCTGGCCTCTGCGGCAATTGGAGTCTTTATTGACGACCTCACCAACTGGTACGTGCGCCGCAGCCGCCGCCGCTTCTGGAAGAGCGAGCAGGGTCAGGATAAGCAGTGGGCTTACGAGACGCTCTATTACGTGTTAGTCCGCCTGGCCCGCCTGCTGGCCCCCTTTACGCCCTTCGTGACCGAGAGCATGTACCAGAACCTGGTACGTTCCGTCCGCCCCCAGGCCCATGAGAGCGTTCATCACACCCGCTGGCCCCAGGTAGACCCCGCCGCCATTGACAATACCCTGTTGGCGCAGATGGACCTGACCCGCCAGGTCGCCAGTTTGGGGTTAGGGGCGCGCAACGCCGCCAACATTAAGGTGCGTCAGCCCCTGGCGCGCGCCATGGCTTACGTCAGCGGCTTTAAAGACGGCATCACCGCCGAAATGGCCGACATTGTGACCGATGAATTGAACGTCAAGTCCTTTGAGTTCGTGGCAGAGGCCGGTAAGCTGGTCCACTACCGCGTCCTGCCCGATAACAAACTGCTCGGCCCGCGCTTTGGAGCGCAGTTCCCCAAGGTGCGCGCCGCCCTGCAGGCCGCCGACCCCGCCCAGGTGGCCGCCGCAGTCAGCCGCGGCCAGCCGGTACAGCTCCAGGTGGATGGGCAGGTGGTGGAACTGGCCCCCAACGAGGTGTTGGTGCAGACCACCCCGGTGGAAGGCCTGGCGGTGGCCTCCGATAAGGGCGTGACGGTCGCCGTTGACGCTACCATCACCCCAGAACTGCGCGCCGAGGGCCTGGCCCGCGAGTTCGTCCGCCGCGTGCAAGATTTGCGCAAGACCGCCGGGTTAGACATCGCCAACCGCATCCACGTAGTGTACGAGGCTTCGCCGGGGCTGGCCGCGGCCGTTGAGCAGTTCCGCGGCTACATCATGGCCGAGACCCTCTGCCTGCGCCTGGAAAGCGGCGCGCCGCCCGCCGGGTGGCCTTCCGCGTCGGACCGCTTCGACGGCGAGACGGTGACGGTTGCGCTTGAGAAGGCCGCCTGAGTTCGATCAGCTTCCGGCCCTGCCGGGCAGTTACTGGCTGTTGCTCGAACTGCCAGAGGCGCTGAACCTGCAAATTGGCCGGCTGGGGAGCTTTCACTTCCCGGCCGGCCGCTATGGCTATGCCGGCAGTGCCCATGGGCCGGGGGGCCTGCGGGCGCGCCTGCGCCATCACGCCCACCCTGCCCCTCACCCTCACTGGCACATCGATTATCTACGCCCTTACGCAACCCTCTTGGGCTGTTGGGCGGCCTGCGAGACGGGCGGCCCCATTCCCCTCGAATGCCTGTGGAGCCAGACCCTCGCACGGCTACCGGGGGTGCTCATCCCCGCGCGCGGCTTTGGCGCCGCCGACTGTACCCAGGGCTGTGCCGCTCACCTGGTGTATTTGCCCGCCGGATTGACATGGCGGCCGCCAGAGAGCTTTTCCGACCGAAATTATTGACAATTCCACCCAGCGTGCTATAGTTAAATTGCCAAAAGAAGATTTCATTCCTGGAAAGGAGGTCTCTGATGGCAGTCCAAGTACAGCACCCACCGAAAGTTAACACCGCGCATTTCCACGTTCTGGCCCGGGTTCCCCCATTCGTTGACATCCTCATCCAGTGTTACCCCATCAGCCCCGCCGAGTTCTCAAAGGTTGCGCGCCTGGCCGCCTCTTACCCGAATGACCCGCGCCTGATCGAGATGGTGCGCAAAGCCGGCGATGCCTCTGCCAAAGTCCCCTATCTGATGGATTACGGCGAGACGGCCCAGTCCATCCTGGACGCCCTGCGCGAGGTCGCCCGGCCGCACGTGGAGTATCTGCGCACCCTGCCCGAAGGCTTACAGGCCACCATCCACACCCTGCTGTCCATTCACATGGTTCCACGCGGCTGTGAGAGTTTTGCCATCGCGGCCCTGCTGGAGATCGAGCGCATCCAGCAAGAGATGATCCACACACTGCGGGCCATGATGGCCGGAAGGAAGCTGGCCGAAGAATTTCACAACGAGAACCAGGCCGCCCTCGCACAGCTCGACCGCGACTGGCCCAATCTCCGCAAAGGCAGTGTGCCGTGGCCGTTCCCGCAGTCACTGCCCGACCGCCCGCAGATGCAGTACATCCCCACCTTTTTCAACAACACCCTGGCGGCCATGCGCGAAGTCTGCGTCATCGTTGACGCCCCCTGCGCCCACGAGCTTAAGCGGCTCACCCCGCCGGTCTTGCAGTACCCACTGCCGCTCGATGAACCCGTCCCGGCCATCGGCTCGGCAGACTGGTTGATCCGCGTGGTGGGCAAAGTGGGCCGGCACTTCACCCGCGCCCTGCTCCAAATCATCTCCACCCACCTAAAATCCAACCTGACCGCCGCGGAGATGCGCAACTACGAACTCATCAACCAGCAGGCCCAAGAAGCTCTGCGCGCCTTCATAGAACGCACGCCTTAGCCCGTAGGGCTTTCTCAAAGTCGCTTGACTTTTTGAAAATCGCTCGTCTTGTAGGAAGGGTGTGGGGTTTGGCGGCGCGAATGCGCCGCCAAACCCCACGAATCT
>DAOUAC010000017.1:0-12318 GCA_034434155.1 Anaerolineaceae bacterium
AAAGGGCCGGGGTGGGGAATTATGGAACGTTACAAAGTTACTTTAGCCTACGACGGCACGCAGTTTGAAGGCTTCCAGCGCCAGGGGCAGGCCCGTACGGTCCAAGGGGTGGTGGAAGCAGCTCTGCGGAGCCTGAACTGGCAGGGCAGGGCAATTTTGTCGTCGGGGCGAACAGACAGCGGCGTTCACGCGGAGGGGCAGGTGATTGCCTTTGACCTCACGTGGCCGCACTCGCTCGATGCACTGCGGAATGCGCTTAACGCGCACCTGCCGCCCGATGTGGCGGCGCGGAGCGTGGAGCGGGCGGCGGCAGATTTTCATCCGCGCTACGACGCGCAATGGCGCTGCTATCATTATCATTTGCTGTTTGCCCCGGTGCGCGACCCTTTGCGTGAACGGTTTGCCTGGCGTGTCTGGCCGGCCTGTGACCTGGAAGCCCTGCAAGCCGCTGCCCGCCTGCTGCCTGGCGACCACGATTTTGCTGCTTTGGGCGCTCCACTCCGGCCCGGAGGAAGCACCCGGCGCGTGGTGGAGCGGGCCGTCTGGCAGGAAAGCGAAGATGGGCTGGTGCGCTTTGAGGTGGTCGCTAACGCCTTCCTGTATCACATGGTGCGCCGGATGGTGTTTGTGCAGGTGCTGGTCGGGCAGGGCCGGATGAGCCTGGCGGCGCTGGCCGCCGCTGTGCAACAGGCCCAACCCGTCACCCCCGGCCTGGCCCCGCCCCAGGGGCTGATTCTGAAGCAGGTTTTTTACCCGCCGGAGCGTGGGCCGGTAACACAGGAATAAACGTTTGATGAGAACAACCTTTGCAGTAAGGTGAGATTATGGCAGTGGATAAGACGTATGTCATCAAAGGCCGACCAGAGGCCAACTGGCTGCTGGTGGATGCAAAAGGCCAGGGCATTGGCCGCCTGGCGACCCAGATTGCAGGGTACTTGTTGGGCAAACATAAGCCCACCTACACCCCTGGTGTAGAAATGGGTGATTTTGTGGTGGTGATCAACGCCGCCGCGTTAGAGATTCCCAACAAGCGCCTGGATGAGAAAAATTACTATCGCCACTCCGGTTATCCGGGTGGGCTGACAACCGTGAACCTGCGCGATCAGATGAAGAACCGTCCCGATCGTGTCATCCGCGCGGCGGTATGGGGCATGCTCCCCCATAACAAACTGGGGCGGCGGTTGATCAAGAAACTCAAGATCTATGCGGGCAGCGAGCACCCCCACACCGCTCAGCAGCCGCAGACTGTTACAGGAGCGTAGGGATTATGTCTGTTCAGTATTTTGAAGGCGTTGGTCGCCGCAAAGAAGCGACCGCCCGCGTGCGCGTGATGAGCGGTTCTGGACGTTTCATCGTAAACGAGAAGGATGCCGCAGAGTACTTCACCCGCCTGGGCGATCTCGAAACTATTGTTGCGCCGGTGCTGGCGGCGGGCCAGGAACGCTCGACCCTGGATATCACCGTGGTGGTGAAGGGCGGCGGCGTGACCGGCCAGGTGGATGCGGTGAAGCTGGGCATGGCGCGCGCTCTGGCAAAAATGAGCGCCGACTTTGGCCCCCTGATGCGCAAAGCCGGGTTCCTCACCCGCGACCCGCGCGTTAAGGAACGCAAGAAGCCCGGTCTCAAGCGCGCCCGCAAGGCCCCAACCTACACCAAGCGTTAAAAACCCGATTTCTGTGTTGATTGTGAACGGCAAAGCCGCTCATAATCAATACGGAAGTTCGTTTTGGATTGGTAAGAAGGTTTTGCGGTTGGATGAAATGCAGAAGCACGGCATATGGTGATGCGAACACATCGCCATATGCCGTGCTTTTCGTTGAGTCTGGTGGCCTTTTAAAGCTGACTTAATGCGCCGGTTACAGCTTTGAGTTTGGCAGTAGCCTGGTCGGCGACGGCTTGCAGGTCTGCGTCATTGGGGTTGCCGGCGGATGCGAGCATGGCCTGGGGATTGGCAATGCGTACCAGGCTGACGCCGGGCTGGCTTTCCTCAACGGTGACGTTGCAGGGCAGCAGCAGGCCCATCTGGGGGGCGGCAGTGAGGGCGCGGTGCGCCAGAGGCGGGTTGCAGGCTCCCAGAATGGCATAGGGACGGAACTCTGCGCCCAGTTTCTCTTTCAGCGTGGCGCGCACATCAATGCGGGTGAGGATGCCAAATCCCTGCGCTTTCAGGGCGGCGGTCACGGTTTCGATGGCCTGTTCATAAGGCTGCTGGAGCGTGACTTCAAAACCCAGCGGTTCGTTGATCATAGTTATTTCCTCCTGATTTTACGAGTTACAGAACACAGTCTGGTACAATGCATTGGTTACAGCCGCGTGGGAACCGCCCCCCTGATCGCCGCCACGCTGCTTTCAGGTAGTTTACAAACTTCATGTTAAAAACCACCTTCTTTTAGATGTGGGAGAAGAGAAAAAGTGACATCGGAAAACCCAACCAGACGCGGAATTACCCTGCTGGGGTTAGGTCCCGGCGACCCAGATTTGCTGACGCGCCAGGCCTGGCAGTGGATCACTTCGATTGATGAGATTGTGGTGCGCACCCGCCAGCACCCCACCGTAGAAGGCTTCCCGCCGAATCTAAAGGTGATCTCATTTGACGAGTATTACGAGCAGGGCGAGCGTTTTGAAGATGTCTACGCGCGCATCGTGGAGCGCGTATTGGAATTGGGCCGCCGGGCAGAGGGCGTTACCTATGCCGTCCCCGGGCACCCCTTTGTGGCCGAGGCCACCGGGCCAGAGATCGCCCGGCGCGCGGCGGCGGAGGGTCTGCCGGTGCGCGTGATCGAGGGCCTTAGCTTTTTAGAGCCGGTCTTTTCGGCTCTGGGAGTGGACCCGTACCCGGCAATGGCGCTGGTGGATGGGATCGAACTGGGCGGTCTGCACGTCCCGCCGTTTCCACCCAACCAGCCAGCTCTGATCGCGCAGATTTATTCGCGGCAGGTGGCGTCGGACGTGAAGCTCACCCTTAACGCGCTCTACCCCGACGAGCATCCGGTGCGCCTCGTTCACGCGGCGGGGACGGCCCGGCAGGTGGTCGAAGACCTGGCGCTGTATGAGATTGACCGCAGCCCGCACGTTGGGCTGATGACGGCGCTGTACGTGCCGCCGCTGGCGCCGGATGCCGCGCTGGAAGCGTTTCAGGAAATCGTGGCGCACCTGCGCGCCCCCGATGGCTGCCCCTGGGATAAGGAACAGACGCTCACCTCGCTGATGCCCAACCTCATTGAAGAGGCTTACGAGGCTTTGGATGCCCTGGATGAGGGGAATCTGGTCGGCGTGCGCGAAGAATTGGGCGATGTTCTCATGGTGGTAATGATGCTGGCGCAGATTGCCAGCGAGGAAGGTGAGTTTAACCTGGTGGACGTTGTTCAGGGCATTCACCGCAAGATCGTTTACCGTCACCCGCACGTCTTTGGCGAGGTGCAGGTAGATGGAACCGCCGGGGTACTGCGCAACTGGGAGGCGCTGAAGGAGCAGGAACGCCAGGCGCAAGGGAAGAGCAAAACCAAGGGCATTTTCGACGGCCTTCCCAAAGTGCTGCCGGCCCTCAACCAGGCCCAGTCGTACCAGGAACGGGCCGCGCACGTGGGCTTTGACTGGCCCAATGTTGATGGGGTGATTGAGAAAGTCAAAGAGGAATGGGCCGAACTGGAAAGCGCCGTGGATGAAGATGAGCGCCAACGAGAATTGGGCGATCTGCTGTTTGCCCTGGTGAACCTCATCCGCTGGCACAAAGCCGATGCTGAAACCCTGCTGCGGCGCGCCAATCAGCGGTTTAAGCAGCGTTTCGCTTACATCGAGCAGGCGGCACGCGAGCAGAACAAAAAGCTGTCGGACATGAGCCTGGATGAGATGGAAACGTTGTGGCAGGCCGCTAAAAAGCTGGAGTAATCATTTCACCAACGCCCCCCGTTGAGGGGGGCGTTGGTTGAAGGGGGCTACTTCTTGCGGAGATTGGGCGAGTCGAACCATAACCCGACGATTTGGTGCGGCTCGGCGCTGCTAAACACCAGGCGGATGGTGACGCCGTCTTCTTTTTCAAAGGTGGCAGTATAGATTACGGCTACATTGTCACCGACCTGCTCTACCCGGTCTACCTGGCGCGACTGGTACGCGCCGATTTTGGGCGTCAGCAGGTCGAGCATCTTCTGGAATTCCTGTTCATTGATGGCTTTGGCGGTGGCGTCGCTCAGATCGCGGGAGAAGGCGCTGTAATCGGCGGCGTTCATGGCGGCGAGGAGGTTATCGGCCATCGCTTCGGAATATGCGAGAACCTGGTCGCGCTCGTCGCCTTCCAGTACCGTGACTTTGGGTCCGGGGATGCAGGCTGGCAGAGCCAGGAGCAGGATCAGGGTGAGCAGTAGAAATTGGGTTGAGGGTTTCATAAGACCTTTACAAAGGCTCAAAGCGGGCGGTGAAGTGGCGGAGCAGTTCTGGCGCGTAAGTGAAGCGGAAGCCTTTGAGCGAATCGCGCTTTTGAGCAATTGTGCTTAATATTTTGACCACATAGTCGAGGTGTGCCTGCGTATAGACGCGGCGAGGCAGGGCCAGGCGGACGAGTTCGAGGCGCGGATAGATCATTTCGCCGGTGTCTGGGTCGGGGTAGGCAAACATGACCGAGCCGATTTCGACGGTGCGGATGCCGCCTTCGAGATAGAGGGCGGCGGCCAGGGCCTGCCCTGGAAAGGCCGCATGGGGGATATGCGGCAGTAGACTTCCGGCGTCTACGTAGATAGCATGTCCGCCGGGGGGCTGGATGATGGGGATGCCGGCTTCGAGCAGGCGGTTTGCCAGGTAGGCCGTCTGACCGAGGCGGTAGGCCAGGTAGGCTTCATCAAGACCTTCCCAGAGGCCCACGGCCATGGCTTCGAGGTCGCGCCCGGCCAGCCCGCCGTAGGTAGGAAAGCCCTCGCGCAAGATTAACTCATTGGAGATGCGCTGGAATAACTGCGCGTCGCGCACGGCCAGGAATCCGCCGATGTTGACCAGCGCGTCTTTTTTAGCGCTCATAAATGCGCCATCGGCCAGGCGGAACATCTCTTGGGCAATGGCGAGCGTGCTTTTGTCGTGGTAGCCCGGCTCGCGCATTTTAATGAAGTAAGCGTTTTCGGCGTAGCGGCAGGCGTCAATAAAGAAGGGGATGCCGAATTCGTGGTAGGTGTCGGCGACGGCGCGGATATTTTCCATCGAAACCGGCTGTCCGCCCCCGGCGTTGTTGGTGACGGTGATCGTCCCAAAGGGGATTTTGGCCGGCCCGACCGATTGAATAAATTCGCGCAGGCGGGCAATATCCATATTGCCCTTGAACGGGTGGAGGGCAGATGGGTCGTAGGCTTCTGGAATGACGAGGTTGGTTGGCCGCCCCCCGCGCGCGCGAATGTTGGCATCGGTCGTATCAAAGTGCATGTTCGAAGGCACCGACATCCCCGGACGGACGAGCACAGCCGCGAGGATGTTTTCGGCGGCGCGGCCCTGGTGGGTGGGGACGAAATACTCAAAGCCAAAAATCTGGTGCATGGCGTCTGCCAGGCGGTAATAGGAGCGCGCGCCCGCGTAAGATTCGTCGCCGGTCATCAACGCGCCCCATTGTTCCTGGCTCATCGCCCCGGTGCCCGAGTCGGTCAGCAGGTCAATGAACACATCTTCGGCGCGCAGCGCAAACAAGTTGTAGCCGGCGGCTTGCATGGCCGCCTGGCGCGCTTCTGGCGCGATCAGGCGGATGGGTTCGACGGTTTTAATGCGGAAAGGCTCGGCAGGGTATTCAACCATACAGTTCTCCGATGGATCGTTAGAATTAGATCAAACCTGTTTTTCGAGCCAAGTATACTGTACGGTTGGGCAGGTTGGCAGGGGGAAAAACCAGGGTGGGGCGGATCAGGCTGGCGGTTCGGCAAAGATAAAACGTGCGGTGGAAAAGCCCAGGGTGATGGGTTTGTCATCCAGGCGGATGGAGATGGTCTGGTTAAAGGGAAGGACTTCGATGATTTCAATCGTTTGTCCGGGCAGGATTTTGTTTTCGATCAGGAATTGCAGTAATTCGGTGTGATCTTCGGCAAATTCGTGGATTCTGCGGATCACCACCCGCGCGCCTGCCGGCAGGTCGGTTAGGGGAATCCAGGAGCGCGTCACCTCTTCACAGCCGGGGAAGGGATTGCCGTGTGGGCAGACTTTGGGGTTATCTAAAATGTCAATCAGGCGTTCTTCCAACTGCGGGGAGATGGCATGTTCAATGCCGTGGGCTTCATCGTGGATTTGGGAGATGGGCACTTTGAGGATTTTCGCCAGCAGCCATTCGGTGAGCATGTGGCGGCGGATGACTGAATAGGCGGCGGCGCGCCCGGTTTCCGTCAGGTGAATGCCTTTGCGGCCTTTGCCGGTGATCCAGTTATCACGCTCCATGCGTTTGAGGGTCATGGCGACAGTAGCCGGGGTGACGTTAAGCATTTCCGCCAGGCGGGCGGCGATGATTTCGCCGTAATCGCGCTCCATGACATACATGGTCATCAGGTAATCTTCGACCGTGTGGGTGGGGCGCTGGCCGGTTTTAGGATGAGAGGAATGGGACATACTTAATCTACTTTTTTGGAGAGTCAATCTTGACTTATTTTTGAAGTTAGCATATACTAACTTCTATGATTTGCCCTGACGTTCCAGAATTCTATCACAGCATAAGGGTCTGTCAAGCAGGCTGGATAATCTGTTCAAACTATTTTTCACTCCCAATATTCCTCTATAGGTGAGTTATGCGTCTATACCGTTTCTTAATAGTTGCTGCGATCTCCGTCTGGGTGCTGGCGGCCTGCGTGCCGGCGGCCACGCCTGGGGCAACAGCCGTTCCTGCCATCCCTGAAACCGCCGCCACAGCGACTGTGCCTGCCGGGCAGGCCGTCAGCGGCAGGCTGGTGATTTACTCGGGCCGCTCCGAGCCACTGCTCCAGCCGGTCATTGACGCTTTCCGGGCGCAGAACCCAGATGTGGAAGTTCTGCTCAAGGCCGGGAGCAACAGCGAGGTTGCCAATGCGTTAATCGAGGAACAGGCCAACCCGCAGGCCGATGTGTTCGTGACCACCGAATTGTTCACCGTGCAGTCGCTGGCGCAGAAGGGCATCTTTGAGCCATACCGGCCGGCTGGGGCAGAGCAAATTCCGGCAGAGTTTCGCGGCCCTGAGGATGCCTGGATTGGGTTGACCCGCCGCGCGCGCGTGATTATGTATAACACCGAACTGGTATCGGCAGAAGAACTGCCCACTTCGATTTTTGACCTGACCGACCCGAAGTGGAAAGGCAAGATCGCTGCGGCGGGTTCGACCAATGGCTCTATGCAGGCCCAAATTGCGGCCCTGCGCCAGTTGTTGGGCGAGGAAAAGACCGAAGCATGGCTGCAGGGGCTGATTGCCAATGATGTTACCTTCTTCGGCGGCCATACCGACGTGCGCAAAGCGGTGGGGACCGGCGAGTTTGCCCTGGGGCTGGTTAACCATTACTATTACTACTTGCAGCAGGCCGAGGGCAGCCCGGTGGGGATTATCTTCCCCGATCAGGGCGAAGGCCAGATTGGCCTGATTACCAATGCGACGGCGGCGGCAGTGGTAAAAGGCGCGCCTAACCCGGCGGCGGCCCAGGCGTTTATGGATTTTCTGGTGTCGCCCGAAGGGCAAAAACTGTTTGCCGAGCTGAATTACGAGTATCCGCTTCTGCCCGGCGTGGCCCTGCGCCCCGGCGTGGAACCGCTGGAGAACTACCGCCTGGCCGATGTGAATGTGGCGCAGGCCGCGCAGGAATTTGAAGCAACCTTTGATCTGATGGAAAAAGTGGGGTTGCCGTAAGCCAATGAACCTCGGAGAAACTCTGGTGCAGCGCATTGTGCCGACCTGGACGTTCTTGCTGCGGCTGCCCCGGCGCAGTTTTAGCTATCGTCTTGCCCTGGCGGCGGGGTTGGTCGCCTTGTTCGTTGCCATTCCACTGGCCTATATTTTCATCCGCGCGGCCGGGGCCGAGCCAGCGGCCTGGGAGCGCCTGCTGCAAACGCGTATCTGGCTGCTGCTGGGCAATACGCTGCTGTTGGTGTTGGCGGTGACGAGCGGGGCGCTGGCAATTGGGGTGAGCATGGCCTGGTTGACCGAGCGCACCGATCTGCCGGGGCGCAGGTTCCTGCGCTGGATGCTGGCTCTGCCGCTGGCGATCCCGGCGTATATTGGGGGGATTGTCCATCTGGCGCTGCTGCGTCCGCGCGGTGGGATGATCCCCAAGGTGCTTGAGGCGCTGTTTGGTCAGCCGGTGTTCACCCCCAGCCCGCTCGGTTTTTGGGGGGCGGCGTTTATCCTGACGCTGTTTACCTTCCCTTACGTATACCTGCTCAGCGGAGCGGCCTTCCGCTCGCTGCATGCTTCCTTAGAGGAAGCGGCGCGCACCCTGGGCTGTCGTCCCTGGCAGGCACTCTGGCGGGTGACGCTGCCGGCACTGCGCCCTGGGCTGGCGGCAGGGGCCTTGCTGGTGGCGCTGGATATTTTGGCGGAATACGGCACGGTGGCCCTGCTGCGCTACGAAACCTTTTCATCGGCCATCTTTGTTCAGCTATCGGGGCGCTATGACCGCTCGGCGGCCTCGGTGTTGAGCGGCGTGCTGGTCAGCCTGGCGGTGCTGATCTTGTGGTTTGAAGTGCGGCTACAGGGGCAGGCGCGCTTTACGCAAATGGAAAGCGGTTGGCGTCCGGCTCCACCTGTTGCGTTGGGAAGGTGGCGCGCGGCGGCGTTTTTGCTGGCGGCTGGGGTGGTCTTTGCCAGCCTGGTGGTTCCGGTAGGGGTTCTGCTGGCCTGGAGCGTGCAGGCGCTGTTAGACCCCGCTACGCTGCAAATGGTGTTTCAGAGCGGCTCGCGCGGCTTAGGCGACTTTCTCTGGAACAGCCTGTGGACTTCCTCGCTGGCGGCCGGGGCGGCGGTGGCGCTGGCCCTGCCGGTGGCGCTGTTTGCGGTGCGCTATCCGAACCGGCTGTCGCGGTGGATCGCGCGCTTTTGCCAGGTGGGCTATGCTATCCCCGGCGTGGTGATTGCCCTCAGCCTGGTGCTGTTGGTGAACCGCGCGCTGCCCTTCTTATATGCCACCCCGCTGGTGATCGTGATTGCCTATGTACTGCGGCACATGCCGCAGGCTGTGCGGGCGGCTGAGTCGGCGCTGAGACAGCTTTCGCCCACGCTGGAAGAAGCGGCGCGGATGGCCGGGCGCAGCGCAGGCTCGGCCTTTTTGCAGGTCACACTGCCATTAATTTTGCCCGGCTTGCTGGCCGGTGCGGCGCTGGTGTTTCTGACGTCGCTCAAAGAACTGCCGGCTACCCTGTTACTGCGCCCTGCCGGGTTTGATACCCTGGCAGTACGGGTGTGGATATGGGCCAGTGATGGGTTTTACGCGCAGGCCGCCCCGGCGGCTCTTCTGCTGGTGCTGGCCTCGGCACTGCCGTTGTCATTTCTGTTACGCAGGGAGCATATTTTTAAATGACAACCCTCTCCGTTCACAATATCAGCAAGCGTTTTCCTCAGTCGCTACAGCCGGCGGTGAGTAACGTTTCTTTCGATTTGCAAGATGGCGAAATTCTGGCGCTGGTTGGGCCCAGCGGGTGCGGCAAAACCACCACCCTGCGCCTGATTGCCGGGCTGGAGCGGCCCGACGCGGGTTCGATTGCCATTCAAGGGCGGGTGGTGGCCTCTGAGGTGGTTTTTCTGCCCCCAGAGCGGCGCGGGGTAGGGATGGTTTTTCAGGATCATGCGCTGTTCCCGCACCTTAACGTACAGGAGAATGTGGCGTTTGGGCTGCGCGGCAAAAAACCAGCAGAGATTCGCGCGACGGTGCGCGAAATGCTGCATCTGGTGGGGCTAGAGGCGCTGGCGGGGCGCTTTCCACACGCGCTTTCGGGCGGCGAGCGTCAGCGGGTGGCGCTGGCGCGCGCCCTGGCGCCGCGGCCCGTGCTGGTGTTGATGGATGAGCCCTTTAGCAGCCTGGACAATGACCTGCGCCTGGAAATGCGCGAGCAGGTGCGTGGTCTGCTGCAAGCCATGCGGGCGACGGTCCTGTTTGTGACCCATGACCAGGAAGAAGCCCTGTATATGGGCAACCGCCTGGCGGTATTCCAGAGCGGGCGGCTGGAGCAGTTGGGCGCGCCGGAGCAGATTTTTCACGCTTCGGCCACGCGCTTCGTGGCCGAGTTTATGGGCAACAGCAGTTTTTTGACGGGCGAGGTCACGCTCAATGGAATCTGCACTGAGGTGGGCCTGCTGCCCCAAACGGTGGCGCTGCCCCCCTCCACCCAGGTAGAAGTGGCCGTGCGCGCGGATGACGTGGATTTTCACCCCGATCGCAACGGCAACGGCGTGATTATTGACCGCACCTTCCGCGGCGTGATGAACATCTACCGTCTGCGGCTGGATTCGGGCCTGACGCTTCACGCCTTTAAGGAGCATACCGCCATTTTGCCAGTGGGGGAGCGCGTTCAGGCGTTTATCAACGCGGGTCACGATTTAAATGTGTTTATGGAAGGCCGGCGGGTATAGATGGAGCCATTTTAGCGGCCAGCAAACCGCTGGCCGCTTTTTATTTTTAATAATTTCGCTCTGGAATGGCCGATGGGTAAGAGAATTTTAATTTTTATTCATTTTGTCATTGTGAAAATTGAATAAAATTTAGAATTCGAGTGGCTGAAAATGAAAAATAATTAAAAATCGTATTGACAAAAAATAAAACCGTGTTATGATAGCTTTAAGAAAAAACAATCATAATCTCCGGGTAAGGGAGGGATAGGAATGCAGTGCAGACCCTGTTGTTGCCGGAGAATGGAAAGGAGAGTGGTATGGACGGCGGCGCGACGTTCCCAATCCAGGAGGGGACCCTCATTGTCATCCGAACCTCTGCCGAGCTGAATTTAAGCGGTATTGAGGAATCTGAAGTGCGCCTGTACGGGTCAGAAGAACGGGTGCAGGTCCGGCAGGAAGAAGGAGTGTTCCGCATTGAGAATCATTCCGGGATGGACTTGAGCGTCCCAATGAACGCCAATGTGCGCGTAGAGCGGGTGGGCGGCGATGCCTTTTTGCAAGACCTGGGCAGCCTGGAACTACATAAAGTGGGCGGCAACCTGGCGATGCAGCGCATCGGTCAGGCGCAGATTGGCCGGGTAGGGGGCGACCTGATGGTGCGCGAGGTGACGGGGCCTTTTGTGGTGCAGAAGGTGGGCGGCAACCTGCTGGCGCGTGAATTGGGCGGGCCGGTGACGGTCGAGAGTGTGGGCGGCGATGGCGACATCCAGGCCGCCGGCGGCGAGACGTTTACGCTGCGGGTGGGCGGCAATGCGCTCGTGCAGTTAACGCGTGACGCCGGGCGCGAAGTGAACATCTACGCGGGCGGCGATGCGGCGCTGTTTCTGCCGGCGGATGTGAGCGCCCAACTGGAAGTTCATGCCGGGGGCGAAGAGATTGTCGTACATCTGAATCGGCAGAGCGTGAGTTTAAATGAAACCATTGAACACCGTCATTACAGCCAGACACTTGGCGGCGGCGATGGGCGAATTGACGTTCATGCCGGTGGAACCTGCGAGATCAGCGATGAGGCGCGCGAACCTTCTTCGCTGGCCGGCGAGTTTGAACGCCTGGAACATTCCTGGCAGAATGCCCGCGAGAACCGTGAGCGGTACGGCTGGCCGGGACGCTTTGACCCGGATCGCTGGACGGCCTGGTCGGAGCTGGTCGGGCGGCGCGCGCAAGAGGCCGCCCGCCGGGCTGAACTGCGCGCTCAATCGGCGGTGCGCCGCGCTGAAGAACATGCCCGGCGCATGGAAGAGCGCACCCGGCGCACGGTAGAGCGCGAAATGGGCCGCGATTGGAACCCCTTTGAAGGCGGCCCGAAAGCGCCTCCACCTCCCCCGCCGCCGGTC
The DNA here is from genome assembly GCA_034434155.1 of Anaerolineaceae bacterium. Classification (GTDB taxonomy): domain Bacteria; phylum Chloroflexota; class Anaerolineae; order Anaerolineales; family Anaerolineaceae; genus DSYU01. The sequence continues at coordinate 11,912 of DAOUAC010000017.1, forward strand.
AGCCCTGTAACGGAACAGGAACGCCTGATGATCTTACAGATGCTGCGAGACAACAAGATTACGGTGGAACAGGCCGAGGCTCTGCTGCGCGCACTGGAAGGGCGGTATAAAGAATAACCGTGGGCGGGTGGTTGCCGTTTGAACGGCGGTCTGGTTGACCCCGTCAAAACGATAACCACCCCACTCATGGATAGAGGAAAGGGATTGCACGATGGAAAGCCCGGCGCTGCTTCCGCCGGGTTTTCCCGTTTAAGCGGGTGTGGTTAAAAGTTGTTAGGGTATAATCAATGAATGACGTTGCGCTGGCTGCTCTTGCGGTTTGCTGTTGGGGTGGGGCTGGCGTCGTTAGGCCTGCTGGTGTACGCCGCTTTGCCCATATCTCAGCAGCGCCAGAAGGAACATTTCCA
>DAOUAC010000018.1:0-26867 GCA_034434155.1 Anaerolineaceae bacterium
CGGTGACGGTCGGCGTAGGCGTGTTCGTAGCGGTAGTAGTCGGCGTGGGGGTGATGGTCGCAGGCGCGGGCAGGGTGGCAGTGGCGGTCGGCGTGGGCGTGCTGGTAACGGTGACGGTCGGCGTAGGCGTGTTCGTAGCGGTAGCAGTCGGCGTGGGGGTATTTGTGACGGTCGGCGTGCGCGTGCTGGTAACGGTGACGGTCGGCGTAGGCGTGTTCGTAGCGGTAGTAGTCGGCGTGGGGGTGATGGTCGCAGGCGCGGGCAGGGTGACGGTGGCGGTCGGCGTGGGGGTGCTCGTAGCAGGCGCGGGTGGGGTGCTGGTAACGGTCGGCGTGGGCGTACTGATGGCGGCGGTCCGCGTGAGTCCGATCCAGAAAGTTTTCGTTATTTGGATTTGGTGCTCATCTATACGAAAAATATCAGGCAGCAGGCCCGATCCGGTATTCACACCGTCATTCCACGCCCCCTGCACGCCTGCCGACGATAACCACATCCCTGCCAGCAGGCAGACTATCCCACTGACAAAGAACAACCGGGCCAGCCAATGCTTATGGAGTCTAAAGAATCGCATTTTCCACCTCAGAAAATACAAAAACCGACCTTAGTTAAGGCCGGTTTCGCTACTGGCTCCCCGAGACCCCCTTGTCCATTCCTCAGCCTTGCAAGGACAAGAAAGCGACCAATTTGGGCGCTCGGTTCATCGCACTCCCTGACCAACCCTACTGTGACGGCACGCTAACAATAAAGCCTCCGCTGACAGACCACAGTAGTACCCCTACAGCCCTCTCGTGATGTCAAAAGTTCACAACCCGTCCGCCGCTGCTGCCCCCTGGCGGATGAGAGATATAAGATTATTTATGTGATATTTATAATATAGATAAATGATTAATCTGTCAATAAGTATTTCAATCGAATTTATATTTTTTGCAGGTAATTATTCCCCAACAACCGGCGGTCGGCCGCGCCCATCATACCAGATGAGGGCTTTCAAAAAATCAAGCAGCTTTGCGAAAACCTTCTCACCACTGAACAAGGTTGTGGGTGGAATGGACCAGATTAAGATATACTTGATCGCTGCAAAGGTCCTATTAGAAAGGCAAATTCATTGAACCAACCCATTTCTGCACCTACTCCACCCCCTGCCGGCATCCGCGCCGTCATTTTTGACCTGGGCGGGGTCATCCTGCGGACGGATGACCCCACCCCCCGCGCGCGCCTGGCCGAGCGCCTGGGCCAAACGCGCGCTCAACTCGAAGACATTGTCTTTGCCAACCCCGTCGCACAGCGCGCCGAAGAGGGGTTGGCTTCGCCGGAAGACGTTTGGGAATACGTGCGCCAGGCGCTGGGCTTACGGCCAGAAGAAGTACGTCCCTTCCGGCGCGAATTCTTTGCCGGTGACCGGGTTGATTTTGGACTGGTGAGCCTGATCCGCTCCCTTCGTCCGGCCTATCGCACGGCTTTGCTCAGCAATACCTGGATCGTTGACCTGCCGCAGTTCCTAAGCGCCGATCTGCGCATCCCCCCCGACACGTTTGACGCCGTAATCAGCTCTGCCCGCCAGGGAGCGGCCAAGCCCAAGGCCGCCATCTACCAGGCCGCCCTGGCTCAGCTTGGCGTGCCGCCAGAACAAGCCGTGTTTGTGGATGACAACGACCGCAACATCGCCGGCGCGCGCGCCGTTGGACTGCATACCATCCGCTTTGATAACCCGTCCCAGACGCGCCAGGCGCTGGCCGGCTATCTCTCTCTCCCGCGCCGGTAGGGCGTCTGCCCGATTTATGTCCAGGCCGCGCGCCCCTAAAGGCCATCCCAAGAGCCAAAAGCCGCTCTACACGATTGGAGTCCTGGCAGATACCCACGTCCCCGATCGGGTGGGCGAACTGCACCCCCTGATCCTGCCGTCTCTGCGCAGGGCCAGGGTGACGCACATCTTCCACGCCGGTGATATTTGCAGCAGCGCCGTGCTGACCCAACTGGGCGAGGTCGCCCCGGTGACGGCCGTGCGCGGCAACCGCGATTGGTTTGTCCCCGGTTTGCCGCTGGTGGTCGAAACAGAAATTGGCGGAGTGCAAATTGCCCTCATGCACGGACACGGCGGCTTTGCCCGCTACCTGGTGGATAAAGCCCGCTATCTCATCAGCGGTTATAACCTGCGCCGCTATCTGAAACTGCTGACCCACACAGCCCCCAACGCCAGCGTGATTATTTTTGGGCATACCCACTACCCCGAAAGCATCTGGCTGCGCGAAAAATTACTGCTCAACCCGGGTTCGGCCAGCTTTGGGGTTGAAAAAATGCACGTCCCAACGATTGCCTACCTCTATATCTTTCAGGATGGCAGTGTAAAACCCAAACTCCAATACCTGCGCGGCTATAAGATCGTCAAACGCCGCTGGATCCGGCAAATTGGAACATATATCTCTTAAGTACAAATCCAACGTTATGTTATACTGATTAACAGCAATCATCGTTACATCAGAGGAGGGAATGATGCAGTCCGTGCGGAAGTTCGGGATCGTTCTATTCGCGCTGGCCGTGGTGTTAAGCGCGTGTCAGGCCCAATCGGGGGGCGGCATCACCATCACAGATGCCTGGGGCCGGCCCGGTTTGGCAGGGGGTAACGGCGCGGTCTACTTCACCCTTGAAAACCGCTCCGGTCAGGATGACAACCTGCTCAAAGCCTCCAGCGATGCCGCCGAGGTAACCGAAGTTCACCTCAGCAGTATGGATGCGGAAGGCAAGATGAGCATGCACCCGCAGGAAAAAGTGGCGATTAAGGCCGGGGAAAAAGTGGAGTTCAAGCCCGGCGGTCTGCACGTCATGCTGATCCGCCTGAAAAGCGACTTGCAGGTCGGGCAGAAAATCACCGTTACCCTGACCTTTGAAAAAGCCGGGGATATTCAAATCGAAGCCGTCATTCAAGAACCATAACCCTATGAACGCCATCCGAGCCTTCATCGCCATCGAATTACCGTCTCAACTGCGCCAGCAGTTAGGCGAGATGATCCAGGAACTTCAGGAGCGCTGTCTGCGCACCGGCGGCGAAGCGGCCCGCAAAGCGGTGCGCTGGGTTCCGGCGGAGAATATTCACCTGACCCTGAAATTCCTCGGAGAAGTCTCGGTAGGCAATCTGGAGCAGTTGGCCCGCATGCTCCGGGCCGAAACTTCGCGCTACACGCCGTTCACCATGACCATCGGCGGGATGGGGGCCTTTCCTAACCTGCGCCGCCCGCGGGTGATCTGGGTGGGCAGTGAGGCGCCGCCGGCCCTGGGGGCATTACAGCGCGCCATCGAAACCGGCGCGCGCACGCTCGGCTATCCGACCGAGGAGCGCGATTTTTCGCCCCACCTCACCCTGGGGCGCGTATCGCAAAACGCCACGCCCGCCGAGATTGCCGCCATTGCGCAGGCACTGGCAGGCATGCAGGTGAAGCCGCTCACTGCTGTCCGCGTGGATCAGGTTCACCTGTTCCGCAGTGACCTGCGCCCGACCGGGGCCGTGTATACCTCGCTCGATCACTTTGCGCTGGGCAAATCCGATCATCACAGCACAGCGCATAACCCTTAATTTTGGACTTTCTTTGTGCTAGAATATCAACACGATTGAGTTTTTTTGAATAAGAGGTGAAATCTGAGTACTTCTGAAACCGTTTCAATTGAGGTGGCTCGCACCATAGTGAATGCCCTGGAAGATAAAAAAGGGGAAGATATCCTGCTGATGGATATCCAGCACATCGCTTCCTTTGCCGACTATTTTGTAATCTGCAACGGCACGAGCGACCGGATGTTAGAAAGCCTGGCCGAAGCCGTCCAGGAAGCGGCCAAAAAAGAATTCCAAATCTATTCCCAGATCGAAGGAGAAGCCATTGACGGCTGGCTGGTCGTGGACCTGGGCGACGTGGTGGTACACCTGTTTTCGCCGGAACAGCGCGATTATTATGGATTAGAAGAACTTTGGGAACGGGGCCGGGTTTTACTCCGCTTGCAGTAGCGGGTCGGCCCGCCCACCGGCGGATTATGAGAACCTGGAACCTTTGGGGTTGAAGGATTGAATCCCCGCAGGGGCTTTTAGAAACGAAGGCGGGGGTTGTTTACCCCCGCCGCGCGTAATATGCCCCCTTTTTGTCATTCCACCAGGTTAAAACAGCACATCTAATACCATAGCGAGCATTAAGAAGGCCAGGTACATGCTGGAATAGCGGTACATCTTATGGGCCATCTTGTTGCCCTCGCCCCAATACACCTTCCAGGCGGTGTGGATGAGCCACGCGCCCAAAGCCACCGCCGAAACCAGGTAGATCGTACCCGACAGGCTGAAAAGGGGCATCAACAGCGTCAGCGCGACCAGTTCAAGCGTATAAATGAGGATTTGCCTGCGGGTTTCCTGCTCGCCGCGCACTACCGGCAGCATAGGAACGTTGCCGCGCGCGTAATCTTTGCGGCGCACCAGGGCTAACGCCCAAAAGTGCGGGGGCGTCCAAAAGAAAATGATCGCAAAGAGGAACAGACTGGGAATATCCAGCGAGCCGGTCACCGCGGCCCACCCCACCAGGGGCGGTATGGCCCCAGCCCCGCCGCCGATGACGATGTTCTGCACGGTAGCGTGTTTAAGCCAGAGCGAATAGATGAGAACGTAATACACCATCCCGGCGAGGGAAAGCACCGCCGCCAGCAGGTTGACCGCCGCCGCCAGGATATAGAAAGACGCCAGGACCGCGCCCAGGCCGTAGGCCAGGGCTTCAGCGGGCCTCAGGCGGCCGTCGGGCAGAGGACGGCGGGCGGTGCGCTGCATGGCGCGGTCGGTTTCGCGGTCAATATACTGGTTGAGGGCGCTGGAGCCGCCCGCGGCCAGCGCGCCGCCCAAGAGCGTCCATAAGGTGACTTCCAGCGAAGGCAGACCGCGCCCCCCAACGACCATGCCCGCGTAGGTGGTGACGAGCAGAAGCGCCACAATGATGGGCTTGTTGAGCAGGAAAAAGTCTCTGGCGCGCGCGCGGAGCGACAGCGGCTCGGCCCATTCGGCGGCTTCTGCGGTAGCCGTGCGCCGGGCCAGCCCGGCGGCCGCGGCCACAACCACCTGCACGGCCCACAGCGCCGCGGCGCTGGCCGCGTGCAGTCCTACCAGGTCGGCGGGGAAGCCGCGGCTGACCTTAACCGCCCCAATCCACACCTGACCCAGCAGGATAAGGAAAGCCCCGGTCGCGGCCGGCAGGGCCACGCTCTGACTGCGCTGACCGCGCCAGGCGGCAAGGAATTGGGCCGTAATCAGCGCCGCCGCCAGCAGTACCACCAGCCGGTGAGCCAGCGCCAGCCAGCCCAGGCCGTTCGTGGGCAGTGCCGGGCCGCACAGCGGCCAGCCCGCGCAGGCCGAACCCGCTCCGGTGGCGGTGACGAGCGTGCCGCTGAGAAGCAGAAGGAAGGTTGCCAGCAGGGTCAGGCGCGCCAGGCGGGCAAAAGGCGACCGCCAGGAAAATTTCACCTCAGAACGCCAAAAGGCCGCCGTCACCGCCGCGGCCAGCAGTCCAAATGAGGCCAGCGCCAAAACCATGTGGAGCGCCGATAGAAGCGCGCTCTCTTCTGCCACCACCCCGCCCCCCAACAGGGCTTCGATCAGCATCAGGCCGGCGGCGGCGGCCAGCGCGCCCCCAATAAAGGTCTGCGCCCGGCTGCGCAGTGCCGTCCACGCGGCGGCCGCCGCCGTCAGCGCGAGCGACAGCGCCGCCAGAACGCGGTGCGCATACTGCAAATACAGCGCGTTCTGCGGCCCTGCCAGATGAGACGGCTCTGGCAGCAGCCACTGGCCGTAGCAGGTGGGCCAATCCGGACAGCCCTGGGCCGCATCTCCCACCCGCACCGCACTGCCGGTAACCAGAAGCAGAAACGTGACCACCGCCGCCGCTAAGATGAGACTGCGCAAATAAGGATTAGTGATGTTCATATAACTGTTTCCTCACCAGGATCGGATAACCAACCGCCGCAACCGCCGCGAAAGAAAACCACTGAATGGCATAGCCCAGGTGCGGCCCTTCGCTGAGGTCGGGTTGCTCGACCACGCGGTAGGGCATGGCGGCGTTGTCATTTTCAGGGGCCGCCACTGCAAAAACCGGCAGAAGATTGCCCTCCACCTGCGCGGCGATCCGCTCCAGGTTGACGGCGTTCCAGGCATCCAGGCGCGTCTGACCGGGAGCCAGGGTAGGGTCGGGCACGCCAAAGCGGCGGCGGTTCTGCGCCAGGCGAATCTGCCCCCGCAGTATGATCGCTCCCGGCTGATCGTACTGCGCCCAATGTTCCGGCGAGGTCTGCTCCAACGGAATCCAGCCCCGATCCACCAGCAGGGCAAAGTCAGAGTTATCCAGATACAGCGGCGTCAGCAGGTGAACGCCGGGACGGTTTTCCCAAACCTGGTTGCGCAGGGCTACCGTCTCTGCAAAACGGTACTGGCCGCGCGCCGTCACCTGGCGGTATTCCATCTGGTTTAAATCTTCTGGTTTAAGACTGCCATCGGCGAGCGCCTGGTTAAGGTCTAACGGCGGGCTGTTCAACTGTTGGGCGGTCTGCCGGTTAAGCGTCCGGCGCTGTTCCAGGCGCTCTAACTGCCAGAATCCCAGGCGCACCATGCCCCCAATAGCCGCCAGAACCACAATTGTGGCGATTATCCAGCGCGGGGTAAGCAGAGTTTCCTTCATCATTCTGACATTATAGATATTCTTAGGCGGGGTAACAACCACTCCCCCGTAACGAGAGTGGGTGAAGCATCTAAAAACAAAGGGGTGATTGTCCATCACCCCTTTTGATCTAAGAAGCCTTCCTTAATCCCTTCAGGAATTTAAGTTTCTCCGGCGGGATCATGTAACTATAGATCGCCAGCATCATGCCGGTAGGCAGACCAACGGCCAACAGCGCCTGCACGCGCGAGTTCGGGTCAACGCGCGGTAATACGCTGATCCCCATGCGGTTGGTGGGCTGAAAACTGCACGTGTAGTTGTATTCGCTGGCCTGACTCAGCTCTAAAACGCCGCTGGCATGCGCCGGAACCAGCACCGGCCCAAGTTGATGGGCGGCGACATCTTCATTTTTGACGATCAGAACGTCGCCCTGCACAAACGTCATATTCTCAGGCAGTGAGCGGTTATATGCCCCTGCTTTGACCTGCTCGGAAGTGCCGTATGGAATGACCAGCGTGACCTCGTGAGGGTCGCGCGAGGCGCTCTGCTTGTTGGGCAGTAACCAGAAAGAGCCTTCGCTGATGAGGAAGGCAAAGACCAGGCCCACCGCCAGCCCCAAGAGCGTGCGAATGAAAAAGTCGAGATACATCGAACGCGCAAACATTTAACGCTCCCTCAGCAGATAGCGCACGTCTTCCACCATATCATCCACCGGCGCGCCAAACGAAAACGTCTCGCGCCAGTTGCCGTTGCGGTCAATGATATAGACAAACGCAGAGTGGTCCACCAGGTAGCCAGAGGCCGAAGCCGTCTGGCGTTTTTCGCGGTAGACGCCGTAAGCCTTCCAGACCGGCTGTAGTTCTTCCTCACTGCCGCTCAACCCAATAAACGCAGGGTGGAAAGAGGCCGCATACTGGGCTGTGCGCTCCGGGGTATCCCGTTCAGGGTCAACGGTGATCAGCACAAAGCGCGCATCCTCGGCCAGTGTTCCCAGGCGCTTGTGGATCAGCTTCATCTCGCTCAACGTAGTGGGGCAAACATCCGGGCAGGTGGTGAAGCCAAAGAACAAAATCACCAGCTTGCCGCGCTGTTCGCTGAGCCGAAAGCGCCCGCCAGAGCCGTCTTCCAGGGCAAAATCGGGGGCCGGGAGGGGAGGATCTATGACCGAGCCGCGGAACGAATGCGGCCGGGTGAAGACCACGGCGGCAGCGACCAGCAAGCTGGCGACCATGCCCCCAATTACCCAAAATTCGATACGCCGCAGCATAGCACCCTAACTTCTAGCTTCAGAATGAGGGGAAGTAGATTGTGCGGCGTTTCAGGCCACACAACCCCACCCCTCATTCTATTTTATTCGATCACCGTCCCGATCAGATACAGCGCCGGGTAGAAGAAGACCCACACCAAATCCACAAAGTGCCAGTAGATAGCGGCGGCTTCCACTCCCCAGTGCCGCTCTGCCGTGTACAGGCCCTTACGCCCCTTCAGGTAAACGATCAGCAGGAAGATCACCCCGGTCAGCACGTGCAGAGCGTGCATGCCGGTCATCATATAAAAGACGGCTCCCTGGGCGGCGTCGCCGGGGCCAAAGGGGGCCTGCTGCCACTCCACGCCGACCACGCCCACCAAAAAGGTGATGCCCAGGGCCATGGTGATAAGCGTATTGGTCAGAAAGCCCTTGCGGTTGCCAGCAGAGATCTGCACCTCGGCGCGGTTCATAAAAAAGCTGCTGACGAGCAGAACGGACGTGACGATTAGCCCCAACCACTGTTCGAGATGCGGGCGGTGCAGTCCTAACAGGTAAAAGCGCGTTACCAACAGCGCGCCGAACACGAATGCATCGGATACAAAGAATAACCACAGGCCCAGCCGCATCGTCGCGGCCCAGCGGTTGTAATCCGAATGGCCGTGGGCGGCGGCATGGTCACGACTGTGAACGGGTACAGCTTGCGCACTCATCAATGACCTCCATCCGCGCGAAAGACGCGCAGTACGTGCATAAAGAAGAACAGCACCAGGCCGCCTTTAAGAAGCGCGATCAGCCACAAAAGCACGATCGTCGCCGCACTCACTTGCGCCACGCCCAAAAAGTACTCAATCAGAGTCAGAACGGCCAGGCCAACAAACACCATGATTCCCTGCTTCAATTCCGCCGACTTATCAATCACTGTGTGGGGCGCAGGCGAGAGCATTTCTTCCGTTTTTTCCTTCATTTTCATTCTCCTCTGGCCGCTCCCCGCACTTGGGCAGAGAGCGGCCACGCTGTTACCCTTAATCTCCGGCCTGCGGAACCGCTTTGCCTGAACCGATCTCAACGTAGCGCGAACCTTCCAGGCCGTAATCGTAAGGCTCGCCGACCACCTGGAGGGGCGCGGGGTAGTTATGGGCCGGGGCAGGCGAGGGAATCTGCCACTCTGGCGAGCGCGACCCCCAGACGTTCCCCACAGCCACTTCGCCGCGCCGCAGGCTGGTGACCAGGTTGTACAGGTACACCAGGATCGAAAGGGCGATCAGAAAACCGGCGATGGTCACAACCAGTTGGGCCGTCTCAATGCCCAGAGCCGGGTCATAGTCGGCGATGCGGCGGCGCATGCCGTGCAAACCCACCCACATCTGCCCCAGGCTCATCACCAGGAAAGAGGGGAACATCAGCCAGAAGTGGAGCTTGCCTAAGCCCTCGTTCATCTTACGCCCGGTGGCCTTGGGGAACCAGTAATAAAGGGCGGCGAAGAACGGGAAGACGTACCCCCCGAACATGGTGCTGTGGAAATGCCCCACCACAAAGTAGGTGTCGTGCAGTTGCAGGTCACTGGCAACGACGCCCAGGGGCGGCCCGGTGAGGCCGCCGGTGAGGAAGATCACCAGCGCGCCGGTCACGAACAGCATTGGCGTGGCGAAGCGCAGCCGCCCGGCCCACAGCGTGGCCGTCCAGCTAAAGACTTTCACGCCCGTTGGGACGGCCACCAGCAGGGTGCTGTACATGAAGGGCACGCGCAGATACTCCTCCATGCCGGCGGTGAACATATGGTGCGCCCACACCAGAAAACCAACGATGGCAATGCCGAGCGAAGACAGGGCTATCCACTTATAGCCGAACAGGGGCTTACGGGCAAACACCGGCAGCAGTTCGCTGATGACGCCAAAGCCCGGCAAGACGAAGACGTACACCGCCGGGTGCGAATAGAACCAGAAGAGGTGCTGGAACAGAATTGGGTTGCCGCCGCGCGCTGGCTCAAAGAAAGGCATCCCCAGCAGGCGCTCGAACATGACCAACTGAAAGGACATGCCGATCAATTGGGTGGCGGTGAGGGTGATGATCGAGGTCGCCAGGACGGCCCAGGCCAGGATGGGCATGCGGAACATCTTCATGCCGGGGGCGCGCATCCGCAGGATGGTGGCGATCAGGTTCAGACCACCCAAGACCGAAGACCAGCCCAAAATCCACACCCCCGCGAAGAACGCCTGAATGCCCATCGGGCCGCGCGCGCTGAGCGGAGGGTAGCCGGTCCAGCCGGTTTCAAACCCACCCAGCGGCATGCTCAATAAAATCAAGACCACCGCCGGCACCGACAGCCAGAAGGCAAATGCGTTCAGGCGGGGAAAAGCCATGTCGCGCGCGCCGATCAACAGCGGCACGGTGTAGTTGCCAATGGCCGCGCCGCCCAAGAGCATGGAGCCAATCAGCACAATGCCGTGCAGTCCGATAAAGGTGTTAAACCACAGGAACGAGAGAAACTGCATCCCGGCCCGCGCCAGTTCCACGCGGAAGATCAGGGCAAACAGGCCGCCGACCACCAGCAGAAGCAGTGAGTTGGCGACGTACTGAATGCCGATGACTTTATGATCGAAGCTGATGCCAAAGAAGCGCAGTGCGCCGGGGGGGTCTTGCACTTCTTCGGGTTCAGGCGTCGCCTCGCCCTTGGCCCAGCGGAACCAGTCGGTGAAAGCGCCCAGACCCACCAGAAAGGCAATTGCGCCGAACATCATGCCGAATACCCAGGCGGGTTCTGCCTTGAAAGCCAGCCCCAGGACCGCGCGCAGGGCCGTAAACAGCCCAAAGCCCACGGCTGTTCCCACCGCCTGCCAGATCAGGCCCCGCACCAGGCCAATACGGTACAGTTTTGTCATAACGAATCTCCTCCGCTACTTGATCGTCTTGATAAAGGCGATAATGTCGTTAATTTGCTGTTCGGTGAGCGTGGCGTCATAATTCGCCGGCATCACATTCGGCGGGAAGCCCTGGTGGATTTTGGCATTGGGGTCCAGGATCGATTCCAGCAGGTAAGCGTCGTCAACCGTGACGGTACTGCCATCGGCCAGCGTAATCTGTGAGCCATAAACCCCCTTCCAGGAAGGCCCAACCAGTCTTGAGCCATCCAACGCGTGGCAACTGGTGCAGTTGGTGGTGGCCCACCGCTCGCCGCGCTGTTCGGGACTGGCGTTGGCGGCGTTCATCTCGGCCTGCACCCAGGCGTCAAAGTCCGCCTGACTGACCACCTTCACGGGGCTTTCCATGTAGGCGTGCGCGCCGCCGCACATCTCGGCACAGCGCACCTTATAATCACCGATGATCGTGGGCGTAATGCGCACCTCTTTCACCAGGTTCGCGCCGGGGAGCGCATCTTGCTTGACGCGGAACTCTGGAACCCAGAAAGAGTGGATGACATCGCGCGAGGTGAGCGTGATATGAGCCTGGCGGTCCACCGGCATATAGAGGGTGTTCGACTGAATGCCGTACTCTGGGTATTCAAACAACCAGGACCACTGAAAAGCCGTCACCTTAACCTGTAGGACCTGGGCTTCAGGCTGGCGCACCTCGGCCAGGGCCTGCGCCCCTGCAAAGGAAAGATAGATGACTAACACCAGGGGGAAGAGCGTCCACAGCACTTCCAGGCGGGTAGACCCGGTTACAAAGGGACCATCGCCCTTTTCGCCGGGCTTCTGCCGAAAAAAGATCACGCTGTAGGAAATAAATGAGACAATCAACGCAAACAAAAAGGAAATTAACCCGACTTGCAGGTTAATCATCGCGTCAATGGGGCCGGCCTGCACGCTGGCCGCAACCGGGTACAGGCGTGCGGTGGTCAGCAGGAAGTACACCAGGGCGGTTAAGACCGCAGTCAGAAGCCCTACAATCACAAAATGCCTCATTCGATTCCTCCTCGGCGGCTGAGTTTGTTCGGAGATTTCAGATTGGACCGTCCAGGGCAGGTCGAACCAATCTTCGGCCTGATCGGGCGTGAGCGTGCGGCGGTCATAAACGACCACCTCGCCGCTCGCCCGCAGCGATACCAACATCACCTGCATGGGGCGCTCACCCGCAATAAAATGACTTAAAAACGTCTCGCGCTGAATAGCCCCCGGGCGGCCCACATCGTCGTAATCAACGATCACCAGGTCGGGCTTCCAGGTATTCAGCGCCTCAATCGCCTGTTCCATACTGTCGGCCAGCCGGATTTCCGCGCCGCGCCTGCCCCAGTGTTCGGCCACCATTTTTTGCAGCCCGCGCGCAAACAAGGGGTTCGCTGAGGCAATCAGCACCTTGCGCAGAGATTGGGGGGGGGTTGCAGGTATACTCATCTTCTCCAGGTCATCCGGTGATCCGCTCATTACCCATTAAGTCACAAACAACTGCCTGCATTATAAGAACAGGCCGATTTAAAAACATCCACCCTGATGTAACCAGGGTGGGTGAAAGCGAAAAAAACGAATGGGTGATGATCTCATCACCCTCTGCCGCCGCCTCTACTCCTCTTTCTTTTTCACCAGGCCCATCTGCATGGCTTTGCCAACGGCTTCGGCGCGGTTAGAGACTTCCAGCTTTTCGAAAATGTGGCGAATATGCGTCTTGACGGTATTATCGGAGATGAACAACCGCACGGCAATCTGCTGGGTGGTCATGCCTGCCACCATGCACTCCAGCACTTCCAGTTCGCGGTCTGAGAGCAAAGTCGGCGGCTCCTCGTTGGGCATCCGGCTCAAGGCTTTTAAGACAGGCCCGGTCACTTCTGGCGAGAGCGCCCCCTGCCCCGCCGCCACCCGCAGCAAAGCACGCCGCAAATCTTCGGGTTCGGTATTCTTCAAAAGATACCCATCCGCCCCGGCGCGAATGGCATCCAGCAAATCTTCGCTGGACTGCGAAATGGTGAGCATCAGCACCCGCACGTCTAACTTGCGCAGGCGGATCTGGCGCAGGGTTTCAACCCCATCCATGCGGGGCATATTAAGGTCCAACAGCACCAGTTCGGGTCGGGTCTGCTCGATGACGGCCAGAGCCTGCTCGCCGTCGCTCGCCTGGCCGACCACTTTGATGCCGGGCATTTCATCCAGCAGGCCCACCAACCCGCGCCGGAATAAAGCGTGGTCATCTACCACCACCAAACGGATCACGTTCCCCGCCGTGCTCACCGGGCCCCTTCCTTCAGGTAGGCCGGCAGCACCAGCCGCACGACCGTACCCTGACGTGATTGGCTGATAATTTGAAAATCCGCGCCGATAAACTCGGCCCGCTCGCGGATGCCCCTCAGCCCATGCTGTGAAATCTCCGGCACGTCTTCTGGGTCAAAGCCGCGGCCGTTATCGCGGATCTCTAACACCAGGTCGCCCTCCCGCTCCACCAGCGAGACGATCACCCGCGTAGCGCGGGCATGTTTGCGCACGTTGTTGAGCGCCTCCTGCACAATGCGGATCAACTGGGCCTGCACCTCTGGAGAAAGCACGGCATTCCACCCCGGAGCAATGGCATGAATGTGCCGCTCGACGGCCACGCCATGGACTGCCTCAAAATCGGCAAGGGTGCGCTCCAGCCAGGCTTCTAAGCCCTCGCGCGGGGTGAGCCGCAGGTTGTCAATGGCCTGCCGGGTGTCGAGATAGGCTTCGGCAAGCGTTTGGTAATTATCTTTTAGCACCTGCGAAAGCCGCGCCAGATCGCCCTTATCGAGATACGACTGCATTTGCGCGGCCTGTAGTTTTAAGAAGGCCAGGGTTTGCGCCAACCCATCGTGGATTTCGCGGGCCAGACGGCTGCGTTCCGCGATGACGGCTTTATATTCCAACGAGCGCAGCAGGCGTTCATTCTCCACCAACAGCGCGGCCTGGGCGGCCACCGTCTGCAAGATGGCTTCCTGACGCGCGGGCAGTCCCTGCCAGGCAGTACTGCCCGCCATGAGCATACCGGGGATCTGCCCTTCAGGCAGGCGCATGGGCAGGGCCAGCCAGGCAGGTAGATCTCCCGGCTGCGACCGCTCGTTCTCTCCCTGGAGGACGCGGGCAAAAATGGCTTCAATGGCCGCGTCCGGCAGAGGCAGGGCCTGCCCAACCTGCACATTCAGGCCAGAAATGCGGTCATCAGACGAAGGCCGCAGGCGCAGGAAGACAAAATCGGCATCCAGGGCCTGGCGCAGTCCTTCCAGCAGGCCGCTTAACGATTCCTGCAAACTGCCTTCGGGGGCGTGGAGCATTTGAATCTGGCGCAGGGTGGTGATCTCTTGCTCACGCCGCCGCACCGCCGCGACCAGCAGGGCCAGTTCTTGTAAAAGCCCTTCCAGAAAGATTTGCGTCTCGCCATCCAGTTCGCGCCCGGCGGGCAGATACAGGTTCAAGACGCCCAACCGGCGGGCCAGAGATTCACCGCCGTTGACCGCCACTTCTTGCCCCACCAGCGGCAGGCAGTACACCCGCAGTGAGTCGCCTACCACCTGGGGGTGAAGCGGACAGCCGCCCGGCGTAGAACGCAGCACCGTACAGGCCCCGCACCGCTCGCGCAGCATGGCCCCCGAAAGGTGCGCGGCCCAGGCGCTTAAAACCGGTTCGGGCAAATCCCCGCAGGTATAAGGGGGTAAAGGCTGTTCCCACTCATCCACCGGCACGAACGAACAACCCAGCGCGCCGGTTAGCTCGTTAATCATTCCCAGGGCCGAATTCATCAGGGCGCGTTCATCCTGCGCCTGGACCAGCCGGCGGTTGAAGCGGAGCACCAGGTCTAATCGGTGGGCAGTTTCGGCGCTTTCTTTGACCACCTCATGCAAGCGGGCCGCAGCGTGACGAGCCTCCGCCTGGGCTTCTGCCAGCGCGCGCTCCAACTGCAGACGCCGGCGCGCCTGCCAGCCTAACCCACAGGCACTACCGGCCCCCACCAGCCCCAATGCCGCGGCCCAGCCCGCCGGAACAGCGGCCAGCGCGAACGCTCCCAAAGACAACCCAACTGCGGCAATAAAGAGAGCAGTGGGCAGCACCAGCCATCTTAAATTCTGTGGGATGCCACTGAACATACGCAAATTGTACCATTAACATCAAAAAACGCGCCCAACGTCTAACCTCTATGCCAGGCCATCTCAGAATCAAAAAACGAACAAACGAATGAGGTCTACCAGGCCAAAATCCGTTTATTCGTTTTCTGTACAGCAGTGGCTCGCGTTACAGCAGTCGAGCCAGCAGGAAAACTACTTCAGGCTTTTAATGTAAGAGGTCACCTGCCAGGTCTGATCTTCCGATAACACCCCCTTGAAAGCGGGCATCGAAGAACTCAGACCGGCAGCCGCGCCGCCTTCGGTAACAACCCAGTGAATGTAAGCGTCAGTGGCGTTGGCAGCGGTATCTTGCAGGTTGCGGGGCTTGGGGTCCAGGGCTGCCGCCGCGGGGCCATCGCCCGCGCCGGTATCGCCGTGACAGCTAGCGCAGTTCTGCGCGTACAGGTCCTTGCCGGCAGCAATCGCATCCGCATTGCCAGCGACCGGGTTGGTCATATTGGCATATTCAGCCGGGGGGTCTTGCCGTTTAACTTCACCACCGCCGCCCCCGCCGCCGCAGGCAACCAACGCCAGCGCACCAACGATCACCACTACCAACAAGAACCAGGTTGACTTTTTCATTGCATTTCCTCCTCATGGTCTGTAATGATTCATCCTGTCATGCAGTTATTCCGTTTGCATTCAGAACCTGTCGTGAACAGGTTCACAAGAAAAATTATAATACGGAATCTTTTCTATAGGAAGAGGGGTTATATCTTTTATCCAAAAGGTAGATATTTGGCCGTTTGTTGTGCAATAATATGATGATTGTCACTTTCCTCGATTTAAAATCAAGAGTATCTTTAGGGTATCCAGACCTGACCTTTGTCAGTCAAAGAATACCACAATGTACATCCGATTTATTCAATGTTAGAGGTGAAACATGTTTCGTATCAGTCGCCGTCTTGATTACGGTTTGCAGCTGATGATCGCCCTGGCCTCCGAGCCAGAAAACCGCGCCCAGGCAACCGCCGTTCTGGCAGAGAAACTTCAGATCCCTCTGCCCTTCCTGCATCAGATTGGGCGCTCGCTCATCCAGGGGCGGCTTATCAAAGCCACGCCTGGCCCGCACGGTGGTCTGCGCCTGAACGTCCCCGCCGAAGAGATCACCCTGCTCCAGATCGTCGAGACCCTGGAAGGCCCGGTGTGCATCGCGCCCGGCCTGGACGATGAAACGAACCTGCGGCCCGAAACGTGCGCATCGAACAACGTCTGGAACGGCCTGCAAGCCCGCCTGATTGAACACCTGGCGAGCATCCGGCTGAGCACGTTGGTCGGCGCAACGGTTTCGCTGTCTCAGGTGCCGGCATTTGCCGGGGAGAATGAAAACGGGAAAAGCAAATAAAGAGCGTCCAGAAACCTCCCGCCCTCAAAAGGCCAGAAAAAGAGGCAGCTGGCGGGATTGGGATGGCTGAACCACCCTAATCCCGCCAGCTGTCTTAGGGCTTAACCTTTCTCAGCCCTGGGGTTTGATGGTCTGGAGCAGGGCGTCTAAAATCTGGGCGCGGTATTGGATGGCGGCGGCCACGTTGCGTTCGTGCAGTTCGAACAGCTCGGCGTCTACCACCATCGCTCCGGCCTCGTTGCGGCGCACAGGGACAACGGTAGAACTGTCGCCGTCCAGACGGATGACGGTGCGCGCCGCCGGGCGGGCCTGAGCAAAGTCGGTACTATTCCCATCAATTTCCACAAAGCGGGTTTCGACCGTCATACTCGAAACTTCCTCCACATATTTGACAATCTTCTCTGCGGCGCTCTTGAGCGCATTGTTGAGTTCGTTTGCCATGGCTTCCTCCTGTTAGCGAATGAAGGTGGTTTGTTGAACAGCCCGTAAGGGGTGCATCACGATGCAGAATCAGACCTTAGAAACGGCACAAGCACCTCCGAGATAAACTGCCAGGCCAGCGCCATCAGGCGCGCCGGGCCCAACGGCGTGGTAAAGGCCAGCGCCAGGCTGGAGGCCATGCCAGCTACCGACGTGATCACGCGCAGGTTAGTCTGCCGCGATTCAACCGCCACCGCCAGCGAGCGGCTGTGCAGGGTGATCTGCTCTGGCGTGGCCTGCCGGAGCCAGAGGTTGGTCATATCGCCGCTCCAGCGAATGGTGGTGCGCGCCAGCAGCACGCCGCCCATTTCGGTATCTACCCAGGCAAAGTTAAACAACTGGCGGTTGACGGTTTGCAGCAAATTCCCCAGGCGGCTCTGCAAATCCTGCCAGTCAGGGCCGCCGGGCAGGTTATCGAGCAGGCCAAAGCTGACGGCCCCCCCTTCCTGCGCCGCCGCCGCGCTCTGGAGCGCTCCCAACAGCCGGCCCTCCGGCGAATCAGGGGGCAGGGCGGCAGGAACGCTGAAAGAGACCTGCTCATCCCCGCCGGACGGGGGCCTCTGCAGCACACCCGCCAGACGCGCTTCGGCGGCGGCCAGCCCTTGCTGTACGGCCCGCACCCGCCGCGCCCGCGCCGCCAAATCTTCCTCGCCGCAGACGCGCCAGACCACCCCCTCCTGCGGCGGCGGACCGGCTTCTTCTCCGGCCGCAGGGGGCAGGCCAAACGCCAGCGCCTCCTGCGGCTGGGCGGGCAGGGCAACCACGCTGTCCCACAGGCCAAAAGGATCAGCCCCACCCGGCGCAGGGTTCACTTCGCCCCTCCCAGCCCCACCAGACTGCTGGCGGCGGTCACGGCGGTCTTAATCAGTTGGGCGCGGCTTTCCTGGGCCTGTTTCACCATCTCTACATGGATACTCCACAGAGCCATATCCACCTCGCCGTCCTGTTCCGGCACGCAGATGAGCGTATCGCCGTCAATCTTAAGATAGGTCAGCGCGCGCAGGTTCGCGCCCGTCAGTTCGCCGCCCACCATCTTTACCTGGCTGAGATTATCACTGGTATACGTGCAGACCTTAAGCGTAGCGGCGTCTTCGATGGAGGCGCTTAAAAAGGCCCCCAACTTGTTGGCAAACTCTTGAATGGAACTGCCAATGTTGTTGATGGTTTCTTTGGGCGAGTCGAATAAGCCAAAGCTGGTGTCGCCCGGCGCGGAGACCGGCGCTGTATTCACCGGCACAACCGCGCTCATAGACTGCGGAACCCCTGCGCCGCCGGTGGTCAGGGTGATGCTGGGGCGCTCGGTCAGGGCGGCTTCGCCGCTCTCGGCCACCATCAGGCGGACAGCCGGATCGCCGAGGATCACATAGTTGCGGGCGTCGTTGTTGGCCGTCCACAGGCCCGCCAGTTCCAGGGCCATGCTCGCGGCGTCTTTGCCAAACTTGATTTCCTCAAGTTCATCCGATAAGACGGTGGACAGCTCAGCGTAGCGCTCGTTAAAGAACTCAAAGGCATAGCCAATCGGACTGCCTTCCATCAGGCGCTTGAGACTGCTGTCGAACACGGCCAACTGCCGGCCAGCTTTGCCCCACACAAACGAATATCCCCAGGCCCGCTCCACGTGACCGATGACCGCCAGCGCGCCGCCCTTGGGGTGGCTGAGCATCCGCTGCGGCAGACGCGAGATAAACGGCCGCGGGGCGATCACCGCCCGCTCGTCTTTAAAGGCTTGCTGGGCAAAATCATCCAGCATGGGCGTGCCGGCCCCGTAGCAGGCAAAGAAAAAGGCGATGGAGCCTAACAGTCTGGCGTTCGCGTCCAGATCATCCGCCGAGAAGTAAAAATCTTCCGGCACGGGCTTGCGCCACTCGCGCGGGCCGGGCCAATCCTGGCAGAGCAGGCCGCCCTGGTGGAGCAGTTGGCGCGGGTCGCCGTTGGGAAAGCCCATGCCGTGCGAGGCGGTAAACAACAGGGCCGGGGTCTTCGAGCCGCCCAGGTACTGCGCCAGCTTTGACTTTTTGGCGTCTTCTTTAAGGATCAGGTCAAAATCCCAACCGGCGTTGGAGAGGTCGGCGTCGGTCTTGCGGGCGGTCATCAACGGCTGTACCAGTTGTTCGGCGCTGAGGATGGTCGCAGGGTCATCTGGATTGGCAACGCCGAAGAAAGCGGCTTTGCGCGGCAGTTTCAGCTTTTTCGTTTCGGCCTCCACCACGCTCTGAGCGTAGTTGGCATATTCTTCAACGGTGTCAAAACAGATGCGCCCCACCGCGTACTGCACGTCCAGTTGGGTCTGGAATTTATAGGGGATCTTGTCTGGGCCGCCGACCAGAAGCAGATAAT
This sequence comes from Anaerolineaceae bacterium, assembly GCA_034434155.1. Taxonomy (GTDB): domain Bacteria; phylum Chloroflexota; class Anaerolineae; order Anaerolineales; family Anaerolineaceae; genus DSYU01. The sequence continues at coordinate 19,116 of DAOUAC010000018.1, forward strand.
AAGGCACTTTTTCGGGATCTGCCGGGCCAAAGCCCACGCCGTGCCGGGCTAACCAATCTTTCTTCGACTCATTGGGCCGGTAGCCCTCGCCGCGCGTATACTGCTGGAAGTAATGTTCTTTGTTCGCGCTGGCCTGGGCACGGCGGTGTTCGATGAGGGGCTTGAGGGCCTCGATGATGGCCGGGTCGGCGTCGTGCGCAAAGATAATGCCCCAGCCGGCTTCAGCCAGGTTTTTCGGGTCTACCCCTTCTTTGACGGCGAAGTGCTGGGTGGTCAGGCGCTCATGCCAGGCTTTGAGTTCCTGCGTCTGAGCCTCATCGAGCGGCTCGCCGAGAATGATCGAAGTCAGTTGTTCCGGCTCTAAGGGGGGCAGCAGGTACGAGCCGGTAACTGCATCAATGCCGTTGAAGAACATCGGATCCGACATAATAGTTGCTCCTTTTGCTGCGTGGTTAAGGACAGCGGTCGCCGAGGAAATACTTTCTGCATTCCTGCTCGGTCAGGCCGCGGGTGACGCGGCGCTCGGCCAGTTGAACCAGTTCCTGCACGTCCATCGTATACACGCGCACCGTCCGGTCGCGCCCTGCCGAAACCAGGCGGCGGCCATCGGGACTGAAGGCCAGCCCATAAATGCGGTCAATATGGCCGCCGTAGAGGGTGTACAGTTCATCGCTTTCGTCCAAATCCCACAGGCGGATGGTGAGATCTGCGCCGCCGGTCGCTAACATCGTGCCATCCGGCGAAAAAGCCAGAGCGTACAGCGCGCCGTTATGCTGATTAAAGCGCGCCTGTTCCACATATTCGTTCATCTCTGTATCGAATTCCCACACCACCACCAGCCCATCTTCCGTGATGGCCGCCATGCGGTCGCCGGCAGGGCTAAAAGCCACGCCCTGAACCGCATCGTCAGATACTTCCCAGACCTGAACCGGAGTCGAGGCGTTGGCATCCCACAGGATCACGCGGCCAACCGTATCCCCAACCAACAGCCAGTCTTCGTTGACCGGGTGAATATCCACCGCCATGTTCATGCCCGGATAGTCGGTGGTCAGCGCCAACTGCTCCACCGGCTGACCGGCGTTAACGTCCCAAAGCGTCACACTGCCGTCTTCGCCGGCCGTCGCCAGGCGGTCTCCGGCAGTATTAAAGTCGAGGCCCCACAGGCGGCCCTGCGGAGCGGCGACTTTTTTAATCACCGTCTGGCTGGCAGTATCCCACAACAGCCAGTAGCCATCGCGCCCGGCGGTTGCCATGCGCGTACCATCGCGGCTGTAGGCCAGGGCCTCCACTTCCGTGCCGCCGTGCGCGGGGACGGAATATTCCAGGGCGTACTGGCTGGTATCCCATACTTTAACCCCCACGCCTGGGCCAGAAGCTGCCAGTTCGCGGCCATCTGGCGAGAAAGCAACGGCATAGACGCGGCTGCCAAAATCTGCCGTGAAGAGTTCGCGGCTGCCGGCGGGCGAAATATCCCAGATGCGGGCGGTCTGATCCTGGCTGGCGCTGGCTAAATGCCGCCCGTCGGGGTCAATATCCACGTCAAACACCTGGTTGCCGTGGCCCGACAGGCGGTACAGCTCGCGCCCCGTTTGACGATCCCAAATGCGGATGGTGCGGTCGGCGCTGGCGGAGATCAGGGAATTGCCATCCGGAGTAAAGGTGACGCGGTAAACCCAATCGGTATGGCCGGTGATTTCTCTTTCCAGCCGGGCCCCCAGCAGGCTCCAAACCCGAATAGAACGGTCGGCGCTGGCTGTGGCAACAAAAAAGCCATCTGGGCTAAATTCGATCCCGTTCACAATGCCTTCATGAGCGCGGATCGAGGCCGTCTGTTCGCCGGTATCCGCATCCCATAGCCAGATATAGCCGTCGTCTCCCCCAGAAACAATGCTCCGTCCATCGGGGCTGTAAGCAACCGCTTCCTGGGGGGCGGTGGTGTTTAAGACGAATACCGTCTCCAGCGTGCTCAGATCACGGATCAGAACGGTTTGGTCGGTACTGGCCGAAGCAAGCTGACTGCCGTCAGGCCGGAAAGCGAGCGACCAGACCCCATCTGTCTGATCTTGAAAGACAGCTTTCTCTTGCCCGGTGGCCGTATCAATCAGGTGAACGGAGCCGTCCAGCCCGCCGAAGGCCAGTAAAGAGCCATCCGGGCTGAACTGCACGTCACCCACGCCTTCGGGCGGCCCCTGGATGACGTGCAATGGCTGGCCGGTGTCGGCGTCCCAGATGCGCGCGTTTCCATCCCGGCCGCCGGTGGCGATCAGCTTGCCGTCGGGGCTGTAGTCTACACTGTAGACGCGGTCGGTATGGCCGGTTAAGGTACGCTCCAGGCGGTAGGCCGTGAGGGATTGATGCAGTGCCTCGATAGCCCAGGGCGCGTTGATCTCATATTCCAGAGCCCCTTTTACAGCCGCCAGGCTCAACAAAACACTGCGCTCAGGGTCGAAGGGAAGCTCCGTCAGCGCCGAAGAAGACAACAGCAGGGTCTGCGAGCGCCGGTTCAGGGCCACCGACTCGAGATACAGGTAAGCCGCCACCCCGCCAGCGAGGAGCGACACTACAAACAAAACCTGGATGAGGCGGTTCAGGCGGCGGTAGCGCTGGCGGTTGGCCCTGGCCTTCAGGCAGGCCTGCAAAAAATCCTTTTCCGCAGAGCTCAGCTCGCGCTCGTTCTCCCTGGCCCAGACAATGGCATGGTCCAGCGCCTTGCCCATCAACAACTGCCCCTCGGGGCGGCCCTGCTCTTCCCAAATTTCAGCCTGGCGCTGGAGCGGCGAAAGGTGTTGGGCAAACCACTGCGCGTTGTTTTCCTGCACCGGCTGGATCATGCGGTCGTGGGCAAGCTCAAACCAGGTGGCCCCGCCGCGCTTTTCAGCGCGGATGAGGTAAGCTCTTTCGAGCAGGCGCACGGCGGCGTTCTCAAGCCCTTCGGTTTTGTCCACACCCAACAGCACCTGCCCGCGCGTGCCCTGCACGGTGATCAGCCGCCGGTCAAACCACTTGCGGATGAAGCGTTCTGGAACGCCGGCCTGCGCGGCTACGTCCGCGACGGTGTGGGCGTAATAATCAGAGAGAGCCTGGTCAATATCTCCCATGGCTTCGATATCTTCCAGGGTGATCTCTTCGTCACCTTCCTGCAGGCTGGCCCACAACCGGTAGCACACCACCTGCAGTTGCACAGGTTCTACATACAGCCCTGGAACCTGCTGGATGGTCTCATCGGCCTGCTGGACTTTAACCAGGCGGAGATCATCCACCAGCTTGTTGGCCGCCTGGGTATCAAAGCGCACTCCGGCATCTTCCGCAGGCTGGCGGATGGCTTGCAGCGCGCCGTCCACCTCTAAAAAATTGAGGCGGAAGCGGCTGGACAGGCGCGTGGGCAGGTAGCGCAGGTAGGGGTCGAGGCCGGCCAGATAATCTTCGCGCATGGCAAACAGCGCCCACCGCGAGCGGTTGCGCAGTGCCTGCCCTAACTGCGTAAAGAACTCAACCTTCGCCGCCTGGTTGGTGGGGTCTACCGTCAGGATTTCTTCAAACTGGTCAATAAACAAGACCACGCTGTCGGTGATGCCGTTTTCGGCGATGTGACAGTCAAGGTACTTAACCAGGCCTATTTCAACCAGATCTGCCACGGTACGGCACTTTCCGGCGGGCAGGCTCTCTTCGAGCGACAGCATAAAGCTGAGGCTGTAGCGGTTCAGACCGGCCATCGCGGCGGCCTCTGCCGGGGGTTCCAGGTTCACGCGGATGGGCGGCAGCGGGTGAAAATCCTGCTCGCGCAGTTTTGGCAGCAGGGCGGCGTTAATCAGCGAGCTTTTGCCCGCGCCAGAAGGCGAATAAAGCAGAACAATCCGGTCGGCAATCAGCAGGTCAATCAGTTCAGCAGTTTCATGATCGCGCCCGTATAATTTTTCACCGGGGCGGAAGGAACGCGGCCCTACGTAGGGGTTCGCCCGGGGCGCGGCGCCGCCAGATGGCTGTGGGGACGCGGAAGGGTGAGCTTGAGCCGTTGTGGTCATGGGTTGGCCTTCCACTGGTTCGATAACTCGCGTAGGAAGTCATCCGCACTGCCCCAGAAGATGCTGACATCGGACTCGCGGAAATAATTTTCGAGGTAGCGCCGGGCGCGCTCAGGGTCGGCGATATAACCGCTTTCCAGGTCCACCTGCACGCCCACCTGGGGGTAGCGTTTGCGGCGCTCGCCGCCCGGCTGGGCCATGATGATGCGGTAGAGTATGCGGAAATCCCAGCCATCCAGGTCAAACCCCAGGAACAGCATCGAGGTGTTGGTCATGGCATTCAGGACCACTTTGGGAATTAAATCTTTGTGCGAGGTGGCCCCGATGAGGAAGTTGAAATAATCGTCCTCGGTCAGCACGAGCGAGTCGGGTTCGTCCGCATAGCCAAAGAAGTGAAAGACGAGCGGGCGGCTGGCCGTCGGGCGGTTGCCGGCATCCTCGATGAACAGGTAGGGAGACTGCTCAATATATTCATTCCAGGGGCAGATGCCCGTCTGCGGCTCTTTACCGGCCTCGCGCAGGGCAGTTTCGAGCAGATCATCGCTGTTGGTGGTGATGTACAGGGGCAGTGGATACTGGGCCAGAACGCGGTAGGGGTCAAATCCGCTCTGATAGACGAGGGTGTTACTGCAAGCCGCCAGCAGGGTCTTATAATCGGGCTCTGACTGCACCAGGCTGGGCGGCAGGGCCGCGCCAAAGCGGGCCAAGAGCTTTTTTCGCAGGTACACTTGCAGTTCGTCGCGCGGGAAGTTGGCCGACTGCTGTACGGCCAGGTATTGGGCCACGTGCGACAGGTATTCGCGCTCGAAGATTTCCATCGGGTAGCTGTACTGCTCGGCCCAGTGCCGGGCGATCTCGCGGGGCGAGCCGATCAGGCTTTCGAGCAGGCCAGGGCCGAGGATGGGAGTACAGCGCCCGGTCTTAAGGTTGCTGATGACGGCGGGCCATTTTTCAAAGCCGCCGCCGACCCCAAAGCCCGGCGTATACCACAAGCGCCCACTGCGCAGGCGCATATACAGCACCGGCAGCCAGAAATCTGGCCGGTGGCGCACCACGCCGCGCGCTACGGCCAGCGCCCGGTCAATCTGACCGTCTTTGTAGAGTTCCTTAAAGAAGACCGGCATAAACTCCGCGACCGTATCCATCGAGATATTGCCCTGCATCGCCAGCACCGCCGGCACGCCAGCTTCGGCCAGGCGCGGGCCCAGCGCCAAGAGCGCGTCACCGGCGGTATTGCCGGCGCTCTGGCAAGAGGCCAACACCACCAGGCGCGGGGGATTCTCTAACTCGCGCAGACGGGTTGCCAGTTCGCGGCCCGAGACGCGCGCAATTTGGCCCGCGTCATCTTCCAGCCACAACCACGGCTCGTTGCGCACAAAAGCGCCATGCCCCACCAGGTAGAGAATATCGTAGCCTTCGCGCAGTTTTTCGATCATCCGGTTGAGGGTACAGCGTTGTTCGCCCGCCTCATCCGGCAGAACCGTAATGGGAATACTGCCCAGAGCGGCGCGGGCGCGGCCCACTTCGCCGGGAACGTCCACCGCGGCCAGCGAGTTATCGGCCAGGTTCGCAGGGTTGGCGGCGGCTACCAGAGCGCGCAGGTTGCCCCGCGGCTTCAGGCGCACGGGGCGCAGGTCTGCACTGCTGAGATAACGTGAGAAAAAAATCTGCTCGCCCGTAAACAGGGGCGCGTGATCGTCTGGATCAACCAGGGTTTCCCAACGCAGGTTGTGCAGTTCGGCGGCGCTGGCATCCAGCAGCAGCCGCAGGCGGATGCTGGCCGCCAGAGTTTGGGCGCTGGCGCGTACCTGGGCAAACGCAGTACGAAAGGCCGGGTCGGCAAAGAGAGCCTCGGCTAACCCCTGGCCGTAGTCAGCAGCAGAGGCTTCGAGGGCGCGCAGTTGGGTAAAGTCAAAACAGGCCGTCACCGGGCGATCACTGCCCACGCGGATATCCGTATCGCTGCCAGGCTGGGTGAAGCGCATTTCCAGCGCGTAAATATCCTCTTCACTGCGCTTTAAGCTTAATTCCAGTTCCGCGCTTTCGCTCAACAGGTATTCCCCTTTCGAATCCGGGTGGAATGGAAAAGTATAGGATTCACGCGCATTTTATGTCCGATAGACAACGGATACTATCCGTATTGTATTACTACATTATATTACGATGCCACAACGATAAAAGAGACATGAATAAGGATTGCCCCCCACTTCTTATGCAGGCAAAGATGCCCACCGGCTAACTTTGTTCCAGGTCGCTCAGGCGGTAATTGAGAGCATCTACCGAAACCTGCACTTCGCGCAGTGAAAGCGCCAGTGAGATCATCAACAGGATGAGGCTGGCCCCAAAGATCCACTTACCCAGGTCTGCGCGCCCCGCAAAGAGGACAAACATGCAGACCACGCACAGGAAGAAGCTGGAAACTCCGTAAATCTGCATGTTGCGGATGAGCGCCACGCGGTAGCGCAGGTTGTTGAGCTGGGCCTTAATGATCGGGTCGGGCTGGGCCTTGTAAGAGCGGTGCAGTTCGCGGATGAGATTGGCAAGGGTGAGGAAGCGGTTGGTATAGGCCAGCAGAAGCAGAGAAATGGCCGGGAAGAGAAGCGCCGGCGTCGAAAGGGTGAGATCCATGACAGCCTCCACCTGATTCCCGCCCGGCGCTCCAGATGCGGCCATTCATCACGCAGTCCTGCCAGCCCTTGGGTTTCAGTTCCTGAGCAGGAGCGTTCGCTCCGCTGGCCCGCTTTGGCCGCCGGGCGGGAATAAGATTGTTAAGCAATGGCCTCTTTTAAGGCCGCCAGCACCTCGGCGCTGTGACCTTCGGGTTTGACGTTTTCAAAGACCTTGAGGATCTTCCCATCGGGGCCGATCAGGAACGTGGTGCGGAAAATTCCCATATATTCGCGGCCCAGAAGCTTCTTCAGACCCCAAGCCCCATAGGCTTCGGCCACTTTGTGGTCTTCATCGGCCAGCAGGGTGAACGGCAGGTTGAATTTTTTAGCAAATTTGGTGTGCGATTGGGCCGAATCGGGGCTGATGCCCAGAATCACCACGCCGGCCTGTTCGTAGGCGGGGTAATCGTTGCGGAAATTGCAGGCCTGCGTGGTACAGCCGGGGGTGTCGTCCTTCGGGTAGAAGTACAGCACCACCGGATGGCCGCGGAACTCCGATAAACTGCGCAGCCGGCCCGTCTGATCGGGCAAAGTAAATTCAGGGGCGGGTTGGTTAGCTGAAATAGGCATGGCGTTTTCCTCCGATACGCATTTTGGATGTTTCTTTCTCTCTTCAACAGTTTCTCACAATCTGCCCCATGCGAGAAATATCATAGCCGCCCAAAGATTGTACAACACGCTGAAATTCCGACGAGCGCATCAGGTCAAAAACAGGCTCCAGCAGGTCGCCCGCGAGGAAGCGGCAGGGGATGACCAGGTCGTACTGCTCGGTAAAGAGGGGGATGAAATCGAGGTCGAGAGCATGAGCGGCGGCCTGAATGCCCAGGCCGCAGTCAGCCCGCCCCGAAGCCACCGCAGCCGCTACGGCCAGGTGAGTATACTCTTCCTGGTCGTAGCCGGTCACGGCCTCTGGCGTCAGACCCAACTGACCCAGGTGATAATCGAGCAGAACGCGCGTCCCCGCGCCGCGCTGGCGGTTGATAAAGCGCACATCGGGCCGGGCCAGGTCGGACAGGCCGCGAATGCCTTTAGGGTTGCCGCGCCGCACCAGCAGGCCCTGC
>DAOUAC010000019.1:0-5109 GCA_034434155.1 Anaerolineaceae bacterium
TCCTGGCTTTTGCCACCGGCAACCACTACAATGAGCACAAGGCGCAAATCTGCGACCTCAAGATGCTCCCCAACAGCGCCATGAACCCCCTCTTTGAAGCCACCGCCGAAGTGGTCGAAGAGGCTATTCTGAACGCCCTGACCGCCGCCGAAACGATGACCGGCCTGTACGGGCGTACCGCCTATGCCCTGCCGCTCGATGCGCTGGTGGAGATCTACCAACGCTTCCGGACGAGCGAACCTCCCGGCGCTTTCAGGGCATAGCCCAACCGATGCCCAACTACCGCGTTGAGCATTTTCCTTATGATGCGATCATCGCCGGCGCCGGCCCCAATGGGCTGGCGGCGGCGATTACCCTGGCGCGCGCCGGCCGCTCCGTGCGGGTGGTCGAAGCGCATGAAACCATCGGCGGGGGCGCGCGAACCGCCGAACTGACCCTCCCCGGCTTCCGCCACGATGTCTGTTCGGCCATTCATCCCCTGGGGATGGCTTCGCCGTTTTTGCGCGCCCTGCCGCTCCATGCTTTTGGCCTGCAGTGGGTCTTTCCCGCGTATGCCCTGGCTCACCCGCTGGATGACGGCACGGCCATGGTCATCGAACGGTCCGTTGCGGCCTCGGCGGCCACTTTGGGCGAGGACGCCGCCGCCTACCACCGGCTGATGGCTCCGCTGGCGGGGAACTGGCAAAAAATCGTTGCTGATCTGTTAGGGCCCTTGCCCCTGCCGCCTAAACATCCGCTGGCTGTGCTTCCTTTTGGCGTGCTGGCGCTGTTTCCGGCGGTTGGGCTGGCAAAGATCTGGTTCCGCGGGCCGCGCGCGCGGGCCGTCTTTGCGGGGATGGCCGCCCATGCGTTCCTGCCGCTGGAGATGCCCGTGACCGCCGCTTTTGGCCTGATGCTGGCGATGCTGGCCCACGCTACCGGCTGGCCGGCGGCCCGCACCGGCTCGCAAGCTGTTGTAGATGCGATGGCGGGCTATCTGCGGTCTCTGGGCGGCGTGATTCAAACCGGTGAGGCCATTCACAGCCTGGAGCAGTTAAGCGGCGGGCGCGCGGCGCTTCTCGACGTGGGTCCGCGCCAGTGGTTAGAAATCGCCGGCGAGCGTCTGCCGCCCGGCTACCAGAAGGCCCTGCGCCGCTACCGCTATGGGCCCGGCGTCTGCAAGGTGGATTACGCCCTCGATGGCCCGGTTCCCTGGCGGGCCGCCGCCTGCCGTCAGGCTGGAACCGTCCATTTGGGCGGCACGCTGGAAGAGATTGCCGCCTCGGAACGGGCCGCCTGGAACGGCGAACACGCCGCCCGGCCCTTTGTGCTGGCGGCTCAGCAGTCGCTGTTTGACCCCACCCGTGCCCCGTCTGGCCGCCATACCCTGTGGACGTACTGCCATGTGCCGCACGGCTCTGACCGGGATATGAGCGCCGCCATCGAAGCGCAGATCGAGCGGTTCGCGCCGGGCTTTGGCAAGCGCATTCTGGCCCGCCGGGTGCATACCGCCCTGGAGATGCAGGCGTATAACCCCAATTACGTCGGCGGTGATATTAACGGCGGCGCGCAGATGCTTAGCCAGTTCTTCACCCGTCCGGTGGCGCAGATCAACCCCTATGCCACGCCCCTCCGGGGGGTGTACCTGTGTTCTGCCTCTACCCCGCCCGGCGGGGGCGTGCACGGCATGTGCGGCTATTACAGTGCCAGGGCCGCGTTAAAAGAGATCGGGTAGTCCGTTATTAAATGGCGCGTCCACTGCGGGGCTGTACTCCGCAGTGGACGCGCGGTTCAGCGAACGGTCAGAGCAGGCTACGGCTGCCAGGCGGGCCACATGCCGCGGACCAGTTCGCGCGTTGATCCATCCACCATAGAAATCAGGATCAGGCGGCGGGCCTCGTATGGGCCTACCGTCACCAGCAGGCTTTGCCCATCGGGCGACCAGACCAGGCCGCCGGGCTGTTCAAACGCGCCGAGATCGCGCGGCGCGCCGCCGTCTACCGGCTGTACGTAGACCTTTGCGGTCATCTGCCCCTGCTCGCCCATCTGCTCCACGATATACGCTACCTGGTCCTCTGCGGGCGAGAGGGCCGGCCCGTAGGCAATGGTGTTGGCGGGCAGATCGGCGGGCGAAATTTGCGTCTCGGCGTCGTTCTCGCGCGTGTTGCGGTAAATGCGCTCACTGCCAGAGGGCGCATAGGTGAGATAATCGTAGAACAGGAACTTGCCGCCGCTCGACCACTGGTACGTACCGATGGGCTTATCCCAACTGACGTAACGCTGTGCCGCCAGATCGTAATAAGCGAAGTTTCCCCGCCCTTCCATCAGATACACTTCGTCAAAAGAGACGATGCCCCCATCCGGCGTGAACTGCGGCACGATCAGATGAAAGCCCCGTTCTGGCTTCACCAGTTCGCTGACCGCGCCGGTATCCACCTGCACCGTCCAAATCCCCTTACTCAATTCTGAGGCGACACTGCCGCGGCTGGAGAAGTAATTGGGGTCAACGCTCAGGCCGTAGGCGATCTCACGCGTGCCGGGCCGCCAGGCATAGCCGGCCAGGTCGCGCCCCTCGATCACCGCCCACGACCGGCGCGCGTTCGGGTCGTAAACGATCAGGCTGGTTGTGAACTGATAGCCCGATTCCACCGGCTTTCCGTGCGTGCGCATAAAGGCCAAAAGTCCATCGGTGGACCACTTCGCCTGGCTGTACTGCACCGTCTCGGCGCCTGGGGCGCTGGGCGCGGTGGGGGATGTGCCGTCCTGCGTGACCGGCTCCATAACGCCGCTCGCGGGGTTGACCAGCCAGACGTTGCCGTCCGCGCCCAGATAGGCAATCCACTTAGAGGGCGTTTCTACTGCGGGTTGGGGAGCTGTACCTGTGGCGGTGGGCTGGGCTTCTGTAACCGGCTCCGGCGTGGCCGGGACGGGCGTGTCTGAGACCGGGGTGGCGGTGGGCGCGGCCGGCAGGGTAGATACCGCGACCGCGGTAGGGGTGGCGGTAGGCTGGGGCGGGGGCGTCAGCGGCGCGTTGCAGGCCGCCAGCAGTAGGGCGGATAAGATCCAAAGTATCGTAAGACGAGTCATGGTCGGTTCCATTCTGCATGATCTTCCTGTATTGAACCATTAACGCTCTGCCCCGGTAAAAAGTTCCCGCGTCATTCGTACCTCTGCGCCAGTTCCTGCACGCGCGCTTCATCCCACGCTGTAATTGCCCCGCTCCATTCGCGCGGGGCGTGCAGGGCCAGGACGGCAATGGCCTTGCCTGGAGCGTCTGGGGGCAAGAGCCGGCCCTGGGCGTACAGTCCCGTCAGCCATTGATAATTCTGTTCTCCCATGCGTCCCCGCCCTGCGGCGCGGATCGTTTTCTGCATCTCGGTATCCACCGTTCCTGGACGCACCGCCAGGACGGTCAAAGCCGGTTCCTCGGCGGCCAGCACCCGGGTGAACTGGTTAAGAGCGGCCTTGGCAGTGGTGTAAGCTCCCCACCCGGCAATGGGGTTTTCGGCGGCCCCGCTGGTGATATGAATGACCCGCCCACCCACGCCTTCTTCTGCGGACTGCCGCAGGGCCGGCAATGCCAGTTTTGTCAGCAGAACCGGGGCAAACAGGTTGACGGCCCAGTTTCGCATCCATTCCGTCGTTTCTACCTCGGCCAGCGGGCCAATCGGCCCAATTGTGCCAGCATTATTGATCAGGGCATCTATCCGGCCAAAGCGCGCCAGGACTGCCGTTATCACAGCGCGGCAGTCTGCTTCCTGGCCCACGTCCGCGGCTATGGGCAGGGCCTGCCCGCCCGCCGTCTCAATTTCGACGGCCGCCTGCTGTAAAGCCGCCTGGGTGCGCCCTGCCAGCGCCACGCTGGCGCCCAGCCGCGCCGCCGCGCGGGCCGCGGCGGCTCCAATCCCGCGCGAGGCTCCCGTTACAATTACCACAGGCATCTTCACCGCCAGTTCTCCGGGGGCCGGCTGTTGCGTCCCCAAGGGGAGTCGGCGGGCAGTTCGCCCTGCCAGGGCCATTTAGACTGCATGGTCTGAAAAGACGGCAGGCGCGGGACGATCACTTCCTGCCATACCCGCTCGACCGCCTCAAACGTAGTGAAGTTGTGGGCGGGTTTCAGCCGGGCGTATTCCTCGCGCAGTTCGCGGGCCTTCTTGCCCAACCATTCGACTTCATCGGCCACCATGCGCTCGCCCACCTGCCGGCTGGCAAGGCGGGCGTCTTCGCCCATGGCAAACACCTGGCCCGGTTCGTACTGTTCTGGGATGCGCGACATATCCACGCATTCGGGCCGCAGGGCCCACAGCAGTGAAGTCTCCACCTTTCCGGCGTGATCGCCGGTCTGCGTGCCGTCGCCCGCAAAGCCCTTGTAATTAGACTCAAATTCTGGCAGACCGTACAGGCGCGTGCCGACAAAGGGTTGAAGAAGGCGCACCAATTCCTGCAAATCTTCCCAATTGGGGCCGTAATGGCCCGTCAGCAGGATGGCGGCTTCAAAGCCGAGGGCGTCTGCCGCGCGGATGTGATAACAAACGTTCTTAAAATGCTGCCAGGGCGGCATGGCCGTCAGCCAGGCGCGCGCGGGGCGGCCTACGGCTTCATCCGCCCAGACTGCATACCCGCCGATCTCGTGAATATGCCAGTAGTCCGGCGGGGCGACAATTCCACCGTTGGCGAGGGCGGCATGGCAGGCAATTTCATGCGCTTTGACGGCATCCAGCCCGACCGCGTTATGCGGGCCGTGCGGCTCGCACAGGCCATACGTAAAATATACGACCGGGCAGGCCGCAAAAGCCCGCTCTAATTCATCTGGAAACATTAACTCCCACTGTACTTCGCGCATCCTGGCCTCCGGGTTTGGGGAACTTCGGATTCTGCATTCATACGGAGATTGTACACCCTATCGGGGGGCCGCTCAACGCTGGCGGCGGCGCGCCTGGTTGTGATCACGCCAGAATTTGCGCTTTTTGCCCGAAACATTTGCACACCTTGCGCGGTAGGATGATCGTGAGGGCAGTAGAAATTGTTTTCTAGTCTACCGCCCCTTTACCCTACCCCAACGAGGTTGAGCATGTGTTCATCATCCCTCCACACGGCCAGAATGCTGGTCAAAACGTTGAAAGGCGCGCC
>DAOUAC010000020.1:0-10914 GCA_034434155.1 Anaerolineaceae bacterium
TTGCGGGCCACGTCGCCGGCCACTTCCAGGTCGCGGGTGGTGGCATCGGGGTCTTCCAGGATTTTCTGCACATAGGCAATCGCCTGGCGGGGGTCTTTTTCGCCGTCGGCCATCTTAGCCAGGTCGCGCGGCGAAAAACTGGCCCGGTCAGGGATGGACACGCGCAGATTGCCCACTTTTTCTTCCAATTCTTTCAGCGTCTTATCAATGTCCGCCAGCCGCGTGGTGACGTCGTGCTGGCGGGCGATGGTATCCTGCTGGCGGATAATCGTATCCTGTTCCAATTTGAGAATTTCCGCCGTTTTCTCATAAATCATCTGGTGGAGCTGATTCGTAGCCTCTTCAGCGTCCTTTCTGGCTCTTTCGATCAGGGTGGTGGCCCGAGAGGCCGCTTCGGTGGTTGCTTTTTTAATCTCATCCCCCAGGGTGACGTTCAACTGAAATTTTACTTCATCGTTAACGCTCTTTTTCATCTGGTCCTGGAAGTTGCGGTACTCGCGCAGTACCAGCCACAGGGTGATGATTAACATCACGAACAACATGAACTGTGGAAACAGTTCCAACAACTTAAGAATCACATCGGAAGACATAAGATAGATCTCCTTTGGGGATCATTGCTGTAATTTTTAGATCGCCGTTGTACAGATAAAGGACTCTTTGATTATGAGTGAATTGGGTGGGGTGTCAACAGATTTCACTGGGCCAAATCCTTCTATAATAGAACTATGACTGCATCGTTTGCCATTGGGGTAGATGTGGGCGCAACGTCCACCAAAATGGTGCGCGTCGGGGCGGATTTGCGCGTGGAGGGGCACGCGGTAGTTCCCTCAAACTTAAAAGGGAGCGACCCAGGCCCATTTTTTGAGGCCGCGGCCGCCGCCGCGGCGGACCTGGCGGCGGGGCAGACCCCGCTGGGGGTAGGGATCGCCCTGTGCAGTCTGATTAATGAGGAACACAGCGGGGCACTGCTGTCGGTCAATGCGCCAGGGCTGAACGGTTGGGATATCCGCGCGGCCTTTGCGCGGCGCTTTGGCTGTCGGGCGGCGGTGATGAACGATGTGAACGCTTACCTGCTGGCCGAGGCGCGCCTGGGGGCCGGGCGGGGCGCGCGGCGTCTGCTCTGCCTGGCTTTGGGGACGGGCCTTTCCATCGCGGCGATGGTCAATGGGCGCATGGTGGAAATTTGGGGCGGCATCGCCGCCGACGCCGGGCGGGTGATCTTAGAACCCGAGTCGGAAGAAACCTGCAACGCCGGGGTGCGCGGCTCGGCGGAGGCACTGTGCGGGCTGGCCGCTCTGCTCCGGCAGGCGCGCCGCCGTTTTGGCAGAGACATCGGCGCACGCGAACTGATCGCCGCCGCCCGCGCCGGCGACCCCAACGCCGCCGCGGTGATGGGCGCCGCTGGCGGCCGGCTGGGGCATCTGCTGGCAATCCTCAGCCCCATCTTCTTCCCAGAGCGTATTTTGGTCACGGGCGGCACGGCAGAGGCTGGCGAGGCGCTGCTTGGCCCGCTCCGCGCCCGCTACCAGGCGCTGATCGGTCCTTACATGGCGAGCCTGGCCGCGCTGGAGGGCGGCGCGCCCCGCCCGGTGGAGATCGTCCCCGGCGCGCTGGGGCCGGAGGCCGCCGCGCTGGGCAGTGTGATGGAGTTTTTTTAGGAGGTCGGTGATGTCCGCTTCTCTCACTACCGGCCCGCGCGCCGGGCCGGGCATGCGCGTGGAACTGGAAATGAAATACTCTGACGGCGAAGTCGAACAGCTTTCTTTAACCATCGTCCCCAACGCCGCCGCCGACTTTGAACACGGCCTGTTGGGCGCAGATACCCCCCTGGGCCGCGCCATTGCCGGACTGCGGCCCGGTGAGACCGTCAGCTATATGGCTGGGGGCGGGCCGGTGCGGGCGCGGGTGTTAACCGTGGCGCCAGCCCACCCGGTGGAGGGCAGTCCCGCCGCCGAGCGGGCCGAGCGCGCCCGCAAAGCCATCCGCGACCGCGACCAGATGAACGCCATCCTGTTTGCGGCTTCCACCGATACCAAGTGGGGCGAGTACGACCCCGACGCGCTCCGGGAGGACGAGGAAGAGCCGTAGTTTACGTCCCTGCTGTGTAAATGGCCCGTTTGCGCGGCAGTACCTTGCGGTCTTTAAACAACAGCAGTACCGCCGGACCATCGAAAGGCGCGCGCAGGGCCGCGCGCTGATACATCTCATGCACCGACCCGCTTTTGGCGGGGAGCGTCCCCCCTGGAGTGGAGATGCCCGTAGCCGGGTTGAGCCATTCAATCTGGAACGTGCCATCCAGGCCGGTCAGGTCTAAGCCCTCATAGCCGCCGGCCGGGAAGAAGCACACGTACTGCCGGTTGGGGTTTGCCAGGCAGTAGGTAGAAGTGCAGAAGTTCAGGTCGGGCGCGCAGTGGTTCAGATCCAAAGACAGCGCCACGGCGCGGGTGTAGCCCAGGTTGCGGCGCATATCATCCCAGGCGTAGTAATAGCGTTGGTTGCGGGTGACATTGCCATCCTGCCACCAATCCAGGTCGCCGGGAATCGGCTCCCAGGGGTCCATCAACAGCACGTTCATCCCGCGCGTAAAACTCTTCCAGATCCAGCCGATCTCACAGCCGTGGCCCCACAGGTGATCGGTGTCGTTCAAAATTACCTTTTCGCCGGTGGCCGGGGGCGGGTTGTAGCGGTATTCAAAGCCCCGTCCGTTCGAGGGTGAAACCCAGTCGGCGGGGGTTTGCATCAATTCTTCGTTGATCTGGTCGCCGCCTTCGGGGGTAATGCCGATCATGTGCTGTTTGGGCTTCGTCCGCTCGTACTCGCGCACGTATTCGCACATGTACGACTGCCAGGCCAGGGCTTCGGGCGTGTTGGGAACCTCGTTGCAGACCTCGTAGAGGACGTTATCGAGGTCATTGACGGCATCCACCACACAGCGCACGAACCGCTTCTGCACTTCTAAAACATCCGGCCAGTTGAGCGAAAAAACGTCTACATAATTGCCAATATACTTGCCAGAAGCCGCTTTGGGGGGCGTGCGGATGGGGTTAATGTGGTTTTCTGGGTTAAAGATGTGGTATTCCCAGGGTTGTTGGTCGGGGGTGGCCCACTTAAGCGCCCAGGCTTCGAACAACATAATGCTGACGTAAATGCCGTGCGCGGCGGCCATCTCGACGCGCGCGCGCAGCCGGTCAAAGTAGGCTTTGGAGGGTTGGGTCAGATCGAAGCGGGGCAGGCCGTCTTTCGCCAGGCCGGGGCCGGTGCGCTCGAAGGGCAGTGGGTCGAACAGGGTGGGGATACTGCTCCAGGGGGCATTGCGCGAGTGCAGGGCAAACTGCCAGAAGCGCAAAAAGTTGTGATGGTGGTCCGCCATCATTTGCAGAAAAGCGGGATAATCCATGTTGTGGCGGGGTTCGTTTTCGGGCCACATATCCTGCATCACGGCCCAGGTGTGCGATCCGGTGAGGTAAATGGCCTCGCCGGAATCATCCGTGAAATAACGCGGGTTGATAGGGTTTTTTCTCAGTGGTCCGTGGAATGCCATAATTGGTTCCTGCACAGTGAACTTGATTTATAATTCTACTACCCTACCCAAAAACTCACTGCCTCACGCGGGCGCGCTTTTCACAAGGAGAATCTATGACCGAACTGCCATCCCTTCTTCCTCGACTGAAACAGGTTGTGCGTTTTGCCCAAAAACAGCTCCGGGCGCTGGTATCGGCCCGTCCGGGGGCCTTTCCGATGTACACCGAGCAGGGCCGCTGGGCTGTAGAAGGCGAGCGTTGGACCAACTGGTGCGAGGGCTTCCTGGGGGGACAGCTCTGGCTTCTTTCGCAGTATGCCGAAGACCCGGTCGAGCGCGCCTGGTTCCGCGTGCAGGCCGAGCGCTACACCCGCCTGGTGGAAGAGCGTAAGACGGACCGTTCTGTCCACGACCTGGGCTTTGTGTTCCTGCCCACCTGGAAGCGCTGGTACGACCTGACGGGCGACCCCGCCAAACGCGCGGTGGTGATCGAAGCCGGGCGCACCCTGGCCCTGCGCTTCATGCCCAAGGGCAAATATTTGCGTTCCTTCCTCGCGCCCGACAGTCTGTTTATTGATATTATGATGAACGTGCCGATCATCTTCTACGCCGCCCGCGAGACCGGCGACGAAGAACTGGCCTGGATCGCCCGCCAGCACTGCGAGACCACCCGCCGTACCATCGTCCGCCCGGATGGTTCTACCGCCCATGAGGGCATCTTCGACCTGGAAACGGGCCAGTTCTTGCGCCAGTCTACCCAGCAGGGCTGGAAGGCCGAGTCGTGCTGGGCGCGCGGGCTGGCCTGGTCTTTGTACGGCTTTGGGACGGTTTACACCTACACCCACGACCCCGATGACCTGGCGACGGCTGAGGCCAACGCCGCCTACTATATGCGGCATGCTCCCGCCAACGGCGTGCCGCCCAACGACTTCGACGAACCCAATCCGCTCTTGCCTTATGAATCTTCAGCGGCGGCGATTGCCGCAGGCGGGTTGTGGCAGTTGGGCAAACTGGCCCAAGACCCCCAGCGCCGGCAGGCTTACCGCGACTATGCCCTGCGCATCCTCGCCACGCTGACCACGCCCGAATTTCTTGCCGACCAAACCCCCGGCTGGGAAGGGCTGGTGAAGCACGGCATTTACCACCAGCGCAAGGGCCTGGGGGTGGATGAAAGCGTGATGTGGGGTGATTACTTCTTCCTCGAAACGGTCTGCGCCGTGCTGGAAGA
The DNA here is from genome assembly GCA_034434155.1 of Anaerolineaceae bacterium. GTDB lineage: Bacteria > Chloroflexota > Anaerolineae > Anaerolineales > Anaerolineaceae > DSYU01. The sequence goes on from DAOUAC010000020.1 coordinate 4,749, forward strand.
AGCGCGCGCCGCCGAACCCTGGGAGGATAACAATGACCTTGCAATCCGATCGTAAGGATCTGGTGGCCCTGGTGACGGGCGGCGGGCGCGGCATTGGGCGGGCGGTGGCGCTGGCTTTGGCGCGGCGCGGCTGGAACGTGGCGATTAATTACCGCTCGAACGCCGAGGCCGCCGCCCAAACCCTGGCGGAGGTCGAAGCGGCGGGCGCGCGCGGCCTGCTGATCGGCGCGGATATCGCCGCCGCCGCGGACCGCGAGCGCCTGCTGGCGGCGGTGCGGCAGGCGTTTGGCCGGCTGGACCTGCTGGTGAACAATGCCGGCATGGCCCCGCGCAAGCGCGCCGACCTGCTGGAGATGACCCTCGAATCGTTCCACGAGGTACTGGCAACCAACCTGGAAGGGCCTTTCTTCTTAACCCAGGCCGCCGCCCGCTGGATGATCGAGCAGGTGCAGGCCGGGCTGGAGCCGCGCCCCAAGATCATCAATATCGGGTCTATCAGCGCCTACACGGCTTCGATCATGCGCGGCGAGTACTGCATGGCAAAGGCCGGCATGGGCATGATGACGGCCCTGTTCGCTGACCGGCTGGCCGAGTGGGGCATTCACGTCTACGAGGTGCGCCCCGGCATCATCGCCACCGATATGACCGCCCCCGTGCAAGACCGCTACCGCAAGCTCATCGCCGATGGGCTTCTGCCTATCCGCCGCATGGGCGAGCCGGAAGATGTGGCCCGCGCCGTCGCTGCGCTGGCCGAGGGCGCTCTGCCCTACTCTACCGGCGAAGTGATTAACGTGGACGGCGGCTTCCATCTGCGGCGGCTATGAGAGAAATTTTTTCGAATGACGCGCGAACGGGCCGGCAGGGGCGGGGTCTCCCCGCCCGCAGGGGTTGAGAAACCCAACCCTTTACCCTCTGTCATTTTTGATCAGGAGCAGAACGATGGCGTATCGAACCATTGCGCAGTTGCGCACCGCCGAGCAATTCCGCGATTATCTGGCGCAGGTAGGGGCGGACCTGCCCTTTGACGAACACCTGGAGAGCGGGCCAAACGCACCCCTGGCCTGGTCTTACCATCTGCCTGCCCAAGAGGGCGGGGCCGCCGCCTTTACCATCGGCAACCGGTTGTGCATTCAGCCCATGGAAGGCTGGGATGGCACGCCCGATGGCCGCCCCTCAGAGCTGACGCGCCGGCGCTGGCAGAACTTTGGCCGCAGTGGAGCCAAGCTCATCTGGGGCGGCGAGGCCGTGGCGGTGATGCACGAGGGCCGCGCCAACCCCAACCAACTGATGATTACCGCCGATACCCTGCCCGATCTGCGCGCTCTGCGCGAGGCGCTGGTGGAAGCTCACGTGCAGGCGCACGGCTCTGCCGACAACCTGCTGGTGGGCATTCAGCTTACCCATTCGGGACGCTACGCCCGCCCTAACCACAAAACCCGCCCCGAACCCATTATCCTCTACCATCACCCGGTCTTAGACCGCCGCCTGAACCTGCCCCCCGACTATCCGGTGATGAGCGACGAGCGCATCGAGGCGCTCATCCGCTGTATGGTGGATGCCGCCGAGATGGCCGCGGCTATTGGCTTTCAGTTTGTGGATATTAAGCACTGCCACGGCTATTTGGGGCATGAATTTCTCAGCGCTGTAACCCGCCCGGGGCCGTTCGGCGGCTCGTTTGAGAACCGCACCCGCTTTTTGCGCGAGGTGGTGACGGGCATCCGCAAGCGCGTGCCGCACCTGCGCATCGGCGTGCGCCTGTCGGTCTTTGACCTGAGCGCCTTCCAGACCGACCCCGAAAGCGGGGTAGGCCGCCCGGTACAGCAGGAACCCTACCCCTTCCGCTTTGGCGGCGCGCCCGATGATCCCCTCGGCATTGACCTGACGGAGCCGATCCGCTTCTTAGACCTTCTGCGCGAACTGGGCGTTACCCTGGTCAACCTGACCGCCGGCAGTCCTTACTATAACCCGCACATCCAGCGCCCGGCCTACTTCCCCCCGTCGGATGGCTATCAGCCTCCTGAAGATCCGCTGGTGGGGGTGGCGCGCCAGGTGGGAGTCGTGGCGGAACTCAAACGGCGCTTTGCCGACCTGCCGATGGTCGGCTCGGCTTATTCGTACCTGCAAGAGTGGCTTCCGAACGTTGCCCAATACAACGTCCGCGCCGGGCGGGTGGATTTTGTGGGCCTGGGGCGCATGGTGCTTTCGTACCCCGATTTTCCATCCGATCTGCTCGCGGGCCGCGGCATTAACCGCAAGCGCCTGTGCCGCACCTTCTCCGACTGCACCACCGCTCCGCGCCAGGGCATGGTTTCGGGCTGTTACCCGCTGGACCCGTTTTATAAGGAACGCCCCGAGGCCGAAGTCCTGACGAAGATTAAGAAAGGGGCTTAACTGCGCCGACAGAGCGGCGCGCCGCTCTGTGTTTCTGCGGTTTAACTTTTTTTGATTCGATGCAAGCATTGGAGGAACTTAAGCATGAAGCTCGGTATTGTTGGATGTGGAGGGATTGCGCGCGAGGTCGCCAGAGCCGCCAACGCCAACCCCCAGGTACAGCCGCTGGCCGTCTGTGATGTAACCCTGGCCGGGGCCGAGAAGTTCGCCGCCGATTTTAACATCCCCAGCGCCTACGGCGATTACTCCGCCATGCTCGCCCAGGCCGACCTGGACGCGATCTACCTGGCGACGCCCCACTACCTGCACCACCCTATGATGTTAGCCGCCATCCGCGCGGGCCGGCATATCTGGTGCGAAAAGCCCATCACCATCACGGTGCAGGAAGCCTGGGACGTGATTAACCATGCCGCCGCCGCCGGGGTGAAGGTGGGCGTGAACTACCAGACCCGCTACGACCCTGAATGCGTGCGGATGTACGAAGCCGTCCGTTCTGGCGCGTTAGGCGAGATCTACTACGCCCGCACCAATACCCCCTACCTGCGTGATGCCTCGTACTACGCTGGCTGGCACGCCGTTAAAGCCCAGGCCGGCGGCGGTACGATGCTGACGGTGGGCAGTCACATGATTGATGCCGTCTTGTGGGTGACGGGCCGCCGCCCCATTGCCGCAGAGGGGCGCATCGCGCGCAAGAAATTCACCCAGATCGAGGTCGAAGACCTTGCCATGGGCATTGTGGAACTGGAGGACGGCATATTGGTCGAGGTGTGTTCTTCCATGATCGCCAACCCTCAGCGCACCCCCGGCATCGAGCTGTACGGCTCGCGCGACACTTTCTTCTTCTCGCTCAACCGCGTGGACGCGTCCGCGCCGGACCGCTACGAGAACAACATCACCCGCAGTTTAGAGGGCTTCCGCGCCTGGGTTGAAGAGGGCGTGCCGTACCGCACTCCCGCGCCAGAGGCCGTGCCGGCCCTGGCCGTGGTGGAGGCCATCTACCGCTCGGCGGAAAGCGGGCGGCGCGAAGAGGTGTGCATTAGGGGGTAGCGGGGCGCGGCGGGTACGTCTCCACGCGGTTGCGCCCGGCGTTCTTAGCCGCGTAGAGGGCGCGGTCGGCGTAGATGAGCAGGTTGTCAAACGAACAGTTGGACGGGCAGGATTGAATATCCGCGATCCCCAGGCTGACGGTAAGCTGTACCGAGTCGAATCCAAGCCGCAGGGGAGTCGCCTCAATCTGACTGCGGATGCGCTCGGCGGCGTTGAGCGTGTGAGGCAGGTTCGTCTCGGGCAGTAAGATGATGAATTCCTCGCCGCCGTAGCGCGCCAGAATATCCACCTGGCGCAGATTCTCTTTCATAATGTTCGCCATATGGATTAACGCCTGGTCGCCCACGCTGTGGCCGTAGCGGTCGTTGACGTTTTTAAAGTGATCGGCGTCCAGCAGGATGACCGAGAGGGGGCGGGTGTAGCGCCGTGACTTTTTAAATTCGGCGACTGCCACTTCAAAAAAGTAGCGGCGGTTGTACAGGCCGGTGAGCGGGTCCAGCGAAACCAGGCGGCGCAGTTCTTCTTGAACGCGCTTGCGGTCTTCGATCTCTTGCTGAAGGATACGGTTTTTCTCTTCCAGTCTCTTTTGCAGTGAGCGCAGCATCAGATGAGTGCGCACGCGCATCAGCACTTCTTGAATGTGGAACGGCTTGATCACATAATCCACTGCGCCGGCTGAAAATGCCCGAATCTTTTCTACCACGTCTGAAAGGGCGCTGAGGAAGATGACGGGAACGTCGCGCGTGGCGGGGTTGGCTTTGAGCGCCTCGTACACCTCGAAGCCGTCCATTCCCGGCATCATAATATCCAGCAGTACCAGGTCGGGCGGGTTAGCGAAAGCGGCGCTGAGCGCTTCGGGCCCGCTTCCGCAGGCCGCCGTCTGGTAGCCGTTGCGTGTTAATAGGTCCGAGAGGATTTTCTGAATGCCGGGGGTATCATCCACGATCAAAATGCGTTCGCCGCCGGCGGTGCTGGCGCTCGCCGGGCGGGCGCCGTCGTCATTCTGCATAGGCAAGGGCGAGTGATCCATTGTACCATCTCCATAATTTCCTGGAGAATTATAGTTTATATCTCAAATAAATCGGAGAATCTAATACAATCTGTAGATCCAATAAATTTACAATTGGATTAAAGTATAGAACCACAGATGAACACGGACGAAAGGCTGGAAAATCTGCGTTGGTGGTCTGCGTTCATCTGCGGGGTTGGGATGCAGGCTTTTTCTATACTATAATTCACTCATCTTATTATCCCATTAAAAACTGGACCCGACCCCATGACCAAGCCCGTTCAACCGATCCGCCCCCGCTGGAAGGGAACCCTGACCGACCGCGAGCGGTTTAACCGTCAGATGCACTACCAGCCGGTTGACCGCTGTTTTAATATGGAATTTGGCTATTGGGAAGAGAACTTTTCGCAGTGGTATATCTTCCGCGATAACGGCATCCGCACCAATGAAGAGGCCGATATTTTCTTTAACTTTGACGTGATCCGCACCATCGGCGGCAGTGTGTGGATGGAACCGCCCTTCGAGGAAAGGGTGGTTGAGGTGCGTGAGACGACGAAAGTGATGATGAACGGCGATGGACTGCTGGCCGAGGTTCCCCTGGACGGGCATGATACCATCCCGCATTACATTAAGGCGTCCATTGTGACCCCTGACGACTGGGCGAAGGTCAAGGCCGAGCGCTTCCGGCTGGACGATCCGCGCCGGGTGATAGACGTAGAACGGTTGAAGCGCGAACACCCCGCCGACCGTGATTACCCCCTGGGCGTGTGGACCGGCTCGATGATCGGCAAAATTCGCGATATGCTCACCTTTGAGGGGCTGGCCTACGCCATGTACGACTACCCCGCCATGGTCGAAGACATGGTAGAAACCGCCTGTCAGTTGGTTGAATATGCTCTCGACCAGCTTCTGCCGCACTTTCAGTTCGATTACGCCGCCGGGTGGGAAGATATCTGCTATAAATCTGGGCCGATTGTCAGCCCCAAGTGGTTCAAGCGTGTCATCACGCCGCGCTACCGGCGCATCCACGAGAAGCTCAAGGCGCACGGCATTGATATCTGGTGGATTGACTGCGACGGCGACGTGCGCCCGATCCTGCCGCACATGATGGACGGCGGCGTGACCTGCCTGTTCCCCTACGAGGTCAATTCCTGCACCCACCCGGGCGATTTGTTGAAAGAATACGGGCGAGATTTGCGCATTATGGGCGGGTTTGACAAGATCGAAATGGGCAAAGGACGCGATGCCATCCGCGCTTATATGGATACGCTCGTCCCTCTGGTAGAACGGGGCGGCTACATCCCCTTCTGCGATCACCGCTGTCCGCCCAACGTAGACCCCGATGATTATTTGTGGTACCTGGACCTGAAAGAAGAATACTTCGGGATGCGATAACCCAATGTCTGGCGCGGAAATCAGCGTTCTCTTCACCCTGCTGGCGGTCTTTACCCTGCCGGGGATGGCCTTTCTGGCGGTCACCGGGTTAGACCGCCGCTACCGGCTGCTGCAAAACGGCTGTCTGGCGGTGGGGATCAGCGCGGCGTTTTACCCGGTGCTGTTTTACTGGCTGCGCGAACTACTGCCGGGACTGCAAATGGGGCGGCGTAAGCTCATCGCCCTGCTGATGGTCTTTTTGATCCTGGCGGTGGTGGGATGGGCGCGGCGGCGGCGCTGGCGGTTAGAATGGCGGCCTTCAGACTGGCTTGGGCTGGCGGTGTT
>DAOUAC010000021.1:0-8346 GCA_034434155.1 Anaerolineaceae bacterium
GCGCGGGCGGGGAAACCCCGCCCCTGCGGCCATAATCCGTTCAATCCGATCCCGGCCCATCGGAATGGGCGGCCCATCGGAATGGGCGGCCCATCAGAATGGGCTTAATCTGCTGACAGCTCCCTGCGGCCCGCGTACCGCCCGGCGGGGATCGGCGAGGGGGCAACCCCTCGCCTCAGCGCCTGCAAACCCCTCACGGGGTTCTCATCTTCAGCCCCGCAGGGGCTTCCACGTCCTGAGCAGGGGCTTTAGCCCCGCGTTCACCCGTCTGCGCGGGCGGGGAAACCCCGCCCCTACGGCCGATTGCAATCCGTTCTGTAATCCGTTCAATCTGTTCCCGAAATCCGTTGACAGCCCTCCCCCCCCAAAAAAAACAGCGGCCAGCCTCTTAAAGCTGGCCGCTGTTCGCTCTATGCTGTTTTACCCTAACGGGTAGCAGGTGATTCTGACGAACGATTGTTTTTCGCGGGACAAAAGTATCCATTAACGTCTTAATACCCTAACGGGTAGCAGGTGATTCTGACATCACGCGAAGCTTCTCATATCCCACCAGTGGGGGTCTTAATACCCTAACGGGTAGCAGGTGATTCTGACTGGAACAGGCGATTTTAGAATTGGGGCGCGCACGTTGAGTCTTAATACCCTAACGGGTAGCAGGTGATTCTGACGCAGGATTGAGGCGGGTTCCCCGCAGCGGCAGATGCGTCTTAATACCCTAACGGGTAGCAGGTGATTCTGACTAATCCATTGGTCCCCCTTGTTAAATCCACCTGTAAGTCTTAATACCCTAACGGGTAGCAGGTGATTCTGACAACGCCCTTACCCAGGGCGAGGACGTTACCATTGTCGATGAGTCTTAATACCCTAACGGGTAGCAGGTGATTCTGACATATCAGCTCGCCATTGACAAAGTACTGGAGTTCGTCTTAATACCCTAACGGGTAGCAGGTGATTCTGACCCATATTAGGTGTAGGAGTATCATGATCTTATATAAGTCTTAATACCCTAACGGGTAGCAGGTGATTCTGACCATCGTGGCCGTGCAAGCCGGCCACGAATCCCACCAGTCTTGGGTCTTAATACCCTAACGGGTAGCAGGTGATTCTGACGCAGGGCGGATCCAGAAGATGCGTATGTCGGCATTCCAGTCTTAATACCCTAACGGGTAGCAGGTGATTCTGACATATTAGAGAGATTCCTGTATCAGCACGCTACTATCAATGTCTTAATACCCTAACGGGTAGCAGGTGATTCTGACATTTCTATGCAGTTGCGGAGATTCCGGCAACTGCATAGGTCTTAATACCCTAACGGGTAGCAGGTGATTCTGACGCACTCGTATGGCAAGTGCAACGAGGTTGTTCGGCGGTCTTAATACCCTAACGGGTAGCAGGTGATTCTGACATCGTGGCCGTGCAGGCCGGCCACGAAGGTCATCAACCGGTCTTAATACCCTAACGGGTAGCAGGTGATTCTGACCCCCAAAGGTTTTAATGGGCTGGCCTGCAGGGCGAATAAGTCTTAATACCCTAACGGGTAGCAGGTGATTCTGACCCGACTGGGAAGGCGAGAAAAATCCCTCCCTGTTGGTCTTAATACCCTAACGGGTAGCAGGTGATTCTGACCGACGTATTTGCGGACAACGAGTGGGCCGACGGTTACGGGTCTTAATACCCTAACGGGTAGCAGGTGATTCTGACTATAACCTGATCTCGGTAGCAAGATCAGCGCCGACATGGTCTTAATACCCTAACGGGTAGCAGGTGATTCTGACCCAATAGGAGAAGAGAAACTATGAAAAACTTTCTGATTGGTCTTAATACCCTAACGGGTAGCAGGTGATTCTGACCTCTATGAATGTAGCGTGATTGACGATACGGTCATACTGTCTTAATACCCTAACGGGTAGCAGGTGATTCTGACAGAGACATTCGCGGCGGGCAGGGTGAACGCCGCTCAGTCTTAATACCCTAACGGGTAGCAGGTGATTCTGACGTTGATCTGACGTGCGCAAGCCTGCGTGAAATCAATCTTGAGTCTTAATACCCTAACGGGTAGCAGGTGATTCTGACAAGGCTTCCCCCAAGGGTGGGGGTGGGGTGATGCTATTTTGTCTTAATACCCTAACGGGTAGCAGGTGATTCTGACTGCTCACCTGGTGGTGGGGAAGTTTCCCAACCTGTGCTTAGATTATACATCCTTTTTGCGTGTTTATGCAAGTCCCTTTTTCCTGTTTCCATCATTTTCCTTCTTCTTTTCCTCTCTCTTCCCAAGTCGAAAAATTTTTGCGGACCCCCCCTCCAAAAAGACTCCAAAATGGCGGTTTTCAGAGGGGGGGTCCGCAAAATCTGCGTTCTCTCCCCGCTGCCCTTTTATGAAGGCCGCTCGGCCCGCGCGCGGGTGACGCGGATGGTTGAAAGCTATGCGCCGAGCCGCCCAATGGCTTCCTCGAGATCGGCGGGGTAAGGGGCTTGCAGGGTCATCGGGGCCGCCTGGATGGGGTGGGTGAAGTGGATCTGGAAAGCGTGCAGAGCCGTGCGCTGGATGGGCGGCGGCGGGGCGGGCCGGGCGAGGGCGGCGTAGAGGGGGTCTGCGGCGATGGGCAGGCCAACGGCGGCGAGGTGGGCGCGGATTTGGTGCGTGTAGCCCGTGCGGGGATAAACCGCCAGCAGGGTAAACGCTCCCCACCGCCGCAGGACGCGGCAGAAAGTGAACGCCGCCCGCCCGCCCGCCGCGTCAATCACCGTGCGGTGCTTGCGGTCGCCGTTGACGCGCAGGGGCAGGTCAATCTCGCGTTCTTCCCAGTCGGGCGCGCCGCATACCAGAGCATGGTACTCTTTGCGCGTCTCACGCTGTTCAAACTGCAAGCTCAAACTGCGGTGCGCCGCGGCACTGCGCGCCAGAATCATCACCCCAGAGGTATCTTTATCCAGCCGGTGCACCACCCACAGGCGGCCGTACTGCGCGCTCAGCAGGCCGTGCAGGTGGGGCAGGGTCGGGTCATAGCCATCGGGGATGGCGCGCAGGCCGGCGGGCTTGTTCACTGCCACCAGCGCGGCGTCTTCCCACAAAATCGGCAGATCTACCACGCATACGCCCACGGAGCCATGCCGCCCGGACCGGGGAAGATCTCATCCAGGCGCTTCAGGGCGTCATCGCTGAGCTGGATTTCCAGCGCGCGCAGGGCGGCTTGCAGTTGTTCCAGCGTGCGCGGGCCGATGATCGGTGCGGTGACGACCGGGTTCTTCAACAGCCAGGCCAGGGCCACGTTGGCCGGGCTTTCGCCTAACTCTTTGCAGAAGGCTTCGTAGGCTTCGATCTTCGCGCGGTTCTTCTCGATGTTTTTCTGCATGTTTTCCGAGGCGCGCCGGCCCTGATCGGTCTTTTCTAACACCCCGCCCAACAGGCCGCCCGCCAGGGGACTGTAAGGGATAATCCCCAGCCCGTAGTGCTTGCAGGCCGGGATCACTTCCAGTTCGATCATGCGGGCGTTCAGGTTATACAGGCTTTGCTCACTGATCAGCCCCATCAAGTGGCGCGCCTTCGCGGTTTCCATCGCCTGGGTGATGTGCCATCCGCCGAAGTTGCTGGAGCCGTTGTAGATGATCTTGCCCTGCTGTACCAGCACTTCCATCGCCTGCCAGATTTCCTCCCAGGGGGTTTCGGGGTCAATGTGGTGCATCTGGTACAGGTCAATATGATCGGTTTGCAGGCGGCGCAGGCTGTCTTCGCAGGCTTTGCGGATGTGCAGGGCCGAGAGCTTCTGCTGGTTGGGCCACTCGCCCATGCGGCCGTACACTTTGGTAGCGATCACCACCTTATCGCGCCGCCCGCCGCCCTGGGCAAACCACCGCCCGATAATCTGCTCGGTGACACCTTCGCCCAGCTTCCACCCGTAGACGTTGGCCGTGTCGAAGAAGTTAATGCCCATTTCCAGGGCTTCATCCATGATTGCGAAGCTGTCAGCTTCGCTGGTCAGCGGGCCAAAGTTCATCGTGCCGAGGCACAGGCGGCTGACCAACAAACCAGAACGTCCAAGATGCGTGTACTGCATGTTTCCCTCCTCAGATTAAGACAGCGTGATAGTTTGGCGTACCCAACCGGCCCGCTCACTGCGGACCGTTACCTGCACGGATGAGCCGCGCGGCGCTTCGATCACCCAGGTCAGGCGTGCGCGGTTGTCGGTAGGGCTGGCGGCGTGGGCCGAAGAGAGCGTGTCTTTGTTACTGCGGCCTTCCAGGTGGCCCGCTTCTTGCCGGGCGCGGCCCGTTACCAGGCGGGCGTTTTCTGGCAGGCTCAATTCTGCAAAGACAGGCCGCGCCGCGCCCCGCTTTTTGGCCTGCTGGCTGGTGTAGGTGGGCAGATAGCCGCTGTTTTCTACCCCCAGGTCTAACAGCCAGGTGGTTTCAGAGAGCGCCTCAGCGGTAAAGTGGTGAATGCTCAGGCGGGGAAGCGTTTGGGCGATGGCGCAGATGAACGGCACGTGCAGGGCGGCTTCTTTTGCCATCTGCGGGGGCGGCGGGTTGTGCCAGGTGAATAACACGTTCCAGCCGCCCAGTTCCACCCTGCCCAATTGGGGATGTTCATAGGGGTACCAGTCTACATAGCCCATCTGGGGGGCGTGCTGGTCTACCCACCGCAAGATTTTCAGGTCATCTTCAGGTGGATGGTTCCAATACCACTCGCGCAGTTTGCGGTTGGCAATCCCCGCCTCGGTGGGCAGGTCCCACTGCTCCACCGTCCACACAAACGCGCCCAGGTGATCGTACACCCAATCGTCAAAGGCCCCGTAAGTCATCTCCGCCGCATGGCCGCGAAAATCGTGATAAGTGGAAACACTGCGGTAGCCGGTCAGGCGGGTTCCAATCGCGCCGATTTCCTGGAAGACGCGCAGATCATGGAAATTCATGGCGTCATCGGGGCGGGTGCTGAAGGGCCTCAGCAGGGCGCGGCTGTAGGTGTGGAACGTGAGCGCGTAGTTGATGTTGGGGTGGCGGGCCACAAAGTCTACCACCGCGCGGACTTCTGGCTCAGAGGCCGGGTAGAGGCCGGCTCCGCGCTGTTGGTCCTCGGTCTGCCACTCAAACGGAAAGTTGCGGTTAAAGTCCAGCCCGGCCAGGGGGCGGGCCACTTTGACGACAAAGCCATCGTAATTTTCCAGCAGTCCTTCGGGCAATAGGCGGTAATACTGCCCGCCCTGCTCGTCGGGCGCGCGCTTGACCATCAGACGCGGGTCCTGATCGGAGCATTTCCAATCGCCGTTGGGGTCGGGGATGCGCATTTGCAGGATGCGCCCGTCGCCGTCGAGGTCTTGCGCGTGAATGCCCTCGTCCTTCTCGGCCCAGGGGTAGGGGCGCACGCCAGAGCGCAGAAGGCGCGGCTGTTTCGCCAGCGCCAGCGCCGCCCCGTCGGGATTAACGCGCGGGACGATGTAAAACGCGGCGTTCTCCAACAGCCGGGTGATGCGCTCATCCTGCCCATAGCCGGTGAGGGCCTGGTGCAGAAAATACAGCACGGTGGTAGTCCCGGCCAGTTCGGTAGCGTGGATATTGGCATCCAGCCACACGGCGGGCTTTTCGACGGCGGGGCCGCTGGCCTGGTGGGTGAGGGCCGCCAGCCAGATCGGCCGCCCCTCGTGGCTGGCGCCGATGGTCTCGACGGTCAGCAGGTGCGGGTAGCTCTGCGCCCATTCGTTGAGGACCGCCTCGATTTCTTCGTTGTGGAAGTAGTGGTTAAAATCCATGCTTTATCTCTAAAATATACGGCGTTTTGCCTAGTATATATCAAACTGCGCCGGGAGAGGTCATTTTGGCGTATAATCAGTTTTGGGCGTTCAATATTTACTAAAATTTTTTTGAGGTTGTGTCTATGACCCCATCAACGCGTCCTGCTTCGCGCCTGCGGCCGGTCTGGCGTACCATTGCCTGGCTGGGATTGTCTGCCGCGCAGATTTTCGATTACATCCTCATTCACAATATGGTGATGAAGTTTGCCCAACTGTGGTACGACGACGCCGTAACCAAACTGCTCACCGCCGACCCGCGCAGTGCAACCACCCAATTGGATTTTGTGATGAAGATGGTCTATTTCTTCACCATGTTCATTTTGGCAATCCTGGCGGTATCCTTCACCATTTACCTGGAACACTACTTCCAGCAGGGCGATCGGAAGAACATCCTCGGCCAGCGGGTCGTGCGGGTAGCGGCCATCGAAGCGGGAATTGCCGCCGCGGCGGTGCTGGTGGTGTTTTTGCTCAATACCTTCGCCTAGCGCGCAGGTTGGGGCGAGCTGTCAGCGGATTGCGGCTGGATGTAGGGGCGGACTGTCAACGGATTAAGCCCATTCTTATGGGCCGCCCATTCCGATGGGCCGGGAGCGGATTGAACGGATGATGGGCGTAGGGGCGGGGTTTCTCCGCCCGCGCGGACGGATGAGCGCGGGGCGATAACGCGGGGCGAAAGCCCCTGCTCAGGACGTGAAAGCCCCTGCGGGGCTGAGGAAGAGAACCCCGTGAGGGGTTTCCATGAACTGAGGCGGGGGTTTCAACCCCCGCCGGACGCCGCGGGCGGATGAACGCGGGGCTGAAGCCCCTGCTCAGGACGTGAAAGCCCCTGCGGGGCTGAGGCAGAGAACCCCGTGAGGGGTTTTTCAGGTTCTGAGGCGGTAACGCGGGGCTGAAGCCCCTGCTCAGAACGTGGAAGCCCCTGCGGGGCTGAAGATGAGAACCCCGCCAGGGGTTTCCAGGTACTGAGGCGGGGGTTTCAACCCCCGCCGGACGCCGCGGGCGGATGAACGCGGGGCTGAGGTATTAAAACCTTGTTGCAAATGGTTCTCAACCTCTAACAGATGGGACCGGCGAAATTCCAATAAGAGGAACGCTCAATGAGTTATTGGAGACTCCACTATCATCTAATTTGGGCAACTTTCGAGCGTCAACCCTTGTTACTGGCAGAGCAAGAAAAGCTATTTTACGGGGCGCTTTACCAAAAATCGAGAGAACTTGGCGTCAAGGTTCATGCCGCCGGGAATGTAGAAGATCACGTTCATATCGTTGTGTCGATCCCCCCAAAACTGGCCGTCGCGGAATATGTAAGAAAAGTAAAAGGCGCCAGTTCCTATGCCATTAATCATCAGGCAGGGCATAACAACCTCTTCCAATGGCAGGAAGGTTATGGCGCGCTCACCGTTGACGAGCATTCTTTAGAGGCGGCCATGGCCTATGCTATTCGGCAGAAAGAACATCACCGCGTAGGAAGCGTGGCTGCGTTTTACGAAAAAACTGAAGAGGTGTAGCCTCGAGAAGGCTGGCGGGGTTGACGCTCAACCCGCAGGGTTTTCAGGTACTGAGGCGGGGGTTTCAACCCCCGCCGATCCGCGCCGGACGGATGAACGCGGGGCTGAAGCCCCTGCTCAGGACATGAAAGCCCCTGCGGGGCTGAGGCAGAGAACCCCGTCAGGGGTTTGCAGGTGCTGAGGCGGGGACGCGGGGCTGAAGCCCCTGCTCAGAACGTGGAAGCCCCTGCGGGGCTGAAGATGAGAACCCCGCCAGGGGTTTTCAGGCGCTGAGGCGGGGGTTTCAACCCCCGCCGATCCGCCCCGCGCCCTGAACCCGACCTACAAGAAATCCGTTCAATCCGTTCCCGAAATCCGCTGACAGCTCTCCCCCCGCCCGCGCAGACGGGTGAACGCGGGGCTGAAGATGAGAACCCCTCCAGGGGTTTGCAGGTGCTGAGGCGGGGGTTTCAACCCCCGCCGGACGCCGCGGGACGGATGAACGCGGGGCTAAAGCCCCTGCTCAGGACATGAAAGCCCCTGCGGGGCTGAGGATAAGAACCCCGCCGATCCGCGCCGGGCGGATGAACGCGGGGCTGAAGCCCCTGCTCAGAACGTGAAAGCCCCTGCGGGGCTGAAGATGAGAACCCCGTCAGGGGTTTTTCAGGTTCTGAGGCGGGGGTTTCAACCCCCGCCGGACGCCGCGGGACGGATGAACGCGGGGCTAAAGCCCCTGCTCAGGACATGAAAGCCCCTGCGGGGCTGAGGCAGAGAACCCCGTCAGGGGTTTGCAGGTGCTGAGGCGGTAACGCGGGGCTAAAGCCCCTGCTCAGAACGTGGAAGCCCCTGCGGGGCTGAAGATGAGAACCCCGCCGATCCGCGCCGGGCGGATGAACGCGGGGCTAAAGCCCCTGCTCAGAACGTGGAAGCCCCTGCGGGGCTGAGGATGAGAACCCCGTGAGGGGTTTTCAGGTACTGAGGCGGGGGTTTCAACCCCCGCCGCTCCCCGCGGGGCGGATGAACGCGGGGCTAAAGCCCCTGCTCAGGACATGAAAGCCCCTGCGGGGCTGAGG
>DAOUAC010000022.1:0-58053 GCA_034434155.1 Anaerolineaceae bacterium
CGAGGGGGGCGGGGAACCAAAGATTCGTGGGGTTTGGCGGCGCATTCGCGCCGCCAAACCCCACACCCTTCCTACAAGACGAGCGATTTTCAAAAAGTCAAGCGACTTTGAGAAAGCCCTACCTGGCGGCAAAACTATAGTACGCATGGAATGGGTGTTGAGCCGTATAATTGACTCATGCCTGCGTCTGTTTTAGCCACAAAACTGTATATCCCCCCCGTACGGCCCAACGCTGTCTCCCGTCCCCACTTGATTGAGCGGCTGAATAGGGGGCTGTGCAGTGCGCCAGGTGTGACCCTCATCTCAGCTCCCGCCGGTTTTGGCAAAACCACGCTGGTCAGCGAATGGATCAGGTCCTGCAACCTGCCGGCCGCCTGGTTATCATTGGATGCAGGGGATAACGATCCTATCTGCTTTCTGACCTACCTGGTGGCGGCTTTTCAGACGCTGGCACAGAAAAACGGTGAGGAAACCATCGGCGCCGGAGCATTGGCACTGCTCCAATCCTTACAGCCACCCACCCCCGAGTCGATTCTAACAACCCTGGTCAATGAACTTTCGTCCATTTCAGACAGCTTCATCCTGGTGCTGGACGACTACCATGTCATCGATTCCCAGCCCGTTGACCAGGCGCTGAGCTTCCTTGTCAATTACCAGCCCAAAACGATGCATCTGGTGATCGCCACGCGCGAAGATCCGCCGCTGCCGCTGGCGCGCATGCGTGCCCGGGGCCAGTTGACCGAACTGCGGGCCGCCGACCTGCGTTTCACCCCTGGCGAAGCCGCTGAGTTTCTCAACCAGGCGATGGGCCTATCCCTATCGCCGGAGGATATCTCCACGCTGGAAAGCAGGACGGAAGGCTGGATCGCCGGACTGCAACTGGCCGCGTTATCCATGCAGAACCGCCAGGATACCAGCAGCTTTATTCAGTCCTTCACCGGTAGCCATCGTTTTGTGCTGGATTATCTGGTTGAGGAGGTTTTGCGCAGGCAGCCGGAGCATGTCCGCGATTTCTTACTGCAAACATCCATCCTCGATCGTTTATGCAGTTCATTATGCAATGCCGTGTGTTCCCCTGGAACTGCCATGACAGATCATAAAAACAGCAGGGGAATGCTGGAAACCCTGGAGCGCGGCAACCTGTTCGTCATCCCGCTCGACGACCAGCGCCGGTGGTATCGCTATCACCATCTCTTCGCGGAAGTTTTGCGGACGTACCTGGATGAGGCATATCCCGATCAGGTATCCGAACTTCATGGGCGGGCAAGCGCTTGGTTTGAGCAGAATGATCTTCCGGCTGAGGCGATCCGCCATGCGCTGGCCGCGAAAGACTTTGAGCGAGCGGCGGATTTGATCGAACGGGTCTGGCTGGTGATGGATCTCAGTTACCAATCTGCCAGTTGGCTGGGCTGGGCGAAGGCACTGCCTGCGGCCCAGATCCGTGCCCGGCCGGTGTTGTGTGTCGGCTATGCCTGGGCGTTGTTGGCCGTCGGTGAAATCGAGGCCAGCGAGGACCGCTTGCGTGAGGCGGAACGCTGGCTGGAACCGGCTGAAAACTCAGGAGCGGATTGGCCTTCCAGAATGGTAGTTGTGGACCAGGCCGAGTTTCGGTCGCTGCCCGCCTCGATCGCCGCCGCTCGCGCCTATCGTGCGCTGGCGTTAGGCGATGCCGGCAGCACGAAGATTTACGCGCGCAAAGCGCTGGCGCTTGTCCCAGAAGGTGAAAATATCCACCGCACTCAGGCAACAGCTCTATTGGGCATGGCAGAATACGCTGATGGTAATTTGCCTGCTGCGGAACAGGAATTCCTCAAATTTCAGGCAATGATGTGGCAGGCGAATAACATTGCCAATGCCGTCAGCATCACCTATATCCTGGCGGACATCATGCTCATCCAAGGCCGTCTACAGGAAGCTGTCAACGCCTACCGAAAATCACTAAAACAGGCCGCGGATCGGGGGACATTGTCTTTTCTGGGTGCTTCCGATCTGTACCGGGGCCTAAGTGAAGTGCTTTGCGAACAGGGTGATCTGGATGGCGCCGCACAACAGTTGCAAACAGCCCAACAGATGGGAGAACGGAATGCGCTGACCGGCTGGACACACCGCTTATGTGTTGCTCAGGCACGGATCAAGGAAGCCCAGGGGGATGCGGCAGGCGCGCTTGCATTACTGGATGAGGCGGAACGCCAGTACGTCCGCAATCCCTTGCCCGATCGCCCCATCGCGGCATTGAGAGCGCGGACGTGGGCCAGACAGGGCCGGCTGGCTGAAGCACTCGTATGGGTGAGCGAACAAAACCTTTCTCCTGACGACGAACTCAGCTACTTGCACGAGTTTGAGCATCTCACCCTGGCCCGCGTTCTGATCGGCCGCTATAAAACCAGTCGGAAGGATGGTGATGTTCACGCGGCCTTGGATCTGCTGGCACGACTCCTGTTAGCCGCCGAAGAAGGTGGACGGGATGGGAGCGTGATCGAGATTTTGATTCTGAAATCGCTTGCATATCAAGCGCAAGGCGGCCAGCGCGGCTCGCTTGCCGCGCTTGAACGTGCCCTGACTCTAGCCGAACCGGAAGGTTATGTACGCGTGTTTGTGGATGAAGGTGAAGCGATGCGAATACTGCTCGAAAAGCTGTCGCACAACCCAGATCACCCCTTGATTGGCTACGTAAAGAAACTCCTTTCGGCTTTTCGGCAGCCTGATGCGGCCGCCTCAAAAGATGCAATCAGACCTCAAAGCCCGCAGATAGCCGAGTCATTAAGCGAACGCGAGCTGGAAGTGCTCAGGCTGCTGCGAAGCGAACTCAGCGGCCCAGAAATCGCCCAACAACTGGTCGTATCACTCAACACCTTGCGCACGCACACGAAAAATATATTCGCGAAAATGGGGGTCAATAACCGCCGGGCGGCCGTCCGCCGCGGCGAGGAACTCGGTTTGCTATAGGTTGGTTTGACCAACTGAGAAGCCATCTCTTTCTGCCCCGCCTCGCTACCAAATACCTGGAATTAAGCGATAGCGTGTTTGTTGCGCATAAGCCTCGTATCCTTCCAATTCTCGGCGTAAATCGCGGTCTTCCAGATAAGTGCGCAGGATCAAACCAATCACCACCAGGGCGGCTGGAATCATGCTCCACAACGAACCGAGCATCAGTGCCGTAGCCAGGATGGAGAAAAGGTTCCCCGCGTAAGCCGGGTGGCGGATATAACGGTATGGGCCGGAGGTGACCACCTGGTGCGCGCGCTCCTTCTGAATGCGCACTACCGACGAGAAGAACCGGTTGACGATCATCGCCCAAACACCAAGTAACGTCCCTAAAATGAAGACCACCAGACTGGCTGCTTGAACCCAGGGGTATTGGGGCGGCGACCAGGAAAAGCGCCGGTCGAGAGCGGCGACCGCCACGACAGCGAACGGCCCAAACAGGGCGATCAGCGGGGCAAGGCGTGCATCCCAGGATTTGATGCTTTCTGCTTTCAGGAACTGGGCCCGTTCGGATAGTAAATCCGGAGATTTGACCATCAGGATCAACCGGCTGGCAAGCGCGGAGCCGATATAGATCAACACATAAGCCCAGGCCATCGGCCAACTCGGCTGACCGGAAAGGCCAAACAGAAGGAGGGGCACGCTCAGAAGGAACAACGTGAAGCGCAGGATCGCCTGTAGCCCGATTCGCTGTCTCAGCGGGCGCACTTCCGGGGCATTCTGAGCGGAGGAGAATTGAAACATGGCCAAATTCCCTTTCTCGGACGGAACAATGCTGATCAGCCTCATTCGGTTTAAGGCGCTCTTTACGAGGAGAGATATTTCTCCAGCCGGCGCTTGCCGAAGAACGACACCAGGAAATAAATCCCTAAAACAACCGCAACGCCGATGGGCGGATAAAGCACCTCATACCACCGATCTGCTCCGGGAAAGCCGCGGATCAGGTACGCAGGGATTGCAATGAGCACGACCGCGACCAGGTAGATCATCAACAGCTTCCTGAACGACACCACTGGCAGAATTCCGCTCAGATAGAGCCGGAGCATCCAATAACCGCCGGCCGAGAGTCCCAGCAGCCAAGCCAGCGAGATGGTCTCGCCGGCAGGAAGATCCTGAATATAGCGTTTGTAGAAGAGAATCCCGCCCAATCCGATCTGCGTGAGGAGCAAGAAATAGAACGAGACCTGCCCATTGATCCGTTCGATCCGTTCATCAATCATTTGTGTTTTCATCCTAACGTTCTCCTTTGATCCAAAACAGTTCATCCAGCCGCTTGCCAGTGACTTTCGCGAGCGCCAGACACAGCCTGAGGGACGGGTTGTACTTTCCAGCCTCGATCAAGCCGATCGTCTGGCGGGTCACCCCCACCAATTCGGCGAGCTGTTCCTGGGTAAGATCCTTTTCAACCCGTGCCAGTTTCACTCGATTCTCGATTTCGAATTCTTCCATCCCGTAGCCTCCTGAAATCTACTTGCAATGATTGTAGCATATATCTGACAAAAAGTAAAGTATATATTCCAAATTGACATTTAAATATTGCTCTCTGGAAGATAAGGGACGGCATCACTCCATCGCGGATTGCCGGCGCATTTTGCAGGTATTGGCCATTTCCTCTCCATAAGGCAGTTCACGCCGGCAATCACCACATCGATCACATCATGTGATGATGACGCCTCACCACATAGACCGGTATGCTTTGATCGAGGATGAAAAGAGGCCATATGAGCGGAAAACCCACACGCAAACAGGAACACGCCGAAGGAAGACTGTACGAAATTCGCGTCCATGGACACCTGGATGACCGCTGGACCGGTTGGTTCGAGGGCTTCACCCTCACCCTGGAGCAAAACGGCGATACGCTGATCAGCGGACAGGTGACCGATCAGGCGGCGTTGTTCGGGCTGCTCAGAAAAGTGCGTGATACGGGTATGCCGCTCGTCTCGGTCCAGCGTGTCACCGATAGTCTGGTGGATCCATGCGGTGACAAATCATAAAAAAGCTATTCGAAATAATCGAGGTGAATATCATGAAAACGTTTTTGAAGGTGGGTGGCATCGCGGCTCTGCTCCATGCAGCGGCCTATATCGTGGGAATCGTTTTGGGAGTAACCTTCATTTTCCCCATTTTGAACGCCAATCCCGGTCAGTATGTAGCCTTTGTTGCTGAGAACCAAACCCTGGTGGATGTCTGGAATCTGATCAGTTATTGGGGATCTGCTGTCACGCTGGTGGTCATGGCGCTGGCGCTCTACCACAGTTTGAAGGCTGGCTCTCCGGCATTGGCGCAGACGGCGACCGTTTTTGGGCTGATCTGGGCCGCGTTGATCATTGCTAGCGCCAATCTGATGCTGAGAGACAGCGGTGTGATTGCCAGCCTGTACGACAAAGATCCGCTTCAAGCAGCAACCTTGTGGCCGGCGTTGGAAGCAGTGGAAAATGGGATCGTAAGTGGGAATGAGCTGGTCGGCAGCTTATGGGTACTGCTCATCAGTATCGCTGCCCTGCGAACCAGGGGATTCGCTCAGGCTTTCAACTACTTTGGCATCGCAGTCAGTCTGGCCGGTATCCTCACCATGTTCCCCGCCCTGGCGGAAACGATGCGAATGGTTTTTGGTCTGGGGATGATCGTTTGGGCGATCTGGCTCGGAGTCGTCCTGCTGGTAAACAGCCGCAGTGCCAGCAGCCAGTCATTCGCCTTGATGGTTGAGGATATTTCATAGGAAGGGAAACAAAATGAAAGCCATTGTCTACAAAGAATACGGATCACCAGACGTTCTGCATCTCGAAGAGGTCACGAAACCTGCACCGAGAGACAACGAAGTTCTCATCAGGAACCATGCGACCACCGTCAATTTCGGCGATTTAATGGCGCGCAACTTCCGGGTCATTTCCCCCCGCCAGTTCAATATGTTTTTTCTGTTCTGGCTTATGGGAAAAATCTCTTTTGGCCTCAACCGGCCCAAAAATCCGATCCTGGGGAGTGAATTCGCCGGGGAAGTGGAAGCGGTCGGCAGTGCAGTAACGCGTTTCAAGCCGGGTGATCCAGTCTTTGGCTATCTTGGCATGCGTATGGGAGCATATGCCGAATATTTCTGTATACCTGAGAATGGGGTGGTTGCCAACAAACCGAAGAATATGACCTACGAAGAAGCCGCAGTTGTGCCGTATGGAGCGACCATGGCGTTGAACCTGCTACGAAAAGCCAACATCCAGCCGGGTCAAAAAGTGCTGATCAATGGCGCTTCCGGCGGGATTGGGTCAGCCGCTGTGCAAATCGCCAAGCACTGTGGCGCAGAAGTGACCGGAGTTTGCGGCACCCCGCGCCTGGCGTTTGTGAAATCCCTGGGGGCGGACCATGTGATTGATTACACTGTTGAAGACTTCACGAAAAACGGTGAGACTTATGACCTGGTCTTTGACATCCTGGGCAAATGTGCCTTCGCGCGCTGTAAAAACTCGGTCAAACCGAACGGTATCTTACTTTACGCCAGTTTCAAGATGAAACAGCTCATGCAAATGCTGTGGACTTCCAGATCGGGCAGCGGCAAGCGGGTGATTTGCGCTATCGCCCCAGGAAGCCTGGAGGACCTCAACTCGGTCAAAGAACTGATGGAAGCCGGGAAGATCCGGGCGATCATTGACCGGTGCTACTCAATGGATCGGGCGGCTGAAGCGCACCGGTACGTGGAAGAAGGGCACAAAACAGGAAATGTGGTCATAACTTTCTCTTAGCACAGTGAACACTACCACACCGGCAAAGGTCTAGGGGTCGTTATGGTGGGCCTGGGTGGGAGTGGATCTTATCGAGATTAGATAGGATGATGTTATGGAGCCATTCATGGATCTACTGGTTAAAATCCTCGTGATGATTGGCAGCAGTGCCTCAATCGGTTTTGGGGTTTGGCATTTCTTTGTGCCAAGGTTGTGGAATTGGTACGCATATATCGACTCACATGCGGCAGAATTGGTTATTGCTGTTCGCGCTATAAATGTATTCTTTTCCTTGTCTTTGGTGATGTTTGGGATCATAAACATTCTTTTCGTCTCTGGGGAGAAATCCAATCGATTTTCCATCATCGTCGTGCTCGCGGCAACCAGTCTATTGTGGCTAACGAGGGTATTCCTTCAGGTTATCTACCCACAAGGTTCACAGTATCCGGGGCTCCAATATGGAATGTTGGCGGCATTCACACTGATTTCGTTGTGTTACGTAATTTCACTGCTAATGATATTGTTCAAACAACCAATGGCAAACAGCTAAAGCCAAGGAAAGAGAATCATGGATCCAAAAATTATCGTGATCATTGCTGTCGCCTATCTATATGGGTTCTTCGAAGCTTGTTTGAATGTCAGGCAAAGAAGGAAAAACAATCTCAAAACTTCAAGGGATCAAAGAAGTTTATGGTTGTTATACGGCCTCATTACCGTAGGCTATACCCTGTCCTTTGCCATCGGGACAACAAAAATTGGCAGGATCTATTCTTGGAATATGTTCTTTGCCATTGGCATGGCCTTGTTTGCCGTCGGGTTCATGGTTCGAATTTACTCCATCCTGACGCTGAAACAATACTTTACATATTCTGTAGCAACAGTGGAGAACCATACAATCATCTCAATTGGCCTGTACAAATTTATCCGGCATCCGGGCTATCTTGGGCAGCTCATTATTTTCATGGGAATTTCAATCTCGATATCCAATTGGTTGTCCATCCTGTTGATGATGATCCCTGTCTGCTTGGGATATCTCTACCGGATTAAAGTAGAGGAAAAATTTATGACGGACCAGTTTGGCAACGGCTATAAAGATTATCAGGAACGAACCAAAAAAATCATCCCCATGATCTATTAATATTGGAGTTTACTAGGAAAGATCTATGGACATTGAATCAGCCCGCTGGCCCATAGACAGCCGCCGCAGGCAGGGGCAGGATTACCAAAACAATCTTCCTGATTGCTTTCGGCCATCTCACAGCTATTGCAAATAACGCAGGGAGAGAAATCAAACTCGATCATCCGCTCACGCAGAGCGCGATAGTGCGGGGCGCTCCAGAGTTCCATCAGGCTGTGATCCTGAAGACTGCCCACCGAGAAAGCCAGCGACTTGCGGATATGATCACCCAGGTAGCTCTCATGCGTGTGTAACAGCGCCAGGCAAGGCGATACTGCGCCGTCCCAACGAACGGAAGTAGAGGCCTTTTCAACAAACGGACAGGTGCGGTTTGCCTTGTTTAGCTCCTGGCGGGCAATGGATAGCCAATGCCGGTGTTTTAAGGCCTGGATCAGACTTTCTCCGGTCTGCTCATCCAAATCTAACCACGGCAGCGCGATAAGCGGTGACCATTCTGAAGGTGTCAGGTCGGTTGCGTTGAAGAATTGGGCATAGAGGATTTCTTCGCGCAGGGCGGTAGTGTGGGGCAGCACATTGCTGATCATAAACCGATCCGCGCCCAGGCTTTTACCCAGGCGAATCAGCTCCGGCAGGTCGCCAATGTTACGTTTCATTGCCACAAAGGTGATGCCCAACCGCATTCTGGTCGAACTCGAAAAGCCGCGCAGTTCTTTGTACCGGCGCAGGTTAGCGATCACGTCCGGCAGGGCCGCTCCCAGGCGTACATCGGCATAACTTTCTGGAGAAGCGCCATCCAGAGAAACCCACAAGCGATGCAGGCCAGCCTCGATTAGCCGGCGGATCATGCTTTCACTCAGTAGAATCCCGTTAGTGATCAGTTCAACCACGGCGCCGGTCTGGTTGGCCTGCGCCACCATTTCGACGATTTGAGGATGGGTCAGCGGCTCGCCAAATCCACCAAAGAATATGGATGGAACAGGCTGTATGGCCCGCACGCCTTCTAACACGCGCTGGTATATCCTCTCACTCATCCACCCGGGCGGCTCATCCCATACGTTGCGCATGCAGGTCACGCAGTTCAGGTTGCACTGATTCGTGGGTTCAATGTAGACGCGAGCCAGGTTTTCAGAGGAGCGCGAGACGCAAAACCCGGTTTCGTCCTCATCCAGGCGTACTTTGGCGCCAGGAACCAGACCAAACCGTTTCGCCGCTTCCACAGGAAGTACGAAACGGCCCTGGTTGTCCACTTCAACCGTGAGAATGGTTCGTTTGCCCATACACCTCAACGAGAAGTTCTGCCGTGTAACCAGCAGTCCTTGTTTTTCATTTTATTCCGGGCGCAAATTGCTGACTGCTTCGAGTAACAACTGACGGTCTACCAGCCCAAGCGGCTTATCCTGCTCATCCACGACCACCAGCCACTTTCTGGATTTCGACAGCATTATTCGAATCGCATCTACTACGGCAAGATCCGGTGGAGCTGTTAGAGGGCCGGGCGACATAAGATCAAAAGCCGTTTCTTTCCCTGGAGCTGGTTTGCCAATCCGCCGGAGCGCGTCTAAGAGATTCCTGCGCTTCGATGGCTGTACCCGGGCAATCACGTCTGAATCGCTCAACAGTCCAATGGCTTTGCCCTGCGCATCTACGACAATCAGCCGGTGCGAGTTACTGCGCGCAAATTTTTCTATGATGGCAGAAAGGCCCTCATCCTGGTTAACCATAGGGATATCGGTTGTCATGATATCCCGCACCAACTGCCCTGCATGAGGAAGCTGTTCATCCTTTGGGTGAAGGCCCTGTTCGGTTTGGGCAACCTCACGCAAAATATCCAACCTCGAAAGCATCCCGACCAATTTTCCATCCTGGTTGACCACGGGTAACCGCTTGAGGCCGGCTTTAACCATTTGAGCAGTTGCAATGCCCAGGGTGTCTGTGTCAACAACGGTAGTGGCAGGATGGGTCATCACATCCTCTACTTTTTGCGTCGAGTGCTCCAGCGCCTGCAGTTCCTGTTCAATCTCCGCTTTTTCCATGCGAATGGCTACCGAAAGGCGCTGCCGGATACCGGCGCGTTCCAGCAAATCCTCATCGGTCAAAATCCCAACCACGCGCCCCAAGCGATCAACCACCGGTATGGCTTTGACGCGGCTTTCCAGCATCTGTTTCCATGCCTGAAACACTGATTTGTCTGGTGTAATGGTTACCACATTGCGGGTCATCACCTCTGAGACTGGCTTATCGGCCGGCAGGGGGTTGAGATAGCGGTGGGTGTATTTGACAATCTGCACGTCTTCCAGGGTGATCAGGCCTTCTCGGACCATTGGATAAATGACATTTAAAACAGAAGCGATCTTCTCCTCAGAGTCAATGACTTCGATCACGACAGGCAAATCCAGCGACAACACCTCAATGGCTGTTGTGTGGATGCGAGAATGAGCCCCAAAACCGGCCATTCCACGGAAGACAGTCGCCCCGGCCATGCCCTGCGCGCGTAAAGTTTCCAAAAGTGCGCTTTCTAACGATTTCCCCCGCCAGCGGTCGCTTTCCCCTATATAGATGCGCAGACGCTGTGCTTTCTTTTGTAAAGAGAGCTCGGGCATGGTTTCCTCCTTGCCTTTTCTTTGATTATAGGCTCTTTCCAAGGAACACCCCCAATCCGACCGCTAAAATACCGACTAACGTACTGCCAAAAGCATTGAGTGCGCCTAACAGCCATTGACCCCGGTAGAACAGATTAAAGCTCTCATAGCTGTAGGTTGAAAAGGTCGTGTAAGCTCCTAAAAAGCCAACCGCAATCAACAGGCGCCATCTGGGATCAACCAGGAATCGTTCCGTCGCAATGGTAAGAAACAGACCAATGAGCAAGCTGCCAGTAAGGTTGATCAGGATCGTACCATAAGGGAAGGCGGCGCCCCATTTTTGTGCGGCCCAGTCACCAATCCAATACCTTGCATTTGCGCCTAGCACTGCACCTGCCGAGATCAATAATATTTTTTCAAGGTTCGGCCCAAGAATAAGGTTCAAAATATCCTCTCCATTCAATAAAAAACCCCTACCAAAACGGATGTCCAGGTAGAGGCTATCAGCACACAGGCGGTTGGGATAAGCGAGCCTCATCGCTCAGGGGTGATTGTAAGCCCAGAGAAGGTTGGCGTCAATCTTGAGATGGCCTGATCAAAATGGAGTATAATCTTTTTAACCGAAATATGAATGGCGATGAGGCTCGCCAAAACTGTCACCCGACTAATAGCCTCTACTGAGTTCTGGCTACAGTAGAGGCTTTTTGTTACCCGTAAGGAAATTCTAGCCGCCCGGTTAAAACCAGCGGCAGAGAGAGAAACTGCAATGGCCTTTTATAGCATCCTTTTTGAGAACCGCCCAGATTACCAGCAAATACAGGCAGCAGAGATGCCAGCTTTTTTCGTGGACTTGAATCTCGACCAGGTGGTGAATGCCATCACCGCCGGCAGGCAAGAATACGACCTGAAGCCCTTTTTCTACTTCCCCATTCACGCCCTGGAAACCGTCCAATATCGCCAGGCAGTAGCGCAGGATTTGGAAGGTGACAGCGTGCTGGAGACTATCCGCGCATTCGCGCAGCAAATGGTAATGGTCCGCCGCTACCTGGGCATGGTCAGCGGGCTTGACTACCACTATCACAAAGCGGGCTGGTTTTTAGAGGCGGCGCTCATCTATTGTCAGGCGATTCAGACTCTGGCGCGGGATTTATCGGTGGTTGAACTCAAGTCTCGCGGGTTGCTTAACTTTCGAGAGTATTTGAACAGTTACGTAAATTCGGCTTATTTCCAATCGCTTCAGGCAGAAACCGCGCAGCGTAAGGCGGAGCAGGCCTCCATTCGCTACGCCATCATCATCAAAGGGAATCGGGTGGGCGTTCGCAAGTATGAAGCGGAAGCGGATTACAGCCAGGAAGTGGAGCGAACGTTTGAAAAATTTAAACAGGGCGCTGTGAAAGATTACCGGGCGAACGTGATCAAAGGCTCAGGATTTAACCACGTTGAAGCCCAGATTTTGGATTGCGTGGCCCGGTTGTATCCCAAAATCTTCGCGGCGCTCGATGCGTACTGTGAAAAGCATCAGCACTTTTTGGATGAGACCATCCGCGTCTTTGACCGGGAAATCCAGTTCTATGTGGCATATCTTGAGTACATCCAGCGAATCAAGCGGGCCGGGCTGCCGTTTTGCTACCCAGAAGTGACCCCAGGGCGCAAGGATATTTTTGCCCAAGACTCGTTCGATATCGCTTTGGCGAACAAGCTGGTCGCAGAGGATGGCAGGGTCGTTTGCAACGATTTTTTCTTGAACGGAAGCGAGCGCGTTATTGTCGTTTCGGGGCCCAATCAAGGAGGCAAAACAACCTTTGCGCGCATGTTTGGGCAGTTGCACTACCTGGCGGGGCTCGGTTTTCCGGTTCCAGGCAGGCAGGCGCGGCTCTTTCTGTATGATCGCCTCTTTACGCACTTTGAAAAGCAAGAAAATATCAAAAACTTGCGTGGCAAACTGCATGATGACCTGGTGCGCATCCACGAAATTCTGGAACAGGCCTCACCCGAAAGCATCATTATCATGAACGAGATTTTTACCTCAACCACGTTGAAAGATGCCGTCTTCTTAAGCAAAAAGGTGATGGAACGGATACTCCAGTTAGATCTCTTGTGTGTATGCGTTACATTTATTGATGAACTGTCTTCCTTGAGCGAGAAAACGGTCAGCATGGTCAGCACGATCGTGCCGGATAATCCAGCGCAGCGCACTTTCAAGATCATCCGGAAGCCCGCTGATGGGCTGGCATACGCAATCAGCATTGCCGAAAAGTATCGCCTTACTTATCGTTTATTAAAGGAGCGCATTCGGGGATGAAAGCATTTTTGATGTATCGAGATCGAGATTTTGACCTGCAACAGCCCGTTCCAGCGCATGAGAAGGTTGTGGTTCAGGATTTGGAATTAGCGACGTTATTCCATGCGATGGCGCAAGGCGACCGCTTTCTGTTCGATGTTGCCCGCGTTGCGCTCCTGACCGGCGTGGATGATATTGATACGATTCTCTACCGGCAGGCAATCCTCAAGGACTGCTTAAAAAACGCGTCCATCCTTCAGGAACTTTACCAGATCCCCATTGAAGCCATGGAGAACAAACGAAAGCGCTGGCTGGGTATCTTCACCTCTTATCCAAGCGGCATCTTGAGCGGGGCGCTGGAGCTGATGAATATGTTTGTGGCGCAACTACGCAAACTGAAGGGGATTGCCGACACCTATGCCGCGCAGTTTGAATCAGACGGTTTCCGAAGATTCTTCAGCATGATTCAACAGGAACTGGATGATGAATATTTCGCTATTGTGGAACAACACTTAAAGGAATTGAAATTCCGTGACGGGGTGATGATCAGCGCGGAATTGGGTCAGGGAAATGAAGGCGCGAATTACGTTTTGCGCAAGCCAAAAAGCTTGAAATGGTGGAAAGAGTTCTTCAACCGGAAAAGCCCGACGTTTTCCTTTTATATCAGTGATCGGGACGATGCCGGTGCGCGGGCTTTGGGAGAATTAAGAGATACCGGGATTAACCTGGTTGCCAATGCGCTCGCGCAGTCGGCGGATCATATAGATGCGTTTTTTAAAATGTTACAGATCGAACTGGCTTTTTACGTGGCCTGCCTGAACCTGTACGAGCAACTGGAACAAATGGGATGCAGTATCTGTTTTCCGGTGCCCGCGCCAGTGGAAAAGCGCAATCATGCTTTCCGTGGATTGTACGATGTCTGCCTGGCTTTGACCATGAAACAGAAGATCGTGGGCAACGAAGTGAACGCCGATGGCAAGGATCTGGTGATGATTACAGGCGCTAATCAGGGCGGTAAATCCACTTTTCTGCGCAGCATTGGTTTGGCTCAATTGATGATGCAGTGTGGAATGTTCGTGCCAGCAGAAGAGTTTAGCGCCAATCTTTGCACGGGGGTTTTTACCCACTATAAGCGGGAAGAAGACGTTACGATGAAAAGCGGGAAGCTGGATGAAGAACTCAGCCGGATGAGTGATATCGCCGACCATATATTGCCGAATGCATTGATCCTGTTCAACGAATCCTTCGCGGCCACCAACGAGCGCGAAGGCTCAGAGATCGGCAGGCAAATCACCGATGCGCTGCTGGAGCGGAAGATCAAAGTCTTTTTTGTCACACACCAGTATGAACTGGCACATTCCTGCTATGAACGGGGAATGAAAAATGCCATCTTCCTGCGTGCAGAGCGCAAAGATGGCGGCAAGCGAACCTATAAACTGCTAGAGGGCGAGCCATTGCAGACCAGTTTTGGAGAGGATGTGTATCACGAGGTTTTCCAAGAGGCTGCCTGAGACGGCCTTCTACCCGGTATAGCGATCCCAGCGATTGGATGGGTTGTCCTGCTTAAGTTGGGAAATCAATCCCTCGGCAAGACTGCGAACAAGTTCGGAAGGATGATGCGCGGCAATTTGAAGGATGCTATCTCGATCTGGATGGTTGATTTTCGAAACCGCCAACAGCACCGCGCGCAAAAAGAAATAATCTTCCTCGTTACTCTCGATGATTTTCCGAAATTCCGCTACTGCCTTTTGGCTCCCTCGATTGCCCAAGATCTGTGCCGCCATGATCCGGCGTTCTGGCACGGTGTGGTACAGGGCCGCCAGTAATTTGTCCTCGAAGGTTTGCTTCTCAAATTGATCCAGAACAAAACCACAGTTGGGGCAGACCCGCTGATCTTTCTTTACAATCGTCCAACAGTTGGGACAATAGTAGGTGAGCATTTACTGCTGTCTGATCCTCAAGATGGCAGGTATTGTGGAAGCGTTCGATCCGGTTCCGCCCCCTCTGACCATGGCATGGATTGAGGCGGCTTGCATCAGCCGGATTCTGGATTGGGGCCGGACTGCCATGCCCGGCCCCAATCCGACCTGTTAGAAAACAGCTAGCGGACGAATGCCTTTCGACCGGCATAGATCGCGGCATCGCCAAGTTCTTCTTCGATGCGCATCAACTGGTTGTATTTTTCCACGCGTTCGCCGCGGCAGGGCGCGCCGGTCTTCAGATGGCCGGTGCCCATTGCGACGGTGAAATCGGCAATGAAGGTATCAACCGTCTCGCCGCTGCGGTGCGATACCATTGCGCCCCAACCGGCCTTGCGCGCCATTTCAATGGTGTTGATCGTTTCGGTCAGCGTGCCAATCTGGTTGAGCTTGATCAGCACCGCGTTGGCCGCGTTCTCCTGGATGCCGCGCGCCACGCGGTCGACATTGGTCACAAACAGGTCATCACCTACCAGCTCGATTTTATCGCCGAGGGTTTGGTTGAGAAGTTTCCAGCCATCCCAATCATCCTCTGCCAGGCCGTCTTCCAGTACCACAATGGGGTACTTCTTTACCCAGTCCGCGTACATCTCGACCATTTCAGCCGATGAGACCTTCTTGCCTTCTGTGCGCAGGTGATAGCAGCCATCTTCGAAGAAACTGCTGGAAGCCGGATCGAGAGCGATAGCGATTTGGTCGCCGGGTTTATAGCCGGCCTTTTCAATGGCTTTCAGAATGACTTCCACCGCTTCCGCATTCGTTTTAAGCGCCGGAGCGAAACCACCTTCATCGCCGACGCCGGTGGTATAGCCGCTGCTTTTCAGCACGCCTTTGAGCGCGTGATACACCTCGCTGCCCCAGCGCAGCGCCTCGCGAAAGCTTGACGCGCCAACGGGAGCAATCATGAACTCTTGAAGATCAGTGCCCTGCCAGTTGGCATGCACGCCGCCGTTGAGGATGTTGAACATCGGCACTGGTAACACTTTCGCAGCCACCCCGCCCAGGTAGCGGTACAGCGGCAGACCGGCCTCATTGGCGGCAGCGCGCGCGACTGCCAGACTGACTCCCAGGATCGCATTTGCGCCAAACCTGCTTTTATTGGGCGTGCCATCCAGCTCGATCATGGCCTGATCCACTGCGGCCTGGTTGAGCGCGTCCATTCCCAAGATGCCCTCGGCAATTTCTTTGTTGACGTGCCCAACCGCCTGGAGAACGCCTTTCCCACTATAGCGGCCTTTGTCGCCATCACGCAGTTCCAATGCTTCGTGAACCCCGGTAGATGCTCCAGACGGGACGGCCGCCCTTCCAAATGCGCCGCTGTCCAGCGTTACTTCTACCTCAACGGTTGGGTTGCCGCGCGAATCGAGAATTTCACGGGCGTGTACAAGATCAATGTTGCTCATGCAAAAATCCTCCTTGAAGGTTGTGTTGAATGATCGCTCCAACCAGATAAGTAAAAAAGCCTCTGCCTTTGAACGATCAAGACAGAGGCTATCAGCCGTGGTCGGCGGTTCGATTATTTCCTAGCGAGCCTCATCGCTTCGTTTATTCTAAACCTTGTTTGAGAAGAGTCAAGGTAAAGAGAACATCCTTCTTATCAGGCAGACGTTTGAGATGTCATTTGTAAACCAGCCGGTGATCTCAGGTGAACATCATCTTTATCCCTGCGATAACGAGAACGACGACCAGCAAACGTTTGAGGGTTACATGACCGAATCGCTTGCTGCCATATTCTGCGCCAATATAGCCGCCGATAACTGCCGCTGCTGCCCATAATGGAATAGTGCCCGGCAGTGCTGTAACCGTCGAAATATGCCCTAATAGACCAGCGATTGAGTTAACCAAAATAAAGGCGGCCGATACACCGGATGTTTGTCGCGTCTCAGCCCACCCTAAAAAAAGCAGTAATGGACTGAGAAATATTCCACCACCCACGCCCGTCATGCCTGAAAGCAAACCGATACCGGCACCCGCGGCCAATGCCCACCAGAGCGTAATCGGTTTGGTCTCAGCTAACTGGCGATTTTTACTGGAGCGGAAAAGAAGGTAAGCGGCATACAGCAGTACGATCCCAACAACCGGCTTATAAAAATAGCCGGGAAGCTGGATTAATCCACCGATAAAAGAGAAGGGAATCGAAGTTACCGCAAACGGCCAAAAGATCGCCCACGAAAAATAACCTGCCCGGTAGAATTTTATCGTAGCAATCGTTGCTACAAGAATATTAAGGGTCAGGGCGGTAGGTTTCATAATGTCCGGGGCAATCCCGAAGAGGGCCATTATCGCCAGATAACCTGACGCGCCTGCATGACCGACGGATGCATATAACAATGCGGCGGCCAAAATTAATAGGGGTAGTATTATGTTGGTTGACGGCGGCAATCGGGGCTCCTTACGCTTCGTTTCTATCTGTGTCCCATTTTACCAAACCTGGTCAAGCTCTTACGCGTGCAGATAATCGGGCAGTTCGATTACAAAGGTCGTGCCTTGCCCTAATTCACTGTGCGCCTCGATGGTTCCATGGTGGGCCTGAATAAGCTGTTTGGTGATCGCCAGTCCCAATCCACTGTGGATCCGTTCACTGCGTGATTTGTCACCCCGCCAGAAACGGTCGAAGATGAAGGGTAGATCTTCGGGTGCGATTCCTAAACCAGTATCTTTGACGATGATTCGCACGCTTCTTTCTGGATTGGAACCGGAGCCGGTTTCGATGAAGACGCTCCCCCCCGCAGGCGTGTGATGCAGGGCATTGGAGATGAGGTTGGATAGTACTTGATCGAGCCGGTCATAATCTGCGGTAATTGTCTGATGAGGGTCAGCAAGGGTGGCGTGCAAAGTAATACCCTGGGAGGCGGCCTGAGAGGCAAAGCTCGCAATTAGGTCCTGAGTCAGATCAGCGAGCAGGAAACGGGTGGGATGAAGCGGGAGTTGCCCGGTCTCGGCGAGGGAAAGCGTTTGCAAGTCGTTTATCAGACGGGTGAGCAGGCGCGTTTCATCTAGAGTAGCGTTAATATGCCCGGCTGTGGGCTGATAGATGCCATCGAGCACGCCTTCGAGATTGCCTTGAATGATGTGCAGCGGGGTGCGGAGCTCGTGAGCAATATCCGCCGTGAGGTTGCGGCGCTGCTGCTCGGCGCGTTCGAGCTCACCGACCATCTTGTTGAAGCGCTTGAACAGATCGCTGAACATATCCGATTTGTTCTCCGGCACACGAACAGAGAGGTCGCCCGCTTCAACGGCGTTGATAGCGTTAAAGAGCGCTTCGAGCGGCCTACCGAAGCGCATATAGAGGTTAATGAGGATGATCAGGAGCAGGATGACCAATGCGGCAGGCGCGCCGCAAACGAGAAGCCAAATATTGCGGATGCCAGTGTATTCTGAAAAGATGAGGTAAAGGAGCGCCGCACTGCCGCCGAAAAAAATGAACAGGAAAACGAAAAAGGCAATGGCAAAACGAGCGAAACGGCTTGTACTGCGGCGGCGGGGAGAAGGTAAGGGAGTGGACATGTCGTGCGCTGGCTACAATCGCCGGTTATGGCGCAACCAACCGGTAGCCAATGCCATAAACCGTTTCGATCATTGGCTGGCCTGAAGCAGCTTCGAGCTTCTTGCGCAAGTTCTTGATGTGCGAGTCAACGCTTCGATCCATGCTTGAGGCGGCTCCGTGAAGATCATCGAGCAGTTGTTCACGCGTCAGGGTCTGCCCTGGCCGACTGGCAAGCATCTGCAAGAGTTTGAATTCGTTAGGGGTGAGCCTGACGAGATTGCCCCGGATGGTAACCAGATGCTTCACAGTGTCAATTTCGAGATCACCAGCGCGAACGACGCCAGACGCTCTGATATCGCCGCCTGTTCTACGGAGCAACGCCCGAACGCGCGCTACCAGCGCCCGCACCGAGAACGGCTTGGTGATGTAATCGTCCGCGCCGATTTCGAGGCCGGTGACCTGATCAATTTCTTCGGAGAGGGCGGTTAACATGATGATAGGCACGTCACTCTCGCGGCGCAGGATTCGGCAGACCTCACGCCCATCCATCTGAGGGAGCATCAGGTCGAGGATAACGAGATCGGGCTTTTCGCGGCGGGCCGTTGCCAGGGCAGATTGACCATCTGAAGCGGTGATTACCCGGAATCCGTTTTTTTCCAGATAGTCGCGGGCGAGGCGGACAACTTTGGGTTCGTCGTCAACAACGAGGATCACTTGAGACATGGATGAAGTATAAGATGAAAGAGGCGTAGAGAATAGTGAATTGAGAAAGCAGTCTTTGAAGACTTCAATCCAAGCTTGCCAGGGTCACGCTCCAAAATCCGAGGCAGGAAAAAAGATCCGCGGTGAATTCCCAACGAACTTTAGCCATTCGTTTCCCAAATGGCCCATTTGCCGGTGCCGGTGATGGGCAGGTTTTCCCCGATCCATTCTCTTAGAGAGCCATCATATACAGCGACATTTTCCTGCCCAACCATAACATGCGCCATGGCGTTAACCGCCGCGGCGATCCCGCCGCCGCAGTAGGTGATAATGCGTTGATATTGCGCTGTTTCACGCAGACGCAAAGCGAGCGCATCGTTTGGCAGAATATAATCCATGCCTTGCATCAAGTCCATGCAGGAAAGATTGGCCGAACCGGTGATATGAGCGCCCTGGTAACTTTGAGGCGGCAGGACGTCAACAACCAATATCTCCCTGTTCTGCAGGGCAGCCAGCACTTCCTCTTTATTGGCAAACTTTTCGGGTCTGGGATTTCCTTTAAAGATGGCCGGTTCATACCGTTGGGCCGTCTGTTCAATCTGCCCTCCGGCTTTTTTCCATGCCGATAATCCCCCGTTCAGCACCCGCACATTGTCGTGCCCGGCGTAATGAAGCACCCACCACGCTCGGGCCGCGTAGGGAAGCATCCCGCAGGCATAAACAATCACTTCCGAGTCGTTAGATATGCCGCTGTCACCGATTTGCTGGATGAGTTGATCCATCGGTAAGATGGTGCATTCGTAGGCACTATCGGGGATTGAGAATTTTTGGTGATCAAAATAGGCGGCTCCGGGAATGTGTTCCTGCTTGTACACATTATCCGTAATGCTGGCATCAAAGATGCGCAGGTTTTCCTTCCCTAATTTCTTCAACAGTTCCTCTGCTTCAATCAATATGCTGTCGCGATTCATGTTCGTCTCTCCTGATCTGTCTCAATTCTGAGGTTCATGGATTGATATTCCTTCGAACCATTGTTGTAAGCGTATCAATCCATTGTGGAGAAATTATGGAAGAGTCAGCCAGGGTTTATGGAGATTTGCAGTAAATTTAGTATTTTTTCAAGAGTTTCTTTTACCCCCTGATTTGTATTCAAGACATCCAATACCAACTAAGCAAAACGCCTGGCATTCGGCGTTTTGCCCCAGTAATTCGCCGGACCTGCAAGCTTTGTTGCTAAAATGCTTTCGGCGAATTACCTATCTCCAGATAATCATCAATATTTTGTTGAGAATGTAGATGCCGCCGAAAGCGATAGTCAGATTGACTTTTCCCGTGCTGTATAATGCCCAACACGTAAGACCAAACACAACGAGTTCAAGCAGAAACAGCCAGGGTTCGTGCAAGCGCATCGGAGATTTCGGCGCAAGGAAGGTTCCCCACACTGCGGCGAACAGGATGGGAGCGCCCAAGCCGAGCAGGAATTTCATAAAAGTGTTGCTCCCTGTTTTGAATCCCCAATATCCGAAGATGGCAAGGATACAAAGTTCGAGCAGAAAACGAAGTCCGATATTGAGCGATTTATGGAATTCCATAAAGTTTTCCTTTCAATGAGTTTGAGTTTCAAGAATTCCGTTTCGAAAACGAAGAGCCTCGAACCAGCAGATCGTCAGGTTCAACACACCTGCCAAGGCGGGTAATATCGAATCTGTCGGCCTCGGAAACATATTTGTAAATCTAGGTAAGGGGGTGGAATAGATCGCAAGGGCAATGGCAGAGAGAATCAGTTTCTGAAATGGCTCACCAAGTTCCATTATATCCCCTACCTGGTGATTTTGAACCAAGAAGCCTGCGCCCGGCAGATGAATCATAACAACAGTGGTGCTACCATGGATTGGTACTTCACCGCCACAGATGCGCGCATAAAGCTTAAAAACTTTACCTATCAAGCTGTGTTTGACAATCTACCAGGTTAATTCTGGTACGCCGGATGATGGTTTCGTTGTTTAGCTTTCGGGCTCTTTCCAGACGGGATCGCGCAACAGGAAGATCACCACAAGCGCAGCTAACGCCAGCCCAGGGATACCGATGCCAAATGAGAGAATGAGGTTCGTTGGCATATACAGCGCCAGCATGAAGAAACTTAAGGTTTGGTTGTTGAGCGCGTGCAGGTAAGCGGCCGACCAAACGCCTTTCGATTTAAAAACAGCATATGCCAGGAAGAAAGACAAGACAATGCAATAGGCCACCATCATCAGTGAACCGAGAAGCGGCTGACCTGGATAGTTGTAGCCCATCCAGATCACCGGCCAGTGCCAAACGCCCCAGATCACACCCAGCAACAGCACGCCCCGTACCCGGCCCAAGCGCACCAACTGGCTTTGCAGAAATCCCCGCCAGCCGTACTCCTCACCAAAGGAAATGATCAGCCCCAACAGCGGGCCGGTGACGATCATGCTGAGAGCGAGTTGAATGACCAGCACGTTGGAAGGGATGTTACTGGCCGTACCGGCTGGCAATAAGACGCTGGGGTAAGACGGCTGGCCTAGTTTAAACAGGTAATTGAGCAGAGTCTCTAAACTATAAAAGATCACTAGGCCCAGCCCGAGAAGCACCCAATAGCGCCAACTACCAAAGCCCATCCCAACCCCTGAAAAGGCGGTTTTCCCGCCTACCAATCGCAGCACAATCAGCAGGATCAGGCCGGACAGGCTGAGCAGCGTCAACAGTTGACTGATCATAGTAACCTGGCCGGGCTCGATCAGGACGAAGACAGCGCCGATTAGGAACACCAGGGTCATCAGGAAGAAGTAATAGATGAACCAACGTGAGGGGGTACGGTTGGTACGGAAATACACCGGACTTTCACTGAAGAAGAACACATTCAGAAGCAGCGCCGAGAAAGCCGGGATCATCATCATGAACTGCATTAGCAATTGTGTGCCAGGTTGAGCCAGCCCGCCGTTCAGATAAATCACCAGATCGATCAGCCAGGCTAGCCCAAAGGCCAGCCCAAGGAACCAGGCTACCTGTCGCCAGTTGACCGCCGGTTTCGCGACCGCCAGCAGGTCGCCCATCGCTGCCTTTGCATTGGCCATTGAGAAAGATGAAGCATCATCACTCATTTTGTCCTCCATCATGAGTGGACAGGAAATGCATGCAAGTTGAAAGAATAGTGATTGTTGTCAATAGATCGGGGTTCCTGAAAAACAGAGCGTAGGAAATGCTCATCATTCCTCACCAGAGGATGAATCGCGTATCAAATAGAAGTGGCACGGCGATATGTTGCAATCCAACAGGATGTTTGGAAAAACAGGTAACGGCCCTTCCGGATAAAGCTGCCCAGCGTAATCAGTATATCACCTAAGATAGATATACGTTCAGTCGATTCTAAAATATCCGAGTACTTTTTCCTCTCGGCCTTAAAATTCGAGTTTAGATAAAAAGAGAGCATTCCGAAACTTAACAACCTCATAAGTGAGCAATGACCATCGAACGACTGCGACGGAGTTCGGGGCGCTGGTAGCAGGAGGCCGCCAGAGCAACGGCCAGGATAGCGATGTAAACCAACAAGGCAAACTGTAGGACGTGCAGCAAGGTGAAACACTGAAAGTCTTTCAAGCCGAAGCAGCGTTTGGCCCAGGCAAAGTAGCGCTCAATGGCAGTGCGGGGAGCGGTCACCAGACACTGCCATTGTTCGAGGAAGAACAAGGTTGCCGGTTGACGTTTGCCTTTGCGGCGGCGGTTGTAATGCACGGCGGGATGGGCGTGGAGCCAATCGTGAACCACCCGGAACATACGCCAATCAAAGTAGTCGGCATCGGCATACACCACCTGCACGCTGAAGCGAAAGAGCAGAGCCGCGACCAGCACCCCAAACCAACCGACTTGGGAGTCATGCGGATGGGCCGGGGGTGAGGAGCAGAAACACGGGCAAATCCGACTGCGCGCACAGCACGGTATGCACTTTGTAACCTAACACGGCCTTCTTGCCAGCATACTTCTGCCAGCTTGCTGCCGGATCCTCCGTTCGCCAGGCCGATAACAGGCTCGAATCGACAATGAGGCCCTTCCCAGCGATCACCCCCAGGCGGATCAACTAGGCCACCAGCGCCAGGAAGAAGAAGAGGAAGGGCTGTACGCCTAACGGCCTGCGCCGCTCTCAGTACTGGTCTTGTGAGATCATCCGCTCGCCAAAGCCGATTGCCTGGGCTAAACGGGGGCGGGTGGCTACTAAATCGATAATCGCTTCGTAGGATTTGCGCCACACCGTCTGCACCACCGCCATCAGCCCCACCCGCACGCCTGCCACGCTGGCCCAGCAGCGGTGCCTGTGGAATTCAAGCGCCTTGTGTAAGACTTCTACATAACATCCCTTCAGGATGAGTTGATCAAGCAGCTTTCTGGAGCGCCTGCGCCTTTTGAGTATTGTTTCGGCTGACCAGCCAAAGCGCCAGCGCCAGGATACCTAAAACGGCCAGCACATACAGCGCCAGCAGCCCGGCGCTCGCGCCGTCCACATACGCGCCGTAGATCAAACCGGCCAGGGTGGAAAAGAGCGCCACCCAACCTACATACGTCCAGGCTTTGGGCTTCCCAATAATTGCCGAGACAATCAGGATGCTTTGCAGGCTGAGCTCCGGGTCGGCCATCAGGTAGGCCAGCAGCGGGCCGCGGTGCATCCCCAGACTGAGGAACATCTGAGCAATTGGCACTTCGACCAATGTAGGGAAGTACATGAACACCCCGAATACGACGCCGACAAAGTTGCCCAACAGGGTATTTTGCCCGGCCAATGCCTCAATCCATTCGGGACGGATGAGCTGGCGAATGATGCCCACGGCAAAAACGCCCACAATCAACAGCGGAAAGATCTGCTTCACAAAGCGCCAGGTTTCCCACAGCCAGTCACGCAGGTCATCCCCGGTAAACTGCGCGCGAACCAACAGGGTGATGGCAGCGAGCAACAGCGCGACCCCAAACACCCGCCCGGTAAATTCAATTTCCAGGCCGCCGGCCAGTGGGTTCATTTTGACGGCGGCCGTCAGCAGGGTGAGGGCAATCAGGCTGAGCGAGGCCCACAGCCAGCAGTTGAAGCCATCGAAAATCTGCTCAAATCCTTTCCAGGCGGTAATCCCAATCAGCGCCAGCAGGCCAATCAGGATCGCGCCCTGCGCCGAAACGCCTTCTTCGCCTTTGGAAGCATCAAATGGAACCAACTGATAGAGCCAATCCTGGAAGCGGTCCATCCCTGCAATGGGCAGCGTCACTTTGGCGTAAGTGTTGGTAAACAAATCCACCTTCAACGTGCCAGCGATCAGCAGCGCCACCAGCAGCAGCAAGAAGAGGATCATTCCACGGCGCATCGAACGCTTTCCGGCAAAGGTTTCATCCGTTTCCTGGTCATGTTGGGCATCCGAGCGGCTGAAGATCAACGCCATGATCATGCCAATGCCGATCCCAAAGGCCAGCGAGAGGATCAACCGGGCGAAGGCCAAATCTGGACCAATTGCGACGCCCGTATACGCCAGGGCCAGAATGTTGGCCGCCGGAGCAAAGAACAGGAAGGTAATGGCCGGGCCCAGGCCCGCGCCTTTTTTGTGAATCCCGGCAAAAAGAGGCACAATCGTGCAGGAACACACCGCCAATAGCGAACCGGCCGCCGCCGCCGCCGGATAAGAGATGTATTTGGGCGCTTTGCGGCCCAGAAAGCGGGTAATCGCTTCTTTCGGGATCAGAGCCGTCATGCCGCCGGCAATGAAGAACGCCGGTAGCAGGCAGAGCAAGACATGAGCCGCCAGGTAGGCAGCCAGATTTCCCAGGCCGCCTTGCAGCAGGCGGACCAACCAGTTCACAATATCCATCATGACCCTTTCAGGATATTCAGTTACCCGAATGTGATTTTCTCGGAAAAATGGCGGCGCTTCCAAAGCTGGAAGCCAACCGCCAAACCTCTAGTTGAGTGCTTCCTTGAGCCAGGCGGTAATTTCCGCTTCCCCTGGAATGCGCCCGGCTGAAACCAGCTTTTCATTAATGACCAGTCCCGGAGTGGAAACAATCGGGTATTTCATGATGTCGTTATAGTCGGTCACCTTGATGACCTCTGCTTCGACACCCAGATTTGCAATCGCTTTGCGGGCGATCGCTTCCAATTTCTTGCAGTTTGCGCATCCAGATCCAAGCACTTTGACCGTCAACATCGAGAACCTCCTCAATTGTATTCAAAAAATTGAATATTATTCGACAAAAAAGAGAGAGAAACTCCAGCTTCCCTCTCAAACAGCCGCGCTACATTTGGGGCATGAACAGGCCACCCTCGGTGGTTTTGGATTGGCCGCCTCGACAGTCCCGGTAATTTGCTGGACAGCGGAAAGCACCTCAAAAATCCGCGGCTCAGCGACCCGGTAGAACACGTTCCAGCCCTCTCTACGATCCTGGATCAGGCCTGCTTCTCGCAGCACCATAAGCTGCTGCGAGATGTAAGCCTGCCGGAAGCCCAGGTACGCTTCCATATGGCAGACGCAGTGCTCGCCATCCCGCAGAATGTTAAGGATTGCCAGCCGCGCCGGGTGGGTTAGCACCTTCAACAGTTGGGCCTGGGCTTCATAAGGCTGCGTTTCTACAGAAAGATCCTTAACCATATTCAAAACCTTGAATAAGATAATATCATATAGACAGTGCCAGCAAAAGAACATCTGTCACATGGTTGGCATGACAGATGTTTGGAAGATTTGCTAGCGTTCAATGATGGGCAAAATCAGGCGGGATGGATGGGCGGCATCATGGAAGACACGGTTAATAGCTGGCCGGAACTGGCTGGCCGATTCTTGCGCGATCACGCCGCCGGTGTTGCTGTTACGATCAAAGCGCGGGAAGTTGCTGCTGGAAACCTCCAGGCGGATGCGGTGACCCGGCAGGAAGACATTCGCCGTAGCCCACAGGTCGAGGCGGAGTTCGTAGATCGCTTCGGGTTCGAGCAGTTCCGGCGCGGTCATAGACTTCCGATAGCGCGCGCGCAGGATACCGTCCGTCAGAATGATGGCCCGGCCATCCGGGTACACGTCCACCAGTTTGCCGGTAAAGTCTGTGTCGCGCGCAGAAGAAGCTATAAACAGGCGCAGTTCAATTGGCCCGGTCACTTCTACGGGGTGTTCCAGGACCGGGGTGGTGTAGACCAGAACATCATCGCGCCGTTCCACGTCACGCTGGTCGCGTGGCCCATTCACATTCGCCCCTGGCATAAGGATCTGCCCGCCAACTGTGGGAACCGGGCGCAGGGGATTGTACAGATAGACATCCGGCGGCTCCTCGCCGGGTGGCTCAAGCGATAACTGCCCATCTCCATAAAGGGTGTTGGCTTGCCCGGTGCTGTGCAGGTAATAGGGGCGGTACTGCGTATCAGGGAGCGGCCAATCGGCCTCCGCGCGCCAGCGGTCTATGCCCATCACGAAGAGCAGCACCGGCGGCTCCTGGTCCATCCCGTTGTTTGCCCCTTTCAACCAGCGGTCGAACCAGCGCAGGTGGATGCCGGGCAGGTCTATTGCAGCACTGCTGGCGGCAGGGCCAAATTCGCGCTCCGGAAAACTGCCGCTGAAATTCGAGTGGGTCCAGGGGCCGATAATCACGCGTTGATTCTGGCGGGCCAGCTCACTGCCGCCCCGCTGGCGCATGCCCAGGTAGTTCTGGAACGTGCCCCACAGGAAAATATCATACCACCCGCTGATATTGAGAGCCGGCGCGGTGATGCGCTCATAACCGGCGCAAGGCGAGATCGGCGGCCAGTAGTCATCTGGGGTTGGATGGGCGAGCCAATCGAAGTAAAAAGCCGCGGCGTCGTGGATCAGCGGATGGTCGGCCAGCGGCAGAAGGGCCAGCATCGCATGCAGGTCTAAACGCCCGCCTTCTGGCATGCCCTCTGGCAGTTTTGCGCCCCGCGCTGCGCGCCGCCGGATCTCGGTGGGAATGATATCC
Organism: Anaerolineaceae bacterium; assembly: GCA_034434155.1. Taxonomy (GTDB): domain Bacteria; phylum Chloroflexota; class Anaerolineae; order Anaerolineales; family Anaerolineaceae; genus DSYU01. Next base: position 26,830 of record DAOUAC010000022.1, read on the forward strand.
TCGACCACCCAACGCAGGTCGTGGAGCACCTTCGCGCCGCCCTGATAGGCCAACCCCTCGTAGTAATCTGAGAAGGTGATGGCCGGGGCCATTGCCCGCAGAGCGGGCGGCCCCTCGCGCGCGGGCAGCCACTGCGTCCCGCCCAGATACGAGCCGCCGAATGTGCCTAAACGGCCGTTTGACCACGGCTGGGCTGCGGCCCAGGCAAACGCATCCAGGCCATCCTGCGTTTCTTGAAAATGTGGATTGAATTCGCCCTCCGAAGCAAAGCGGCCGCGCACATCCTGAACCACAACGGCGTAACCGGCCTGCACCGCCCGCAGGATGTCAAACAAGCTGCTGCTCGAAACAACTCCATCTTTGCCATACGGGGTGCGGGTGACCAGCACGGGGGCAGGCCCGGCCCCTTCCAGCCGGTACACATCCGTCGCAAGGCGCACGCCGTCGCGCATGGGAACCATGATGTTCTTCTCAATCACAATCGTTGACATAATAAACATTCTCCCGTTGCAAACGCGGCCTGTTCCTGGCTGTTCCCGATAGATAAGACAGGCCGCATTGCCTACAATCTGTTAAGCATTATAGACTCGCCGGTTTATAGCACTCTCCAAAACCACCCGCAGGCAGCACAAGAAACAGCACAATTTCAGCACCTCATCGGCCTGGATGCGCGGAGATTGGGGGACCGCCTGTCAGTGAAATCAAACAGGTAAGTGAAAGAAGGGCCGGGTCACAGATGATCAACTGGCCGTTCCGCCACATTGACAGAGATGGGTAGTTCCCTTTTGGCGTTGTGTTATTAAAACAGATGGGTGATGAGAATGCGCAGGCCAATCCCGTTCAGAATGATCCCGCCCAGAATTTCCATGCGCTGACCAAACTTTTCTCCCAATTGATTCCCGGCTAACAGCCCAAGTAAGGACAGTCCCAACGTCACCACGCCAATGGTGAGGCTGGGGCTGAGAATTTCAATCTTCAACATTGCCAGGCTCAGGCCAACGGCCATCGCGTCGATGCTGGTAGCAACGCAAATCATCATCAGCGAGCCGCCGCGCGATGGGTCATTTTTTTGCGTTTCCGCTTCTGGGTGCAGCCCTGAGCGGATCATGCGCGTACCGACAAATGCCAGCAGCCCCAGAGCTATCCAATGATCAAAGGCCGAAATCAGCCCTGCCACAGTGGAGCCGGCCAGCCAGCCCAGAAATGTCATTAAGCCCTGAAACAGCCCCATATGGAAAGAAAGGCGGAAGATCGGCCGCGGCTGTTTTGCCACGCCGGTTGTGCCAATACCCAGAGATACAGCAAAAGCATCCATTGCCAGCCCAACCGCGACGAGCAGAGATGAATACCATTCCATGTGAGGTCTCCGATTTGGACAGATAATGAACAGCAGGTTGGTTAACAGAAAAACCACCACTGGCTCTCGCGTGGTGGTCTGGCTGATTCAAAATGCTCACTTGAACGGACTGCCGGGAACTTCTCTCCGTGATTGTCGACAGTCCTCCTGCTCGCGCAGGCAGCTACTCCCCAACCCGCCTGATGTTACTCAGGAACCGAGGAGACTGCAAGTTACTTTTGTTACTTCTGCTCACTGGAACCTGTCCTGAAACCTCTGGCGGACGCTCATCACCACTACACCAGAGAGGAGCGTCATCAGGCTCACGACTGTCAGAGTGATAGGGATGCCAAAGGCATCAGCCAACAGCCCCGCGAGCAGTCCACCGATGGCATAGCCAGAATCGCGCCACAAACGATAGACTCCCAGGGCAGTCGCTCGCCAGGCCGGATGCGCGGCATCCGATACTGCCGCCAGCAGGGTTGGGTACACCAGAGCCGTTCCAACGCCCAGTAAAATGGCGGCCAAGACCCAATCCGTATAGTCGCCGCCCAGAGCCAACAGGCCAATCCCCACCGCCTGGATCATCATCCCGGCAGCGATCATCCCCTTGCGGCTCAGATGGTCACTTAGGATGCCGGCAGCAAGCTGGCCCACCCCCCACACCGCCGGATACAGGGCCGTGATCACAGCAATTTGGGGCAGCGGCAGGCCCTGGTATACCAGGTAGAGGGGAAGCAGCCCCCAAACTACGCCATCGTTCAGGTTGTTAACCAGGCCAGCCTGGCTAAGCGAGAACAGCGTCCGGTTCTGCCAGCTCGTCCAGAAAAAGACCCGGCGAAACGGCGGGTTGGGAAAGGTCTGAGACAAACTGCCTACCCCTGAACCGGGGACTGCCGCCTCTAGATGAGCGTAGGGGAGTGTTTCTTGGGTTAGAGTGGCAGACAACAACAGCCCTAACCCCGCGAACCCCAACCCTGGTAAAAAGGAAGCCGGCCCTACTCCATGCGCCGCCGAGAGATAGCCAGATAAGAGCGCCGAAAAGGATACCGCCAGGTAGCCAGCGGCCTCATTCAACCCCATGGCCAGGCCGCGCCGTCTCGGGCCTACCAGATCAATCTTCATAATCACAGTTGTTGACCAGCACAAGCCTTGATTGATCCCCAACAGCACGTTGGCAATGATGATCCATTCCCAACCCGGGGCCAGAATCAACAAAAGGGGGACTGCCAGCCCTGCCAGCCAGCCGGCGACCAGAACGCGCTTACGCCCCAGGCGTTCAGAGAGCCGCCCGGCCAGCAGGTTGCTAAAAGCTTTGACCAGCCCAAAACTGATCAGGAACGAGAGAGTCACTGCCTTTGAGGCCAACCCAAACTCTTCCTGAGCTAGAATCGGCAGGATGGAACGTTCCATGCCCACCAGCGCGCCGACAAAAGCATTAATCAACGCCAACAAGGCAAATTGCCGCCAGTTTTCGCGCAGTCCCAAACGAAGGGGGATTGGAGTCTGATGTTGAGATTCAGGAATGGCGTTCAATGGTCGTGTGATGTCTGAGAATGAGAGCTTGAAGAAGAGGCAGCCAATATTTCATTGTCATGGGTAAAGAACCCGGTTAGCTTCAGGAAGTGAACCGTGCGTTCCTGCGCGCTGGCGCAGGAACGCACGCCTATCATACGCTAACCTTCCAATACAATCGTCACCGGGACCGGGTTGCGGATGATGTCCAGAACCGGCGAAGTCTTCTGCACGTACTCACACAGGGCTTCGAGCTTCTCACGGGGCGCGTCGCTCTTCACCCGGTAGATGACCCGAATATTCTGATACCCCGGACGGACCTGTTCAGTCAAGCCCAGGAATGCGCGCAGATCCAATTCCCCTTCCAGCGAGAAATCCAGTCCATCCACCTTAATCCCCCGGGCAGCGGCATTATAAACGAAACCCACCGCCAGGCAAGACGCCAGCGCATGCAAAACTGCCTCCACGGCATTGGGACCGTGGTTTTCACCCAACAGCAAGGGGGGTTCATCCCCTTCTAAAATAAAAGGCTGAGGGCGAGAAGTGTCTTCTGCGCCTGCGCCGTAGAAGGATTGGATCTTCGTCTGCGAGTGACCGCCGTTAATCCAATGCGTTTGGGCGCGGAAGGTAAACTTTGCCAGATCGGGGTTACCCTGAATCGCCTGGACAGTTTGAACCAACTGCTCCACATTGACGCCGTTGGGCCTGGTTTGAATTGGGGTAGTCATCGTGTTTTCCTCCGTTTGAAAATAGAAGCAGAGAAACCTTCCGGCTGAGACCGCCCCAGCCGGTTTTTCAAGACAGTGGCAACGATGAAAAAATAAAGCCTATGAGGGGGTTACAGAAATTGATCTCGTGTTATTCAATTATTCAATCAATCTATTGAATATTATAGTAATAAGATGAAATTTGTCAAGTATCCAAAAGTCAGTTTTTATCCTTGAATCTCCCTAAGTAATTGGATAAAATCAGGTAACATTTTCAACGATTTTGCATCCAAGTGAGCAGCGATCGCCATATCAGGCGAGGCCATTAAAAACAGCTCAAGGGAGGGAAACAAAAAGATGGACCTGCTCACCAGGTTATTTGGCGCTGCCACTGCCGGAGTTAGCCCAGCGGAAGCCCAAGCGCGACTGAACCAAAAGAACAAGCCGTTCATCCTGGACGTGCGCCAGCCCGAAGAATTCCGCAGCGGGCATATCCCAGGGGCCAGGCTCATCCCCTTGGGAGAACTGCCCCGACGGCTGAAGGAATTACCGAAGGATCAGGAAATTCTATGCGTATGCCGCTCTGGCAACCGCAGCGCCACCGCCACGCGCCAACTGATCGCCGCTGGTTACAAGGCCTTCAATCTACAGGGCGGGATGTTGGCCTGGGCGCAGGCCGGATTGCCGGTGAAAAAGGAGAGAGCATGACGCCCGGTCTGGCGCTGCTCGACCTGACATTAGGGTTTGGCATCGGCCTGACTCTGGGCCTGTTGGGCGGTGGCGGGTCCATCCTGACGGTTCCGGCGCTGGTATACCTGGCCGGTCAATCGCCACAGGCCGCCATGACCACTGCCCTGGCAATCGTAGGGGTGAACAGCGCGGTTGGGGCGGTATTTCACCGGCGGAACGGCGTGCTGAACTGGAAAATAGCCCTGGTCTTTGGCGGGGTCGGGATGACAACGGCCTACCTGGCTGCCGGCATTTCGAAAAGCCTGTCCCCAACTCTGCTGATGGTGTTATTTGCTCTGCTGATGCTGGTGGTTGGCGGCATGATGCTGTTCCACAGAACAATTGACGTACAGCCGCCCGGGCGGCGGCCTATTTGGGTCACAGCGGCGGCAGGGGCCGGTGTTGGGCTGCTGACGGGTATTTTAGGGGTCGGCGGTGGGTTTCTGATCGTCCCGGCGCTGGTGATGCTGGTTGGCCTGCCAATGTACCAGGCGGTCGGCACATCTCTGGCGATCATCGCCGCGAACAGTTTTGCCGGGCTGTTAGGCCACCTGGGTGGGCAAATAGACCTGGGGGCGATGGCGCTGTTCGTCCTGGCAGGCGTTGTCGGTACGTTTGCCGGTTCGCGGTTGAGTCACCGGCTGCCTGCCCGCCAACTGCGCCAGATTTTCGCCGTGTTTGTGATGATTTTGGCACTCGTTTTGTTGTGTGATCACGGGCCATATTTGATCTAGGAGAGCAAGAAATGTACATACAGCAATTTTTCATTGATGGATTGGGTTGTGCTTCTTACCTGGTCGGCTGTGAGCGTAAAGGCATTGCGGCGGTGATTGACCCAGACCGCAACGTCTGGCAGTATATAGAAGCGGCGCAGGCGCGCGGCTTGCGCATTACCCATATCATCGAAACCCACCTGCACGCCGATCACGTTTCGGGCAACACCGACCTGGCAAAACGCACCGGCGCGCAGATTTACATCCACCAGGATGCTCAGGCTGAATTCCCCCACCAACCTTTGAAAGACGGCGATATTGTAGAGTTGGGAGCCGTGCGGATCGCCGTCCGCCACACCCCCGGCCACACGCCTGAATCCGTCACCCTGCTGGTGAGCGACACCACCCGTTCTGAACAGCCCTGGATGGCGCTCACCGGTGACCTGTTGTTCGTTGGAGATGTAGGCCGGCCCGACCTGGTGGGGGCCGAAGCGGCCCGCTCGCTGGCGGGCCACCTGTACGAAAGCCTGTTCAACAACTTGCTCAAGGAAAGCGATCACCTGATGGTGTTCCCTGGTCATGGGGCTGGCTCGCTGTGCGGGCGCTCCATCGGCAGCGTGCGCTCAACCACCCTGGGGTATGAGAAGCAGTTCAACCCGGCGCTGAACCAACGTGAAAAGGAAGCCTTTGTCGAATATATGACCACCAACCTGCCCGAACAGCCGGGCAACCACCGCCGTATCAAAGCCATCAACCGGAAAGGGCCCAGGCCGTTAGGCGAGGTAACGCCCAAACCTCTCTCGATTGATGAGGCCATCTCATATTTCCAGCGCGGGGCCGCCATGCTCGACACGCGCCCAAAGGCCGAATTTGTCGCCAAACACGTGCAGGGAGCGGTGAACCTGCCTGCTGGCAGCCAGTTGAGCAACCAGGTCGGGTTTGTGCTTCCGCCAGACCTGCCGTTGGTGCTGGTTGTGAGCGACGAGAAGGAATACCAGGAAGTGGTCTACAGCCTGGCACGGGTGGGGTACGAGAACGTCATCGGCTACCTGGAAGATGGCCTGCGCGGCTGGGAAGCCGCCGGTCTGCCGGTGACCAGCGGCGATGTGGAAGACATTCAACCGGCAGACCTGCACGCCATGCTGGTAAACGGGTCGCAGCCGCTTGTCCTCGATGTGCGCGAACCCTGGGAATACCAGATGGGTCATATCCCTGGCGCCCTATTGATCCCCCTGGGTGATCTGGCACACCGGGTTACAGAACTGGACCCCGAACGCCCGGTGGTCATGATCTGCCAGAGCGGCAGCCGCAGTCAGTCGGCCGCCGCTCTGCTGGCGCAAAGAGGGTTCAAGAAGGTTTATAACGTGCGCGGGGGCATGGCGGCCTGGCAAATGAGCGGGTTGGAAACCGCGCGGGTTTAATGCCCTCCACCATTCCCACCCGGTCCATTACCTGCGCCGCTGCCGGTATCGCCTGAACCCGTACCGCCTTCAGATTCGTTCTTTTCGCCTGAATGATTGCCCGGCGAACTACCAGCATCGGCGTTGCCACCAACGTTTTCGCCACCCGGATTCTCGGATGAACCACCAGAGCCATCACCTGGACCAGGGCCATATCCGTTACCCGGCGTGGGAGTGGTAACAGTCCATGGGTTGTTGCCGCCCTCACCATCACCTGGGCCGGGACCATACCCGCTACCCGGCGTAGGGGTAGTAACAGTCCACGGATTATTGCCACCCTCACCGCCGCCTGGGCCAGGGCCATTCCCACTGCCCGGCGTGGGAGTGGTAACAGTCCACGGATTGTTGCCGCCCTCACCCTTCTTAGGGCCAGTCTCATCACTATTACCACGATCGGGCGTTGCTGTCCGCGATGGCTGTGCCAGCGGCGTTGAAGTAACAGTTCCTTCATGCTGGCGATCGCGGTCACGTAAGCGCTGGCGTAACCGATCTGGGTCGTTTATGCCTTCCTCGCACAGTTGTAGGCGCTCACGCAGCATGGTGCGCGTCTGCCTGATAAAGTTTTCACTGTACGGGTCTATGCCTTCAAAATTCTGAAACGCCTGCTCTTGCTGCTGCAAGCGCGCGCGAATTTGCGTTAAAGCCTGGAACATTTCCATGTCAGGCTGCCCGGCAGCCAGGTCTAGCGCCAGGTCAATCTCTGTCTGCATGCTTGCCGCCACTGTTTCTGGCGGAATCTGCCCAGTGCGCAGGATCATCTGCATTTCCTCAGCACGCCGCTCCGCAAGCTCTAATGCCAGTTGTAACCGCGCCTGTTCGCGCTCTGTCAGCCAGACGCGCACAGTTTCGCTCCAGGTCTTTACCGGATACAACGCCTGGCCGGGCAGGCTGTCTTGAGCGGCAACCACCGTAACTCCGCTCCCACCCAGGGCCAGGACAGCGATGACCAGGAATGCGCTCAAAATACTCATCATGGGGGATTGCTCCTTTCTGCGGATTGTGAAGAAAGATTGGAGTGCATGCATCCACCCAATAAGACGCCGCTGGCGGGTTGGAGATACGGATGGGAAGGAAGCCGCCAGATGTGCGGCCTCAGACAAAAAAGCGGCGCGCGCCTGAGCGGCTCTACGCGGATCGCGCCCAGGTTGGTCCCGTAAAGCGTCTAACTGATTGACAAGCTGACGATCCACTTTCGCTTCTGAACTCATGTGGGCTTTCCTTCTGATCCCTGTAGTAACAATTTCCGCAAAGTCGCCAATGCCCGGTGCTGGAGCGCTTTCACAGCGCCAACTGGCTTTTTAACAGCAACCGCCACATCTTCATTCTCCCAGCCTTCGATAAAGCGCAGCACAATAACCTGGCGTTGGTCAGGCGTTAGCAGGCGCAGCGCGGAGCGCACACGATCCTGTTCCATCCGGCGGTTCACTTGTGCTTCGGGCTGGATTTCTTCTTCAGCGTGCAGATTCTCACTTAATTCTAACGATGGGGGTGGCTGCCGGCGGTAATAGTCGGTGATCCAGTTATGAGCTATCCGATACAGGTAAGCCTGAAGGTGTTTGTCTGGTCCCTGACCGGCATGTATACTTTTGAGAAAGCGCGAAAATGTTTCGGCTACACATTCTTCTGCCATACATTCATCACCCAGCATACGCATGGCATAGGCATACAGCCCTGGGCTGTAACAGTCATAAATATCGCCCAAAGCCTGCATGTCCAATGCCTTTGCGCGGTAAAGCAGATTGGCCTCGCTTTGTCGATTTATCATACCTATTCATTATGACGCAACTTTTAGCTCGCAGTTACGGGGTTTAATTTCGTTGTAACAGAATTCCCAATTTTTCGTTATATTGGTTGTCGCAACCAGCTTAATGCGTGCTATTTCTGTTCATTGGCATTTCTGGCCGGCCTCGATCAAAGCAAAATCACTCTACAGCCATAGGGGGTAACCGGTTGAAATTAATAGGCACTGGAACCTGTTCCAGTGCGCGATCAACCGAATCGGAATCAATTGTTGCTCGAACAATGAGTAAATCATGAGAAAAACGCGTCTCTTTGAATCAAAATATAACTGGCCGCAGGGGTTTTCCATCAAAGACCTGCTGTTGCGAGTCATCCTTGGCGTTTTCTTCTCTCTCATCATCGCGGTCCTCCTTTTCCTGATCCTGGAACAAAATGCGGTATTTGCCGCAACCAGCGCACGGCTATTGCCGTTTTTCCTCACCCTGATTGCGGTGTGGGTCTTTGCGCAAATCCTGCACCTGGTGAGCAGTGACGTCTACTTGCGCATCCAGAATCACAACCAGGTTCTCTCAAACGAAGTCTTGTCGCTTAAAAAACGCGAGAAAGAACTGATGCTGGAAAACACTGGACGAGTGGAACTGGAGAAAATCCTGGAGCGCGGCAAACGGGAATGGGAAGCGATCTTCGACTCTGTGCAAGACGCTATTCTAGTAGCGGATGAGCATGGCAAGATCATCCGCTGTAATCGTGCCACTACCCGCTGGCTTAACAAAAGCTTCGATCAGTTGGTGAACATGCCGGTCGCCGAGACTTTGTTGAGCGACCTGGGCAATTCCGCCCTGCGTTCACGCGATGGGAAAGCCCACGAACCCCACACCGGCGAGTTTTATATCGTAAAGCACAACCGCTGGTTTGATATCTCGCGTTCCCCGATTATCCTGGAACCAGGCGGGCAGGCTGGAACAATTTATCTCGTCCGCGACATCACTGAGCGCAAACAGAATGAGGCCATCATTTACCAGCAAAAACAGTACCTGCAAGCGCTGGTTGAAAACAGCCCGGTGGCAATCGCCACTCTGGACCGAAACCACCAGGTTCTCTCCTGCAACCCGGCTTTTGAGGCCATGTTTGGCTATAGCGGCGCCGAAGTCACCGGCCAAACCATCGAACAACTTTTGGATGATCAAACCGGGGATTTTGACATTGCCCTGGAGACTGAGAAAATCTTGCGCGGCGAAAAGGTCAAGAACATCACCCAACGGCGGCGCAAAGATGGCAAAATGGTGGATGTAGAAGTGCTGGGCGTGCCCCTGCTGTTGCAGGGCGAAATTGAAGGCGCTCTGTGGCTGTATCACGACATCACCGAATTGATCGAAGCGCGGCGCGCCGCCGAACAGGCCGACCGCATGAAAAGCGAGTTTCTGGCGAATATGAGCCATGAAATCCGCACGCCAATGAACGGCGTGATCGGCATGATTGACCTGGCCCTCAGCGCAGAGCAAAACGACGAACAGTTTGATCTCTTAAAAGTCGCGCGCGACTCGGCGGATGCGCTGATGATGGTCATCAACAGCGTCTTGGATTTCTCCAAGCTCGAAGCCGGGCAGATGCAGTTGGAAAATATTGATCTAAACATCCTGGCGATCGTTGAAGGGGTGGCGCAGACGTTCTATAGCCAGGCAGAGGCCAAAGGACTGGACCTGATTACCTATGTCGACCCGCGCATCCCGCCTCTCGTCACCGGTGACCCCGGCAGACTGCGCCAGGTATTGAGCAACCTGGTCGGCAATGCCATCAAGTTCACCGAGAAAGGGCAGGTGACGATCATGGCAGACCTTCAGCGGCGCGCAGGTGACAAGGTGAGTGTCCGTTTCTGTGTAGAAGATTCGGGGATCGGCATTCCGAAAGACCGGCAGAAAGCCATTTTCGAGCGGTTCGCTCAGGCAGATGGATCTACGACCCGCAAATACGGCGGCACTGGCCTGGGGCTGGCGATCTCAAAACAACTGGTGGAATTGATGAACGGCCGCCTGGAAGTTGCCAGCGAACCGGGCCAGGGAAGCGCCTTCTGGTTTGTGGCTGAGTTTGCCGAGGCGGCTCCGGGCGCTGTGGACCTGGCGCGCCATAACGATGAACCGCCGTTCCTGGGGCTGAAAGTCTTGGTAGTAGATGACAACCCGACCGGCACGCTGGTGCTGACCCGTATTCTCGAAGATTTGGGCTGCAAGGTCACGGCCCTTTCTAAGATCGAAGAGGTGGCATCGGCTTTGGATCGCGCTTTGTTGATTGACCAATGCTTCGACCTGGTGCTGATGGACATGCAGTTCCCTTGCAAGGATATTGAAGAGCACCTGCGCCGCATCCAGAATGAACAGGCGCATCATAAGGTGAAGGTGCTTGGGTTGGTCTCCATGAAGTACAGGAACGGGTGCGAGCAGAATAAAGACTGGCTTGACCATACCATCGTGAAACCGGTGAAACAATCGCAAATCCAAGAGGCGATTGAAATTGCCCTGGGCCGGCGCGAACGCAACGCCCCGCGGCAGGAAAACACTTCCCCGGCGTTGGAACCTTCTTCCATTAAGAAGATTTTGCTAGTTGAAGATAACAACATTAATCAGCGGATGCTCACCACCCTGTTAGCGCGCCAGGGTCACCAAACGGTGGTGGCTGGCAGCGGAACAGAGGCCATCGAGAAAGCCGGGCAAGAACTCTTTGACCTCATTTTTATGGATGTTCAAATGCCCGAAATGGACGGTTACACCGCCACACAGCGCATCCGCCAGGGAACCGGGCCAAACCGGAACACGCCGATTATCGCTATGACCGCCCATGCCATGCCCGGCGACCGCCAGAAATGCCTGGATGCCGGAATGGACGATTATGTAACCAAACCCATTGATCCGCACAAGGTTTTTCAAGCCATTGAACAGTGGGGCCGCCGGTCGCAGGGGGAGGCCCATAGCGACAGCACGCAGCCGCTCCAGAGTCAGGAACAGGCTGTTGCCGCCTGTGAAATTCTCGATACAGCCAGCACACTGGCGCGCTTTGACAACGATGGCGAGTTTTACCGATCTATTCTCCACGATTTTCAAAGAGTACTGCCTGAAAAACTCACTGCCCTGCAACACGCTCTTCAAAATAAAGATCGCAGGCAAATCACCTATGTGGCGCACAACCTGAAAGGGTTGGCTGCTAATGTAGGGGCCATGCAGTTGTCTGCCCTGGCAGGTCAGTTGGAAGAGTATGGGGAGGCCGAAAAACTGAAAGAAGCAAGCCACCTGTTTGAAGAAATGGTTCAGGTGATCGAAAAACTCCAGGATAAGATCAGAGAGATGGCCCTCTCTTAAATAGGCGCTGTGCCGGCGCCGCAATTCAAGGCATCCGTAAGTTCATGCAAGTTTATAATATAATAGCAACACATTAGTATTTTCCTGATCTACTGCACCTCGGATGGGAGGAATTGAATGCCGCGCGTTTTATTGATTGACGATGAGCCCATATATTTTAAGATGGTGGAACGGGCGCTCAAAAATCAGCCTTTTGAAATTTTTTATGCAAAAGATGGTTTCGAAGGATTACGCAATGTCAGCGCGGCCAACCCGGATGTGATCATCGTGGATATTCGCCTGCCAGATATGTCGGGCTACGAAGTGGCACAGCGCATTCGCCGTGACCCGCGTTTTAAGCTGGTCCCTATTATGTTCTTAACCAGCCAAACGGATATCAACGAAAAGGTAAAAGCCTTTGAGTCTGGCGCGGATGATTACCTGATCAAGCCGTTTCAGCCCGAAGAACTGGCGGTGCGCGTCAACCTGCTGGTGCGCCGTGGCGAGGCCTTGCGCACTGCGCAGGCAACGGAGAAAAACGCCGAAGAGGCCACCATTGTCGCCGTCCACAGTCTGCGCGGCGGAATTGGCTGCTCCACGATGGCAGTGAACCTGGCCTTTGCGTATCACCGCTTATGGGAACGCAAAACCTTAATCGTTGATGCCGTTTTCAGCGCCGGTCAGGTCGCCCTGATGATGAACACTTCGCCCGTTCACACCTGGGAAGATCTGACGATGATGACAGCCGCTCAGATTGATGAAGGGGTGATGAGCACTGTCATTGCCAGGCATAAAAGCGGGGTGAATTTTATCGCTGCGCCTACCTACCCTATCGCCTCTGATTCTCTTGCGGACGAAGTAATCCAGGCTGTGATGGAATATGTGAAAACCCGGCAAGATTTTGTCGTGATTGACACGCCGCACGATTTTAGCAACCTGACCATCCACATGTTAAACGCAGCTGGGCATATCTTGTTGATGCTGGCCCCTGAAATGGCGGCCATCCGCGCGGCAGTTTGCGCGCTCAACATCTATGAAAAATTGGGCATCTCACCAGAAAGGGTGTCGCTGGTGTTAAATCACCCGCTGGCGCAGACCGGCATTAAACAGGCGCAGATTGAAAAGGTGCTGAAGCGCCCGATTAACCACATCATTGCGCACGTACCGAATGAGTTTATTCGGGCCATTAATTTTGGCGAACCCTATATCACTACCAATCCTGAAACGCCAGCGAGTGAAGTGTTTGAAAACCTGGCTTATGGGCTGACCAGGGAGACTTTAAAGAATTTGCCACCCGTCGCTCCAACTGCAACCTGGAAAAGAGTGAACAGCCGCTTGCAAAGAAGCGGCAAAAAATAAATATTGGCTTGCCGTCCGCCGCAACGCTGGAAGTCGAGGCCCTTTTTCAGGCGTTGGTGTTTTCATTCGCTGAGGGTATTATGCGCTTGTTTCAAAGGATATCCGTATGAGATATCGGGGCTGGCCAGCGGTCTTGCTGCTTGGATTCCTCGCGCTCATGGCGGTTGGTTTCAAATTTTCGAGCGCCCACCAGAGTGACGGCGGCAAACGCTACCGATTGGTCGAAGTAACGATTAATCAGTATGTCTGGCACGTGATTTCAAAAACGAGCGGCAAAACCCTGTGCGAGATCATTATCGAACATGACCGCCAGCCCACTCCCGATGAGACCCTGGCTGTATGCAGTCAGGCTTACACTCCATCTGCCGGAAGCACCCCGACAGCCAACATTACGCCGCAGCCCACGTTGATGATCTTGGATCGCGATACTTTTTTAAGCAGTATCCTCTACCGGCTGGTGGAGACGCGCCAGCTCACCCGCACAATTACCGTGGTGATGCAGGAGATGACCCTGAATATCGAGGTTCTTAAAACCGCAAACGGCGGCGGCGAAGCCTTTGTACTGCTTTCGGCCTACGAACCAGAGCCAGATTACCACATCACCACCATTGAAGGGACCATTAACGCGGAACGGTTTATCTGCGCAGGGTCACAGTGCCGCCTGCCGGTCGTGGGAGATTCACAGGTGGAGTTTTGGGCCACTTCGAGCTTTGGAGACCAAAGCGAACATCTTACCGCCATCCTGCGCGTCTCGCGCCAAAATGACTATCCCACCATTGAGATCACCTCACTGTACCCTTACGAGCCGTTCGCCGATTCGTGCGCGCAAATCTGGAATGCCCGCGGCTACACCGCGCCCGAATGGACTCAATTTCCGCCCTCGCCAGCCGGCTTAAATACCGGCAAAAACCTCTACTACCTGGCCGGTCAGCTCATCCGCGCCGGGCTGGTAGATGCCTCTGACTGCCCCGGCGGCGGACTGCTGGCGGATGGCTCACCGAATGGCTGTGGCATGGATCGTGCCAAAAGCGAAATGATCGCCTGGCAAAACCAGTATAACGTCATCCTCTGGTCGTCTGGGCGCACCTATGGCATCCCTCCCATTTTGATTAAGTCGATTCTGGAAATCGAATCGCAGTTCTGGCCGGCCAATTTGCGCCGCTTCCTGGATGAGTACGGTCTGGCGCAGATCAACCAGTGGGGCGCGGATGTGGCACTGCGCTGGGACCATGATCTTTACCAGGAAATCTGTTCCAACATTTTTACAGATTGCAGCCTGCCCTATGCCAGCCTGCCCGCGCCGCTGCAAGCCATTATGCGCGGCGGGCTGGTACGTGCCATCAACGCCGAATGTCCCGAATGCGCCGGGGGCATTGACTACGCGCGGGCAGTGAAAAGCATCCCGGCAATCACGCGAGTGATCCGCTCGAACTGCCAGCAGGCCAAATTTATCATGGATGAGCGCACTGTGAACCCCGCTTATGAAGATATGTGGAAGTTCACCCTGGTATCTTATCACAGCGGCTATTACTGCCTCGATGAAGGCATTCGCCGGACCAAAAACCGGCAGTTGCCGGTCACGTGGAACAACTTTGCCGCCAACCTCGACCCGGCCTGTATTGGAGCCGTTGATTATATCAACGGCTTGTGGAAGACCATGAACGAGTTTAAAGCCAGCCTTATTACAATCGAGCCGCCCATCGAAAGCATTCCACTCGCCAGTATAGTGCCGGCGCCAACCCCCACCCCGTCGCCAACTCCCATTCTGGCAAAAAGCCAGTTGGAAGTGATCGTGTTTGTGGATCGGAACGATAACCGCATCGCGGAAGAAGAGGAACGAATTAACGCGCAGCAGGTCGTTGTGACCTTTGAAGACGGCAGTTCACTGACCCGTAAGACCGAAAACGGCTCTGCCGTCTTTGACCTGACGGGCAAAGCCATCAACAGCCGGGTGATCGTCAGCCTGCCGTTCCTGTTCCGCTCGCAAGACGTATTCATCCCCGAATACGGCGTGGTTCCGGTGATATTCAAAATCGAACAGTCCGATCTACCGCCTGTGCTTCCGTAGGAGGCGGAAAAGAAAACCCATGTCCGACACTCCTCAAGAACCCACTCCTCTCAACCCTGACCCGCAAGATGCTCCGACGCAGGCAGATGCTCCCTCGGATACCGAGCTGGACGAACTGCGCAAGAACCTGACGACCCAGGAGTTGAACGAAAGAAAAACTGAGGCGCGGCCCAGCCTGATTAAACGAGTCACCAAACCATTGACGGGCGCGCTGAACCGACTGCGCGGGACTTCGCCGCTGAAAGAAAGAGAAAAAGGCGAGACCGACGAACTTCCAGAGGCGCGGTTTGAGCACATTCTCCCCCCGCAAGAGGGTCTGCCGCCCACCAAGACGTTAAAAACCCTACCCGAACCGGCCGGCGATGAAGAAGCTACGCTCGCTCCGCTTGAACCAGCGCCAAAATCACCATTGGATGCGACTCCAGAGGATGCCTCGCAGACTGAATTAGGGGAAAGTCTGACCCTGCAGGCCGACAACTGGCCGTTTGACGACAGCTTGACCCATCAGGAGGAAACGCCTTCTGCTATCGAAGAAAGGTTCCTGCCGCCCTCTGAAGATGAATCGGGCGATCTTGATTCGCTCCCCCCGGCAAATACTTTCCTGGAGGAGCCAGAAAAACAAGATAAACCGCGCGGCTTGCGGGGTATCGTAACGGATATTTTGAGGCGCACCAAACCACTCAAGCCGCCTGAGACGCCACCTCCCTATGAAGTGGATGACACCGTCCTGGCTGGCCGGCTGGGGTTATCCGAAAGCGGCGAACCGGCGGTTCCGGCTGAAGACTCACAGGAAACAGAGGAAATGCCGTGGACTCCGCCGCCCGTTGAAACGCCCTGGTATGAGAAGCGTTTTGACTTCACACCGGGAGAAGCTGAGGCCACAGAGCAGGCCGAGATTGAGCTTCCACATCAGGAAGAGAATGAAACGCCGCCCTGGCCCCCGGATGCCGATGACTGGATGCAAAACTTACAGTCTGAGCGCGCTAACTTGCTGGAGGAAAACCAGGAACCAGAGGAGCCTTCTCCCGATCCTGATTTATCCTTCGAGCCTTACAATCCCAACGCCCCTTATCCTCACGACCCCTTCGCGTATTCCGACGACTCCGTGGAAGACGAAACCTATGTGGATGAGCAGGTCGCCGAGTATTGGGGCCAGGGCGGCGTAGGGGAGGAAGAAGAATTCCGACCAGAGGCAGAGGGGATTGAGCCGGGATTATATGAAAATGGTTCGCTGCAAGACCTCACCCTGGAGGGTATGCGCGATGTAGCCCTGGAAGAATATGAAGCAGCGCCTGGCGGGGCAGTGATTGCGCCTGTAGAAAAACGGGGCTGGTTGGGCTTTACCCGCACGCAAACGGTGATTATCGCCGCGCTGAGCGTCATTCTGGCAGTGACCATTACCATTGGGGCGCTGGTACAGGTCAGCCGGCTGGCAGTTCGCCCCGCTGAGCCGACGGCCGCCGCCACCGAACCAATCCTCGTTACGGAAGGGGCACATCCAACGGGCATCGAACTGACCGGGGGCTGGGTTATCGCCCTCAGACCAAGCACCATCATCGAGGGAAAATGGCAGCCCCAAGGCGCCGAATGGCTGCGCGGTTCTGAGGTTCGCCGGGTGGTAGCCCTACCCTGGAACCGGCAGTTAGAAGCTGTCATTAAGACCCTGCTTCCGGGCGACCCCATTCGACTCTCGTTTGACAACGGGCAGGTCATCACCTACCAGGTAGACCGGGTGGAACGCATCACCGCCGACTCCACCAGCCGCTTAGAGGATCTTACCCCTTCGCTGTTGATTGTGTTGGCGCAAGAAGCCTCAACCGACCGCTGGCTGGTGACCTGCTCGCCGGTTGAGGTCAGTCCTTTGCGTTAGTGCGTATTATTCCAAAATAAAGCTTTCGCCTGGCCGCAAGATGTGAGCCTGCGTACCGGTTTCGGCCCGCACACGCTCGGCCCAGGCCTGTTCATCTTGAACGATCAGGTCGAAGGTGTCGTAATGGATGGGGATGACGTGCCTGGGCCGAATGAGTTTGACGGCCCGTAGGGCATCTTCTGGCCCCATGGTGTAGTTATCCCCAATGGGCAGCACAGCCAGGTCAATCCCTTCCTCCCCGATCAGACGCATATCGCCGAACAGGCCGGTATCTTGCGCCAGGTACAGCTTGCGGCCTTCTCGGGTGGTCAGCAGAAAGCCGCATGGGTTGCCGCCGTAAGAACCATCGGGCAGCGCCGAACCGTGCAGGGCGAGGGTCAGCTTTAAATAGCCAAAGGGATGGTGAAATCCACCGCCCAGGTGTTGAGCATGGGTTTTGATGCCCTTTTTCCCCAACCAGGCGGCAATTTCAAAATTGCTGATGGCCTGCGCCCCGGTGCGTTTGGCAATTTGCACCGCATCGCCAACATGATCGCCGTGGCCGTGGCTGATGAGAATAAAATCTGCAGGCACTTGATCTGGCGAGATGCTCGCCGCCGGATTGCCGCTCAGGTATGGGTCAACCAGGAGATGATAACCACCGGTTTCGATGCCCAGGGCGGCATGTCCATACCAGGTTAGTTTGGTGCTCATCAATTCCCTCCTCAGCATAAATCCAAGCCGATTGCTATCTCTTACTACTTTTAATATTATAGTGTACCTGGCTTTAACTTTTACAGCGGGCCGATCAGCCGGGCGGCGCGCTCATAGAAGATGTAGCTCCAGGCCCAATCGAGCATCACCGCCAGGCGGTTGCGGAAACCGACCAACTGATAGATATGCACCACCACCCACAATAGCCAGGCCGGAAAACCGCGGAAGCGCAGCCTCCCGAACCAGGCCACTGCCTGATTGCGGCCAATTGTTGCCAGCACGCCAGGATCGTGATACACAAATTCGAGCGGCGCTTCACCTGCGATCATGCGCCGGATATTTTTGGCGGCGTGATCACCCTGCTGTTGGGCAACCGGGGCCAGCATTGGCAGTGGAACGCCGGTTTCGTCCGGCACGTGGGCCGCATCGCCAATGATCAGGACTTCGGGATGGCCGGGAACCTGCAAAGTTCGCTCCACCTTCACGCGGCCCAGGCGGTCTTGCTCTAAACCAAGCGCATCTAACAATGGCGAAGCACGCACCCCCGCCGCCCAGATGAGGGTATAGGCCGGCAGGCAGTCGCCGCCCTTTAACCGCACCTGTTCGCCGTCATAACTCTCTACGACCGCATTGAAATGGACTTCTACGTGTTTGCGCGTGAGCACCTCCGCCGTGAAACGGCCCAACTCTGCGGGCATGGCGGCCAGCAGGCGGTCAGAAGCCTCTAGAAGGATCACGCGCACGTCCTCGAAGTCAAAAAGATAGTTATCTTTGTGCCGCATCGTGCGGACAAGCTCAGCAATGGCCCCGGCCAATTCCACGCCGGTTGGGCCGCCCCCGGCGATCACAAAGGTCAGCAGGGCCCGGCGGCGGATGGGATTGGGTTCTTTAGCGGCCATCTCAAAGCGCGCAAGAAGGTGATTGCGGATTGCGGCGGCGTCGTCGAGCGACTTGAGGCCCAGGCCGTTAGCTGTGACCGAGGCCAGGCCAAAGGTATTGGTCATGCCGCCCGGAGCCAGGACAAGATAGTCGTAGGGAATAGGGCCGGACTCGTTATAGACAACGCGGTTGCGCAGGTCAATGGACGTCACCGCGCCCATGTGGAAAGAGAGGTTCTTTTGGCGCTTAAAAATGGAGCGTACCGGGTAAACAATCTCATCAGCAGACAGGGCCGAAGTGGCAACCTGGTAGAGCAGCGGTTGGAAGAGGTGATAGTTCTGGCGGTCCACTAAAGTGACGCGCACCGGTGCGCCATCCAGGGCGCGCGCGGCGCGCAGCCCACCAAAACCAGCACCGAGGATGACAACGTGAGGTAAAGTTTTTTCCGACATTCTAACTTCCTTCCTTCGACCACAAGAGATCGAATTGTGAAAAAATTTACAATCTAATCATACCAAATTTATCCAAATATTTCAAGTACCCATTGTGAAAAACAGAACATTTTTAGATCCATTCCCTCAGTTTCTCCACCCCCACTGGCTTGCCGACCGGCAACCGTCTATAATGGAGCCATGCTCATCCATTCTGCCGCTCAACTACTCACTCTGGCCGGCGGCCCGCAGCGCGGCCAGGAACTGGGCCGCCTGGGCCTTCTCTCAGATGGAGCCGTGTTGGTGCGCGACGGTCTCATCGCCGCCGTTGGCCTCAGCACTGACCTGCTCGCCCGCTACCCCAATGAACCGCGCCTCAGCGCCGGTGGAAAGGCCGTCCTGCCGGGGTTCGTGGACCCGCACACCCACCTGGTATGGGCCGGCGAACGGGCCAACGAGTTCGAAATGCGCGTGCAGGGCAAGACGTATCTCGAAATCATGGCCGCCGGAGGCGGCATTCGCTCCACGGTGCGCGCCACCCGCGCCGCCGCGCTCGATGATCTGCTGGCGCAAACGCGCGCGCGGGCCATGGGGCTCTTTCAGCACGGCGTCACCACCCTGGAAGCCAAAACCGGCTACGGCTTAGAGACCACCGCCGAACTGCGCCAGATGGAAGTGCTGCTGCGCCTGGATGAAGAAGGGCCTTATGAAATCGTTCCGACTTTTTTGGGGGCGCATGCCATCCCGGCGGAGTACCAGGACGACCCCGAGGCTTATACCCTGGCCGTTTGTCACGAGATGCTCCCCGCCCTGCGGCAGTGGTGGACAGCGCGGGCCGGAGACCGCCCCCTGCCCTTTGTGGACGTGTTTTGCGAAACCGGAGCCTTTACCCTGGCGCAGTCACGCCGCATTTTAGAAACCGCCCGCGCGTTGGGGTTCCCGACCAAAATTCACGCTGACGAGTTCGATAATCTGGGCGGCGCCGCCCTGGCCGTTGAGCTGTGCTCTGCCTCGGCGGATCACCTGGTGAAAACGTCCCCACAGGATATCGAGGCTCTGGCCGATGGTGATACGGTAGCAGTGGCACTGCCCTGCACGCCCTTTGGCCTGGCCGACCCGCACTACACCCCGGCCCGCGCCATCCTGGCCGCTGGCGGGACGCTGGCAATTGCCACAGACCTGAACCCCGGCACGGCCTGGTGCGAAAACATGCAGTTTGTGATTGCTCTGGCCTGCCGCTACCTGCGCCTGACGCCCGCCGAAGCCATCGCCGCCGCCACGATCAACGCCGCCGCCGCCATCCGGCGCGATGGACAGGTCGGATCCATCGAAGTGGGCAAGCAGGCCGACCTGCTGATCTTATCCGTTGATGATTACCGTCACCTGGGCTACCGCTTTGGGGGCAACCTGGTGCAGACCATCATCAAGCGCGGACAGGTTTATCCAATCACAGAACCATTCAACTCAATTTCTGGAGAGTAAAAAGCCTATGCCAACCCTTGAACAGGCCCGCGCCTGGTACACCGGCGCAGACCCCATCCACGCCTTTGACCACGTTGAGCGCGTCTACCACATGGCAGAACGTCTGGCGCGAGCAGAAGGCGCCGACCTCGAAATCGTGCGCGCCGCCGCTCTGCTGCACGACGCAGAAGGCGCAACCCCCGGTCACGAGTCGCGGGCAACACACCATCAAGCCTCGGCAGATTTTGCCGCCGAAGTGCTGGCCGGCGAAGGCTGGAGCCAGGAACGCATCGCGGCAGTACAGCACTGTATCCGCGCCCACCGCTTTCGTCAGGGCGAACCGCCCCAAACGCTGGAAGCGCGGATCTTATTCGACGCCGACAAGCTGGATGTGTTGGGCGCGGTCGGCGTGGCGCGGGTGATCGGCTATGCGGCCCTGGCGGGCGAACCGGCCTACGCCGAACCATCCGAAGGCTTCCTTAAAAACGGGCAAAAAGAACCCGGCGAACCGCACAGCGCCTACCACGAGTACCTGTTTAAGCTCCGGCGGATCAAAGAACGGCTGCACACCCCATCCGCGCGGCAGTTAGCTGAAGAGCGGGAGCGTTACCTGACCGAATTTTTCGCGCGCCTGGCGGCAGAGGTACGCGGCGAACGCTAAACAATGATACGGTTATACAGATATACAATCCCACATAGATACATTGATACGATGATACAAACTCCAATTCGTTTGTGATACAATTCAAGCATGACGCTGGAGCTTTCCTGGATCCATTTGGATTTACGCGACGCAACGCCGCTCGCGGAACAAATCGCCAATCAACTACGCGCCGCCATCCACCAGGGGCGCATTGAACCTGGTGCACGGCTCCCCTCCGTGCGCCAGTTCGCTCAACAGTTACAGATCAATTTCAACACTGTAGCACGTGCCTATCGCATTTTAGACGCAGAAGGGCTGATCTTATCGCGCCAGGGCCAGGGAACGGTTGTGGTAGAGTCGCCAGCGATGAACCAGGCTAAAGAAAAAGAAGACGTCCTTTCGGTACAGGAACAGATGGACCGGCTGGTGAACGCCATGGAACAACTCGCCCGCGCGGTGGGCCTGGAGATGGCCGACGTAATCGCCCATATTCAAGGCAGCCGGATAGAGGCATTGGCCCGCGCCCCGCGCCGCCGGAAGATCAAAACCAACCGGCGGGCGCGCCATTCCAATCCCTTCGCGGCCGCGGCGGTACTGGCGCGGCCCTCGCGGAAGCGAGTCAAACGCCGCCAAACCTGGCTGCTTAGAAAATCAGCTCTCACTTCCACTTAGATCCATTCTCATTGTTTCACGTGAAACAGGGTTAGTTGTAACCTTTGCGCTCCAGCAGCCACTATTAATCAAACAATGGTGGGAGGAGTATGGACGAACCTGCCGACCAGGAACTGGTGAACCTGGCTCGCCAGGGAGATACAGAGGCGTTTGGACGGCTAATCGAGCGCTATCAAAGCCTGGCGGGCGCCTCGCGCAGCGCATGGTTGGCACTGCGGACATAGTCCAGGACGTGGTTCAAGAAGCCTGGTTGCAAGCGTTCCTCGATTTGCAAGATTTAAAAGATGATGAAAAAATTCGCGGCTGGTTGTATGGCATTGTCCTGAACCTTGCCAAGAATTTCATCCGCCGACAGGCCCGCAGGAGACGGCTGGAAGTGGATTTCAACGAAGAATCTCCCAGTGACCCGGCCAAAAACCCACAGCAGTTCACTGAAGAGTGCGAACTGCACCGCCTCGCGATGGAAGCCATTGAAGGACTTCCCCAAACCCTCCACGAGACGACTTTGCTATATTACTACGAGCCGCTGACTGTTCAGGAAGTATCGGCAATCACAGGATCTTCGGTAGAAGCCGTCAGGTTCGCCTGTGCCGTTCTCGCAGCCGGTTACGCGCAGCACTGGGCCGCTCTGCACTGATACTACGGCGCGTCCCCATACCTATGATTTTATCGTTCATATGCTGGTGGCCCTGGGCGCGGAGTTAGAAGAAGTACGCGTGGAAGTGTTGAAAGATCCGGTCTTTTATGGCATCGCGCAGGTTTGTCTTTGGGAAGCAGTGCAGCAGGTAGATGCACGCCCCAGCGATGTGTTAGCTCTGGCAGTACGCGCCGGCTGCCCAATCTACGTAGCCGAAGAGATGCTGGCACAGGCAGGGCTGGGCCGAGAAAACCTGGAACAGGAATTTGGCCCCATCAGCCCGGCGCGGGCGCGGCAGAGATGATTAAAGTGAGTGAAGCAAAGGCAAAAACTGTCCAGACCCGAATACAGCCAACGGGGGAAGCAAGCGCCAGAGGGGGGCAAGCATCACCCGGCAGTGAATGTTTCACGTGAAACGCCCCTCAATGCCTGGAAACCGCTGATAATTTGTAAAAGCTCCCCAGAAGCAGGGAAGGTCACGTCACTGCCGCAGTAACTTTCAATAAGGATCAAGGTTCAAAATCAACGTGAGAATTATCATAAATAGAACATAATTTCTATTCGGTCCATCCGGCTACTTTCGACTGGCATCCTTCTCCAGATAAGCCACCGCCCGACTCTTCTCATCGCTCATCACAATGCGGATATGATGATTGCGCCGGAAGTCGCTCACCCGAATCACCCGCAGGCTTTCCTTAATTTTCTCATCAATCTCAATCCATTCCTCGACCCGGTTAGGCGTCTTTTCAAAAAAGTCGCGGTTGAAAATGCTGTCCTCGTCATCCAACTGCACCGCCAGTGGGTAAATCTGCTCTTCCAGCAGATCCTGGAAGAAATGCGTCCCCAACGAAGGTTCTGGCGCGGGGCCAATGCCAGAGCCGCTCAGCTCCACCAGGGCCAGCGTGTTATAAATATCGCCGTAATCCACGCTCACCCCCAGATCCGAATTGGAACTACCCCAACGCCCCGGCCCAACGCAGATGAAATTCTCTTCTTTCATCGCGTTGTTCAGGCGGCTGATAGCCCGCACCAACTGATAGCGCGCCTCTTGCGAGGGCAGCGAGAAATACCCGCTGGCCGGCACGTAAATGACGTAATCCACCACCGGGACCAGCCCCTCTGGTACGACAAAGCTGGTTGCAAAGACAATATCCTGCTTTGGCAGGTTGACCGGCAGCGTAACCTGCTCACCGCTCACCAGGTAGCTTTGCGGCCGGCACTGCAAGACCGTCAGGATAACCTGCGGTTTGACGGCGGTAGGGTTTTTAACGTGCAGGGTAAACTCCAGATCCACTGGCGAATTGTAATTCTGCTCCAGAATTTGCAGCACTTTGCGCAGCCGCTCCGCCGTGTCGGTGCGGCGCAGCAGTTCTTCAAAGGTGAGCACCAGGCTGCGCATTCCGCCCTCAACCACCGTACTGCGCAGGGATGAGAAGTAGCCATCCTGCTCTACCTGCACCAGATACCGCAGCGGCGGGTAGCGCGATTCCAGCACTTCGTGAATCGGCAGCGTGCGCAGTTCGTTCTTTTCCAGGTCAATCAAATCTACATACTGCTGCGAATACCGCCGGATGGATTTTGGATCGGTCGAAGGGCGCAGCAGCGGGTGACTGAGCGCCACCAAACGCGGATAGTCGTTGCCAACCCGATCCACGGCCCGCGTTCCCAGGCCCCAAACCATGCGGGCAAACCCCTCTTCACGCCGGATCTGCGGGGCCCACCGGTACAGGTTGCGGCTGAAGGCCACTCCGGCTACCTGCGGCAGATAATATTTGCCGAAGACTTCCCCTTCGACTACCTGGATCAGCACGGCCATGCGCTCATCATAATCCTGCAAGCCTTTACTGCGGCGGTAGAGCAGGGCATTCGGGTTCAGGGTGGAGACATACACGCGGATAATCGCCCGCGTCAGCGCGCGCAGGTTGGCGGCATGGCTACCCTGGTTCGGACAGAACACGCTCTCATACTTACCGGCAAATGCCGTGCCAAAGTTATCTTCCAACAGGCTGGACGAGCGCACGATGAGGGGTTTGCGCCCAACCCGCTCCAGCAGGTCCGAGAGGTCCCCCAGAAAATCAAGCGGAAATTCACTGGCCTCAAATTCGCGGATGATGGCGGGATAATCGGCTCGCATCTCGGCTTCGCTCTTGTACTTCTGGTCGTTCCAATGGAACAGGTTGTTGAGCGACATGAACGTGTAGAACACGTCTGAGCCGATGAAGTACGAGTCGGGCGCGCGCAGACAAGATTTCAGATCCTCATCGCCAACCTCTTGCAGAATGCGCAGGGCCAGCAGCATGCCCGCGGCCTTGCCGCCGATGCGCCCCGTTCCCAACTTGCGCCGCCGGATTTCCGCCAGGTCGCTGATGGTGAACCATTCTTTCGCTACGTTAATATAGCGCAACTGGTCGCTGATTAGCGTGCGGATCAGCACCACTTTCGACTCAACCAGGCGCGCTTCCATTGAGGCGCGCTCGGCTGGCGGCATATTTTCGATCATCTGGGCCTGCTCGAACACCACTTCGAGCGGGGCCAGTTCAGGGTTCATCGCCAGTGAAATTTGCTGGGCCTGCACGCCGCGCTCGCTCAACACTTCCCACACGAGCTGTTCGAACAACTCAAACGAGAGATAGCGGCTAAAAATCTGATCGGTCAGCAGGTCGCGCACCCGGCTCAAACGGTATTCCCACACTTCAGCGTCTTCTTCGCCGTAGGGGTTGCGCAGCCCTTCGCGCTCCTGTGACTGCACGGCAATAGCCCGCACTTCATTCTCAAACTGTTGTGGTGAAATCACCCCGCGCTCGTACAGTTCGCGCCGCATTCGCGCGCGAATACGATCGCTCAAGACCGGATACTGGCTGAGCGCCATATATACGTTAAATTGCCGGTCAGCAGAAGCAGCGGGATAAGCCATACGAACTTGATCGGGTTATCGCTGAAACTTACGCTAAATTACCCCAGGAACATGGGCATAATCACATGCTGAAAGGTATCATCGCCCACCGGTTGTATGCGCGCCGGAGATTTGTGATCGTTCGTATCCAACACGAGATTGGGTGTTTTAATGACTTCCAGCACTTCACGAAGGAAACGCACGTTAAAGGCCAACGCCAGCCCATTGCCGTCAATATTGGCGTCAATGGTGGTGTCATACGAACCCGTTTCTTCCGACTGCGCCGAGATTTCCACCTGACCGGGGCGGTCGGCGTTGGGCTGCAGCGTCAGGCGCACCACATTATTACCAGAGCGGGCAATGATTTCGGCCTGCTTGCAGGCTTTAAGGAAGGCGGCGGTGGAAACAATCGTGTGGCATTTGTATGAGCGCGGCACGATCACCTTATAGTCTGGGAAAGTGCCATCAATCAACTGTGAGACCAATTCCGCCGAATCCAGGCGGAACACCACCTGTCCGCGTCCCGGCGGCGCAACCATGCACACTTCCCCTTCGCCGTCCGTGGCAATGCGCGCCAATTCGTTAAGCGCCCGCGCGGGGATAATCATGCTCATGGATTTGCGGATGGGCGCTTCGAGGGCCAGTCTGCGCACCGAAACGCGGAAGCCATCGGTCGAGGCCATGACGATTTCTTTTTCTTTATCACTGACCGTCGTCTGAACGCCCTGAAGCACCGGGCGCGCTTCATCGGTTGAAGCCGCAAAGGTCACCTGCTGGACCATTTCCTTAAAGTCAGATACTTTCACGCGTATCCCTTCCGAAACATCCGTTGCCGGCATGGGCGGGAATTCTTGAGCATCAATGCCTTTGATTTCCGTGCTAGCCGAAAGGCAACGCACCGACAGCGTGCAGGTGCTGGGGTTGACCGACAGGTGAACCGTGTCATTGGGGAGGGCGCTGACCATATCGGTCAGCAAGCGCGCTGGGACGGTGATCGAGCCTTCTTCTTGAATCTGCGCGCCAATCCAGCACGAGATTCCCAACTCCAGGTTGGTGGCCGCCAGCCGGAGCCGGCCTTCGTCCGTCGCCAGCAGAACATTAGCCAGCACCGGCAAAGTACTGCGCGGCGAGACTGCTCGAGAAACCATAGATAGCCCTTGCGCCAGTTGTTGCTGAGTAACGGATACTTTCATGGAGCCCTCTCTGCGGAAAAATTCACGGGTATTGACCAGCCCGCATGGATTAACCGGGCAAGCCGTCATTTTTGGAAGTATAGCATAGATCAGGTCGGTTAATCAAAGAAAGGCAGGCGCTTCAACGGCCTGCATAAGGGCAGCATTTTGATCGTAGACCAATCAATCGAAAGTTTATCGGGTCTGTTTCTGCCGCCGGCGCATCCGGGCGCGTTCCAGGCGGGTGGTAGCATGGTAAATCCCCGCCGCCTGCGGACGGCGGGCCAACAGACGGTGAACAAACGCTGTGATCCGCCGGAAGTCCTGACGGATATCGCGGTCGGGGTTCCACGAACCGGGCCGGTTCGAAATCACCAAAAAAGGCCCTAAGACGGGTACAGCTAGCGCGAGCAATCCCCACCAGCAAAAAGCGGCCCAGCTCATCCGGCGCTGCCGCAGATACAGAATCGCCAGCAAGGCCATAGCGATAATATCAATCACAAGGATACTGCGGATCACGCCAGCGGTCGTCATGGAAAGACCTGAGCCTCCCCAGGAATAGATACAACGAACAATTGTTTCATCAATTGTATGATGTTTCGGGGCAAATTACAAGACATAAAATGTTATAATCGCATACACGGTGAGTTTCATGTTTCAAAAAACCTGGCTACTGCTTTTCATAATTTTGTCATTGCTGCTGGGCGCGGTAGCGTTTGCCGCCCAACCAGCCAGCGCCAGCCCGCGCGCCCAGGTCAGTTATCAGACTCCAACAGCTATGCCCGATGGGCGCATCCTCTATATCGTTCAGCCCAACGATTCCTGCCTGCGCATCCAACTGCTCACCGGCGTTACGGTGGAGCAACTGCGCACGCTTAATAAGTTAGATCAAGACTGCACCCTTGCGGTTGGCAAAGAACTGCTGCTGGCAATCATTACCCCCGTTCCTACGGCAACAACCAACCCGGCGATCACCCCCACGCCGCTGCTGCCCACCCCCACGCCTCCAAAAGGGGAAGGGATCATCTGCCTGCTGCTGTATAACGATATCAACGGCAACGGTTTTCAAGAAGAGACTGAACCCCTGATGGAAGGGGGCGCAGTCAGCATCAGCGACAGAGCCGGTCAGGTCTCTGAAACAGGCATGACCTCTGCGGACGCTGAAAACCCGTTCTGCAAGCAAGTGCCAGAAGGTGAATATCAGATCAGCATAGCCATCCCCGACGGCTACAACCCTACCACCAGCACCAGCCTGCTGGTCCCGGTCCAGGCCGGCAACCAGGGCTTCGCCGACTTTGGCGCTCAAATCAGCGCCAAAGCGCCCGAACCACAGCCCGAAGCCCCCGGCGCGCCATCGGGTCAGGGCCAGAACAACCTGATCCTGGCTCTACTGGGCGGCCTGTTCCTGATCTTAGGAGCAGGGTTAGGCATCTACGCCATCATGCTGCGCCGTTCCTGAAAGTCAGGCATAGCGCTGCTCTTTCCAGATGTCCGCCTCATTGTGATACCCGGCCTGCTCCCAAAAGCCCAGCCGATCTTCGGCCAAAAACTGAAGGCCCCGCAGCCACTTCGCGCCCTTCCAAAAATACGGCGTCTTCAGATCAGGGCGGCCAGGGATGGCGCCGATCACGCCGCGCAGTGGGTAGCCATGCTCAGGCGTGAGCGGCTCCCCATTGAAATGCGTCGCCAGCAGGAAATTTTCCTGCAGGGCCACGCTCAAGGGGATATTAGCGGTGAAACCGTACTCGGCCACCTGTAAAACAAATTGCGCGGTGGGCTTCAGGCGTATCAACCCCTGATCAATCAATGTGCGCACCGCTACGCCCTCCCAAACCGTGTCAAACTTGCTCCAGCGCGTCACGCAGTGAATATCCATCACCACCGTTGTGCGCGGCAGTTGTTGAAATTCAGCCCACGTCAGGCGCAGCGGGCTTTCAACTTCGCCGCTCACACGGAAATCCCAGGTTTGGGGGTCGAAAGAGGGAACCGGCCCGTAATGCAGTACCGGAAAGCGTTCTGTCACCGCCTGACCAGGTGGCAGGCGGCCTTCGCTTTTATAACGGCCTTCTTCTTCTCTGCGGCGAAAAATATTATTAAACATCCAATACCTCCTCTTTGTGCTTGCATTCCCAGTATAATCGGTTTTAACCTTCTTATAAATAGAACTCGTATATAGTCCCGATAATTCCTCTGCAAAAAAATTAGCCGAAATAGACAATATCAGGTAAAATATGTGACTGAGGTAATGGTATCTGTGAGTGAATCAATGCTGACGCGGGAACAATTGGAAGAAAGACTGGCAACCCTTCACCGGGCCAGTCTTGAGTTGGTTAAGGAAATGTCGCTCGATACGCTGTTAGAGCGTATCGCCGCGATGGCCTGCGAGCAGGCCGACGCGCAGTACTGCGCTGTCGGCGTGCTGAACGACAAGGGCGGGTTGGAACGCTTCATCCCGGTGGGAATGTCCAGCGAAGAAATTCAACAGGTCGGGCATCCTCCGGTCGGGCGTGGACTGCTGGGAGCGCTGATGAACACTTCCGAGGCCATCCGCGTGGCCCGCATCGCCGATGATCCGCGCAGTGCCGGCTTCCCCCCACACCATCCGGTGATGACTTCATTTCTGGGCGTTCCTATCCGCCTGGGCGAGCGTCAGCTAGGGCAAATTTACCTCACCAATAAACTCTCCGGCCCCGAATTTACCCTGGAAGACCAGCATGTGATCGAAACCCTGGCCGCTTACGCGGCCGTGGGAATTTCAAACGCGCGTTTCCTTGCTCAGTTGACCCGCCGCAACGAGAATCTGGCCCTGCTCGATCAACTGGCCGCCGCCCTGGCTTCTTCCGATAACACCGACCAGGTCCTTAATAAAGTTCTTCAGCAAGTGATGGATTATCTGCGCCTGGATGTCGGTGAGGTTTTCCTGCGGCAAGAAGACAGTAAAATCTTACAGCTTGTCTTACACCGCGGCGAGCAAATCCAGCAGATATGGATGCGCAAAGAGTTCCAGTTTGGCGAAGGCATGGTTGGGATGACCGCCGAGAGCGGCCAGACAAACTGGGCCAATCTCCAGCCAGCTTCTGCCGGAAACGCCGGGCAACCCCTGGCTTTTATCCACCCAGACCTGCTCAACAGCCCAATCCGGCAGATTGTCTGCCTGCCTCTGGCGGGGCGGCGGGGCGTGCTGGGGGTTTTGTGCGTCGGCTCGTGTGGAGAGGACCCGCTGGACGATCTGGAGATGCAGTTCCTCTCTGCCATCAGTTCGTGGGTAGGCATGGCGATTGAGAACCTGCGCCTGAACGTTCAGCAGCGGCGGCTGGCGGTGCTGGAAGAGCGCGAGCGCATCGGCATGGACCTGCACGACGGCATCATTCAGGATATTTACGCGGTTGGTCTGACGCTGGAACACGCCCGCCTGCTGCTCAATGAAAACCCCCAGGCTGCGCGCCAGCGCATCGAACAGGCCATCAATGACCTAAACAGCACCATCCGTGACATTCGCGCCTATATCCTCGACCTGCGCCCGCGCAAACTGCATGAAGAAAACCTGGTGGATGGCCTACGCCGTCTGATTGCCGAGTTCCGCGCGAACACCCTGGTCGAAACCAGCCTGCACGCCCCCACTCAAAACGTGATCAAAATGGCAAGACCTCAGGCCGTGGCTCTGTTTCATATCTGTCAAGAGGCGCTGGCTAACATCGGCAAGCATGCCTATGCCCACCATGTTAACATCTCACTGTGGGTTGCCAATGACCGGGTTCTGCTGGAAGTCAACGACGACGGTCATGGTTTTGATCTCGAAAAGACCCGCCTGACGTTAGGGCATGGCCTGTCGAACATGCAAACGCGCGCGCGCAACGCCGGTGGTGATTTAGAAATCACATCCGAGCCGGGGGCCGGCACAACGATCCTGGCCTGGGTTCCTTACATTCCCCATGAAGGCTGATCCCACGCTCTCAAAAAGTGCATACGTGCAGGAGATCTTCAAGCGCATTGCCCCGCGCTACGACCTGATGAACCGCTTGATGACCGGCGGGCAAGACCTGGCCTGGCGAAAACAGGTGGTGCGGCTGGCGAAAATTCCGCCGGGGGGGCGCGTGCTAGATCTGGGAGCCGGAACCGGCGACCTGGCCCGCGAAGCTCTGCGCCAGCAGCCTTCTTGCCGCCCCCTGGCCGCCGACTTTACGCTCGCCATGCTGCTTTGCGGCCGGCGCCGCGCCGCCCATCCCGAACCTGCGCTGCAGTGGTCCTGCGCCGATGCACTGAACCTGCCTTTTCCCTCCGAAACCTTCGATGCGCTCATCTCCGGGTTCTTACTGCGCAACGTTGCAGATATTGACCTGGCCCTGCGCGAGCAATTGCGGGTACTGCGCCCCGGCGCGCGCGTGGTGGCGCTCGACACCACCCGTCCGCTCCCCTCGCCGCTCAGCCCATTTATCCGCTTCCACATGCGCCGGGTGATTCCCTTCCTGGGCGGACTGCTAACTGGCTCGCGCGACGCTTATACTTACCTTCCCACTTCCAGTGAGAACTTTTTGACCGCGGAAGACTTGCAAAAGAAGTTCCAGGCCGCCGGTTTTCAGCAAACTGGCTTTCAGCGCCTGATGTTTGGTACAATCGCTATTCATTGGGGCGTTAAACCCTAAATCCATCACCAGAAAGAGGAGTTTCCGCGATGCCATTGATCGACCCGCGCCACGGCCTGGGTACGCTGGTTACGCACGCCTGGGAGCAGCAAAACGCCCTGGATGCCCACGTGACCCCCATTTTCCAGACCTCCACCTACGTTTTCCCCGATGCGGCCACCGGCGCGGCCCGCTTTAAAGGGGAAGACCCCGGCTATATTTACACCCGTCTGAACAACCCGAACTTTGACCAACTGGCCGCTAAAATCGCCCTGTTGGAAGGTTTGGATCTGGC